>CAUWDA010000042.1:0-16813 GCA_963557075.1 uncultured Flavonifractor sp. | reverse complement strand
AAACAGGTCTTATGCGCTTTTTCCTTCGTGTAACACATCATTGACAAACCTACAATCTTTCACTTACGCTGATGCAAAATTTGTTCTTTTCTGTCGGCGGAGTCAGTGTGCGGGCGGATCTGCCGGCAGCATCCCGCCGGCGGCGGCGATCTGCTGGGAGATCGCGCTGATGGTGTCCCGTACCTGGCGGGCGCCGAAGGTGCGCCGGTGCTGCTGGTAGGCATAGTAGGCCCCCTGGATCTGGTAGGTCAGCAGCACATTGAAGCGGGCGTCCTCTCTGGTCTGGGGGAAGAGACTGTCCACCAGCTCCCGCAGCTCTCTCTCAATGCTGATGGGCAGGACGGAGGCCTGGTTGCCGGAGAAGAGGATGTCGATAAGCTCCTGCTGGGCGGCAAAGGCGTCAAAGAGCCGGTTGACGAAGGCTCCGTGATCCTCCGCCAGAAGCCGGGGCCGCTCGATGCTCTCCAGTACGCTGTGCACCACCTCTTTTTGCAGCTGGGCGGACAGGTCGTATATGTCCCGATAGTGGAGGTAGAAGGTGGCTTTGCTGATCTCCGCCCGCTGGGTCAGCTCTTTGACGGTGATCCGTTCCAGAGACAGCCTGGCCCGCAGATCCAGGAACGCGCTGCGGATGGCCCGCAGGGTCTTTTTTTCTCTCAGATCCATAGGGGATCTCCTTGACTTATTTGCGAAAAAGTCCAATAACAGACGATGGCCTAAAATTGCCGCTGTCTCATTCCGGGGTTCTGTGTTATGATTATAGTAAAATATTGGACGATAGTCAATTAAAAAGGGGAACGATTCATGGATACCTACGCATTTTATACCGGACAGTGCTTTGATGCCTATACCTTTCTGGGCGGGCGCCCCGAGGGAGACGGGGCGCTGTTCCGCACATTTGCGCCCGGGGCGGAAGGAGTGTCCCTCCTCCACGGCGGGCGGGAGCTGCCCATGGAGCGGGTGCTGGACGGTCATTTTTATGAGCTGTGGGCCGGCGGCGTGAGACCGGGGGACTGCTATCAGTATCGGATCTTCCGGCGGGACGGGGGCTTTACCGACCACTGCGACCCCTACGGCTTCGGTATGGAGCTTCGGCCGGGGCGGTGCTCGGTTTTGCGGGACCTGTCGGACTATACCTTTGGCGATCAGGCCTGGATGGCGGGGCGGAACGACCGCCGGGAGGAGCCGCTGAACATCTATGAGCTCCACCTGGGTTCCTGGCGGAAAAAGCCGGATGGCGGCTGGTACCGCTATGACGAGCTGGCGCAGCCGTTGATCGACTATGTAAAGGAGAGCGGGTACAACTATGTGGAGTTCCTGCCGCTCAGTGAGCACCCCTGCGACGAGAGCTGGGGCTATCAGATCACCGGCTTTTACGCCCCCACCAGCCGGTACGGTACCGCAAAGGAGCTGATGATGCTCATTGACCGGCTCCATCAGGCGGGCATCGGGGTGCTGCTGGACTTTGTGCCCGCCCACTTTGCGGTGGATGACTACGGGCTGGCCCGGTACGACGGATCGGACCTCTATGAGTACCCCCACCGGGATGTGAAGGTCAGCGAGTGGGGGACCTGCAATTTCATGCACGCAAGGGGGGAGGTGCGCTCCTTTCTCCAGTCCTGCGCCCGCTATTGGCTGGAGGTCTTTCACTTCGACGGACTGCGGATGGACGCCATCAGCCGGATCCTCTACTGGCAGGGGGATGAAGCCCGGGGCGTCAACGGAGACGGAGTTGCCTTTCTGCGCACCATGAACCGGGGATTAAAGGCGCTGTGTCCCGGATGCATCCTGGTGGCGGAGGACTCCACCAGCTTCCCCGGGGTGACGGACCCGGCAGAGGCGGGGGGGCTGGGTTTTGATTATAAGTGGGATATGGGCTGGATGCACGACACCCTCTCCTATTTTCAGACCCCTTCGGACCAGAGACCCGACCGCTACCACCAGCTTACCTTCTCTATGCATTATTTTTATCAGGAGCGCTACCTGCTCCCCCTGTCCCACGATGAGGTGGTCCATGGGAAGGCCACCATTTTGCAGAAGATGAGCGGCGGCTATGAGGAAAAATTTCCCCAGGCCCGGGCTTTCTACCTCTATATGATGGTCCACCCGGGGAAGAAGCTTAACTTCATGGGCAACGAGATCGGTCACTTCCGGGAGTGGGACGAGAAACGGGAGCAGGACTGGCTGCTGCGGGACTTTCCCATCCACGACGCCTTTTATCGCTATATGGCGGAGCTGAACCACATCTATCTGGACCACCCCGCTCTGTCCCGGTGGGATTACCGGCCGGAGGGCTTCGCCTGGCTGGACTGCCGCCAGGAGGCAGCCTGTATCTACGCCATCCAGCGGGAGGGGGGCGGCGAGCGGCTGGCCGCCCTCTTTAATTTCAGCGATCAGGCCCGTCAGTATACGCTGCCCGCTGGGGCGGGGGCAAAGCTGCTCCTCCACACCGACTGGCAGCGCTTCGGCGGGCATACCCCTGAGGAGGACTGCCCGGCGCCCTCCGGTGGAACGCTGACGGTTTGTCTGCCCCCCTGTTCCGGGCAGCTGTACTGTATGTAGCTATTCAAATATACACAATAAAATGCATAATATGCGGATACAACAAAATAAAACGGGGTATTAGCGGGTTTTATACGAATATTTATGCGATATGACTATTGCCTTTTGAATCGGGCTGTGGTACACTAACTCCAACAAAAGCAAACGGAGGTTTTTACCATGTCTGATGTGAAAAAAGTGGTACTCGCCTATTCCGGCGGTCTGGATACATCCATTATCATCCCCTGGCTGAAGGAGCACTACGGGAATCCTGAGGTCATCGCTGTGGCCGGCGATGTGGGGCAGAACGACGAACTGGAGGGCCTGGAGGAGAAGGCCATCAAGACCGGGGCCTCCAAGCTGTATGTGATGGATCTGGTGGACGAGATGGTGGACGACGTCATCATCCCCTCCATGCAGATGGGCGCCAAGTATGAGGACTATCTGCTGGGTACCGCCTTTGCCCGGCCCGTCATCGCCAAGGGCCTGGTGGACATCGCCAGGAAGGAAGGGGCCGACGCCATTGCCCACGGCTGTACCGGCAAGGGCAATGATCAGATCCGCTTCGAGCTGGCCATTAAGCGCTTCGCCCCTGAGATGAAGATCATCGCCCCCTGGCGGGAGTGGGACATCAAGAGCCGGAACGAGGAGATCGACTATGCCGAGGCCCACAACATCCCTCTGAAGATATCCCGGGAGACCAGCTACTCCAAAGATAAGAACCTGTGGCACCTGTCCCATGAGGGCCTGGACCTGGAGGACCCGGCTTCCGAGCCCCAGTATGACAAGCCCGGCTTCCTGGAGATGGGCGTGTCTCCCGCCATGGCCCCCGATGTCCCCACCTATGTGACCATCGACTTTGAGCAGGGCTGGCCCGTGGCAGTGGACGGGGAGAAGATGAAGGCCTCCGATATCATCCGCAAGCTGAACAAGCTGGGCGGCGACAACGGCATCGGCCTGCTGGACATCGTGGAGAACCGGATGACCGGCATGAAGGACCGGGGCGTGTACGAGACCCCCGGCGGCGCCATCCTGTACCGGGCCCATGAGGTGCTGGAGATGATCACCATCGACAAGGATACCGCCCACATGAAGAGCAAGCTGGCGGTGGACTTTGCCGACCTGGTCTACAACGGCAAGTGGTTCACTCCTCTGCGGGAGGCCCTGTCCGCTTTTGCCGCCGAGACCCAGAAGCACGTGACCGGCCAGGTGAAGCTGAAGCTCTACAAGGGCAATATCATCACCTCCGGCGTCACCTCCCCCGAGACGCTCTACTCCGAGGATATCGTCACCTTCCAGGAGAGCGACTACAACCAGAACGACGCCACCGGCTTCATTAACCTGTGGGGCCTGCCTGATACCGTGCTGGCTCTCCGTGACCAGGGCAAGCTGAACAAATAAGAGGCGTCGTTCTGGTTCCCGGCGAAGCCGGGGCGGCGCGGGTGCGCCGCACAAGCGTTTTCGCTCTGCGAAAACCTTGGCGCAAGGGCGGATTCATTCCGCCCGCGCAAGTGAGATCCAGAGGGGCCCCCGGCGGCTGTGCCGCTGGGGAGACGACGCCACCGGCTTTATTAACCTGTGGGGCCTGCCTGATACCGTACTGGCCCTCCGTGACCAGGGCAAGCTGAACAAGTGAGATAGAAGATAGGAGATAGAAGATAGGAGACAGGCCGTTGGTCGGGAAAACACCTGTCTCCTGTCTCCACGCTCCTGACAAAGTAAAAAGGTGGTTAAGATACAATGAAACTATGGGCCGGACGGTTCCAGAAAGAGACCGATACACTGGTCAATGACTTCAACTCTTCCATTACCTTTGATGCCCGGATGTACAAAGAGGATATCGCCGGTTCTATTGCCCATGCCGCCATGCTGGGCAAGCAGGGCATCATTGAGGCGCATGAGGCAGAAAAGATCATCGAGGGTCTGAACGTCATCCTGGCGGACATCGACGCCGGACAGGTGGAGTTCTCGCTGGAGAACGAGGACATCCACATGAATATTGAGACCATGCTCACCCAGCGCATCGGGGACACCGGCAAGCGGCTCCACACGGCCCGCAGCCGGAATGACCAGGTGGCGGTGGATTTCCGGCTGTACGTCAAGCAGGAGATCCCCAAGATCATCAATATGGTGCTGGAGCTGGAGCGGGTGCTGGTCAAAAAGGCAGAGGCCAATCTGGAGACCGTTATGCCGGGATATACCCATCTCCAGCGGGCCCAGCCCACCACCTTCGCCCACTACATGATGGCCTACGCCAATATGCTCCGCCGGGATGTGACCCGCCTTGAGGACTGCCTGGAGCGCATGGACGAATGTCCCTTGGGCGCGGGGGCTCTGGCCACCTCCACCTATCCGGTGGACCGGTTCCAGACTGCCGCCGCCCTGGGCTTCCAAAAGCCTACCGACAACTCCATGGACTCGGTGTCTGACCGGGACTTCGCCATTGAGTTTTTGTCCGCCTGTTCCATCCTGATGATGCACCTGTCCCGGTTCTCCGAGGAGATCATTCTGTGGTGCTCCTGGGAATTCAAATATGTGGAGCTGGACGACGCCTACTCCACCGGGTCCTCCATTATGCCCCAGAAGAAGAACCCCGATGTGGCCGAGCTGGTACGGGGCAAGACGGGGCGGGTATACGGCTCCCTCATCACCCTGCTCACCGTGATGAAGGGCTTGCCCCTGGCCTACAACAAGGATATGCAGGAGGACAAGGAGCCGGTATTCGACGCCATCGACACCGTGGAGATGTGCCTGCCCGTCTTTACTGCCATGTTGGACACCCTTACGGTTCTGCCCAAGAACATGAGAAATGCGGCCTCCGGCGGATTCATCAACGCCACCGATTGCGCCGACTATTTGACCAAGAAGGGGATGCCCTTCCGGGAGGCCTATATGATCGTGGGCCGGCTGGTCAACCTGTGCATCAAGGTCGGGGAGACCCTGGACACCCTGCCTTTAAAGGATTTCCGCTCCATCTCCAACCTGTTTGACGCGGACGTGTATCAGGCCCTGGAGCTCAAGACCTGCGTCAATGGCCGCAAGGTCTACGGCGGCCCTGCGAAAGAGGCTGTGGAACAGCAGATCGCCAATATCAAGGCCTTTGTGGCGGAGAGAGAGCATGACTGATCGTGCCGCCGCAGACCGGCGCGCCGAATGGCGCGTACAAGCGTTTTACCAGGGGTAAAACCTTGGCGCAGGCGGAATTCATTTCCGCCGAGCATGGAAAGGAAAATGGGGGCCCCACGGGGCTTGTCCCGTGGGGAACTACGGCGGCCCTGCGAAAGAGGCTGTGGAGCGGCAGATCGCCAATATCAAGGCCTTTGTGGAGGAGAAAGTACATGAGTAAGCCCAAGGTATTCATCGACGGTCAGGAGGGCACCACCGGCCTGCAGATCCATCAGCGGCTGGCAGACCGGGACGACATCGAGTTGCTGACCATCGATCCTGACAAGCGAAAAGACTTGACAGAAAGAAAGCGGCTCATCAATGCGTCGGATCTGGTGTTCCTCTGTCTCCCGGATGGGGCGGCTATTGAGGCGGTGGGGCTCATCGAGAATTCCCGTACCCGGGTCATTGACGCCTCCACCGCTCACCGCACCGCCTCCGGCTGGGTATACGGCTTTCCGGAATTGTACAAAAATCCTCGGGAAGTGATTGGAAAGGCCCGGTTTGTAGCCAATCCGGGCTGCCATGCCACTGGATTTCTGGCCTCGGCCGCTCCGCTGGTATCCATGCGGATCCTGCCCCGGGATTACCCCATGACCTGCTTTTCCCTCACCGGCTACTCCGGCGGCGGCAAGAAGATGATCGCCCAGTATGAAGAAGAGGGGAAAGGGGAAGAACTTTACAGTCCGAGGGTGTACGGGACTACTCTGCGGCACAAGCATCTGCCCGAAATGCAGAAGATCTCCGGTCTGGATGTCCCGCCGGTGTTTACCCCCGTGGTGGATGACTACTATAAGGGGATGGCTACCACCATCTTCCTCCACAACCGCTACCTGGTGGGACAGCCCACGGCCCGGGAGCTGAGCCTGATCCTGATGGCCTACTACGCCAAACAGCCCCTGGTAAGCGTGGCGCCCTATACAGAGGAGCCCGCCTTCCTGGCGGCCAATGCCCTGGCGGGTACCGACAGGCTGGAGCTCACCGTCAGCGGGCATGAGGGGCAGAGCATCGTCACCGCGCGGTTTGACAACCTGGGCAAGGGGGCCTCCGGCGCGGCGGTGCAGAACATGAATCTGATGCTGGGCTTTGATATGACCTGCGGCCTGGCGCTCTAAGGAATGAGGAGTGAATCTTATGAAACAGATCCCCGGCGGTGTCACCGCCCCCAAGGGGTTTACCGCGTCCGGCGTCCACTGCGGCGTGAAGAAAGGGAAGGGGGACGGCAACCAGCCCCCCATGAGCAAGATGCCCGAGGTGCTGGAGGGAAAGAAGGATCTGGCCCTCATCCTCTCTGAACAGCCCTGCGTGGCAGCGGCGGTTTACACCATGAACCGGGTGAAGGCCGCTCCGCTGTATGTGACTATGGAGCATCTGGAAAACGGAGAAGCCCAGGCGATCGTGGCTAACTCGGGCAATGCCAACGCCTGCGCCCCAAACAGCCATGAGCACGCCGAGACCATGTGCCGGCTGGCGGCCCAGGCCACCGGGCTGCGGCCCTCTGACTTCGTGGTGGCCTCCACCGGTGTCATCGGCCAGGAGCTTAACATTGACGCCATTGCCCAGGGGCTGCCGGCGGCTGCCGCCGCTCTGTCCAAGGACGGCTCCGACGCCGCGGCCAACGCCATCATGACCACCGATACCGTGAAGAAGGAGCTGTCTGTGACCTGTTCCGTTGGCGGCAAGACGGTGACCATCGGCGCCATTGCCAAGGGGTCCGGCATGATCCACCCCAATATGGGTACCATGCTGTGCTTTGTCACCACCGACTGCGCCATCACCCACGAGATGCTTACCGACGCCCTCCACGAGATCGTTCCCCGCACCTTTAACCGGGTGACGGTGGATGGGGACACCTCCACCAACGATATGTGCGTGGTGCTGGCCAACGGCATGGCGGGCAACGAACTTATCGAGTGGAAGGACGACAGCTATACCGTCTTTTATAAGACGCTCTACTACGTCTTTGAGCAGCTGGCCCGCTCCATCGCCGCCGACGGCGAGGGCGCCAGCAAACTCATCACCTGCACCGTCGCCAATGCCCGCAGCGAGGAGAGCGCCGAGCGTCTGGCCAAGGCGGTGGTGGGCTCCTCTCTGGTGAAGGCTGCCATGTTTGGCTCTGATGCCAACTGGGGCCGGGTGCTGTGCGCCATGGGTTACTCCAAGGCCCCCTTCCGGCCCGAGTACGTGGACGTGAAGTTCTCCTCCGCCGTGGGGGAGATCCTGGTGTGTGAACAGGGCGCCGGGGTGGACTTCGATGAGGAGAGTGCCAAGAGTATTCTGTCTCAGGATGAGGTGATCATCCTGGTGGACCTCCATGAGGGGGAGCACGAGGCCACCTGCTGGGGCTGCGACCTGACCTACGATTACGTCAAGATCAACGGCGACTACCGAACCTGAGAGATAGACAGGAGATAGTGAGACAAGTTAGGAGTTTGGAGTGAGGAGATAGGAGTTGTGGTGTCCGGCACAGCCGGACAAATATCGTATCTCCTATCTTCTATCTCCTAACTCGTCACTCTATACCTAAGAGACGGATAGGAGATAGTGAGACAAGTTTGGAGTGAGGAGATAGGAGTTGTGGTGTCCGGCACAGCCGGACAAATATCGTATCTCCTATCTTCTATCTCCTAGCTCGTCACTCTATACCTGAGATATAGACAGGAGATAGTGAGACCGGTTAAGAGTTTGGAGTGAGGAGATAGGAGTTGAGGTGTCCGGCACAGCCGGACAAATATCGTATCTCCTATCTTCTATCTCCTAACTCATCACTCTATTATGGACTGGAGGCACACAGTAATGGCATTCAGCGAGGTGGACCGGGCCAAGGTACTGGCCGAAGCCCTGCCCTACATTCAGAAGTACTACGGCAAAACCGTGGTGGTGAAATACGGCGGCAACGCCATGATCTCCGAGGAGCTGCGCCAGGCCGTCATCTCCGACATCATCCTGCTCCACCTGGTGGGCATCCGGGTAGTGGTGGTCCACGGCGGCGGGCCGGAGATCACCGAGATGCTCGACAAGATCGGCAAAGAGTCCCGGTTTGTGGACGGCCTGCGCTATACCGATGAGGAGACCATGGAAATCGTCCAGCAGGTGCTGTGCGGCAAGGTGAACAAGAACCTGGTGGCCATCCTGAACCGGATGGGCGGCAAAGCGGTCGGCCTGTGCGGTATGGACGCCGGGCTGTTCCAGGCCCAAAAGCTGGACGAGAAATACGGCCTGGTAGGGGAGATCACCGCCGTGGAGCCCCAGATGGTGGAGGACGCCTTAAAGGACGGCTATATCCCGGTGGTGTCCACCGTGGCCCAGGGCGTTGACGGGGAGAACGCTTATAACATCAATGCCGATACCGCCGCCGCCAGGCTGGCCACCGCGCTGAAGGCGGAGAAGCTGATCCTCCTCACCGATGTGCGGGGCCTGATGATGGACCCGGCTGATGACAGCACCCTGCTGTCGGTGGTGCGCCTGTCCCAGGTGCCCGGACTGGTGCAGGACGGGGTCATCAAGGGGGGGATGATCCCCAAGGTGGAGTGCTGCGTGGAGGCGGTGCGCTCCGGCGTGGAGAACGCCGTCATTCTGGACGGACGCATCCCGCACTCCATCCTCATTGAGCTGCTGTCCGATGAGGGCATCGGCACCATGCTGATGTGAGGTGATATGATGGACCATAAAGAATTGGTGGAGCTGGACCACCAGTATATGATGCAGACCTATGGCCGGTTCGACGTGGATATCGATCACGGACAGGGGGCCACCCTGTATGACCTGGCAGGGAAGGAGTACATTGATTTCTCCTCCGGCATCGGCGTCAACTCCATCGGCTGCGCCGATCCCAGATGGGTGGAGGCCATTACCGGTCAGGCCATGAAGCTGGGCCACATCTCCAACCTGTTTTATTCCCAGCCCTATGCCGAGCTGGCCCAGCAGCTGTGCCAGCGCTCCGGTATGGCGGCGGCCTTTTTCGGCAATTCCGGCGCGGAGGCCAACGAGGGCATGATCAAGCTGGCCCGAAAGTATTCCTTTGACAAGTACGGCAAAGGGCGGGGCACCATCATTACGCTGCGCAATTCCTTCCATGGCCGCACCATTACCACCCTGACCGCTACCGGTCAGGATGTGTTCCACAACTATTTCTTCCCCTTTACCGACGGCTTCCGGTACGCCCAGGCGGGCAGTATGGATGCCATCCAGGAGGTGGCGGGCCACGATGTGTGCGCTGTGATGCTGGAGCTGGTACAGGGGGAGGGGGGCGTGCTCCCCATGGACCCGGACTATGTCCACGATCTGGCGGTACTGTGTGCCGAGCGGGACTGGCTGCTGCTAGTGGATGAGGTTCAGACCGGCATCGGCCGCACCGGAACGCTCTTTGCCTTCCAACAGTACGGCATCATCCCGGATGCGGTGTCCTTTGCAAAGGGCATCGCCGGCGGCCTGCCTATGGGCGGCTTCCTGGCCAACGAGCGCTGCCGGGATGTGCTGGGTCCCGGTACCCACGCCACCACCTTCGGCGGCAACCCCATCTGCGCGGCGGCAGCCCGGGTGGTGCTGGATATTTTGGACGAGGACGCCCTGGCCAAGGTCCGGGAGAAGGGAAACTATATCCGCGCCCGAATCGAGCGCATGGGCCTGACCAGCCTGGGCAAGACCCGGGGCCTGGGCCTGATGATCGGAGTGGAGGTACAGGGAGAGGAGAGCAACAGGGTGCTGGCGGCACGGCTGATCCGAAAGGGGCTGCTGGTGCTCACTGCGGGCTCCGCCCTGCGGCTGCTTCCCCCGCTGACCATCTCCATGGCGGAGATCGATAAGGGCCTTGCCATTATGCAGGAGACGCTACTGTAAGAGCTGGAAATAAATGAAAGAGGGGATCACAATGGATAAAGACCTGCTCAAGCTGCTCGACCTGTCCAAGGAGGACATCGTAAAGATCCTGGATACCGCAGACCAGATGAAGTACGATCAGAAGCATGGACTGACCCACCGCTATCTGGAAGGCAAGACTCTGGCTATGATCTTTGAAAAAAACTCCACCCGTACCCGGGTCTCCTTTGAGACCGGTATGTTCCAGCTGGGGGGACACGCGCTCTTCCTCTCCGGCAAGGAGAGTCAGATCGGCCGGGGCGAGCCCATCGAGGATACCGCCCGTGTGCTCAGCCGCTACTGCGACGGCATCATGATCCGTACCTTTGGTCAGGCCGAGGTGGAGACCCTGGCCAAGTATGCCTCCATTCCGGTCATCAACGGCCTTACCGACTTCGCCCACCCCTGCCAGGTGCTGGCCGACCTGATGACCATCCGGGAGCATAAGTCCCGGCTGGAGGGGCTGAAAATGTGCTACGTCGGCGATGGCAATAACATGGCCAACTCCCTGATCGCGGGCGGCCTGAAGGTGGGGATGGAGGTGTCCGTGGCCTGCCCCGAGGGCTATGACCCCGATCCGCAGGTGCTGGAGTTTGCCAAGAGCTACGGGGACAAGTTCACCCTGTGCCGCGACCCCAAGGAGGCTGCCGCCGGCACCGACGCCCTGTTCACCGATGTGTGGGCCTCCATGGGCCAGGAGGATGAGGCCCAGAAGCGCCGGGCCGTCTTTGAGGGCATCTATCAGATCAACGACGAGCTGATGGCGGTGGCCAATCCCGGCGCCATGGTGCAGCACTGTCTGCCCGCCCACCGGGGGGAGGAGATCACCGCTGAGGTCTTTGAGGCCCACGCCGGTGAGATTTTTGATGAGGCGGAGAACCGCCTCCACGCTCAGAAGGCGGTCATGTACCTGCTGATGAAGGGCAACGACTGAACCGCTTGAAGACCCTGTACAGGCCGGCCCCGGACCACCGGGGCCGGCCTGTGTTCCTTTTCTTACGCACCGGTATGTTTTTCTTGACGGGAGCACCGTTCGGTGTTATAGTATTCGGGTAGTCTAAATGTACGGCCTGAACTCACATTTTTGTAGTCATCGTCGCTTCTTCAGACGGTGTCCTAAAATGTGGGTTTTCTTGTCATTTAGCGCGAATATTTTTGCAGGAGGTACCATCAATATGTATCACGGTACTGTCAAGTGGTTCAACGAGACCAAGGGCTTCGGCTTCATCTCCAACGACGAGGGCGGCGACGACGTGTTCGTCCACTTCTCCGCCATCGTGTGCGACGGCTTCAAGACCCTCCAGGAGGGTCAGAAGGTGACCTACGACGTGGAGCCCGATCCCAAGAACGCTGACAAGCTGCGCGCTGTCAACGTGGTGGCCGCTTGATCGTCACGATATAAGCTGCAAAAAGCAGACCGGCAAAATCAGCCGGTCTGCTTTTTTGCGTTTCCTTGTCCACCGTTTATTCTGACTGCGACTCCAGGCGGTTCAAGATCTCCCATACTTCGGTGTTCAGCGGACGAAAGCGCAGCACTCCCTGATATAACAGCCCGTCGGAGCCCACCGCGAAAACGGCGGCGGGAACCGGCTCATCCGTATAGATCTCCAGTCGGATGGGGTTGTCCTCCTCGTTTTCCATGGGGATGAATTTGGAGATGCCCCACCAGAGCACCCAGGTCTCATCCAGCGCCGTCCGCAGCTCCGCCGCTCCGGTTTCGGTGGGCGAATACGCCCCACCGCCGGAGAACAACTCATATTTTACATAGCCCGTAACCGCGTTGTCCGCCCCCGGTACCAGCCAGCCCAGCTTTTTGGGACCAAATGCCAACAGCAGCCCTGCAAAAACCACGAACAGGATCAGCCGCCCCTTCTTTTTCATGGCCGCAACTCCTCTCTATGCCATCGTTGCACTTGGAAATATGATCATGGAGTCCATTTATTAGATGGATAAATATTGCGCTTTTATTGCCATAACGCTACGCCCTCACTATAGGTATTTTTAGTTGGAATGTCAACAATTGTGACAAATATTTATTGCCCCCGAATGGTTGTGCGGTGGTCATTCTCCTATGCCGGTCTGCTTTTTTGCGTTTTCGTTGACAAGCCGGGGAAAGAATGATACATTTTAAATGATACTTCCACAAAAAGAAAGAAAAACGCCGGTTTGCCGAAGAGGGACGAGCCGGCGCGTTTTCGTTCGTGAGCAAGAGATAAAGGAGTGAAGGACCATGAGATCGGACATTGAGATCGCGCAGGCCTGTGAGATGCACCATATCCGTGAAGTGGCTGCCCTGGCCGGGGTGGATGAGGACTATCTGGAGTACTACGGCAAGTACAAGGCCAAGATCGACCTGAAATTGCTGGCGGACCGGGCGGACCGGCCCGACGGCAAGCTGGTGCTGGTCACCGCTATCAACCCCACCCCTGCGGGCGAGGGAAAGACCACCACCACCGTGGGCCTGGCGGACGGTATGCGCCGTCTGGGCAAGAACACCGTGGTGGCCCTGCGGGAGCCCTCTCTGGGTCCTGTGTTCGGCGTCAAGGGCGGCGCTGCCGGCGGCGGATATGCCCAGGTGGTGCCCATGGAGGATATCAACCTTCACTTTACCGGCGATTTCCACGCCATCGGCGCGGCCAACAACCTGCTGGCCGCTATGCTGGACAACCACATCCAGCAGGGCAACGAGCTGGATATCGACGTCAAGCGTATCACCTGGAAGCGGTGCGTGGACATGAACGACCGGCAGCTGCGCAACATCGTGTGCGGTCTGGGCGGACGGATGCAGGGCGTGCCCCGTGAGGACGGCTTTGACATCACCGTGGCCTCCGAGATCATGGCGGTGCTCTGCCTGGCCACCGGTTTGGAGGACCTGAAGAACCGGCTGGGCCGCATGGTGGTGGCCTACTCCCGCGCCGGGGCCCCCATCACCGCCCACGACCTGAAGGCCGAGGGCGCCATGGCTGCCCTGCTGAAGGATGCTATCAAGCCCAATCTGGTCCAGACCCTGGAGGGTACCCCCGCCTTTATCCACGGCGGTCCCTTCGCCAACATCGCCCACGGCTGCAACTCCGTCATGGCCACCCGGGTGGCCATGAAGATGGGGGATTACGCCATTACCGAGGCCGGCTTCGGCGCAGACCTGGGGGCGGAGAAGTTTTTGGACATCAAGTGCCGCCTGGCCGGACTGACCCCGTCCGCCGTAGTGGTGGTGGCCACCGTCCGGGCGCTGAAGCACCACGGCGGCGTGGCCAAGGCCGATCTGAACAACGAAAATCTGGAGGCCCTGGAGAAGGGCCTGCCCAACCTGCTGCGCCACGTGGAGAATATCACCACTGTGTACGGTCTGCCCTGTGTGGTGGCCATCAACCGGTTCCCCACGGACACCGAGGCCGAGCTCAAGCTGGTGGAGGACAAGTGCAGAGAGCTGGGCGTCAATGTGGCCCTCAGCGAGGTGTGGGCCAAGGGCGGCGAGGGCGGTATCGCCCTGGCGCAGGAGGTCATCCGCCTGTGTGAGGAGCCCAGTCACTTCAATTTCGCCTATGACCTGGACCAGCCCATCGAGGCCAAGCTTGCTGATATCGTGAAAAAGGTGTACCACGGCGACGGCGTTGTGCTCACCCCCGCCGCCAAGAAGCAGGCGGCAGAGCTCACCGTCCTGGGCTTCGGCGGCCTGCCCATCTGTATGGCCAAGACCCAGTATTCCTTCTCCGATGACCAGAGCCTGTTGGGCGCTCCCGAGGGCTTTACGGTCACAGTGCGCAATATCAAGGTGTCTGCCGGCGCCGGCTTCCTGGTGGCCCTCACCGGCGATATCATGACCATGCCGGGTCTGCCTAAGGTCCCGGCAGCAGAAAAAGTGGATGTAGACGAGAACGGCAGGATCTCCGGCCTGTTCTGAGCCGGCATGGTCATGCCCGCCGCAAGTGCGGCGTAACAAGCGTTTTGGCGCAGCCAAAACCTTGATGCCGGGCGGATTTACTCCGCCCGAGCAGATGAAAAGAACAGGGGCCCCCGCGGGACTTGTCCCGTGGGGAGCCATGCCGGGTCTGCCCAAGGTCCCCGCCGCCGAGAAGGTGGATGTAGACGAGAACGGCAGGATCTCCGGCCTGTTCTGAGCCATCAATTTTAAATCGGGCGACCGCAGTCTGCCCCTGCACAATGTGGGTAGGGGCGGTCTGTGGCCGCCCCTTTCAATAAGGAGTGATTTGATGGATACCGCACAGCAGACCTGCGGCGGATTTCTGGACGCCCTGGCCTCCAAGGCCCCGGTCCCCGGCGGCGGCGGGGTCTCCGCCCTGGCGGGCGCCCTGGGCGCCGCCCTGTGTACCATGGTGGGCAACTACACCGTGGGCAAAAAGAAGTACGCCGAGGTGGAGGAGGATGTCAAGAACCTGATGGCCAAAGCGGAGGAGCTGCGCGCCCGCCTGCTGGCCCTGGTGGACGCCGCCGCCGCCGCCTTTGAACCCCTGTCCAGAGCCTATGCCATTCCCAAGGACGCCCCCGGCCGTGCGGAGGTGATGGAGGCCTGTCTGCGGGAGGCCGCCGCTCCCCCCATGGAGATCCTGCGGTTGAGCTGTGAAGCGATCGACCTTCACAGTGAGATGCTGGAAAAGGGGAGCGCCATGATGTGTTCCGACGTGGGTACCGGGGCAGTCCTCTGCTGGAGCGCGCTGTGCGGCGCCGCCCTCAACGTGAAGGTCAACACCAGGAGCATGACTGACCGGGTCTATGCCCAGGCCATGAATGACGAGGTAGACGCCCTGATGGAGCGGTATCGGAAAATCGCGGAACAGGTCTATGGAGCGGTACTGGGGAGGTTTGCCTGATGGCGGAGCATTGGAGAGGGGCCCCGGTGGCCCAGGCCCTGACGGAGCAGCTGGCCCTCCGGGCCGATGGACTGAAGGCCCGTGGGATCGTCCCCACCCTCGCTATCGTGCGGGTGGGGGAACGGCCCGAAGACCTGTCCTATGAGCGGGGGGCGCTGAAGCGATGCGAGAAGGTGGGTATTGCTGTCAAGCAATTTACCTTGTCGGAACAGACGGGCCAGGAGGAGCTGCTGGCGGTCATCCGTCAGATCAACGCTGACCGGGAGATCCACGGCTGCCTGCTCTTCCGCCCCCTGCCCGCTCACATAGACGAGGAGGCTGTCTGCGCCGCCCTGGACCCGGCCAAGGATGTGGACGGCATCACCGCCGGTTCGCTGGCGGCAGTGTTCACCGGCAGCGGGGCGGGCTTTCCGCCCTGTACCGCCCAGGCCTGTATGGAGATCCTGGACTACTACGGCTGTGACCTCACCGGTAAGCGGGCGGTGGTAGTGGGCCGCAGCCTGGTGGTGGGCAAACCCCTGGCCATGCTGCTGCTGGAGAGAAATGCCACCGTTACCCTCTGCCACACCCGTACCGCCGACCTGGCCGCCGAGTGCCGCCGGGCGGAGGTGCTCATCGCCGCCGCCGGGCAGGCCAATATGATCGGACGGGACCACCTGGCCCCCGGTCAGCTGGTGTTGGACGTGGGCATCAATGTGGACCAGAACGGCGCTCTGGTGGGGGATGTGGACTTTGCCGCAGCTAATGAGGTTGCCGGGGCCGTGACCCCCGTGCCCGGCGGAGTTGGGGCCGTGACCACCTCGGTGCTGGCGGCCCATGTATTGGAGGCTGCTTCGTATGTTGGATAACGGCGTGAGATTGATTCCTGTCTCTGCTGACTGGGCGCAGGAGATATGGAATTACCGGGGGGCGTTTTTGGAGGACGGCAGCAGTCTGGACGGCACCTCCGGTCTGGAGGAAGCATCCTCCTTTCAGGAGTGGTACCAGCTGGTTCAGGACAACAGTCGTTGTGAGACGGTGCGGAAGGGCATGGTGACCGCCACCTCCTTCCTGGCGGTGGTGGGGGAAGAGCTGGTGGGTATGATCCAGATCCGCCACAGCCTGAACGACTACCTGCGGCAGTTTGGCGGGCACATCGGCTACAGTGTGCGGCCCGGTCAGCGGCGGAAGGGATACGCATCCCGTATGCTGGCGTTGGCCCTGGAGGAATGCGGCCGGATGGGCCTGAAGCAGGTGCTTGTGACCTGCGACAAGGACAACGAGGCCTCCCGCCGGACCATCGTGAAAAACGGCGGTGTGCTGGAGAACGAAGTCCCGGAAGGGGATGGGGTGACCCAGCGCTACTGGATCAGCCTATCATGAGATGAAGTCAAAACCTCCGGCTAAGCCGGAGGCTTGAGTAAGCCCTATAAGGGCTTTAT
>CAUWDA010000041.1:0-17055 GCA_963557075.1 uncultured Flavonifractor sp. | reverse complement strand
CTCGCCTGGCTTTCGCCTTCTGAGTTCACTGTCCAATATGTTTGACAAACCTACAGGAAACATATTCTCCCGCCTGCCCTTTGGACTGCTCCAGGCAGAAGTGCCCCGATGAACCAAGATTTGCTTGATTAAAATCTGTCGATTTTCCCCCGGATCTTGCGCTTTATTTTAAATGAACTTGTCAACTTTAAGTTGCGCATATGTAATTCTCCCAATTTTGATAGTCGTTCTAAAACAAACTCCAAATAGTTTTACTTGAAGTCATTCCCAAACCCCTAACTTCGAGTTTTATTATTCCAACGCATTCTTTAAGTCCAGAACAAATTGCTTTTGCTGCTTTTTCAAATAGTTTTTTACAAAAGGTTTCATAAACCACTTTTTAGGCATCACATTTTCTGTAAAGTCTATTTGTGTTTCATTCCCTTTGCCTGTAAAAATTCCGATCCAGTGGCCTTTCATGTTGCTATTCTCCATATCAAATTCCCAGCGCTTATATGGTTTTACAACGGTAACGGTAAATGTAGTATCATATCCATTTTTTGTGTATTCAACGAATCGTTTGTCATTTATTATTTCCGTTTTGCTCAAATCGCTTCGCCATGAGTCATATTTATCAACAGCTAAAACAACGTCCCAAACTTTTTGAATATCATGATCGATCATTGCATTTATATTTGAAATCATCACCTTTTCATTCTCCTTTTTAAATTCAGTTTTTTATTCTCAACCAAACAAACTTGGCATCAACTGTCACACGACAACTTTAGCAATTGCATAGGCAACCTATATAGATCTGAGAAAACACCCATAAATCAAAGAGAATACTTGCCGTCAAGTACACGATTTATTGTTTGTAAATTTATTCTTTATCGTTCAGCTTACTTTAGCACATTTTCCCGCTTCTATCAATTGACCGGTGACATCAGCAGAGCCAGAAGCCATCGGCCCAAACAGAAAAAGAGCGGCCATATTCCCGCTGACAGCAAAAAGTCCGGACCCACCGCAAAAGCGGCGGGTCCGGACCCGGTCAGTGATTATTTCTTCAGGCTCTGGGTAAAGTTCATCAGGAGCTGGGCGACCTCGGCGCGGGTGGCGCTGCCGGTGGGATCCAGCGCGTTCCCGTCCTTACCGGACAGGAGCTTGGAGCCAACCGCCCACTCCACGGCCTCAACGGCCCAGGCGGAGGTCTTGCCGCCGTCGGCAAAGGCGCTCAGATCGCCCTTGGCGGAGACGTCATAGCCCTTGTGCTCCGCATAGCGGTACAGCATGACCGCGATCTGCTCGCGGGTCACAGTGTCGTCGGGAGCAGCGACGGTATCGCTGTAGCCCTTGACGATGTTCTCGGAAGCCGCCCAGCGGACCGCCTCGGTATACCAGGCGCCATCCTTCACGTCGCTGAAGTTCATGGCGTAGTTGACCACAGGGCTGTTCTCCAGCCGCCACAGAGTGGTGACGACCATGGCCCGGTTGGTGGTCATGAGGGGGGCGAAGGTAGAGGCGCCAGTGCCGTCCATCAGCTTGTTGTCATAGACGTACTTGACAGCGCCGTAGAACCAGTCCTGCGCGGACACGTCGGCGAAGGGCAGGTCGCTGCCGGAGGCAGCGCCGCCGATCTCCATCTTCTCGTCAGCCAGCATCTTGGAGTAGATGGTGTTGGTGACGAACAGGTAGTCATCCTGCTGGTGGGCACGGTTGACGATGGAGTTGGCAAAGATGGTGAGATCCATGCCGTCCTGCTTCAGGGCGATGGCCTCCACGCCGCCGTCGATGCTGCCGCCGGCCATGCAGCCCACGATGAAGCTGTCCTTCTCAGCGGCCTGGATCAGCACCTGGGCGTTCTCCGGATAGGCGGTAAGCACGGTGCAGTCCAGAGTGTAGATCACGTTGTCGCCGTCGGCCGCCTGGCTGGCGGTGGTCAGGCTGGCGGTGGGATAGGTCACGCGGTGAAGGGCCTCCATGCCTCTGGAGTCCGTGGTGATCCCCGCAACCAGATTCTCCTGGATGTACTCAATCGGGCCGGAGCCGGTGGCGATGTAGGGAGTACCAGCCTTGACGGCGGCCACAGCCTTATCGCCGTAAGCGCCCTTGTTGAGCGCCACGGAGCCGATGATGATGTCGGCCTTGGCGGGATCCTCCACCACGGTGAAGCCCAGCTGCTTGGCGTAAGCCATCACATCATAGTTGGAGGTACCGTTGTTGTGGATGTTGTCGTAGTTGACGAAGCCATAGCCGTTGGCAAACCACTTGGTGTAGTAGCCGGAGCTCACCTTGTCGTCGCCGAAGGCGGCGTTGCGGCCGGTGAGGAACAGGGTGGGCTTACGGATGGCATGGGCCACGGGCATCCGGTCGGTGCGGGTGGCCACCAGGGTGTACTTGCCGGAAACAGAGGCAAAGTCGCTGTCGCTCATCACGAAGTCGCCCTTGTGGTCGCCCTCGGTGATCATACCCACCGCCTTGCCGGCGTCCAGCAGGGCGTTGACGGCGCGCACAGTCTCATCGCCGTTGTTGGCCAGGATCACGATGGGGCCGGTGCCGCTGACCTGGCCGACAGCCTTGACAGCGGTCAGCTCGTTCAGCGCGCCCTTGAAGGCGCCGACGGTGTCGATGGCGACACAGTCAAAGCCACGCATGCTGGGGAAGCTGGAGACGGACTCGGAGTACAGGGAGGGGAAGCCGGAGGCGGAGGCGTCGTTGCCCAGGTTGAGCACGCAGTTGGCGTAGTTGCGCTTGGCCTGGTACATATCGACCACCAGGGAACCGGCCTTGTAGGTCTCGCCGTCCACAGTCACGTCCTTGGTCAGGGCAGAGACCTTCACGCCGTTGCGCATCAGGAACTCGGCCATCTCATAGGCGTCGGCGGGGTCCCGCTGGGAGGCGGCGTCCACGGGCAGCACATAGTACTCGGGGAAGTACTTGCCGTTGCCCTCGTAGGGCACGCGCCAGGTGTCGGAGGTCAGCTGGTTGTTGCTCACGTCAACATACCACTTCTCCATCTTCTCACGGTGGTCCTCGTTCTCAATGCCGCGGCGGAAGAACTCCAGCTGGTCCTTATAGCAGGTCTCCTTGCAGTCGGACAGGAACTGCCACAGGCCGTAGGCGCCGCACTCCAGCAGACGGACGCTGGACTCGCCGCCGGTGGGAGTCTCAATGGTGAGGCCCATGGAGCCGCAGTTGAGCATGGCATAGCTGGGGGTGTAGTTGGTGCTCAGGTCGTCCCAGGCATCCCACTTGCCGTTTTCAAAGTTGTCACGCAGGGGGGTGTAGTAAGTCTGGTACTTGGTCTCAAAGGCGTCCTTGTACTGGGTGGACATGGTGGCCAGAGCCGCGTTGCCGTAGGCCTCGGCAGCCAGCAGGAACTGGTCCACGAACAGGTCGTACTCCAGGTTGGGCTCATGAGGAGGGGTGCAGGGCTCCACCAGGAACTGGGCGGTAAAGCCGTGATACTCCACAAAGGCCACGGGGTTCCACTGGCTGATGAGCTTGGCGATGTTCCGGGTCTCAGCCTGGGTCTGGTTGGAGGCGTCGCGGTTCAGGTCGAAGCCGTTGCCGTTGGGACGGGTGTTGTAGGTACGGCCGTCGGGGTTCTCGTCGGGAGTGACGATGATAATGAGGTTGTCCAGGATCTCGTCCACCTTCATCTGCTTTTCAGCGCTGAAGGTGTAGTACTCGCTGGCGTCAGTGCGGCCGTCGTTGCCGTTGCTGTTGATGGTGGTGGCGCTGATCTTCATGCCGTAGCCGGTGAAGGCGTAGTTGGTGTCGCCGTCATCGCTGGTCAGCTTGAAGTCCACGATCTTGGGATCGTACTGGCCCTTGTCCACCTGCTTGCCGCCGGTCAGGCCGGTGATGGTGTTCCAGGTAACGGTGTCCTCGGTGGCCAGGGTGCGCAGCAGGTTGGTGTGGGCATCCACGCCGCCGGCCTCGTCGGGATGGACGTTGTTCATCATGACGGGGATGCGGAAGTCCTTGCCGCTCTCGATCTGAGCCAGCACCTTCTCAGGGTCGGTCTGGGCCAGAGCGTTCATCTCCTGGAAGTCCTTCACGGACTTGGCGCTGTCGGACACCACGACATACCACTGGTCCCGTCCGTCGGTGCTCTTGCCGAAGGACTGAACGTCGAAGTAACGGCCCTTCTTCTCAGCCAGGGCCTTGATCTCCATCAGCTCGTCGTGCAGATCGTCCTGGCGGACGTTGCTCTCGTAGACGTTGATCTCCATGGGAGCGGTGGCCAGAACGGTGTCGCCGGACTTGGCGGACAGCTCGTAGTTGCCGATGAAGCCGGGCCACACGTTGCGGGCGTAACGGAAGGTGCTGCTGCCGATGGCCTGCAGGGAGTTGGTCACCAGGGGCAGCTTCTCGTCCTTCATGTTGAAGAAGATGCCGTGGCTGAAGGTCAGCTTCACGGTGGCCTCGCCGTCCTTCACGGTCACGACGGGCTTCTCCAGGTCGAAGTACTTGACGCCGTCGGCGCCGTGCTGGTTGATGGTGCCCCAGCTCATCCAGTTCTCCAGATCATCGCCGGTGTAGATATGAGGATACAGGGCAGGGTCCTGGATGTCCACCTTGCCCCGGGTCAGGCTCCAGGTCAGGTCCTCAGCCCAGGTGTTCCACTGCTCCTGGGTCCATCCGCTCTGCGCGGCGGAGACAGGCACAGTCAGGGTGGCGTTGAAGGTCTCCTTGCTCAGGTCCAGGCTGAGCAGGTCGTCGTCCAGGACGAGAGTCGCGCCCGCCTCGCCGCTCGTAAGCGCCGCGGCAGGATCAGGCACAGATTCCTTTGCCGAAACAGGCAGGATCACCAGGGAAAGGAGCATGGAAAGTGTTAACAACAGGGATAGAAGCGATTTGACGCGTTTCTGACGTTGCTGCATTTGGATGGTTCCTCCTTTTACATGGTCTGTATCTCTCTTTTCTGCGCGGATACAACTATCGCACACGGGATAGGTGCTTTCTGGCCTCCTTTCATCTTTGATGATCCAGACTTGTTTGAAAGCGCCGCTCGGTCCGGATACAAAGATGCATATCCTATGTTAGCCCTTTCAAAGTCAATACTAGAGTATATACTAGAGAGTCCACATTCTCAATGCACAATTCCATCAAATTTTTGCCACCCATTTTTGTCTATAACGCCGATAAACTGATCCTCCCATTCCGATCCAACTCCTGTATTGCCTTTTCATTCTATGATATTCCAGAATAAAGCACCTTTTAGCCGTTTAAACACCAAAACAAAAGCACCTGCTTTCGCAGGTGCTTTTGTTTTGGTGGAGATAAGCGGGATCGAACCGCTGACCTCTTGAATGCCATTCAAGCGCTCTCCCAGCTGAGCTATACCCCCATATTCAGTTACTGCTGGTCTTGCCGACCGAACGAATTGTATTTTAGCACGTCGTCCCCCCTATGTCAACTGTTTTTTTCATTTTCCCCAATTTTTTTGTGGGCGGCGGTCTGTCAACCTCCGGTTGACAGGATGGAAGGGGGCGGCCCTTGCTTTTTGGGCCGCCATCGGATAGGATAAAACCAGTGAAAGGAGGGGGATGGCCATGACCCTGGGGCAGCGCATCCAGGCCCACCGCACCCGGCTGGGGCTCTCCCAGGAGGGGCTGGGGGACAAGCTGGGGGTATCCCGCCAGGCGGTCAGCAAATGGGAGGCCGACGGGGCGGTACCCGACACCGACAAACTCATCGCCCTGTCCAAGCTGTTCGGTATCACTTTAAATGAACTGCTCCAGGTGGAGGAGCCGGTCCAGCCGGAGCCCCCTGTATCTGCCCGCCCCAGGCGGCGGGTAGTGCTCCCCGCGGTATTGGCGGCGGCGCTGGTACTGCTGGCGGGGACAAACCTCTGGCTGGCCGGTCGCATGAAGGCGCTGGAGGAACAGCTGGCCGCGCTGGAACAGCAGTCCCAGCCATTGGACCCAAAAGCCATGGTGGCCGGGTGGGACTTCAAGGTCCTCACCGACTGGAACGAAGCGGGCATGGGCGTCCAGTTCCAGGTGACCACCGCCCGGTACGACCCGGAGGAAAACCTGGAGGTCTTTTTCCTGGCCAACGGGACAGATGGGACGTCACAGCGGAAGACCGCCGAGGGAAAGCCCAACACCAACGGGGTCTATACCGCCACCATGAACTTTGAAAATGGCCCGCTGTCCTCCTTCACCCTCTCCGTGGGCTTTGTCAAGGATGGCGTGGAGTACGTCCAGCCCCTGGCGGATTTTGGTCCGCTGGGCGATACCTATACCAGCTACGAGCCCCTCTGGCCCTAAAAAACTGGGCGCGCCTTACGGCGCGCCCGGTTCTTGTTAGGTTTGCTCTGTATGGTCGCTGTCGGGCTGCTCCTCCTGGGGGGCGGCAGAACTATCCTGGCCGTCGGACAGGGGGATGACCTTCTCGGCGGTGTCGACAGACTGGTTTGCTCCCTGCTCCCGCTTCTCCAGCTCGGCATACTGATCGGCCAGGGCCGGGTCCCGGCCCTCCAGGATGGCCACCATCTCGGCGCCGGTGATGGTCTCCTTCTCCAGCAGGTAGGCCACCACCTTGTCCATATCCTCCCGGCTCTCGGAGAGGATCTCGGTGGCCTTCTTGTAGCAGACGTCGATGATGTCCCGCACCGCCCGGTCCATGGTGGCGGCGGTGTCGTCGGCGCAGTCCAGGCCGTAGCCGCCGTCCAGATACTGGTTGCGGCGGGAGGCCAGAGCCATCATGCCGAACTGGTCGCTCATGCCGAACATGGCGACCATATTGCGGGCGATGCTGGTGGCGTCCTGGATGTCCTGGGCGGCGCCGTTGGTCATGGTATGCATCACCAGCTCCTCGGCCACACGGCCGCCCATGGAGACGGCGATCTGGGCCAGCAGCTCGTCCTTGGTGTGCAGGTGCTTGTCCTCCTCCGGCAGGTGGAGGGTGTAGCCCAGGGCACCCTGGGTATGGGGGACGATGGTGATCTTGCTCACCGGCTCGGCGTGCTTCTGCTTATAGGCCACCATGGCGTGGCCCACCTCGTGGTAGGCCACCAGCTTCTTCTCAAACTCACTGAGGACGCTGCCCTTTTTCTCCGCACCGGCGATGACCAGCTCGAAGGCGGTGAGCAGGTCCTGCTGATTGACCGCCTTGCGGCCCAGACGCACCGCCCGGAGCGCGGCCTCGTTGACCAGGTTGGCCAGGTCGGCGCCCACGGCGCCGGCGGTGGCCAGAGCCACCTTTTTCAGGTCCACGTCCTCCGCCAGGCGGATGTTGCGGGTATGCACCTGGAGGGTGGCCAGACGGCCGGCCAGATTGGGCCGGTCCACGGTGATCTGCCGGTCGAAGCGGCCGGGCCGCAGCAGGGCCTGGTCCAGCACCTCAGGCCGGTTGGTGGCGGCCAGGAGGATAACGCCCTTGGTGGGGTCGAAGCCGTCCATTTCAGCCAGCAGCTGGTTCAGGGTCTGCTCCCGCTCGTCGTTGCCGCCCATGCGGCTGTCCCGGGACTTGCCGATGGTGTCAATCTCGTCGATGAACACGATACAGGGGGCCATTTTGCTGGCCTCCTTGAACAGGTCGCGGACGCGGGCGGCGCCCATGCCCACAAACATCTCCACAAAGTCGGAGCCGGAGATGGAGAAGAAGGGCACGTTGGCCTCGCCGGCCACGGCCTTGGCCAGCAGGGTCTTACCAGTACCGGGAGGGCCCACCAGCAGAGCGCCCTTGGGCAGCTTGGCGCCGATCTCGGTATACTTCTGGGGATTATGGAGGAAATCGATGATCTCCACCAGAGACTCCTTGGCCTCGTCCTGTCCGGCCACATCCTTAAAGGTAACGCCGGTCTTTTTCTCCACATAGACCTTGGCGTTGGACTTGCCCAGGTTGCCCAGGCCGCCCCCCATCTTGCCCGCCATATTGCGGAACAGGAAGGAGAACAGGAGCACCATCACCACCATGGGCAGCACCCAGGAGATGAGCAGGGAGATGATGGGGTTGAGCTCCTCCACATACTCCGGTCCAAATTTTACCACATTATGCTCGTCAAACAGCTTGATAAGCTCCGGGATGTCCGAGGTGAGGGGGGCGCAGTAATAGGTGGTCTTCTCCTCATCCCACTCCGAAGGCGGGGGGGCCATCTGCTGATTCCCGCTGGCGTTCCACTCAGAGGGCGGCGGGACCGTCTCCAGCGTGTCCCCGCTCTCGCTGCCGTCGGTGATGCCGGCAGCGGCGGCCGTCTTGGTGATGTTGCCTTCGGCGTCCACCGAGACGCCGTCCTTCAGATAGATGGTGTACTTGTGGGAGTCCATCAGCACGCCGTCCACGCAGTCCTGACGGATGAGCTCCCGAAATACGCCGTAGCTGAGCTCCACAGAGTTGGCCTGGCGGAACAGGGAGGTGGCATAGTTGACCAAAACAGTCAGCACCAGCGCCCACAGCAGGATGGATACCACTGCCGTGACGTTGCGCTTGTTGCCGCCGCCCTTTCCGCGGTTGTTGTTTTGCTGATCGGAATTCAAGTGAAATGCCTCCTTGGCTGAAAAGATTCTAACGTGAAAGTATCTATAGTTATAGCACACCACCCCCGAAAAAACAAGAAAGGGCAGACCAAAAGCTGTAAACTTTCTATGAAAACCGAATCGGGCCGGACGGAATTTTTATCTTTTTCTGCGGTCCTTCTTGTGGTATACTGAAGGAGATCAACAAGAAAGGCAGGAACCGACATGAAGGAGCGCAGACCGGCCCCCCAGGCCGAGGCCGACGGTATCATTGAAGGCCGCAACGCCGTCACTGAGGCCCTCCGGGCGGGAACGCCCATTGATAAGATTTTTCTCGCCCGGGGGGAGACCGACTCCGCCCTGGCCCACATCGCCGCCGCCGCCCGGGACAAGGGCGTGGTCGTTGTGGAGTGCGACCGCAAGAAGCTGGACTTTATGAGCCGTACCCACGCCCACCAGGGCGTCATTGCCCAGGCCGCCGTGCGGGAATACGCCAGCGTGGACGACATTCTCAACGCCGCCCGCGAGAAGGGGGAGCCCCCTCTCATCGTGGTGTGCGACGAGCTCTCCGACCCCCACAACCTGGGCGCGGTGATCCGCACCGCCGAATGCGCCGGGGCCCACGGGGTCATTATCCCCAAACGCCGCTCCGCCGGACTGACTGCGGTGGTGGCCAAGACCTCCGCCGGGGCGGTGAGCCACATCCCTGTGGCCCGGGTGCCCAACCTGCCCGCTCTGCTCAAGGAGCTGAAGGACGAGGGGGTCTGGGTCTTCGGCACCGCCGCCGACGGCGACCGGCTGCTCTATAACGCCGACCTGAAAGGCCCCGCCGCCATCGTCATCGGCAGCGAGGGCAACGGCATGGGCCGCCTGGTGTCCGAGACCTGCGATTTTCTGGTGCGCATTCCCATGAAGGGCAAGCTCAACTCCCTCAACGCCAGCGCCGCCGCCGCCATCCTCCTGTACGAGGCCGTCCGGCAGCGGCTGGGGTGAGCGGGCGGCATCCCGCTATCCTCTGGGGCGGCCTCTTTGGCCGCCCGCCATTTTGCAGTACTTTCTAAGAAAAGGAGTCCTCTCCCATGGCAAAGGACCGGGACGATGAACTGAATAAGGGCGTACCCGGCGGGGACGAATTTTCTCTGGAATCCATTCTGGCGGAATTCGGCGGCGGGCAGAAAAAGAAAAAGGTGGACGAGGATACCATCCCCTTCCCGGTGATCCCCCAGAGCCAGCGGCAGTCCGCCGCCGGGAAGAAGCCGGGGCGGGTGCTCACCTTCCCGGAGGGCGGATCGGACGAGATCCGGCCCCGGCCCGCCCGGCCGCCGGCAGAGCCCGCCCCTGAGCCGCCGCCCAAACCGGCTCCCCCAGATAATGTGCTGGACTTTCCGGAGGAGGCCATGGGGCAGGACGAGAGTCCCCTGACCCAGGGCATCAACCGCCTGCTCCAGAAGGCGGACGATTACGCCGAGCACATGTTCGAGGAGGAGGACCTGGAAAACGACACGGCGGTGCGCCGGGCGGAGGAATTCATTCCCGGCACCGACGAGGAGGAGCCGCCCCCCCGGCGCCGGGAACGCAAGCCCCGGCGGGAGCCGCCCCCCGCCCCCGACCTGCCCCCGGCGGATCTGGCCCGGCGGTACAGCAGGGGCCTCAAGGGACTGAAGGTGCGCTCCGTCTTGGTGTTCCTCCTCTTTCTCCCCGCCCTCTATCTGACGTTGGACGTATTTCCCTATCCGGTGATGCTCACCCCCCAGCTGCGGGTGCTGGCCCTGGCGGGCGTACAGGTGATCGCCATGCTGCTGGGCCTGGACGTGCTCTTCCGGGGGCTGTTCGGCCTGTTCCGGCTGGATGTGGGAATGGACACGGTGCTCTTCTTCGCCTCCGCCGTCACCCTGGCCGATGCGCTGACCCTCTACCAGCTGGACCCCCGGGAGGGCCAGATGCCCTACTGCGCCGCCATCGTGCTGGGGATCTGCCTGCTGCTGCAGGGCACCTACCGGAAGCGGCGGGGCCTGCGGCTGGCCTGCCGGACGGCTGTGGCCGCCTCCCACCCCTACCTGGTCACCCTGGACGAGGGAAAGTGGAACGGGCGGGACACCTATGTAAAGTGGTCCGGCGACCCCATCGGCTTCGGCCGTCAGATCCAGGCCCCCGACGGGGCCCAGCGCATCTTCCGGCGGATCTGCCCGCTGCTGCTCATCGCCAGTCTGCTGCTGAGTGTGGCCGCCTCCATTGGGCGGGGCGCCCCGGAGCGGCTGCTGTGGTGTCTGTCCGCCACCCTGACCGCCTCCGCATCCCTGTCCGGCGCGCTGTGCTTCAGCCAGCCCTGGCTCACTTTGTGCCGCCGGCTGAGCAAGTCGGGGGCCGCCATCGCCGGGTGGGACGGCGTCACCGCCACCGGCGGCAGCGGCATCGTGGTCAACGACACCGACCTCTTCCCCCCGGGCTGCGTAGCCCTCAACGGCATCAAGATCTTCGGCGATTTCCCGGCAGAAAAGGTGGTGGCCGACACCGCCACCCTCATCCGGGAGTCGGGCTGCGGCCTGGACAAGATCTTCCACGACCTGCTGCGGGCTCAGGGCGCCACCTATCGCCGGGTGTCCAGCTTCTTCTGCTATGAGGGCGGCCTGTCCGGCGCCATCCGAAACGAGCAGGTGCTGGTGGGTTCCGCCGACTTTATGCGGCTGATGGAGGTCGCGCTCCCCCCCGGCCTGCGGGTACGCAACGCGGTCTTCTGCGCCATTGACGGGGAGCTGGCCGGTATTTTTGCCCTGAACTATACCCTCCACGGCACGGTGGACCCCGCTCTCTCCAGCCTGATCCGCAACCATGTCACCCCGGTGATGGCCACCCGGGATTTCAACCTGACCCCCGCTATGCTCCGCCAGCGCTTCAAGCTGCCGGTGGACCGGATGGAGTATCCGGCGGCAGAGCGCCGGGTGGAGCTGTCCGACGAGGAGCAGGCACACAGCGCCATTCTCACCGCCGTCCTCTGCCGGGAGGGCATCGGGCCCTACTCGGAGGCCGTGGTGGGCGCCGCCCGCCTGCGCCGGGCGGTGCGGGCCTCGGCAGTGCTGGCCAGCCTGGGGGCCGCAGTGGGACTGATCCTGGCCTTTTACCTCACCTTTGTTGGGGCCTACGCCTCTCTCTCCGCCGCCAACCTGCTGGTATTTCTCATCCTGTGGTTGGTACCCACCCCCTTGATCTCGGGGATGGTCAACAAATATTGAACGATAACAGGGACCCTGCCCAATGGGCAGGGTCCCTGTTATCGTTTGTGGGTCCGAGGCTCATTTGACATCCATATTGCATTAAAACGGGCCATCTGTAAAATTATATCAAGTTCATTCTCTTCCTTTCTTTTCCTGTCCCACTCACTCTATACTGCACAGTTTGGTTGAAAATGGCGCATTCCTCTCCTGAACACTTGCATTTGTTTGGCAAAATGGTATAATATGACCCATCGAATGCCCCTCGTCCAGGCGGGGCCGATTTAGGAGGAATGTGAAATGGGCAATTCTCGCAAGTACGTATACTTGTTCTCTGAAGGCAATGGCTCCATGCGGGAGCTGCTGGGCGGTAAGGGCGCCAATCTGGCCGAGATGACCAACCTTGGTATGCCTGTGCCCCAGGGCTTCACCGTCACCACCGAAGCCTGCACCCAGTATTATGAAGACGGCCGCCAGATCAACGAGGACATCCAGGCTCAGATCTACGAGTATCTGGGCAAGATGGAAGAGATCTGCGGCAAGAAGTTCGCCGACCCCGAGAATCCTCTGCTGGTCTCCGTCCGCTCCGGCGCCCGGGCCTCTATGCCCGGCATGATGGACACCATCCTCAACCTGGGCCTGAACGACGTGGTGGTGGAAGGCCTGGCCAAGTTCACCAACAACCCCCGCTTCGCCTACGACTCCTACCGCCGCTTCATCCAGATGTTCTCCGACGTGGTCATGGAGCTGTCCAAGAAGCGCTTCGAGGAGATCATTGACGACGTCAAGGCCAAGAAGGGCGTCAAGCAGGACGTGGAACTGGACACCGACGACATGAAGCACCTGGTCGTCCTCTTCAAGGAGTTCTATAAGAAGGAAAAGGGCGAGGACTTCCCCCAGGATCCCAAGGTCCAGCTGATGGAGGCCGTCAAGGCCGTGTTCCGCTCCTGGGACAACCCCCGCGCCAACGTCTACCGCCGCATGAACGAGATCCCCTACGACTGGGGCACCGCCGTCAACGTCCAGTCCATGGTGTTCGGCAACTCCGGCGACAACTCCGGCACCGGCGTGGCCTTCACCCGCAACCCCGCCACCGGCGAGAAGGCCCTTTTCGGTGAGTATCTCATCAACGCCCAGGGCGAGGACGTGGTAGCCGGCGTGCGTACCCCCTCCCCCATCTCCAAGCTCCACGAGGAGATGCCCGCAGTGTACGAGCAGTTCGCCGACATCGCCAACCGCCTGGAGCAGCACTACAAGGATATGCAGGACATGGAGTTTACCATCGAGAACGGTAAGCTGTACATGCTCCAGACCCGCAACGGCAAGCGCACCGCCGCCGCCGCCCTGAAGGTGGCCGTGGACCTGGTGGACGAGGGCATGATCGACGAGCAGGAGGCCGTGTGCCGGGTCGATCCCAAGCAGCTGGACGCCCTGCTCCACCCCACCTTTGACCCCGAGGCCCTGAAGAAGGCTCAGGTGGTCGGCAAGGGTCTGGCCGCCTCCCCCGGCGCCGCCTGCGGCCGCGTGGTCTTTAATGCCGAGGACGCCAAGGAGTGGCACGCTCGGGGCGAGAAGGTCATTCTGGTCCGGCTGGAGACCTCCCCCGAGGACATCGAGGGCATGCAGGTCTCCCAGGGTATCCTCACCGTCCGTGGCGGCATGACCTCTCACGCCGCCGTGGTGGCCCGCGGCATGGGCACCTGCTGTGTGTCCGGCTGCGGCGACATCGTGGTGGACTATGAGGGCAAGAAGTTCTCCCTGGCCGGCAAGGACTACCACGAGGGCGACTGGATCAGCCTGGACGGCTCCACCGGCAACATCTACGGCGAGGCCGTGGCTACCGTTCCCGCCGATCCCGGCTCCGGCTACTTCGGCCGCCTGATGGGCTGGGCCGACAAGTACCGTCAGCTGAAGGTGTACACCAACGCCGACAACCCCCGCGACGCCGCTCAGGGCTATGCCTTCGGCGCTCAGGGCATCGGCCTGTGCCGCACCGAGCACATGTTCTTCGAGGGCGAGCGCATCAAGGCCATCCGTGAGATGATCGTCTCCGACAACGTGGCCGACCGCGAGAAGGCCCTGGCCAAGATCATGCCCTATCAGCAGGGCGACTTCGAGGGCATCTACGAGGCCATGCAGGGCCATCCTGTGGTCATCCGCTTCCTGGATCCCCCGCTGCATGAGTTCCTCCCCACCAAGGAGGAGGACATCGTGGAGATCGCCGGCGAGATCGGTATCTCTGTGGAGAAGCTCCACAACGTCATCGACTCCCTCCACGAGTTCAACCCCATGATGGGCCACCGCGGCTGCCGTCTGGCCGTGGCGTATCCTGAGATCGCCGCCATGCAGACTACCGCCGTTATCAACGCCGCCATCAACGTGCAGAAGAAGCACCCCGACTGGAACATGGTCCCCGAGATCATGATCCCCCTGGTGGGCGAGGTGAAGGAGCTCAAGTATGTCAAGGACGTGGTGGTCAAGACCGCCGACGCCATCATCGCCGCCTCCGGCCTGGATATGAAGTATGAGGTAGGCACCATGATCGAGATTCCCCGTGCCGCCCTCACCGCCGACCAGATCGCCCAGGAGGCCGAGTTCTTCTCCTTCGGCACCAACGACCTGACTCAGATGACCTTCGGCTTCTCCCGCGACGACGCCGGCAAGTTCCTGAGCTACTACTACGACAAGAAGATCTACGAGTCCGATCCCTTCGCCCATCTGGATCAGACCGGCGTGGGCAAGCTGGTGGATATGGCCGTCAAGCTGGGCCACCAGACCCGCCCCGATATGCACATGGGCATCTGCGGCGAGCACGGCGGCGACCCCACCTCCGTGGAGTTCTGCCATAACGTGGGTCTGGACTATGTGTCCTGCTCCCCCTTCCGCGTGCCCATCGCCCGCCTGGCTGCCGCTCAGGCTGCTATCAAGAACCCCCGCAAGTAAGAGTTCTGTCATTCACCATTGGATTTGATGAAGCGCAAACCTTCTATAAATCCCATGGATACGGCATAAAACCGTCAAAATGGCATGATTTGACCGTGGAGGTTTATATCTAATCACCAAAACCCCCGTACATTCCCAATTGGGCAATGTGCGGGGGTTTTTTGTTGTTATTTTGGGCTGTTTGTACAAATCTAAACGGGAACGCAAAAATGTATTCTGATTTCAAAAATACATTTTGTCCATGCTCGCTGCTATTTTCACAGCAGCCAATTCCGTAATTTTGGACGAATTCAGCTTTCAGTAAAGGAGGCCATTATGAGACGAGACGATCAAAGGCAAGCAGTAAAAAACATTCCCTTGGAACAACTGAAGCCATTTAAGAATCATCCCTTTCAGGTACGAGACGATGAGGAATTTCGGCGTCTTGTTGAGAGCATTGAAATTCACGGTGTAATTCATCCAGCGGTGGCTCGCCAGATTGGTGAGGATTGTTATGAACTAATTTCTGGTCATCGACGCAAAGCGGCTTGTGAAGTATTGGGTTACTCTGAGATGCCTGTTTTAGTCCGATCTATGACGGATGATGAGGCAGTTGTAAACATGGTAGATGCAAACCTTCAGCGTGAAACGATTCTCCCAAGTGAAAGAGCCTTTGCATACAAAATGAAGTTGGTAGCTATGAGCCATCAGGGGCGTAAAGGATTTACTTCCGCCCAACTTGGGCGGAAGTGTGTCGGAAAAGAATCCAGAGAGTTAATTGCTGAACAAGTCGGTCAAAGTCGCAACCAAATTTCTCGCTATATCCGTCTTACTGAATTGATACCAGAAATCCTTGAAATGGTTGATAATCGAAAAATGGCATTGAATCCAGCAGTATCTATTTCCTACTTGGACAAGAAGCAACAGAAGCTACTATATAAGGTAATGGTAGCACTAAAAGCAACCCCATCTATTTCTCAGGCAAAAGCCATCCGAGAAAAGGCCAGTGAATCAGACTTTACAGAAGATTACTTGGTTTGTATCTTATCGGAAAAGAAACCAAACCAGAGAGAGCCGATGATTGTTGAAGAAGAAGAAATCAAGCAGTATTTCCCCTCGCATTACAATAGTGAACAGATGCACAACACGATTTTACTGTTGATTAGAAATTGGAGTAAAAAGCGTGGCTACACACAATAAAAGGTCATTATACCTTGTCACAACAGGGAGCAGAAAAATTTTCTGCTCCTTTTTTTATTTTTTGCGCAACAAACGGCCTCTGCCGTGGCCTACAAGTGAGAGTTACATCTCGTGGACCTTGAAAATTCAGAAGAACATCAGGTACAACCGTCCCTCGGAGAGCCACTCCGGTGATACGCCATGACGCCTACGGGTCGAGCGACTTCCCTATCGCCGGTAAAGAGCTTGATAACTTGAGGCCACGATCCAGGGACAGGGGGAAAACTTACACTCAGCCACAGTCCGAGCGTTAAAAGCGTCGCAGGCAATGGGAGTGTCCGGTACAGAACCGTGATAAATGAATCCTAAATCAAAAGGATGCCGAAATGTTCTTGATTTTAAGAAAACCCAAGGGGGTAGTTTACCCTCTTTACATTCCATCTTCTGTTCAAGACACAGGAGGAAACTGAAATGAACACACAAATTATCGCCATCGCCAACCAGAAAGGCGGCGTTGGCAAGACAACCACCTGCGCAAATCTGGGTATCGGGCTGGCGCAGACGGGGAAGAAAGTTCTGCTGATCGACGGAGACCCGCAGGGCAGCCTGACCATCAGCCTGGGCCATCCCCAGCCGGACAAGCTGCCCTTTACTCTGTCCGACGCAATGGGCCGTATCCTGATGGACGAGCCGATGCGCCCCGGCGAGGGCATCCTGCACCACCCGGAAGGCGTTGACCTGATGCCTGCCGACATCCAGCTCTCCGGCATGGAGGTCTCCCTGGTGAACGCCATGAGCCGTGAGACCATCTTGCGGCAATACCTGGACACGCTCAAGGGACAGTATTCCCATATCCTGATTGACTGTCAGCCCTCCCTGGGGATGCTTACGGTCAATGCGTTGGCGGCGGCCAACAGGGTCATAATCCCCGTCCAGGCGGAGTATCTGCCCGCCAAGGGCCTGGAACAGCTGCTCCAGACGGTCAATAAGGTGAAACGGCAGATCAACCCCAAGCTCCAGATCGACGGTATCCTGCTGACGATGGTGGACAACCGCACCAACTTTGCCAAGGAGATTGCGGCTCTGCTGCGAGAAACCTACGGCAGCAAAATCAAAGTGTTCGGAACTGAGATTCCCCATTCTGTCCGAGCAAAGGAAATCAGTGCCGAGGGCAAGAGTATTTTTGCCCATGACCCCAAGGGCAAAGTGGCCGAGGGTTACAAGAATCTGACCCAGGAGGTGATGAAACTTGAAAAGCAGCGCGAAAAAAATAGAGCTGGCCTCAGTAGATGACCTGT
>CAUWDA010000040.1:0-18312 GCA_963557075.1 uncultured Flavonifractor sp. | reverse complement strand
TAGTCCCCCTCAAAGGCGCGGCGAAGCAGATATTTTCCCTTCCCGTACTTGTTCAGCTTCCGCTCCGGGTCAATGCCCATCACATACTCCACAAAGTCCAGGTCTCCGAAGGGGACCCGGGCCTCCAGGGAGTTGACGGAGACGCACCGGTCGGCCCGAAGCACATCGTACATATGCAATTCCCGGATACGCTTGACCGCTTCCTTCTGAAACTCCTCCGCCGACGGGGCAAAGTCGGTGTATTTATAGCCGAACAGCTCGTCGCTGATCTCTCCGGTCAGCAGGACCCGGATGTCGGTCTGTTCGTGGATGGCCTTGCAGACCAGATACATCCCCATGCTGGCCCGGATGGTGGTGATGTCATAGGTGCCCAGCAGGGCGATCACTGTCTCCAGTGAATCCAGCACCTCCTCCGGCGTCATATAGACCTCCGTGTGCTGGCTTCCGATGTACTCTGCCACCTCTCTGGCATACTTCAAATCGATAGCGTCTTCGCTCATGCCGATGGCAAAGGTGCGGATCGGCTTGTCAGAGCATTTCTGTGCCACCGCGCACACCAGCGAGGAATCCAGACCGCCGCTGAGGAGGAAGCCCACCTTAGCGTCGGATACCAGACGCTTTTTGATGCCGGCAATCAGTTTCTCCCGGATGGCGGCGCACACGGTATCCAAATCGTCCCGGCCCACCTCCTTGACGGCGGTAATATCCCGGTAGCAGACGAATTTTCCGTCCTTGTAGTAGTGTCCCGGCGGAAATGGCATGATCTTCCCGCAGAGTCCCACCAGGTTTTTGGGCTCGCTTGCAAAGACGATGGCCCCGGAGGGGTCGTAACCGTAGTAGAGCGGGCGGATACCGATGGGGTCCCGGGCGGCGATATAGCTTTTGGTATCTCCGTCGTACAGGATCAGCGCAAATTCCGCATCAAGCATCCGGAACATCTCCACACCGTACTCTTGATACAGCGGGAGCAGGATTTCGCAGTCAGAGCCGCTTTGGAAAGAATAGCCTTTTGTCTGGAGCTCCTTCCTGATTTGCTCAAACCCATAGATCTCACCATTACAGACCACATAGCTACTGCCCAGCCGGAAGGGCTGCATCCCTTCCGGCTGTAAGCCCATAATGGCCAGACGGTGAAACCCCAACAGGCCCTTTCCTGTATCCACGATCCGGCTGTCATCGGGGCCCCGGGAAAGAGTCCTGTCAAAGCCTTTTTTGAACAGCGTATAGTCGGCATTTTCTGAGCAGTAGCCCATGATAGAACACATCGCATTGACCTCCTAAATATCATCAGCATTCAACAGGGCAAGTGCTGTTCTCGCGGTGCCACCTGTATTTGTTCTCGTTTGCGAGCCTCAACCAAGGCCCTGCCGCGTAACGGGCGGTGCTCCGGCTCACCTACTTGGATCGCTCCTTTCAGATCGCAGCTCGAAAAGTGTTATTCCCGCAAGCTCTGCCGTGCGGCTCTCACCGTCCCGCACTCTCTGTGGGTAAGCTCTTGCTGTATTTCTCTTTCCTCAAACGCTTTTGTATGTTGTGGATATCTGCCTCGTCAGGAAACAAGGCGTGTTCCGTTATTTGACGCTGAACAGCAGGTCACCGTAAGTGGGGAAGGGCCAGGCGCTTTCGGCAGTCAGCGTTTCCGCCTCGTCTGCGGCGGCCCGCAGCTCTGTCATCCGGGAGAGCATCTCGTCCCGAATGAAATTGGCTCCTTCGGTCACATCGCAGATCGTTTTGAACCTGGCGATGGCACTGTCCAGCACCTCGGTTCTTGCATCAATGCTTTCGATTACCGCCGTCAGCTTTTTGACCAGCTTTGTTTCATAGCCGCAGCTGATCCCGGTATCCAGCGCCTTTTTACCGGCGGCATCCCGGGCTATGTCAGCGGCGTAGCGTGCAACAGCGGGCAGGATCTGCTTTCGGGCCATGTCGCTCATAGTCTGGGCCTCGATGCACACCGTTTTACAATAGTTTTCCAGCATGATCTCATGCCGGGAGCGCAGCTCCGCCTCGGTATAGACCTTATGAGCTGTCAGCATCTCCATGTTTTTCTTTTTCAGAAGCTCCGGGATCGCGTCCGGCGTGGTGCGCAGGTTGAGCAGGCCCCGCTCCTCGGTGGCCTCCTGGATCCATGCGTCGTCATAGCCGTTCCCATTGAAGATGATCCGCTTATGTTCCTTGATGGTGCGCTTGATCAGCTCATGCAGGGCGGCGTTGAAGTCCTCGGCCTGTTCCAGCTCGTCCGCATAGAGCTTCAGAGACTGGGCCACCGCAGCATTGAGCATGATGTTGGCGCAGGCGATGGAGTTGGAGGACCCAAGCATCCGAAATTCAAATTTATTGCCGGTAAAGGCGAAGGGAGAGGTGCGGTTGCGGTCCGTGGTGTCCCGAAGAAAGCGTGGGAGCACATCCACACCAAGCTTCATCTTCTTCTTTTCCACACCAGCGTAGGCGGAATCGGTCTCGATGGCATTCAGAACAGCGGTCAGCTCATCGCCCAGAAACATCGAGATCACTGCGGGAGGCGCCTCGTTGGCCCCCAGCCGGTGATCGTTTCCGGCCGTTGCGACAGAGGCCCTCAGCAGGCCCTGATAGTCGTCCACCGCCTGGATCACCGCTACCAGAAACAGTAGGAATTGGGCATTTTCATGGGGGGTCTCGCCGGGGGAAAGCAGGTTGACGCCGGTATCGGTGGAGAGGGACCAGTTGTTGTGCTTGCCGCTGCCATTGACCCCGGCAAAGGGCTTTTCGTGGAGCAGGCACACCATGCCGTGCTTGGCCGCCACCCGCTGCATGATCTCCATGGTCAGCTGATTCTGGTCCGTGGCCAGATTGGTCGTGGTGTAGATGGGGGCAAGCTCATGCTGGGCGGGGGCTACCTCATTGTGCTCCGTTTTGGCCAAGATCCCCAGCTTCCACAGTTCGGTATTCAACTCTTCCATAAAAGCGGCTACCCGGGGCTTGATGGAGCCGAAATAGTGGTCGTCCAGTTCCTGCCCCTTGGGGGGCTTCGCGCCGAACAGGGTCCTGCCGGTATAGATCAGGTCCTTGCGCTGCTCATACAGAGCCTTGTCGATCAGAAAGTATTCCTGCTCTGGACCGACAGAGGGGGGCACATGCCTGACCTCATCATTGCCGAACAGCTTCAGCACCCGGAGGGCCTGACGGTTCAGCGCCTCCATACTGCGCAGAAGAGGCGTTTTCTTATCCAAAGCCTCCCCGCCGTAAGAGCAGAAAGCTGTGGGGATGCAGAGGGTCTTGCCCTTGATGAAGGCGTAGCTGGTGGGATCCCACGCAGTGTAGCCCCGGGCCTCAAAGGTAGCCCGCAGGCCGCCGGAGGGGAAGGAAGAAGCATCCGGCTCGCCACGGATCAGCTCCTTGCCGGAGAATTCCATGATCACTCTGCCGTCCGGTGCCGGAGTGATAAAGCTGTCGTGTTTTTCCGCCGTGATCCCAGTCAAGGGCTGGAACCAATGGGTGAAGTGAGTCGCCCCGTTTTCGACTGCCCAGTCCTTCATGGCGGCGGCCACCGCATTGGCAACAGACGGGTCAAGCTTGGTTCCCTTTTGAATGGTGTGCTTCAGAGAGTGATACACCTCTCCGGACAGGCGGGCTTTCATCACACGGCTGTCAAAGACCATGCTCCCAAATAGTTCTGGTACAGTCGTCATAGTTAGGTCTTCCTTTCAGAAAAATAAAAAGAGACATTGGTGTCACGAAGGCCCTGCCTCCGAGACGCCAATGTCTCTCAACACCGCAAAATATACATCCATCAGCCCCGAAAGTCAACTGTCGTTTTGTTGAAAATCATTTTTCGCAGAAACGTGATTTTTTGGCAAATTGTAATCTTGCAAAACGGATCATTTTCCCGTATTCTAACCGTAGAACGAGGATGTTCTGTGGAGAAAGTGCGCTTTCGCTGCAAACATGCCTCGTTCTTTTTCTTTTTAGGGGTTGGTAACATGAAGCAAATCGAAGGCCAGATCCGGATACCCTCCGGCTGCGCAATCGCCGCCGTGATCTCCAGAGAGGGACGCCTTATGAGCGGCGAAAAGATCATCGAGAGCATGAAGCCCATGCATGAGCGGTCCAACGGACTGGGGGGCGGGTTTGCCGCCTACGGAATCTATCCGGAGTATCGGGACTTTTTTGCCCTGCATATGTTTCTGGATGACCGGGCCGCCCGAAAGAACTGCGAAGCCTTTCTGCGGGAAACGATGGAGATCGTCCACGCCGAGCGGATCCCTACCCGGACGACGCCCGCCATTACGGACGAACCTCTGATCTGGCGGTTCTTTGTGACGCCGCTGCGCAGCGTGCTGACCTCCATGCAGATCAATGAGGAGGAGTGTGTGGCCCGAACCGTTATGACGATCAACACACAAATGAAAGGCGTGTACGTCTTTTCCTGTGGGAAGAATATGGGAGTCTTTAAGGCGGTGGGCTTCCCGGAAGATGTAGGGCACTTCTACCGTTTAGAGGACTACAAGGCTTACAGCTGGACCGCGCACGGACGGTATCCCACCAATACCCCAGGCTGGTGGGGCGGTGCGCACCCCTTTGCCCTGCTGGAGCATTCCATCGTCCATAACGGAGAGATCTCCTCCTACGACGCCAATCGCCGCTTTATGGAGATGTTCGGTTATCGCTGCACCCTGCAGACAGATACCGAGGTCATCACCTATATTGCAGATTATCTCCTCCGCAAGCAGGGCCTTTCTCTGGAGGAGCTGTCCGCAGTCATCGCTGCGCCCTTCTGGTCCACCATCAAAGCCAAGGACAAGACGGCGCAGGAACAGCTGAGGTATCTCCGTACCGTGTTCTCCAGCCTCCTGATCACAGGCCCCTTCTCCATCATTCTGGGCTTTGAAGGCGGGCTGATGGCCCTGAACGACAGGCTGAAGCTGCGCAGCATGGTGGTGGCAGAAAAAGAAAACAAGGTTTTTATCGCCAGCGAGGAGGCCGCAATCCGGGCCATGGAGCCGGACGCAGAAAACCTGTTTGCCCCCGCCGGCGGCGAGCCGGTGATCGTTCGGGTGAAGGAGGGACAATACTGATGGGGATCGACTATATCTACCCTCAATTTGAGGTCATCCGCAGCAAAGAGCGGTGTACCAACTGCCGTATCTGCGAGAAGCAGTGTGCCAACGGTGTCCACTGGTTCGACGCGGGAAAAAAAGTGATGGTCAGTGACGAGAGCAAATGCGTCAACTGCCAGCGGTGTGTCTGTTTCTGCCCCACCCACGCTCTGAAGATCCAGAAAAGCAGCTGCGCACTCCGGGAAAATGATAACTGGGATGAAGAAACCGTCAAGGAGCTTTACCGGCAGGCTGGGAGCGGCGGCATGCTTCTCTCTTCCATAGGCAATCCAAAGCACTTCCCGGTCTATTGGGACAATATCCTGATCAACGCCTCTCAAGTGACAAATCCGCCCATCGACCCGCTGCGGGAGCCTATGGAAACCAAAGTCTTTTTGGGCAAGAAGCCGGAGCAGGTCCGGAGAAGGCCGGATGGGCGGCTGGACTGTGATCTGCCGCCACAGATTGAACTCTCCATGCCGGTTTTGTTCTCTGCCATGAGTTATGGCTCCATCAGCTACAATGCCCACGCCTGTCTTGCAAAAGCTGCCCGGGAGCTGGGCATCTGCTATAATACCGGCGAAGGCGGGCTTCATGAGGACTTTTATGCCTACGGCGGCCACACCATTGTACAGGTGGCCTCTGGGCGATTCGGCGTATATAAGCAGTATCTGGAAGCCGGAGCAGCCATCGAAATCAAAATGGGGCAGGGTGCAAAGCCCGGCATCGGCGGCCATCTTCCGGGAGCCAAGATCGTGGGCGACGTCTCCCGCACCAGAATGGTACCGGAAGGGACGGACGCCATCTCCCCTGCTCCCCACCACGACATCTATTCCATTGAAGATCTGCGGCAGCTGGTCTATTCTCTGAAAGAGGCGACCGCCTACCAAAAGCCTGTCATCGTCAAGGTGGCGGCCGTCCACAATATTGCGGCCATCGCCAGCGGGATCGCCCGCAGCGGTGCGGACATCATCGCCATCGACGGCTTCCGGGGCGGTACCGGTGCAGCACCCACCCGAATCCGAGACAATGTAGGTATCCCCGTCGAGCTGGCGCTGGCCGCAGTGGATCAGCGGCTGCGGGATGAGGGAATTCGCAATCAGGTCTCCCTGATCGCCGGTGGCAGCATCCGTTCCTCCGCCGATGTGGTCAAGGCCATCGCCTTGGGGGCGGACGCCTGCTACATCGGGACCGCTGCACTGCTGGCCATGGGGTGCCATCTGTGCAGAAGCTGTCAGACTGGACTGTGCAACTGGGGGATCGCCACACAGAGGCCAGAGCTGGTCAAGCGGTTGGATATCGATGAGGGAAGCCGGCGGCTCGTCAACCTGATGACCGCATGGAAGCATGAGATCAAGGAGATGATGGGCGGTATGGGCATCAACTCCGTGGAGGTCCTGAAGGGAAACCGCCTGATGCTCCGGGGCATCGCTTTGACTGACAGAGAACTGAAGATCCTCGGAATCTCCCATGCCGGAGAATAATTCAGTATAGAAAATTGACGGGAGGCATGGTATCATGTTCCATATCGATGCATCGCAGCTGGATCATCGTCAGTTGAATGAGCAGATCCAGCACCATTCCGGGGAACTTTTGATCACCGGATGTCTCGGGCAGAGATTCATTGGCGCGGGGGCGGAACAGGGACATCTGGAAATTGCGGGAACACCAGGGAATGCGCTGGGTGCCTATTTGAACGGTGCCTGCATCGAGGTCCGCGGAAATGCGCAGGACGCCGTTGGCGATACGATGAATGATGGGCGGATCATCGTCCACGGCAGCATCGGCGACGCCGCCGGATACGCCATGCGGGGCGGCGAAATCTATGTTCAAGGAGACGCCGGTTACCGCGCCGGCATCCACATGAAGGCTTACGGCGACAAGCTGCCTGCTCTGGTCATCGGCGGCGCCGCCGGGAGTTTTCTGGGTGAATACCAGGCGGGCGGCGTCATCCTCGTTCTGGGCCTGTCCAAAACGGGCCGTCCCATTGTCAGTAATTTTCCCTGTACCGGCATGCATGGAGGGAAGCTCTATCTTCGCTCCGATTGCAGGGATCTGCTGCTTCCTGAACAGGTCGAGGCACGGCCTGCCTCAGAGGAGGAGCGGGCCGAGATCGGCAGGTATGTGCACAATTACTGCGCATATTTCGGAGGAGATCAGGAGGAGATCATGGCCTCGCCCTATACGGTGATCACGCCGGATACGAAAAATCCCTATCGTCAGATGTATGTTTTGAATTGAGAAAAGCAGGTGAGAATGTGAGGTACACCTCGGAAGAAGTGATACAGTTCGTTCAGGAGGAGGATGTCAAATTTATCCGTCTGGCCTTCTGCGATGTCTATGGAAAGCAGCACAATGTAGCCATCATGCCAAGCGAGCTCAAGCGCGCCTTTGCATACGGGATCGCCTTTGACGCATCGGCAGTGGATGGATTCGGCGGCGAGATCCGATCCGATCTTCTGCTCCACCCGGACCCCTCCACCCTGATCCAACTCCCCTGGCGCCCAGAACAGGGCAAGGTGGTGCGGATGTTCTGTGATATCTCCCACCCAGACGGCAGGCCCTTTGAGCGGGATACCCGGAGCATTCTGAAGCAGGCAGTTGCGGACGCCGCCGCCCGGGGCTGTCAGTTCGCTTTTGGCGCTGAGATGGAGTTCTATCTGTTTCGGGTCGATGAATCCGGAGAGGCCACCAAGATCCCCTATGACCGGGCAGGCTACATGGACATCGCGCCAGATGACAAGGGGGAGACGATCCGCCGGGAGATCTGCCTGATGCTGGAGCAGATGGGGATCCGGCCCGAAAGCTCTCATCATGAAAGCGGGCCGGGTCAAAATGAGATCGACTTCCGGTATTCGGATCCCCTCACAGCCGCCGACAACGCCGTTACCTTCCACACAGTTGTCCGCACTGTGGCGGCGCAGAACGGCCTTTGCGCCAACTTCTCTCCCAAACCGCTGCCGGACTGGGATGGAAATGGGATGCACATCAATGTCTCTGTTAAATGTGATGGGATTTCCCAGCCGCTGCCCAGCGTCATCGCGGGGATTTTAGAGAACATCCGGGGCATAACGCTGTTTCTGAATCCCTGCGAGGAATCCTACCGCCGTCTTGGCCACGACAAGGCCCCTCGCTATGTGACATGGTCTGCGGAAAACCGCTCCCAGCTGATCCGCATCCCCGCGGCGGTGGGCGAATACCGCCGGGCCGAGCTGCGCTCTGCCGATCCGACGGCCAATCCGTACCTTGCCTACGCACTCCTGATCTACGCCGGAATGTATGGAATTGGGCATGACCTGCAGCTTCCCCCTGCCTCTGATTTCAATGTCTATACCGCTTCCGCCGAGGTTCTGGAGGGACTGAAAAAGCTGCCCGGCTCTCTGTATGAAGCCGCCGCACTGGCCGAGGCAAGTGTCTTTGTCAACGAACATCTTCCGAAAACTGTGGTCTCTGCCTATTGCCATCGGTGAGAAGCCTGCTGGGTTCAGGCGAAAGGAGGAGAGAACATGGTCTTTCAGGAGCGGACATACAGCGTATTGATCGTCACAGCATCGGACAGTTTTACTGCAAAGATCATGCCGCTGCTCCCTGTGACAGATTACTGGCCGGTGACAACAGTACACAGCATCGGAGAAGCCCGCCGCAAAATCGCGGAATCGACGTTTGATATCGTGCTGATCAACGCTCCGTTGCCGGATGACTTTGGGATGCGTCTGGCGGTGGATATCTGCACCGGAAGCGGCGCGGGGGTCCTGCTGCTGGTTCGGAATGACCAGTTCGACGACATTTACGCCAGAGTCGTCAGCTATGGCGTGCTCACCCTGTCCAAGCCCACTAATATGCAGATGGTGGCACAGAATCTGCGGATCCTCTGCGCCACCCGGGAACGAATGCGTCAGATGGAGGCTAAGCAGGCCACCGTCGAGGAAAAGATTGAGGAGATCCGTCTGGTCAACCGGGCCAAGTGGCTGCTGATCGAGTGCCTTGGCATGACAGAGCCGGAGGCCCATCGCTATATCGAAAAGCAATCCATGGATCAGCGCATATCCAAGCGGGAAGTGGCTGAATCGGTGATAAAGACTTATAAATAGCACAAAGATACTGCCTGCGGCAGCATTGAGAATTGTGAAAACTCAGGTTGACAAATCGCCGTCCGCCGCAGTAAAATACCAACGATTGAACGAAGGCGTTCATCAAGGGACTTCTGTCCCCTGATGGACGCCTTCTCTTTTTTTGAGTTTTCCACGGGAGGGCGGCATATGACAAAGTATATTTTCGTGACGGGCGGCGTTGTTTCCGGGTTGGGGAAGGGCATTACCGCGGCCTCATTGGGGCGGCTGCTGAAGGCCAGGGGGCTGAAGGTAGCGGCACAGAAGCTGGATCCCTACATCAATGTGGACCCCGGCACCATGAGCCCCTATCAGCACGGTGAGGTCTACGTTACCGAGGACGGGGCCGAGACGGATCTGGATCTGGGGCACTATGAGCGGTTCATTGATGAGGACCTGAACCAATACTCCAACCTGACCACCGGAAAAGTCTATTCCAATGTCATTTCCAAGGAGCGCCGGGGCGAGTATCTGGGGACCACCGTTCAGACCATCCCTCACATCACGGATGAGATCAAGCGTTTTATCTACAACGTCGGCAGCAAGGCCGAGGCCGATGTGGTCATCACAGAGATCGGCGGGACCATCGGCGATATCGAGAGCCAGCCCTTTATCGAGGCCATCCGGCAGGTGGGCCATGAGGTTGGGCCGGGGAATGCCCTGTTCATCCACGTCACTCTGGTCCCCTATCTGAAAGCGTCCGGCGAGCACAAATCCAAGCCCACCCAGCACTCCGTGAAGGAATTGCAGGGGCTGGGGATCGCTCCGGACATCATTGTCCTGCGCTGTGACGAGCCCATCACAGACCCGGGCATCTTCCGTAAGATCGCAGACTTCTGCAATGTGAAGCCGGACTGCGTCATTGAGAATCTGACCCTTCCCGTTCTCTATGAGGCGCCGCTGTATCTGGAGCAGGCAAACCTGTCTACGGTGGTCTGCCGGGAGCTGCAGCTGTCCACGCCCGAGCCGGATCTGCGCGAGTGGCAGGCGATGGTTGCTGCCATCAAAAGCCGCAGCAGATCGGTGACCATCGGCCTTGTGGGAAAGTATGTGCAGCTCCACGATGCCTACCTCTCTGTCGCGGAGGCCCTGCGCCACGCTGGGTTTGCCCTTGGCGCGGTGGTGGACATCCGATGGATCGACTCGGAAACTGTCACAGAAGAGACCCAAGAGGAGCTTCTCGCTCCCCTTGACGGAATCCTCGTCCCGGGCGGCTTCGGAAGTCGAGGCATCCACGGGATGATCCTGACAGCCCGGTATGCCAGGGAGCACAATATCCCCTATCTGGGCATCTGCCTGGGGATGCAGATCGCGGTTATCGAATTTGCCCGTCATGTGCTGGGTATTGCCGATGCCGATTCGGGTGAATTTGTCCCAGAATGCCCTCATAAGGTCATCGACTTCATGCCCGGTCAGAGCGAGGACGTCGACAAAGGCGGCACCCTCCGCCTGGGCCGCTATCCCTGTGTGATCGCCGCCGGAACAACCATGGCGCAGTGCTATGGGAGTTCTCAGATCTGGGAGCGCCACCGCCACCGCTATGAATTCAACAACGACTATCGGGAGGCCATGCAGGCGGCAGGACTGACCATGAGCGGTCTTTCCCCTGATGGACGGCTGGTGGAAGCGGTAGAGCTGAGCGACAGACCCTTCTATGTGGGCGTACAGTATCACCCCGAATTCAAGAGCCGCCCCAACCGCCCCCATTCGTTGTTTCAAGGGTTCCTCGCAGCTGCATTGGAAGGAGAGAAAAATGATTGATTGATTATTATAACAGAAAGTTGATTTTGGAAGACGGCGAAGAATATCTGGGCTCTGCCTTTGGATACACCGGAGAAAAGGTGCTGGAACTGGTATTCAATACCTCGATGGTGGGGTATCAGGAGATCCTTTCTGATCCCTCCTACACCGACCAAGCGGTCGTCATGACCTATCCCCTCATCGGTAATTATGGTATGGCCGCCGATGACTATGAGACGCCCATCCCCACCATCGGAGCAATGATCATCCGAGATTACAATGATGCACCCTCCAATTTCCGAAGCGAACGTACCTTGGCTCAGGTCATGGAGCAATATCACATCTCCGGCATCTCCGGAATCGATACCCGCAGGCTGGCCCGGTCGATCCGGGACAAGGGCAGCCGCAGATGCCTGATCACCGCCGCGGATACAAGTCTGGAAGCAGGTCTGGAGCGGCTTCGCAGCGCCAACGCCATAAGGGATGCCGTATCGCGGGTCAGCTGCGGCAGGGTATGGCGATCCATGTCCGCAGAACACAGGCTTCATGTGGTCGCCATTGACTGCGGCATGAAACGCAATATTGTCCGGTCTCTGAACGAGCGGGGCTGCGATGTGACGGTGGTTCCATGGAACACACCGGCAGAGCACATCGAAGAACTGCGGCCGGACGGTGTATTCCTCTCCAACGGGCCGGGTGACCCGACGGATGTTCAGCCAGTCATCGACACCATCCGCCGTCTGCGTGGGAAATATCCGATGTTTGGGATCTGTCTGGGGCACCAACTCCTTGCGCTGGCCTACGGCGCGGAAACCTATAAGCTGAAGTTCGGACACCGGGGCGGAAATCACCCCGTCAAGGATCTGCGGACCGGGAAGATCGAGATTACCTCTCAAAATCACTCCTATGCCGTCGAGGCCGGCAGCCTGCGGAATACGCCCCTGAACTGCACCCATATCAATCTGCTGGATGGCACAGTCGAGGGGCTGGAATGTGCGGCGGACCGGGTATTCAGCGTGCAGTATCATCCGGAAAGTGCTCCCGGTCCTCAGGATAGTTCCTATTTATTTGACCGCTTCTGTAAGCAGATGGAGGAAAATAGAGATGCCTAAGAGATCGGATATCAAGAAAATCCTGGTGATTGGCTCCGGTCCAATCGTCATCGGTCAGGCGGCGGAGTTTGATTATGCCGGGACTCAAGCATGTCTGGCACTGAAGGAAGAGGGCTACGAGGTGGTCCTCTGCAACTCCAATCCAGCTACGATCATGACCGATACCACCATTGCCGACAAAGTATATATGGAACCACTGACACTGGAGTACATGGCCAAGATCGTCCGCTATGAGCGGCCTGACGCCATCCTGCCCAGCATCGGCGGACAGACCGGCCTTAACCTTGCCATACAGCTGGAGCAGAAGGGAATTTTGCGGGAATGCCGCACAGAGCTGTTGGGGACCAAAAGCACCAGCATTGCTCAAGCAGAGGACCGGGAGCAGTTCAAATGTCTCTGCCAGTCCCTGAGCGAGCCGGTGCTTCCCTCGGATATTGCAAATTCCGTTGAAGAGGGTTTGAAGATTGCCGCAGGGATTGGCTATCCCGTGGTGCTGCGTCCCGCCTTTACATTGGGGGGAACAGGCGGCGGCTTTGCCAATGACGAGGCGGAATGCCATGAGATCATGAAAAATGCCCTCGCCCTGTCTCCCGTCCATCAGGTGTTGGTGGAACGCTCCATCAAGGGCTTCAAAGAGATCGAATATGAAGTCATGCGGGACGCTAACGACACTGCTATCACCATCTGCAATATGGAAAACATAGACCCGGTTGGGATCCACACTGGAGACAGCATCGTGGTCTGCCCCTCCCAGACTCTGACCAACAGGGAATATCAGATGCTCCGTGACAGCGCACTGAAGATCATCCGGGCCTTGAAGATTGAAGGCGGCTGCAATGTGCAGTTCGCTCTGGACCCGCAGAGCTTCCAGTACTATCTTATCGAGGTCAACCCCCGGGTATCCCGTTCCTCCGCACTGGCCAGCAAGGCCAGCGGCTACCCCATTGCCAGAGTCAGCGCCAAAATTGCTGTTGGGATGACGCTGGATGAGATCCCTATCGCCAACACGCCGGCGTCCTTTGAACCGGCGCTGGACTATGTAGTCACCAAAATGCCCCGCTTCCCCTTTGACAAGTTTACCGATGCAAACAACGCTCTGGGCACACAGATGAAGGCCACCGGCGAGGTCATGAGCATCGGCCGCACCATGGAGGAGAGTCTTTTGAAGGGAGTGCGCTCACTGGAGACCGGCGCGTGGCACCTTTATCTGGAAAAGTTCGATCTGTGGGCGGATGGCCAACTCAAAGACTATATCCAGACCGGCACAGATGATCGGATCTACGCCATTGCGGAACTGCTGCGCCGAGAGGCTATGGTGGAGAGTATCGCTGCGGCAACCAAAATCGATCCGCTGTTTCTGAGAAAGATCTTAAACATTGTCCAGATGGAACAGATGCTGAAGCACCATCCCGGCAGTGTAAAAGAGCTGTATCTTGCCAAGCGGATGGGGTTCTCCGACCGAGAGATTGCCCGCCAGTGGGCGTGGACGGAATCTCAGGTCTATGCGCTGCGGCAAAAAGAGCGAATCTACCCGGTTTACAAGATGATCGACACCTGCGCGTCAGAGTTTGAGAGCTACATCCCATACTTCTACTCCACCTATGAGGACGAAAATGAGTCTGTGGTCTCAGAGCGGAAAAAGATCGTAGTGCTGGGCAGCGGTCCCATCCGAATCGGACAGGGCGTGGAATTCGATTATTCAACGGTCCGCGCGGTACGGACGATTCAGGCTGCAGGCTACGAGGCCATCATCATCAACAATAACCCGGAGACAGTTTCCACTGACTATACCTGCTCGGATAAGCTCTATTTCGAGCCGTTGACGCCGGAGGATGTGATGAACATCATCCGGCTGGAACAGCCAGAGGGCGTGATCGCCACGCTGGGTGGGCAGACAGCGATCAATCTGGCCCAGCCGCTGATGGAACGGGGCGTCAAGATCATCGGCACGGACTGCGCCGCCATTGAACGGGCTGAAAACCGCGTCGCATTTGAAAGGCTCCTGCTGGAACTGGGTATTCCCCAGCCAAAAGGCCGGGCGGTGACCGATATCGAAGCAGGCGTGAGAGCCGCCGCGGAGATCGGGTATCCGGTCCTGGTCCGTCCCAGCTTTGTGCTGGGCGGCCGCGCCATGCAGATCGTCGCCAAGGAAGAAGCCTTGCGGGAGTATCTGAAGACCGCTGTCGAGATCGATGCGGACAAGCCGGTCCTGGTAGACCAGTACATCCGCGGCAGAGAGGTGGAAGTGGATGCAATCTGCGACGGCAGTCAGGTTTTTGTCCCTGGCATCATGGAATTGGTGGAGCGCACCGGCGTCCACTCCGGGGACTCCATCAGCGTATATCCCCCTTTTAGCATTTCAGAAGCAGTAAAGAGGACAATTCTGGATTACACCCAAAAGCTGGGGCTTGGCATTGGAATCAAGGGACTGTTCAATATCCAGTTCATTGTGGACGAAAGGGACCATGTCTATATCATCGAAGTCAATCCCAGATCCTCTCGTACTGTTCCTTTTCTCTCTAAAGCCACGGGCTGCGCACTGCCCGATATTGCGGCAATGGTCAATCTCGGTGTTTCACTTTCAGAACAGGGGATTACAGAGATCTGCCCCAGAGAAAAAGACCGTTGGTATGTCAAAGCACCCGCTTTCTCCTTTTCCAAACTGCAAGGTATGGATGCCTATCTCTCGCCGGAGATGAAGTCCACCGGAGAGGCCATCGGCTATGATAAAAAGCTGCACCGCGCCATGTATAAAGCGCTGGTAGCCTCCGGTGTCCACATGCTCAACTACGGGACGGTCATCGTCACGTTGGCGGATGAGGACAAGGAGGAAGCACTTCCTCTGGTGCGCCGCTTCTATGAAATGGGCTTCAACATCGAAGCTACCACTATGACCGCCCAGTTTCTGAAAAAGCATGGCATCCGCACCAGAGTCCGCAAGAAGCTCAGCGAAGGTAGTGAAGAAATACTGGAATCCATTCGGGCCGGATATATGAGCTATGTCATCAACACCCGGGCGATCCTGTCCGGCGTTCACTACGAGGACGGCGCTATGATCCGCCGTTGCGCGATTGAGAACGGCATCACCATGCTGACGAATCTGGACACGGTAAAAGTCCTTTTGGATGTACTGGAGGAAACGACCATGGGCATTTCCACTATCGATGCATGCTAAATTGGCCATGGAGCAATGAGGTGTTACTATGCGGAACTATCAGCACGAATTTGATGCAAGAGTTGATTTTATTCGATCCCTGCTCACCAAAAGCGGCGCTGCAGGTATCGTCTACGGTAACAGCGGAGGAAAAGACTCTGCATTGGTGGGAATCCTCTGCAAGGCAGCCTGCAAGAACACACTTGGGATCATCATGCCCTGCGGATCTAAGCGAAACTATGGACAGGATCTGGAGGACGGCTTAACGGTTGCAAGGCAATATCAGATCGAGACACGAACACTTGACCTGACTCCGCTCAAAAATGTGGCCGTACAACAGCTTACTGTGGTCACAAAGCTTACTCCATCGGGGCTCACAAATCTTGCCCCCCGTCTTCGCATGGCGGCACTCTACGCTGTCGCGGCCAGTGAGAACCGGCTGGTGGCTGGCACCGGCAACCGTAGCGAAGCATATGTTGGGTATTTTACCAAATGGGGCGACGGCGCGCATGATTTTAACCCCATATCAGATCTGACCGTGACTGAAATTTATGAATTCCTTCGCTGGCTGAATGCGCCTCCATGTGTGATAGAGAAGAAACCATCCGCCGGCTTATTTGACGGCCAGACGGATGAACAGGAGTTGGGGATCACATATCGTGACTTGGATGCGTATCTTTCCGGTGAGGCCATCTCCAATACCGCAAAGCAAAAGATCCGGCAGATGCATGAGAAAAGTGAGCACAAGCACAAAGGAATCATTGTGTATGAAAAAAGTCTGGACATTTCAAGGATAGATAATCTAAAAGGGGAAAATATACAATGGATATGATTATTGACGCAACTTTATGCTAAAGATGCCATAAAATATCTCAATCGTGTGGTTCCGAAAAATATCGTTATCCATTAAAATATGAATAGTTAAGATGGATATGTATAAAATCACTTTGATTCAACCAGATCAGTTATATCCCCTTATTGGTCGAAATATCAGGAGGATTCGCAGACAGCGCAATATGACACAGGAGCAACTCGCTGAGAAAATCAATGGGGATCAAAAAATGATTTCAAAAATTGAGACAGGGAAAGCCCGACCGGGATTGTCCATTTACCTGCAGATCGCAAATGTGTTCCATGTCTCGATCGACTATTTTTTGATGGATACGCTGGAAAACTACCCCTTCGGAAGTAGTGAACTTCCTATGTTGCCGATGGGGAGAAATGAAAGCGTCTTGACTCAGGACATTTTATCTGCAGTGATGATGTATTTGCGGGAAAAAGAAAACTGACGCTCTCAAGTGGAACATCACTTCTCTATACACAAAACTCTGGTTGTTCCAGAAGCATTTTGATAAATGCCAGAACCAAACGCCGCTGTTTTGGATTACACACTGCGATAAGACGGGAGATTTCTGCTATATCTGTGTCGTTTTGGAACATTTCATGATAGAAAATACGATCTGCCGACGAGCCAAGACACCGTATGATCCGTGACAGTGTATCTACACTTGGATTCTTCTCTCCCAATTCGATTGCAGCAAGGTGACGTGATCCGGTATTAGAATGTTCGGCGACCCAATCTCGGGTCAGGCCCTTTTCCTCTCGCAATACACGCAGAATAGAGCCAAGCTGCTCTGAAAATTGGCCATTATTTTTAGACACTACTGGTTCACCTCCCTCGTTGCTATTGTAGGAGGAAGAACAATGACCCGGAATGCTCTAACGGTGTTTGAATTTTGGCCCTAATAGTGCATCAGAAAATCCCGGTATCCCACCATATAAAAAAATGGCAGGATGCCGGGAAGAATATCATGCCGATGAAAGCCCTCCATTCTGCCAGAATGGAGGGCTTTATGCAGATTCTCTCCCTGCGGAAACTCTTTATGAGTTTCTGGTTGTAAACAGCCACCAAACTACCAACAGTTCTTGAAGGGAACGGAAAATTCCGTAGCATATACGGGAAAACAGAGTCCGGCCCGCAATATGAACTGCTGGTAGTTTATTTTCTGCCCTCAAATGCATTAAGAAGGATTCCACCTGGTTGGAATGTCTGCATTTTGCGCCAGATCCGTGGCCCGCCTCCGTTTCTAAATTTCAAAAATTCAGAAATGGAGGAGCCTGATCATGCAATTCGACCGTACAGCCTATGGAAAAAGAATCAAACGACTGCGAATCAGCACGGGACTCACTCAGGAGCAGCTTGCTGAGAAGATGAATGTGACCAGTACCTACATTGTGAAAATTGAAAACAGCCAGCGAACTGGTTCAATCGAGTTTTCCGTTGAACTGGCATATTGCTTTGGTGTCTCTCTGGACTATCTTCTGCTTGGCACAGAAGTCGAGAATAAGAAGCAGGCCCTTCAACGGGTGATATCTTTCTTGTCTGAATTGGAAGCAGAACTCTGAACCTGACAAAGAGGGCAAGAAACCTGCCATTCTGTTTCTGTTGCATACTGGCTCTCAGATGTACAATGAAGCCAAAGCCAAAGGAATTGGTTTTCTTGTACCTCGAAAAACACTGCATCATGCAGTCATATCCGGCAACTAACAACATCGGTTGGTGGGCCCCTGACGAGGGGGAACAGCGATGCGGCGGGTGCGCGAAGACTCACCTGTGCAGATACTCTGCATAAAAGACGGCCAAGAAAGGTGACGAGCGGTACCCACCCAGCCAAAAGCAGCTCTGGCAGGCTGTTTCGCAATGACACCACCAGCCTGTACTCACTGTCCAGCCACAGTCTCAAACAATGGGGGCAGCTCGGAGAGATCCTCGGAGGGGTGAGATTCCCGGAGGGCGGCGCCAGCCGCTGGTTAGTGTAGCCGCCCATGATCTGGGAAGTAGTGTCGAATAGGATCAATCAGAAATAAATCAATGCGGCGGGAGCTGCCCTACAAAGATAGCAATGCGATGCTTAAGCAAGGACAGGGATGCTCCCGCCGTATTCTCAAGATCATATCGCTAATAGTGGAACAGGTTTCTGTTTTGCGGCGGAAATATGGGGATCGTCTCCCCTCCCCTGCTATCTTTCTAAACAGACGATCCTCATATTTCTGCTGCAAGGCACACCACGAAAGACTAACTATTAAAAGTCAAGCCTGAAATGAATGGATTAGCAAAAAAT
>CAUWDA010000039.1:0-18717 GCA_963557075.1 uncultured Flavonifractor sp. | reverse complement strand
ACACCACCTCCAGGGCGGGCTTGCCGGTCTGGGCCTGGATGTCCACGGGGATGCCGCGGCCGTTGTCCACTACGGTGATGATGTCGCCCGCCCCGATGGAGACGGTGATCTCGTCACAGTAGCCCGCCAGAGCCTCGTCGATGGAGTTGTCCACGATCTCATATACCAGGTGGTGCAGGCCGGACTCGCTGGTGGAGCCGATATACATGCCCGGGCGCTTGCGGACGGCCTCCAGGCCCTCCAGGACCTGGATCTCAGAGCCGCCGTATTCGTGCTCCACCTGGGTGGCGCTGTTGTTCAGTTCATCAGACATTTGAAAACCTCCGTTGCGATGACAGACGGCCAAAGGCCGCCTCTATCAGACGTCTATCGGGTCCGCCTCCGGCGGCCCGTCTCCGCTTTATTCAAAACTGTTGTTCTCCGCCCGCCGCAGCAGGGTGGCGGAGGAGAGCTGGCACAGATAGACCACCGGCGGTCCCTCCGGCGAAGCACACAGCACAAAGGACCGGGGCAGGTCGTCGGCCACATTGACCACCCGTCCCTCCCGCTCCGAGCGCTCCAGAAAGGCCCGGGTCAGGTGGGAGGAGCTGGCGTTGTCCAGGTCAAACAGACCCACCACGTCCTGAAATGGGATCACCGTGTTCTGGCCGATATGCAGATACATCTACCGGTCCTCCTTCTGGTCCTGGACGACCCTGGGCCGCCACAGCCGCCGGTACAGCCGCCAGCCCAAAAACAGGCCCACAAAAAGACCCAGGGCAGGCAGTCCGGGGATAAAGAGCAGCTGGGTCATGGGGGAACCCTCCGACTCCCACAGGTTGAGCCGGTGGACCACGATGGCCCCCGTGAGCAGCGCCGCCCCTACCGGGGGCAGCAGCTTCCACAGCCGCCCTCTCCGGCGGGTGAACTGGCACACGACAAATTCCAGCAGAAAGCCCCCCAGCAGAGGGACCAGAGCAAGGATCAAAAGTATCATATAGTTCTCCCAACTGTTATCCACAGGGCGGGCCGGTTTTGTGGATAACCAGCCCGATGATCCCCCTTTTCTTTCACGGCTGCGCCGTGCCGCCTTCCACCTCAGAGGGAAGGTTCTCTCTGTAGAAACCGATACTCACATCGGCCCGCAGGTCACGCCACCAAGTCTCTTTTTCACATCCTCGGGGCAAATGAATTGCCCCTGCGGCAAGATTTGTCCTGCGGACAAATGCTTGAACCGGCGCATTTGCGCCGGGCCAGGTGTTTCTCACACCAAAGCGCCGCTGTGGATATGAAATGTCTTTCCATCTCCCAGTCTGCCGGGGTCCATGGGCTCGCAGCAGGTAATAAACACCTGGCCGCCATTGATCCGGTTGAGGACAAATTCCTGCCGCTTATGGTCCAGTTCGCTGAGCACATCGTCCAGCAGCAGCACCGGCCACTCCCCCGTCTCCTGGAAGAAAATTTCCCGGGAAGCCAGCTTGAGCGACAGGGCCGCCGTCCGGGTCTGCCCCTGAGAGGCGAAGGTCTTGGCGCTCACCCCGTCCAGCTCCACCGTCAGATCGTCCTTATGGGGTCCCGATAAACACTGCCGGGCCTCCAGCTCTGCCTTCCGGTGGGACTGCTGATGGTCCAGCAGCTGTTCCAGCAGGGTCCGGGTGGGCGCAAGCGGGTCGTCGATGGTGCTCACCGTCTGATAGCGCAGACCCAGCTCCTCCCTTCCTCCGGAAAAATCCCGATGGATGGGGGGCGTCACCTCCCGCAGCCGCTTGATAAAGTGGGCCCGGTAGTGGATGAGTACCGCCCCGGTCTGGGCCATCCGCAGATTGAACTCCTCCAGGGTGTCCAGCAGAGAGGGGTGCTCCTCCCAATCCCGCAGGATACGGGTCTTATGCTCATAGAGCCGGCGGTACTCCGCCAGAGCCTCGGCGTATCGGGGCCGCAGCTGACAGATACAGCTGTCCAGAAATTTGCGGCGGACCGCTGCCCCCTCCCGGATGAGCCAGAGATCCTCCGGGCAGAAAAGCACTGTGTTCAGCACCCCCGCCAGCTCCCCAGCGGTCTTGAGCCGCACTCCGTTGGAGAGGAGCTGCCGCCGGGCCCCCCGGTGGAGCCTGGCCTCCAGGGCAAAGGTCCGGTCCCGGGACAAGATCTGCGCCTTTATAAAACTGTGGTCCTCCCCCATCCGGATCAGCTCCCGGTCATACCGGGCCCGGTGGGAGGATGCGGTGGACAGATAGGCGATGCCCTCCAGCAGATTGGTTTTTCCCTGGGCGTTGTCTCCCCAGATCACATTGACGCCGGGGGAAAATGCCCCTTCAAAGTGAAGGTAGTTCCGAAAAAAATCCAGCGCCAGCGTCTGAACGATCATACCACTTCCACGCGGGTGTCATCCAGAGTGACCACGTCGCCGGGGCGCAACTTCTTGCCCCGGGCGGTACACACCGCCCCGTTGACCTGGATCTCACCGGCCTGGATGCGCTCTTTGGCCTCCCCGCCGGTCTCCACCAGTCCCTCAAATTTCAGCAGGGACTCCAGCTTGATGAATTCTGTCGTGATCTTGGACTGAATGATCTCCATGATCCCATGATTCCCCCTTCGGGTTTAAAGATTCCATATTTAAGAAAATACAGCCTTATTTAGGTGGTTTTTCCCCTTATTTTGCTCATTCTCCCGCCTTCAGACGGACGGGAAGAACCATATAAAGGAAATTTTCTTCCCCCTCGGTGGGCAGGATGACGCAGGGGGATACACTGGTGGACAGCTCCAGGCGCACCTTGTCCGCGGGGGCTGCCTTCAGGGCGTCCATCAGATACTTGTTGTTGAAGCCGATCTCCAGCCCCTGGCCGTCTCCGGTGACAGGGCACTGGTCGTAGGCGTCTCCGATGGCGGTTTTGGCGGAGATCTTCATCAGCCCATCCTCAAAGAGACAGCGCAGAGGAGATTTCAGCTTTTCCGTGATGATGAGGGAGACACGCTCAATAGAGGAGAGCAGCGTGCGGGTCTCGCCCTCCAGCTTGATCCCGTTGTTGCGGGGCACCGCCTGGCGGTAGGCCAGGAATTCACCCTCCAGCCGGCGGGTGACCAGCATGGTGGGACCGACTTTGAACATAATGTGCCGGGCGCCCTGGGTCACCGACACCGGCTCATCGCAGTCGGAGCAGATTTTTTCCACCTCAGACAGGGCGGAGCCGGGCACCACAAAGGAAAATTCCGGAGCGCCATCCTTCTGGTCAATGGCCTCATGACGGAGGGCCAGCCGGAATCCGTCCACCGATACGATGGTAAGTCCGGTGCTGTCGGCCTCGAAGAGGGAGCCGGTGTGGATGGGACGGCTCTCGTTGTCACTGACGGCAAAAATGGTCTGGGCGATCATGGATTTCAGCCTGGATTGGGGCAGGGAGAGGGAATTTTGATACTCCACGGTGGGCAGTTCCGGAAATTCTTCCGGATCAGTGCCCAGAATATTGAATTCGCTGGGCCCGCAGGTGATGTGCACCATATAATTTTCAGTCTGGAAGGTGACCACATCATCGGGCAGCTTCCGGATGATCTCGCCAAACAGCCGGGCGGCCAGCACCAGGGTACCGGTCTCGCTGATCTCGGCAGGCACGATGGTGCGGATGCCGGTGTCCAGGTTATAGCCGGTAAGCCGAAGCTCCTGTCCGGCCTCCAGCAGAATGCCCTCCAGCGCGGGAATAGAGCTCTTGGGCGAGACAGCCCGGGAGGCGGTGGAAATGGCTGCCTGCAGCAGCGCCTTTTCACAGGAAAATTTCATATTTGTTCGGTCCTCCGTTTCATAGGGGGCGTTTTCGTCCCCGTGGGTGTTGCGCGCTCCTCCGGAGAGAGGAGGGATATAAGTCGTAATAGTAAGCCGTAGGGGAAAACATTGTGGAAAAGTGGCGAAACTCCTTGCGGGCCATGGGCTGGCCCGTCCACAGGGGGTGTGGATGAAAAAGAGGGCCTTTCCACAGGGGGGAAAAGAGAAAAAAGTTATCCACATCCACTTATCCACATCTCCCCGAATGGCTGTGGAAATGTGGAAAGCGAGCTGGAAATGAAACTGGAAACTGCGGTGCGGCTTTATGAAATATTATTCATGCATATTCAGTTGGTATCCAGCTCTATTCATACCGGGCGTTGATATTGGCATTGATGTCCTTGATGACCTCGGCGATCTCGGGAGACTGCTTGGTCAGCTTCTCGATGCGGTCGATGGAGTGCATGACGGTGGTGTGGTCCCGGTTGTCGAATTCCTTGCCGATCTCCTTCAGGGAGAGATTGGTCATCCGGCGGATCTGGTACATGGCGATCTGGCGGGCCAGGGCGGTATCCTTGGTGCGCCCCTGTCCCCGGAGGGCCTCTTCATCGATGTTGTAGAACTTGCTCACCTCGTCGATGATGATCTCCGGAGAGGGGAGGAACTCCGCCTTGTCCTTGAACATGTCCCGGACAGCCCGGGTGACGGTGTCCACGTCCACGCTCTCCCCCATCAGCTCCTGGAAGGCCAGGATCTTGTTGACGGTTCCCTCGATCTGCCGCACGTTGGAGGTGATGTTTTCGGCGATATACTGGAGGACCGGGTCGGGCAGGTTCATGCCCCGGCGGATGGCCTTGGTCTTGATGATGGCCACCCGGGTCTCGTAGTCGGGGGGCTGGATGTCCACAGGCAGGCCCCACTCGAACCGGGTGCGCAGTCGGTCGTCCAGCCGCAGCATCTCCTTGGGGGGGCGGTCGGCGGTGAACACGATCTGCCGCTTGGCCTCATACAGGGTGTTGAAGGTGTGGAACATCTCCTCCTGGGTGGACTCACGGCCGGCGATGAACTGCACGTCGTCCATGAGGAACACGTCGGCGGAGCGGTATTTCTCCCGGAACTCCGGGTTGCGGCCCTCCCGGATGGCCTGGATCAGCTCGTTGGTGAAGGAATCTCCCTTGATGTACACGATGCGGTAGTCCGGGTGGGACTGGTGGATCTTGTGGGCGATGGCGTAGAGCAGGTGGGTCTTGCCCAGGCCGGACTCGCCGTAGATGAACAGGGGGTTGTAGGTCTGGGCGGGCTGCTCCGCCACGGCCAGGGCGGCGGCGTGGGCAAATTTGTTGGAGGAGCCCACCACGAAGCGCTCGAAGGTGTACTCCTCGGTGCCCGGCAGGAAGAGATCGTCCACCTTTTTCTTGCCGAACCCCTCCAGCTCCCCCTCTCCCAGCACCACGACCTCAAAGTCGGAGGAGAACAGCTCATGGAGGGCCTTCTGGATGGCGGGCAGGTAGCGGGAGGAGATGATATCCCGCTTGAAATTGGAGGGGGTATGGAGCACGAACCGGTTGGCCTCCAGCGCCACGGGGGTGGCGTCGTCAAACCAGGTGTTGATGGTGGTGGCGGTCATCTCCCCCTCCATCAGAGAGAGGACCTTGGCCCAGAGATCGGCCGGTAAATTCACGGAAAGACCACCTCTTTTGTCAGAATAGATGGCCGCGGAAGGTACAGCAAAACAAGACCTTGAAAGCCGCTGCTTTCAAGATCTGAGCTTTGACCTGCTTGGTGCGGTACCGCCGCGGACAGGTGTACAGATAATTTAACGCATATCATTATAATGCGTATGGAACAAAGCCGAAATCCTTGGTTTTCAAGGTTTTCGGCTTTGTTCCGGTGCAAGGATTTTGGACAACGGTTCCCAAAATCCTTGCACCTTTCCTTGGAACGCAGGCCGTTCCAAGGAAAATACCCATTGTAACAATATCTGAATTCCATAAAAGGGCCCCCCTGAGCCGCTTTATGGAATTGCGCGGCTGCTGCCGCGCAAATAAACTGATTTACAGCTTATTCAGTAGATATTATTATAGCAAATCAGCGGTGGAAAAGCAACGATACAATAATAAAAAGAAACACTTTTCCACCGGTTTGTCCACACGGTCCGGAAGAGGGGGAACAGGCTGTTTCAGGCGCGGCGGGGGCCCAACTGGTCCGTCCTGGCTGCCGTTAAAGGGCTAATTCATAGGGCTTTTCTTATTCCGGAACACAATATATGGTATTCCTCCCCACAGAGCATAAAAAAACCAAAAAAGAAACCAAAATAGTGGTTGACATGCTATTTTGAAATAGGCTATAATACCATGTGCATCGTTTAAATCCAGATGGTGTAAAGCAGTTTTGTTTGACGACCGCAGCCGAGAGGCTGTTGTGGTGGGCGGGGCGACCCGCTTGATTTTTGTACAGGAGGTGTCCCAACATGGTTCGTACCTATCAGCCCAAGAAGCGCCAGCGCTCCAAGGAGCACGGGTTCCGTAAGCGTATGCGTACCGCCAACGGCCGCAAGGTCCTGGCCCGCCGCCGCGCGAAGGGCCGCGCCCGTCTGACCCACTGATGGGTCCGCAAATGGAATAGGGCATTTCATAGGGGCGGGGGAGCTTTTCCCACCGCCCCTGCGCAGCATACGGAAGAATGGACCTGGAGAGGAGGACCGCTGTGGAACACACCGTATCTCTGAAGCAAAACCACGTGTTCCGCCGCCTTTACAACAAAGGGAAAAGCGCGGTCAACCCCTGCCTTGCCCTCTACTGCCGGAAGAACGGCTCAAACCGCAGCCGTCTGGGGCTCACGGTAGGGGTCAAGGTGGGAAACGCCGTGGTGCGCAACCGCACCCGCCGCCGGATCCGGGAGGCCTACCGCATCCATGAGGACCGCTTTCTGCCGGGGTACGACCTGGTGGTGGTGGCCCGGGTGAGGGCCGGCCACAGCCGGTACCGGGAGGTGGAGCGCAGTCTGCTCTCTCTGGCGGACAAGCTTGGCCTGCTCCGGAAGGAGGAGGCCTGATTGAAGCGCCTTCTTTTGGCTCTCATCCGGTTCTACCGGGAGAAGATATCTCCGGCCCGCCCCCCCTGCTGCCGTTTTATCCCCCCCTGCTCCCAGTATGCCCTGGAGGCGGTGGAGAAATACGGTGCGCTCAAGGGGGGCTTTCTTGCCCTGCGCCGCATTTTGAAATGTCAGCCGTTCCATAAGCAGGTTTCCATCGAGTACGACCCGGTCCCCTGAGGGACCCAAAATGAACTTGGAGGCGCGCAAATGGATTTTGCACAGATCATCCTCTCCCCCTTTGTGTGGCTGCTGACGTTTTTCTATAACATCTTCGACAGCTACGGGATCGCACTGATCATATTCGCAGTTATCGTCAAGCTCATCCTCTTCCCCTTTGCCCTGAAGGGCAAGCGGAGCATGATCCAGATGAACATGCTCCAGGGCAAGATGCAGAAGCTTCAGAAGCAGTACGGGAACAACCCCCAGCGCTATAACCTGGAGGTCCAGAAGCTCTATGAGCGGGAAAAGGTCAACCCCATGGGCGGCTGCCTGTGGTCCTTCCTCCCCCTGCTCATCCTGCTCCCCCTGTACGCCATCATCCGTCAGCCCATCAAGTACATGATGGGCATCAACAGCGGAGAAGTACTCAACCAGATCGCCCAGGTGGTGAACTGGAACTCTGTGGCCATCTCCAACGGCTGGATCCGGGAGGCCGCTGAGACCTTCTCCAACGCCGGCTATAACCAGCTCTACCTGGCCTCTCTGATCACCCCTGAGAACCTGGACGCCGTCAAGGCCGCTGTGGGCGAGCTGGGCAGCCGGGTGTTCTCTCTGAACTTTGATTTCCTGGGCGTCGTGGATCTGGCCCGCGTCCCCGCCTTGAAATTCTGGGCGGTGGAGGGCGGTCTGGCCCTGTTCCTGCTGCCCGTGGTGTCCGCCGGCTCCAGCCTGCTGTACTCCATCATCTCCATGAAGACCAACGCCATCAACCAGCAGGCGGCTCAGGCGGGCAACAATGCCAGCATGAAGACCATGATGGTCATCTCCCCCCTGATCTCCCTGTGGATCGGCTTCTCCATGCCTGCCGCTCTGTGTCTGTACTGGATCGCCCAGAACGTGCTGAGCATGCTGCAGGAGTTCATCTGCGGCAAGCTGCTCAAGAAGGACTATGAGGAGGCCGCCCGCAAGCAGGCCGAGCGTGAGCAGCAGGAGAAGGAAGAGGAGAAGGAGGAGCGCCGCCGCAAGGCCGAGGAGCGCGCCCGCCGCATCGAGGAAGAGAAGCTCAACAAGGGCAAGAAAAAGAAGACCGAGAAGAAGCATGAAGATGATGTGCCCGGCATCGTGAAGGAGTACAGCCGGGTGGGTATCCGTCAGTATGCCCGCGGCCGGGCCTACGACCCCTACCGCTACAGCGAGGACGGACCCACCTGCTACCCCGGCGAGGAGCCCATCTTTGCTTCCAGAAAGCCCGATCACGCCGCCTCTGCGGAGGAGGAGAAGCCCTCCCTGCCGGAGACCGCTGTTGATATCAAGCCCTCCGATTCCGCCCCCGCTGCGGAAGGCGAGACCAAGGAATAACGGCGCTGCCGTGGATTCATTAAGGAGAGATATCCTATGCTGAAATGGATCGAGAGCACCGGCAAAAGCGAGGAGGCCGCTATTGAGGCCGCCTTGCAGAAGCTGGGCATGGATCGGGACGAGGTATCTGTGGAGATCCTGGAGCGGGCCAAGTCCGGCTTCCTGGGGATCGGCAGCTGTCCCGCAAAAGTAAAAGTGACCTATGAGGCTCCTGACGAGCCGGAGACCCCCGCCCCTGTGGAGGAGGTCCCCGCCGCTCCCGTCCCGGAGACTGTGAAGGTTGAGGTCCCCGCTCCGGAGGCTGAGGCCCCCGCGGCCCAGCCCGCCGCCGTCCCCGCTCAGGGAGAGAAGGCGGAGCAGATCAATTCCTTCCTCACCGGCCTGCTGGCCCACATGGGCGCCAAGGCCGAGCCGGTGATCAAGGTGGACGAGAACGGCACCTATCAGGTGGAGCTGGTGGGTCAGGACCTGGGCGGTCTCATCGGCCGCCGGGGCGAGACCCTGGACGCGATCCAGCAGCTCACCGGCTACGCCGTCAACCACGGCCAGTCCAAGCGGGTGCGCATCCACGTGGACGCCGAGGGCTACCGGGCCAAGCGGGAGGAATCCCTCATCCGTCTGGCCCACAAGGTTGCGGGCAAGGTGGTCAAGTACCGCCGGAACGTGACGCTGGAGCCCATGAACGCCTATGAGCGCCATGTGATCCACACCGCCCTGCAGGAGACTCCCGATGTGACCACCTATTCCATCGGTACCGAGCCCAACCGCCGGACCGTGGTGGCCTACAGCCGGGGCGAGCACCGGTAAAAGAACTTGACGAAAAAGACCCTGCCGGTCTTTCCCGTCAGGGGCTGCATGAGGAAAGGGGTTTGATTTCTGTCGAAATTGTCCCCCATTCCTCATGAGAAGTGTCCGTTCCGAGGCGTATGCCCCCGGAAAAAGAGAGCTTCATTTTATTTCGTCGTCTGCGGACGACGGAACCCTGCGAGACTGAACGGGCCTGTTGCAAACTTGCTAGTCTGCACAAGTCTGTCATTGCGAGCCAGCGGGCACGCTGGCGTGGCAATCCGTTTTCTCAGCAAATTGAGACGGATCCCCACAAAAAATGGCCGCCCACCGGGCGGCCATTTTTCTCGGAATGACAGGTCTTTTGTGCGGTTTGCGCATGTTGCAACAGGCCCTTTTGTCTTTACGGATGCTGCTTAATGGTGCGGATCACCTTGCAGGGATTTCCCACCGCCACCACGTTGGCGGGGATGTCATGGGCGACCACGCTGCCGGCTCCGATTACGGCCCCGCTGCCGATGGTCACGCCGGGCAGCACCGTCACACCGCCGCCGATCCACACATTGTCCCCCACGGTGATGGCCTTTGCAAATTCCACCCCGCTGTTGCGGGTGGGGTAGTCCAGGGGGTGGCCGGCAGTATAGAACCCGCAGTTGGGGGCGATAAACACGTTGTCCCCAAAGACCACCGGGGCGCAGTCCAGCACCACCAGGTTATAGTTGGCATAGAACTGCTCCCCCGCCGTGATGTTGGAGCCGTAGTCACACTTGAAGCCGTGGTTGATGGTGAGCGTTTCCCCCGTCCTGCCCAGCAGCTCCTTCAGCAGGGACAGCCGCTCCTCCTCCTCTGCGGGGTCCAAGCCCTCCAGCCGGTGGCACAGCCGGGCCGCCCGCTGCCGCATGGCCCGCAGGTCCGGGACCTCGGCGTTGTACGGCAGGCCGGAGATCATTTTCTCAAATTCTGTCATAAAGGCTCCTTTCCGCCCCTGGGGGCTGTCAAATTCCCGTTGAAATCAACGCTGAAATCAGGTAAGATACTGATTACATTCTTTTTGCGAAGGAGGGATCGTCTTTGACGATCTATACCCTGTTCTGGCTCTTTTTCTGTTATGGTCTGCTGGGCTGGCTGCTGGAGACCGTATTTTCGGCGCTGCGGCAGCGCAAGTATGTGGACCGCAGTGTTTTGTTCGGTCCGCTGTGCCTGTCCTACGGCCTGACAGGCGCGATCCTGACCTGGGGCCTGTGGGAGCTGCGGGGCAGGTGGTTTTTCCTCTTCCTGGGGTGTGCTGTGGGGGCCACCGTAGTGGAGTGGACCGCCGGCCATCTGCTGGAAAAGACCACCGGCACCCGCTGGTGGGATTACAGCAACCGCCGCTTTCATCTGGACGGCCACGTCTGCGTGGAGGCCTCCGTGGTGTGGGGTCTGCTGGGTCTGGTCGCTGTGCAGTGGGTCAGTCCCCTGCTGACGGCCCTGTACCAGCTGCTGCCCCCGCTGGTGGGCCATGTACTGGTGTGGGTGCTGCTGGCCCTGGTGCTGGTGGACGGCCTTGGCACCGCCCTTACTCTGGCGGGGACCCGGGCTAAGCTTCCCCCGGTGGAGGCGGTGAACAACCGCCTGGCCGCCCTGTCCATTCGGATGGGTGAGTGGATCCTCCGCCACACAGAGGGGCGCATCCAGCGTACCTATCCAAAAGCGCAGTTTTCTCATCCGTCAGGGGAAAAGATTGCCAACCCGTTTGCCAGAGGAAGCAGCTTCTACAGTATCATGCTCCTCTTTCTCATCGGCGGTGTATGTGGCGATCTGACCGAGATGGTGTTCTGCCGGGTGCGGCTGGGCTGGTGGATGAGCCGCAGCAGCGTGGTGTGGGGCCCCTTCAGCATCGTATGGGGCCTGGCCCTGGCGGCGGCCACCCTGCTGCTCTACCGCTACCGGGACCGCTCCACCAGCTTTTTCTTCGTGACGGGCACTCTGCTGGGCGGCCTGTACGAGTATCTGTGCAGCGTCTTTACCGAGCTGGTGTTCGGCACTGTATTCTGGGACTACAGCGCCATCCCCTTTAACCTGGGGGGACGGATCAACCTGCTGTACTGCTTCTTCTGGGGCTTTGCCGCCGTGGCCTGGTTCAAGGGACTCTACCCCATTTTGGCCCGCTGGATAGCAAAGATCCCGCCCCGGCCGGGAAAAGTGGTCGTGTGGATCCTGCTGGTCTTTATGGCGGTGAATATGGCAGTCAGCGCCTTGGCGCTGACCCGGTACAGCGACAGAGCCGCCGGTCTGCCCGCCGACCAGTCCTGGGAGGTCTACATGGACGAGCACTATAACGACGAGGTCATGAAGCGGATCTACCCCTACGCTCAGATGACAGATTAACGTCCGGAAGGACTTGCCGCTGGATGACCGTCTCCCCGGACAGCGGAGATCACGATAAAAAATGGCCGCCTATGGCGGCCATTTTTTATATTCCATTTTTGCAGGCCCTTTTACTGGGCGGGAGGCGTCTGGGGCTTGTCCCCACGGGGACGGCGGTGATACCGGCGGCGGGGCCGCTTCTTCTCTCCGGCAGGGGACTGACCCTCGGCAGCGGCCTTCTCCGGAACCGGGGCGGACTTTCCGCCCTCCTGGGGCTTGGAGCGGTTCTCTCCCCTGGGCTTTTGCTCCGGTCTGGGCTTGTTTTCCGGCCTGGGTCTGCCCTCCCCTCTGGGGGGCTTGGGCTGGCTGGGCTTCTGAGGGGCGCTTCCTTCCTCCCGCTTGCCCTGAGCCTGCTCCCCGCCGCTCTTCCGGCGGCGTCGGTTCCGGCGGGGCTCGGCGGGAGGGGCACTCTCCTCCGCCGGGGGAACAGACAGTCCGGCCAGCGCGCTGTTCGCGTTTTCTGTCAGGATGCGGGGCTCCTCCACAGGGGTGACCTTCCGCAGCTTGGCCAGCTCCTCCGGCGGCGGAGCCACATAGTCCTCCGGACGCTTTCCCTTGCCGCTGCGCACCACCCGCAGCTCGCAGTTGTGGAAGCACTTGGGGGCGTCGGGCTGGTCATCCAGCCGCACCTTCACCGTCTCCCGCAGCAGATTGACCTGGGACACGGTGCCCACTCCCTCGGGGGTCTCCACAAAGGACTCGTTCTTGGGCATCCGGCGCACCGCGTCCTCATAGGCCTCCTGCTCGTATTTCAGGCAGCACATGAGCCGCCCACAGGTGCCTGAGATCTTGGTGGGGTTGAGGGACAGGTTCTGGGTCTTGGCCATCTTGATGGACACCGGCTGAAACTCGTCCAGGAAGGAGGCGCAGCACAGGGGCCGCCCGCAGATACCCAGGCCGCCCAGCATCTTGGCCTCGTCCCGCACGCCGATCTGCCGCAGCTCGATGCGGGCATGGAAGACACTGGCCAGGTCCTTCACCAGGGCCCGGAAGTCCACCCGGCCCTCAGAGGTGAAGAAAAAGAGGATCTTGTTGCCCTCAAAGCTGTACTCCACCTCCACCAGCTTCATGTCCAGCCCGTGGGCGGCGATCTTCTCCTGGCAGATGGTGAAGGCACGCTTCTCCTTCTCGTGGTTCCGTTCCACCGTCTCCAGATCCCTGTCGGTGGCCAGGCGCACCAGGGGGCGCAGAGGCTGCACCACCTCTTCGTCCTCCACCATGGTGTTGCCCTGGGTGCATTCGCCGTACTCCAGACCACGGGAGGTCTCGATGATGACCCCCTGTCCGGGAGCGACCTGCTGTCCCTGGGGATCGAAATAATATTGCTTGCCCCCGCTTTTGAAGCGGACGCCGATGATCTCGGTCATAGTTACCTCCAATCATACAGAGTGTGGAGATAGAAGTAAGAAGATAGGAGTGATGGTATTTGCCTTCGGCAAATAAGATCGTATTGATCCGGCGCAGCCGGATGCCATATCTTCTGTCTTCTGTCTCGTCACTCCTGACTTAGAAAAATCCGGGCCAGCCCTGCGCCCAGCCAGCCGGCGATATGGCCCGCGCCCACATAGAAGCCGCAGGCGGTGCGCAGCTGCTCCGCCAGCGCGGCGGCGCCGGTGAGGACCTTGGGGGACAGGGCCCCGGCCCCCTGCTCTGCCAGCGCCCGGCGGCGGGGGTCGCTCTCATGGAGGGCCCCGGCGGCACAGACCAGACAGTCCCGGGTCAGCAGGAGAAATTCATCCAGCAGGGCGCCTATGGCATCCCGGTCCCACTTGTCCCGCTCCAGCCCGGCGCAGAAGTCCAGAATGGCCAGCTCATCCCGGTCGCACAGCCGCTTCAGCAGAGTGGCCGCCCCCTCCAGGGCCTTGCCGTCTCCGGCCTTCCCCTCCAGCTGGTCCACCGCCCGGCCCAGAATACCCTCGCACCGGGCGGCGGCATGGGCGATCTCCGCCGGGGTGCGGTCCGGATAGCGGGCGGCCAGAAAGGACTCCGCCTCCTGAACGGTCACCGGGGAGAGGGCCAGCACCTCGCACCGGGAGCGCACCGTGGGCAGCAATGCAGCGGCGTTGTCGGTGAGCAGGAGGAAGGCGGCGTAGGCCGGGCCGTCCTCCAGCAGCTTGAGCAGGGCATTCTGGCTGGGGGCGTTCATATTCTGGGCCCCCTCCAGGATGTATACCTTCCTGGGGGCCTCGTTGGGTTTGATGTAGGCGTCGTTGCGGATAGCCCGGATCCGGGCCACGTTGAGCTCGTCCCCCTCGCCGCCGGCATGGACCACGTCGGGGTGGATGTTCCCCAGGGCCTTTTTACAACCGGAGCAGGAAAAACAGGGGACCTCTCCCCCGCCGGTACACACCAGGGCAGCAGAGAGCAGGCCGGCCAGGGTACGCTTGCCCGACCCCGCCGGCCCGCTGATGATGTAAGCGTGAGACAGGCCCCGCCGGGCGGTCTCCAGAGAGAGCTGCCGCTTCAGAGGGGCGTTCCCCGCCAGACGGGACAACTCCATCTTACACCCGCTCGAACCGCTCGATGTCCACCACAAAGATGGTGGCTCCGCCCACCACGACCTCCACGGGCATGGAGGGGTAGTAGCCATAGCTCATCTCGGTGGTGGTGGGGATCATCTGCTTGCGGGAGTGGGAGTGCTCTTTGATGATATCAATAACAGTCTGCACCTTCTCCTCATCCACACCGATGAGGATGGTCACGTTGCCCGCCATCAGAAAGCCGCCGGTGGTGGCCAGCTTGGTGGATGAGAAGCCCTTTTTGGTCAGGGCCTGGGTAACGGTATTGGCGTCGTCATGGTTGATGATAGCCAGGACCAGTTTCATGTGTATCCCTCCTGCTTAAAGATGCCGGGATTCCGGCGCTGGGGCCGCGTTTCACAGGACGGCCACAGAGACATCTTCCAGTGTATTATAACCTATTTGTTTCAAATATGCGATACTTTTTTTCTCGATCCGCTCCCCCGGTGCGATAACGGGGATGCCGGGGGGATAGGGGGCCACCTGTCCGGCGGAGATCAGGCCCTCTGCCTGCTCCAGCGGCAGGGTCCGCCGGGGGGCAAAGAGGGCCTGCCGGGGGGTGAGTACCGTCTCCGGAGGGGCGGGCGGCGGCGGATAGCCGGGACAGGAACCCAGCTCCACCAGCCTCAGTGCCTCCTCCAGCCGGGCAAACTCCACCGGGCCGTCGGCGCAGGTGGGGATGAGCACCACATGGCCCCCGTCGGCCATCTCAGGCCACACGTTTTGCTTCTCCAAAGCCGCCTGGGCAGTGTAGCCGTCGGGGGCCCGCAGCACCAGCCGGGTGGGGTCCAGGCGGGCGTCCTGCTCCGTAAGGGCGGGGAAGCACTGCCGCAGCCGGGCCACTTCCTCCGCCGTCCGGCGATAAGCCGCCCCCCCTCCCTCCAGCATATGGGCCCGGCACAGATCCAGTGCCGCCATCATGGGATAGGAGGGGCTGGAGGAGCCGTAGATGCTGGCCGCCCGCCGCAGGTCGGCATGGGAAAAGGTTTCGCCCGAGAGGAGCAGAGCGGTCTGTCCCGGGGCGGGCAGGGTCTTGTGGGCGGATACCACCAGCAGGTCGCCGGCTGAAAGATCGCAGTTCCCCAAAAAGGGCAGATGGGCCCCATGGGCCCCGTCCACCACCAGGGTGCCCCCCCGGCGGTGCATCACCTCTGCCAGAGCGGGCAGATCTGACAACACGCCGTAATAAGTGGGCGAGGTAATACAAAGCGTCCTGATCTCGGGGTGGGCCTCCAGCTGCTGCTCCACGGTTTCCGGGGAAATGGGGCCGGTCACCCCCGCCTGAGCCAGCCAGGGCCGGTCCAGATAGACCGGGTGCAGATCCAGCAGGGCCAGGGCGTTATAGGCCGAGCGGTGGCTCCCCCGGTCCAGCAGGATTGAGTCCCCCGGCCGGCAGGCCAGGGTGAGGGCGGCCAGCACCCCCTGGGTGGAGCCGCCTGTGAGAAAGAGGCAGCTGTCCATGGAGAAGAGGTCGGCCCACAGCTGCTCCGCCTCCCCGATGGCCCCTCCCCCGTCGAAGAGGTCGCCGGTGGGGGGCAGTTCGGTAAAGTCGATGGCGGGCAGCCCCGCCAGCTCTTTCCCCGGCAGGGGCTTGCCCTTGTGACCGGGCATGTGCATCCGCAGCGGCTCCTGGGCCGCGAAGGCGGTCAGCGCGTCATATAGCGGCGTTTTTTCCACAGGGGTTCCCTCCTTTGTGGATAACATCAGATGGCCCCCTCGATCCAGGCCGACCCGGCCACGGTGTCCCCCAGATAGAACACCGCCAGCTGGCCGGGCGTGGGCGCCCGGGCGGGGTCCGCCATGTCCAGCCGCACCCCATCCCCTGCCGGGGAGAGGGTGGCCGGCAGCTCCGTGCGGGAGTGGCGCAGCCGTACCGTCCCCTCCAGCGGGCCGTCCAGCCCCTCCACCCCGATCCAGTTGGGGTCGGAGCAGAATACGACGGATTTTCCCAGGTCGGAGCCGTCGGACAGCACCACCTGGTTGGTCTCCGGGCGAATGGCGGACACGTAGTACCGGTGGGGGCCGGAAACGCCCAGGCCGCGGCCCTGGCCCAGGGTGTAGCGGTGGATGCCCCCGTGTTGGGCCAGCACCCTGCCATCCTTGTCCACAAAATCCCCCGGCTGTGTGGAAAACCCTCTGGCTTCCAGCCAGGCGGCGTAATCCCCGTCGGGGATGAAGCAGATCTCCATGGAGTCCGGCTTGTCGGCCACGGGGATGCCAAAGTTTTTTGCCAGCTGCCGGACCTCCGCCTTTTCGTAATTTCCGAGTGGGAAGATCACCTGCTGTAATTGCTCCCTGGTGAGGCGGGCCAGCATATAGGACTGGTCGTTGGCGGGCCGGCCCCGCAAGAGCACACCGTTTTCCACATTGGCGTAGTGCCCGGTGGACACAAAGGGAGCCCCGATTTTGTCGGCCAGCCGGAACAGGGCGGGGAATTTCACCGTAGGGTTGCACAGGGCGCAGGGCAGCGGGGTACGCCCCGCCTGATAGGCGGCGGCGAAGGGAGTGCATACCTGGGCCTCCAGATCGGCCCGGATGTCGGCCGTCTCAAAGGGGATGCCCAGCCGGTCGGCCACCGCGGCGGCATCAGCCGCCCCGGTCCCCCCCAGACCGATGTCCAGGTAGAGACCGGTGACAGCAAAACCCTGCTCCAGCAGCAGGGAGGCCGCCACGGCGGAGTCCACCCCGCCGGACAGGCCAAGTACCACAGATTTCTGCATAAAACATACCCCCAGGGGAGAGATAGGAGATAGAAGATAGAAGATAAGATAGTTGCCGCAGGCGAATGATTTCAATTTATCCGGCTGCGCCGGACACCACAACTCCTGTCTCATCACTCCTGACTATTTCTCCAGCATTACCATCAGCACGGCAATATCTGCCGGGCTGACGCCGGAGATCCGGCTGGCCTGGCCCAGGTTCAGGGGCCGGATGCGGTCCAGCTTCTGCCGGGCCTCCAGCCGCAGGCCCTCCATGGACAGGTAATCCAGGTCAGTAGGCAGGGGCCTGGATTCCATTCTCCGCTGCTCGGCCACCTGCCGCAGCTGCCGGTCAATGTACCCCTGATACTTGACGGAGATCTCCACCGCCTGGGTGATCTCTGCGGGCAACTGGGGGCGGTTGGGATCGGCGTCAGCCAGACCGGCATACGTATTCTCCGGGCGGCGCAGCAGATCCACCAGTCTGCCCTCCCTGGTGCCGGTGTGCTCCAGCCGCTTGATCTCCCGGGCGACGGCGGCATACTTCTCCTCCACCGCCGCCATGCGCCGGTCGCTGACCAGCCCGATGGCGTGGCCGATGGGGCACAGCCGCTGGTCGGCGTTGTCCTGCCGGTGGAGCAGCCGGTATTCGGTGCGGGAGGTCATCATCCGGTAGGGCTCGTCGGTGCCCTTGGTCACCAGGTCGTCGATGAGCACTCCGATGTATCCCTGGTCCCGCCGAAGGATGAGGGGTTCCCGCCCCAGCAGCTTCAGTGCGGCGTTTACCCCCGCCACAAAGCCCTGGACGGCGGCCTCCTCATAGCCGGAAGAGCCGTTGAACTGTCCCGCGCCGTACAGGCCGGGGACCTTTTTGTGCTCCAGGGTGGGCAGCAGCTCGGTGGGGTCCACACACTCATACTCGATGGCATAGGCGGGCCGGGTCATCTCGGCGTGCTCCAGGCCGGGGACGGTGTGGAGCATCTGGATCTGTACCTCCTCCGGCAGTGAGGAGGAAAAGCCCTGGAGGTAGAGCTCCTCGGTATGAAGTCCCATGGGCTCCAGAAAGAGCTGGTGCCGCTCCTTGTCGGGGAACCGGACGATCTTGGTCTCGATGGAGGGACAGTACCGGGGGCCTACCCCCTCAATGGTGCCGTCGTACAGGGGGGAGCGGTCCAGGTTGGCCCGGATGACCGCGTGGGTCTGCTCGTTGGTGTAGGTCAGCCAGCAGATGGCCCTGTTTTCCGGCGGCTCGGCGGTCTCAAAGGAGAAGGGCAGGACCTGCTCGTCCCCCGGCTGGACCTCCAGCTTTGAGAAGTCCACGCTGCGGGCGTGGATGCGGGGGGGCGTGCCCGTCTTGAACCGGCGGAGGGTGAGCCCCAGTTCCTTCAGACTGTCGGTCAGGGGCAGGGCGGCGGACAGACCGTCGGGGCCGGAGTCCCGGGTCACTTCGCCGACGATGGTGCGTCCCCCCAGGAAGGTGCCGGTGGCTACCACCACCGCGCCCACCCGGTAGACCGCCCCGGTGGCGGTGACCACGGCGGAGACCTTGCCGTCCTCTGTCAGGACGCGCACCACCTCCGCCTGCTTGACCCACAAATTGTCCTGCCGCTCCAGGGTGTGCTTCATCACCTCCTGGTAGCGGCGGCGGTCCGCCTGGGCCCGGAGGGACCAAACCGCCGGGCCTTTGCCCCGGTTGAGCAGGCGGTACTGGATGCAGGCCTGGTCGGCGGCCCTGGCCATCTCCCCGCCCAGGGCGTCCAGCTCCCGCACCAGATGGCCCTTGCCGGTGCCGCCGATGGCGGGGTTACAGGGCATATTGCCCACCGCGTCCAGATTGACGGTGAAGCACAGGGTCTTCAGCCCCAGCCGGGCGGAGGCGAGAGCGGCCTCAATGCCCGCGTGGCCCGCGCCGATGACGGCGATATCGAAGGTTCCAGCGTCGTATGTTTGCATG
>CAUWDA010000038.1:0-18733 GCA_963557075.1 uncultured Flavonifractor sp. | reverse complement strand
CACTCCTATTCGCTTTCTTTTTTTCTATTTGTCACACTTCATTGTAACACCTACACCGCCCGGAGCGCGATCTGGGCGGCGAGCGTTGACAATTCGGCCGATTCGTGATATAGTTTCTCTGTTAAAGAGGCTTTGACGGAGAAGAACCCGCGCAGCGGCGGACAGAGAGGGACCCACATGGGTGGAAGGGTCCCGCGACACGCGGCGGCTGTACCACTCCTGAGCTGCCCGGGAGGACCGGGCCGGGATTTCCCGTTACAGAAAGCACAAGCGGCATGAAGTCACGCTGCACGCCCTCCGCGACGGCGCCTGAGTCCTGCGACTGCGCAAACCGTCAAAAAGCCCCTCTGCTTTTTGGTATTTCGCTTCGCTCCGGCCTTAGCCACCTGTCCCGGGCGTCTCCGCGCTCTATGCAAGCAGGGTGGAACCGTGGAGCGTAGTTGCGCCTCACCCCTGAACTGTATCAGGGGTGAGGCGCTTTTTGTTTTACCCCTTAGAAATTGGCAGGGACCCCACAGGGCGCCCCTGCGGACACAAGGAGGCAGCACAATGTCCGAAGAAGTGAAGAACGAATTTACCTTTGAGAACCCCGACTACCGCCAGACCTACTGGCACACCTGCTCCCATGTGATGGCCCAGGCCGTCAAGCGGCTGTGGCCCGAGGTGAAGCTGGCCATCGGCCCCTCCATCGACGAGGGCTGGTACTACGATATGGACGCCCCCTTCGCCTTCACCCCTGAGCATCTGGAGCAGATCGAGGGCGAGATGCGCAAGATCTGCAAGGAGAAGCTGAAGCTGGAGCGCTTTGAGCTGCCCCGGGCTGAGGCGCTGAAGTTCATGGAGGAGAAGGGCGAGCCTTTTAAGGTGGAGCTCATCAACGACCTGCCCGAGGACGCCGCCATCTCCTTCTACAAGCAGGGCGAGTTCACCGACCTGTGCGCCGGTCCCCACCTGGACTCCACCGGGCGTATCAAGGGCAACGCCCTCAAGCTCACCGCCTGTAACGCCGCCTACTGGCGGGGCGACTCCAACCGGGAGACCCTCCAGCGGATCTACGGCATCGCCTTCCCCAAGAAGGACGAGCTGGACGCCTACCTGGCCAAGATCGAGGAGGCCAAGAAGCGGGACCACCGGAAGCTGGGCAAGGAGCTGGGCCTGTTCATGCTGCGGGACGAGGGCCCCGGCTTCCCCTTCTTCCTGCCCAAGGGCATGACCCTGAAAAACACCCTGCTGGATTACTGGCGCCAGGTCCACAAGAAGTACGGCTATGTGGAGATCTCCACCCCCATCATGCTCAACCGCCAGCTGTGGGAGCGCTCCGGCCACTGGGATCACTACAAGAACAACATGTACACCACCGTTATTGACGAGGTGGACTTCGCCGTTAAGCCCATGAACTGCCCCGGCGGCATGCTGGTCTACGCCAGCGAGCCCCACTCCTACAAGGAGCTGCCCCTGCGGGTGGGCGAGATCGGTCTGGTCCACCGCCACGAGCTGTCCGGCGCCCTCCATGGCCTGTTCCGCGTCCGCTGCTTCAGCCAGGACGACGCCCATGTGTTCATGACCCGGGAGCAGATGCAGGACGTGATCCAGGAGACCGTCCGCCTGTTTGACGAGGTGTACTCCGTCTTTGGTCTGAGCTATACCATCGAGCTGTCCACCATGCCCGAGGACCACATCGGCACCGTGGAGGAGTGGGAGCACAACCAGGAGATCCTGAAGAGCGCCATCACCGCCATGGGTAAGGATTTCGTCATCAACGAGGGCGACGGCGCCTTCTACGGCCCCAAGCTGGACTTCCATCTGGCCGACTCCCTGGGCCGCACCTGGCAGTGCGGCACCATCCAGCTGGACTCCCAGCTGCCCGAGCGCTTCGAGCTGGAGTATACCGGCGAGGACGGCCAGAAGCACCGCCCCGTCATGATCCACCGGGTGGTGCTGGGCTCCATCGAGCGGTTCATCGGCGTCATCACCGAGCACTTTGCCGGCGCCTTCCCCACCTGGCTGGCCCCCGTGCAGGTGAAGGTGCTCCCCATCACCGACCGGGCCGCCGACTACGCCAACCAGGTGGCCGCCAAGCTGGACGCGCTGGGCTACCGGGTGGAGACCGACCACCGCAACGAGAAGATCGGCAAGAAGATCCGGGACACCCAGCTGGAGAAGGTGCCCTACATGCTGGTGGTGGGCGACAAGGAGGCCGAGACCGGCGACGTGGCCGTCCGCAACCGCAAGGGCGGTCAGACCGTCATGTCCTTCGACGCCTTCGTGGAGCAGATGAAGGCCGAGGTGGATTCCAAGTCCATCGAGCAGCTGATGTAATGTTTCGCATAAAGCAAAATGACCGCCTTCCGGCGGTCATTTTGTTTTATATAGAAGAAGGCCCCGACGTGGAGCTGCTCTGAGCTGCCTCACGCCGGGGCCCTTTTCCTTTTACATTAGAAATCCGCGTTGCCCACCGTGCGGGGATGCAGCTCCGGCCCGGACACGCAGGCGTGTCCGGGGTCCCGATCCTATCCTGTGCGGGCGGAATGGATCCGCCCTTTGCCAAGGTCACCCTCAGGGCGTGACCTTGCACGGCGCAAGCGCCGCCCCATTAAAATGGGGCCCCGACGTGGAGCTGCTCTGAGCTGTCTCACATCGGGGCCCTTTTCCTTTTACATTAGAAATCCGCGTTGCCCACCGTGCGGGGATGCAGCTCCACGTCGCGGATGTTGGACACGCCGGTGAGGTACATCACCATCCGCTCGAAGCCCAGGCCGAAGCCGGCATGGCGGCAGGAGCCATAGCGCCGCAGATCCAGATACCACCAGTAGTCCTCCGGGTCCATACCCAGCTCCTTGATGCGGGCCTCCAGCAGGTCCAGCCGCTCCTCACGCTGGGAGCCGCCGATGATCTCGCCGATGCCGGGTACCAGGCAGTCGGCGGCGGCCACGGTCTTGCCGTCGTCGTTGAGGCGCATATAGAAGGCCTTGATCTCCTTGGGATAGTCGGTGACGAACACAGGGCGCTTGAACACCTGCTCAGTGAGGTAGCGCTCGTGCTCGGTCTGCAGATCGCAGCCCCAGGACACCTTGTAGTCGAACTTGTCGTTGTTCTTCTCCAGGATCTCCACCGCCTCGGTGTAGGTCACCCTGCCGAAGTTGGAGGAAGCCACATGGGCCAGGCGCTCTTTCAAGCCCTTGTCCACAAAGTTGGAGAAGAAGTCCATCTCGTCGGGGCACTTCTCCATGACAGTGTTGATGATATACTTGATCATGGCCTCAGCAGTGTCCATATAGTCGTTCAGATCGGCAAAGGCCATCTCAGGCTCGATCATCCAGAACTCGGCGGCATGGCGCTGGGTGTTGGAGTTTTCCGCCCGGAAGGTGGGGCCGAAGGTGTACACGTTGCCGAAGGCCATGGCAAAGTTCTCGGCGTTGAGCTGTCCAGACACCGTGAGATTGGCCTTCTTGCCGAAGAAGTCCTTGGAGTAATCCACCTGGCCGTCCTCGGTCTTGGGCACGTCGTTCAGATCCAGGGTGGTGACCTGGAACATCTCGCCGGCGCCCTCGCAGTCGGAGGCGGTGATCAGCGGGGTCTGGGCGTACACAAAGCCCCGGTCCTGGAAGAAGCAGTGGATAGCGTGGGCCGCCACGGAGCGCACCCGGAAGGTGGCGGAGAAGAGATTGGTGCGGGGGCGCAGGTGCTGGATGGTGCGCAGATACTCCACACTGTGCCGCTTCTTCTGCAGGGGGTAGTCGGGAGTGGAGGTGCCCTCCACCTGGATCTGGGCGGCCTTGATCTCCACGGGCTGCTTGGCCCCGGGGGTGAGGACCACAGTACCGGTGACGATAAGGGCGGCGCCCACATTCTGCCCGGCGATCTCCTTATAGTTGGCCAGCACATTGGCGTCCAGAACGATCTGCAGGTTCTTGAAGCAGGACCCGTCGTTCAGTTCCACAAAGCCGAAGCTCTTCATATCCCGGATGGTGCGTGCCCAGCCGCAGACGGTGACTTCCTTGCCGCCGAACTGCTCCTGGTCCGCAAAAATCTGTGCGATTTTGGTGCGTTCCATTTCCATTTCCCTCGATTCGTAAAAATTGGTCTCAGTGGGCACTAGTATATCATTTTTCCTCGATTTTGCAAGGGGTTGAGGGCAATTCTCCCCCCTGCATGTCCCCAAAAATCAACTGTTTCTGCTCCTGGGCGGTAACAGACCGGTCCCGGAACTGGTAGAGGACCCACCCCAGGGCCGCCAGGGCCGCCGCCAGGGCGTACTCCAGTCCACCCAAGGCGCCAGGACTCATGGGCAGCAGGATGTTGCCCACCAGGAACACCGAGGCCAGCAGGCCCAGTACCGCCGTCACGTTTCCCCCGGGCATGGACACCGGGCGGCGCAGCTCAGGCCGGGTGCGGCGCAGCCACAGCACCGCAGCAAAGGACATGACCCACATAACGATGGTGGTCAGGGAGGCCACATTGATAAAGGGGATGAAAAACAGCTTGCCGGTAAAGGGCGTCAGCACCACAAAAGCCGCAGTGAAGCAGATACAGCGCACCGGTGTGCCGTATCTGGGGTGGAGCGCCGCAAACCGCCGGGACACCAGGGCAAAGCGGGACAGGCCGTACAGCATCCGGGCAGAGGAGTAAAGCGTGGAGTTCATCACACCCACCGCCCCCACGAAGGCCGTGACCAGGAAGGCGGGCCGCACCCAGGGCAGACCGGTGATGGACACCAGCACGTCGGCAAAGGGGGCCGTACGCCCCACCGCCTCCCTCCAGGGCAGGCAGCCCGCCACGGCGGTGGACACCAGGCATAAAATGCCGGTGACCAGGATCAGGCAGGTGATCAGCGCGGCCCCCGCTTTGCGGGCGGCGGGACCGGTGGCGTCGGCGGCCGCCTTGGATACCGTCTCCCATCCGGCCACCGAGAACACCAGCAGGGACAGCAGCGAGGCCGAACCGGCAAAGTCGAACTCCAGCCCGCCGTCGGAGGCGTACACCGCCGGGTCAAAGTGGGTAAAGCACACGGCCAGGCCGATGGCGCACATGACCAGCAGCACCACAGTGGCGATCTTGGCCAGAGAGGCGCACACATTCGCCCCCTTGATCTGTACCCACAGGATAGCCCCCGCCAGCAGTAGCTGGAGGACCAGATTGGGCAGAGTCACCGGAAAATCCCCCACATGGTAGAGCACCGCCGTCTCTCTCAGCATCGGGAACAGCTCGTCCAGCAGCGAGACGGCGGCCAGGTCCACCCAGCAGAATACGATAGTATTCATCAAAATACCCGCCCAGCCTACCGCAAAGCCGCCCCTTGGCCCGAAGGCGGCATAGGAGTACACCACCTCGCCCCCAGGCAGGGGAAACATGGGGATGGCCTCCATGTAGGAAAAGGCAAAGGGCAGCTCAATGGCAATGCACAAAATGAATGCCACCGCCAGATTGAGAGGTCCGCCCGCCGTATCCAGCCAGGTACCGGTGAGGAGCAGCCAGCTGGTACCCAGCATGCAACCCACGCCCATGGCCACTAGGCCAAAATAGCTGATACTTTTGCCACCCTTTTTACCCATACCCATTCCCCGTTTCGTCGCATCGCTTTTCTTTTATTATAATGCCCCCGGGACAAAGCTTCAAGCCTTGTCCCGGGGGCATCTCATTCAAACGCCATAAAGGGGGACCAAAAAGGTCCAGGGGGCGGTGACGATGGCCATAGTCAGGGCGATGACATGCCGCTGCCGTCCATCCAGCAGGGCACAGGAACGCATGACCCGCTTGTCAAAGAAGTAGATGCACACACCAGCGATGGCTACCCCCGCCAGGGTATATAGAAAGGCGGGCAGGGTGCGGAATGGGTTGAGGAAGGCCTGGGCAATGAGCTCATTCGCCCACAGACCCACGGGGTCCGGCAGCATGGCAAAAAAGCAGAAACCAAACAGGAACACAGCCCCGATAAAGTCTGCCAAAAAACCCAGCAGCCAGAACTTCCACCACAGCTGCTTCAGCACCGCCTTTTTCCCGGTGTGCTTCAAAGCGGCCAGCGTAATGAGCAGCACCAGGCAGTCGATGAGCAAATTCCCCGGCAGGGTGATGAGCCACACCTGGGGGAAGAAATACAGGATCCAGATGGGCAGCAGGATGTTGTACAGCTTTACGTCTCGTTTCACAGCAAAATCTCCCTCCTCGCGCAGAGGATCAGCCCTGCCGGTCCCGTACATTAACCATGCGTTCTTTTTCCCCTGGCAGGCGGTAAAATCCCTAGCTTTTTCCGGATGGCTTCCACCTCGACGTACCACAGCACCCACCGGCTCAGCCAGATGAGCAGATAGACCGCCGCCAGCAGCAGCAGGTAGATCAGCAGGGGGATCAGTTTCCCCCAGTTCCACCCGCACAGGCACACCATCAGGGTGAGCGTCCCGGCGGTAACGGCAAAGTGGGCCAGAGAGCGGATGACCAGGGTAGGTCCATCGTCGGCAAAGGGGAGGGTGGACACCCCCACCACCGCCCCCATCAGAAAGTAGAGCCCCAGCTGGACCGCCAGGGCGGCGGGACCGGCCAACTGCTCCAGGTCATCGCTCACCAGCCGGAAGTGGGTGTGGTTCCCCGTGGCGATGAGGCCGCCGCTCACCAGGTCGTTGAACAGCCCGCCCACCGGGATCAGGGCGGCCATACCGATCAGCCCGCCGGCCAGGATGCGGATCAGCCACTGCTTCTGTCTGTGTGTCACGGGAATTCCCTCCTCTCAGAGCCCCAGGGCCTCGCGGATCTTCTTCACATACCGCCGGGAGACATAGCACACCGTCTCCTCCGCCAGGGTGATGCGGATGGTGCCGGTGAGACCCAGGTCCAGGGCGGTGATCTTACGCAGGTTCACGATCTCCGATCGGGAGATGCGTACAAAGGTGTGCCGGTCCAGCTTGGCCTCCAGCTCGTAGAGCCGCTCCCGCAGGTCGAACACCCCCTGGGTGGTCTGGATCTTTACCACCTTCTCCTCCCCGTAGCAGCGGAGAATGGCGTCCTCCTCCAGAGGCACTGCGGTATCCCCCCGCCAGCCGGTGAGGATACCCCCTCCCTCCAGCCGGGCTGCCAGGGCTTTCACATTGTCGGTGAGGGCGGGAGCCGTGATCGTGATCTCCGGCCCATCCCGTTCCGGATCGATGATGACCGTTACCTTCATGCTCCCCCCTCCTTTCACCCCCACTATAACGAAAACGGGGCCGTCTGTCCATGTTTTTCGGACAGACGGCCCCACTGTGAGGACAGCCGGTTCAGAGCAACGCCTGGATCTTGGCATTGAGGACGTCGATGTCGGGCTGACCCACCGGGTCGTTGGTGAGGCCGTACTCCTGTTTCAGGGAGAGGAGCCGATATACGCTCTCATCCAGCCGATCCTGGGAGATGCGTCCGGACTCCACCGCCGCCAGCAGGGTCTCCCGGGCAGCGGTGAGGTTGTCCGCCCCGTGGCACACCAGCAGCAGGTCGCATCCGGCCTCCACCGCCAGAACGGCGGCCTCCCCCATGCCGTATGTATCAGAAATTGCCCCCATGGTGAGGTCGTCGGTACACACCACCCCGGCAAAGCCCAGCTCCTGCCGCAGCAGGCCGGTGACCACCCCGGGGGACAGGGAGGCAGGCAGGTCCGGGTCGATCCCGGTCATAAGGATGTGGGCCGCCATGACGCAGGGGGCTCCGGCCTCAATGGCCGCCCGGAAGGGGATCAGCTCAAGCTCCTCCAGCTCCTCCACCGTCTTATCCACCACCGGCAGGTCCACATGGGAGTCCACGCTGGTGTCTCCATGGCCCGCACCGCATGGAGCCCAAAGGCGCTCACGATCTCCCAGCCGCCGCCGAAGGCCCGGTCCCCGATGACTGTATTTTCCGGATTGGACCAGATGTCCAGACAAGGGGCAAAATTCAGGTTGAAGCCAAAGGCGGCGCACTCTGCCGACAACAGCGCGCCATAGGCCGCCCCCGTCTCCTCCCAGTTCTGGCTCCGGCCCACCTGTCCGGCTCCCGGTGTGCGCTCCACCTCCGGGGGCATCCGGTCCACCCGTCCCCCCTCCTGGTCCACGCACAGGAAGAGGGGGACGCAGCCGCCGTTGAGCGCCTTCAGACCGTTGGTCAGCTCCACCAGCTGACCGGCGTTCTCCACATTGCGGCCAAAGAGGATGACCCCGCCCACCCGGTAGTCCCGGACGGCCTGGGCCGCGTCCTCCCCCGGCTGGGCGCCCTCAATGCCCGCCACCAACAGCTGACCCACTTTCTCCTCAGTGGTCATGGCCGCCAGAGCCTCCGCCACCGGGTCGGGGGCGGGAGTCGGCGTGGGCATTGGAGCGGGGGTGGGGCTCGGCGTGGATACCGGCTCCGGGGCCGCCGTGGGCTCCGCCGCGCAGGATGGCGCAGACATGGTCCCCGGCGCGGCAGACTCCGCTGCCGGGCTCGGGCTGCCACACCCCGCCAAAAGCAATACAGGGAGCAATAATATACCGCCCAGAATACGATTTATCATCGTTTTCGTCCCCCCTTGCGCCGCTTGGGCACATGCATGGCCCGGCTCTTACCCGGCTTACGGGGGTTCTTTTTGCCGTCCCGGCCGGGCCGCTCCTCCCGCTCCTCCCGCTTTTTCCGGGGCGCCGGGGTGCCGCCGGGGAGGATGAAGTCCACCTGACCGCTCACCGGGTCGGCGGCGGCACACTCCACCTCCAGGGCCATGCCGAAGGTATACCGGCCGCTGCCGTTGTCCTCCAGCAGGGTCAGGTGGGCCTCGTCGTAGTGCCAGCCTCTGCCGGGCAGGGCCTCCACCGGCAGCAGGCCCTCCACGCCCCCGGCCACCGACACGAACAGGCCGAACCGGGTGACGCCGGACACCACACCGGCAAAGGTCTCCCCGATGTGGCCCGCCATAAACTCGGCCAGATAGCGCTTCTCGATCTCCCGCTCGGCCTCCTGGGCGGCCAGCTCCCGCTGAGAGGACTGGACGGCGGCCCGCTGGACGGCGGCGGTCATCTGCTTTTCTTTTTTCTCCAGGGACCCGTCCAGCAGGGCGGACAGCACCCGGTGGACCATCAGGTCGGGGTAGCGGCGGATGGGGGAGGTGAAATGGCAGTAGTACTCCGCCGCCAGACCAAAGTGCCCCAGGTTCTCCCCGTCGTACCGGGCCTTCATCAGGGAGCGCAGCACCATCATGGACACCGCCCCCTCCTCCGGCCTGCCCTTGGCCCAGTCCAGCAGCTTCTGGAGGGAATGCCCGTCGGCAGTCTTGAGGTCATAGCCCAGAGGGGCCACCATGGTGCGCAGGGCCTCCGCTTTCTCGTCGGAGGGTTTCTCATGGACCCGGTAGACGCAGGGCTTGCGGAGCCTGTTCAGGTGCTCCGCCACGCACTCGTTGGCCGCCAGCATGAAGGACTCGATGAGCTTCTCGCTCTCCCCCTGCTGCCGCAGGGCCACGTCCACCGGCCTGCCCTCCCGGTCGCAGATCACATAGCTCTCCTTCGTCTCCAGGTCCAGGGCCCCGCGGTTCCGCCGCAGCTTCTCCAGCTGTTTGGCCAGGGCGGCCATGTCCCTGAGCATGGGCAGGATGTGGGCATACCGCTCCTTTAAAGCGGGGTCCTCCCCCGCCAGCAGCACGTTGCAGTCCTCATAGGTCATCCGCTCGGCGGAGCAGATCACCGTCTTGGCAATGGTGTGCTCCACCACCGTGCCGCCCTGATCCAGGGTCATGATGCAGGACAGCGCCAGCCGGTCCACATGGGGGTTCAAAGAGCAGATGCCGTTGGACAGCTCCACCGGCAGCATGGGCACCACCTGGTCGGCAAAATACACCGAGGTGCCCCGCTCAAAGGCCTCCAGGTCCAGGGGGGAGCCGGGGCGCACATAGTGGCTCACGTCGGCGATGTGGACCCCCAGCACCCAGCGGCCCGCCTCGTCCTTCTCCAGGCTCACCGCGTCGTCAAAGTCCTTGGAGGAGGCCCCGTCGATGGTGATGATGGTCTTGCCCCGCAGGTCCAGCCGCCCCTCCAGGGCGGCGGGCTCCACCGCCTGGGGCACCCCCTCCACCTCCATGAGTACGGCAGGCGGGAAGGCGCGCTCAATGTCGTGGGTGTAGAGAATGGCCTCCACGGCGCTCTCCCGCCGGTCCGCCGGGCCGAAGCGCTCCCGCAGGGTGCCCATGGGGGCGGTCCGTCCCCCGCCGAAGCTGGTCATCGCCACGGCGGCCCGCTCGCCGGGGCGCACCCCCTTCCGCTTGGTAAACACCTGGATGGGACCGGGCAGGCGCTCGTTGTCCGGGCGCAGCCAAAGGGCGTGGTCCCGCCGCTCCAGTACGCCGGTGACCGTCCTGTTGGCCCGCTCCAGCACCTGGACCACCTTGGCCACCCGGCGGCCCGCCTGTGGGTCCTCCTCGGTGATGCGGGCCGCTACTTTATCTCCATTCCAGGCTCCGCCGTCTGCTCTGGGCGGGATGAAGCAGTCCTCCCCCTCCTCCGGGATCAGAAACCCAAAGCCCCGGCCGCTGGCCTGATAGATGCCGGTCAATTCCTGTCTGTCTTTCATAAACATTCCTTTCCCATCGCTTTTTTCTCTATTATACCCCCTTCTGCGTACCTGCTCAATGAAAATATAAGACCTCCGGCTCATGGCCGGAGGTCTTACCGTGTTTCTTTACTTCCTGGCGCGGGCGCCCCGGATCAGGGCCAGGGTGAGCGTCAATGCCGCCGCCAGGGCGGCGGTCTGGGCGGCAGCCATAAAGCCCTGGAACAACTCCAAGAGAATTCCACCTCGGATGATGCCCTCCTCATTAACAAAGAAGCTGCACACCAGGCCGAAAATACGCCAGGTAAATAGCCCTGTCACCCACAGCACTGCCGTCAGCACAATGGTACCGGGGGCAGACTGCTTATGCAGATCGGAATAGCTGCGGGCGGTGACCACTGTCAGGGCAATCATCACCGCCAGCATCACCCAGCCGATAAACAGGCGGAAATAGTTCATCTCGCGGGTAAAATAGGGGGTAGCGAAGACGAGGTACCAGGTGATCCCGGTGGCAAAGGTCCAGTAGACCTGCTGGGGCAGGTAGACCGCCCAGGCGCACCACAGCCCCAGCCTCCGCCGGGCCTTCAGACAGAGTACGCCGCACAGGATAAAGGGCAGCGTAAACAGCGGGCCGATGACCAGGCTGTCCAGCCCGGCCAAAAACAGCAGGATCAGCTGCCCCAGCAGTCCCAGCACAAGCAGCACCACGCCCGCCGCCCGCCGTCCGGCAGACAGGCCGCTTCTGATTTCCGGCTCCGGTTTTCGGGCCGGTGCAGGCTCCTCCGCCGCTGTCTCCGACTCCGGCCCGCGCGCTTCTCCGCACACCAGCTGGTCCAGAGTGACGCCGAACAGGCGGCTCAACCGCACCAGCTTGTCCAGGTCGGGCACCGAAGCGTCGGTCTCCCACTTGGACACCGACTGCCGGGACACCTCCAGCGCCTCGGCCAGATCCCCCTGGGACATGCCCCGGCTGGTGCGCAGCTGATGGATAGTCTCTCCCAATGTCATAGAACTCCTCCTCTCTGCGCCTCAGTATACCGGAAAAGTCCGTCTGCGTCCACCAAGTCCCCTTGAATCAGGCGCAACCAGCGGTTGCACCCCGGCTTTTCTACCAATTCCGGGCCAGAAAAACCATCAGATCCTGGAGAAAGCGGGGCACACCGGAGGCCGCCGCCCGAATGGCGCCTTCCACCGCCGCCGGGTCTGCGTTCATTCCGAAGGTAAGGGTCCCTTCCGCCACCTGACCGATCGCCAGCGGCGCATGGGCCGAGCCGCCGATGGCGATCTGGGAGGCGACAGCGCCGCCCCCGGCGGCATACACGCCGGCGGCGCCGCCGCCCATGGCAAAGAGGCCCACCGCCGCGCCACCCAGGGCGACAAGGCCCAGCGCGATCCCTCCACAACGGCAAAGCCGCCCATCGCCCATCCGCCAAGGGCAAAGAGCAGACCCAAAGACAGTCCGCCCACGCTGACAACCCCCAGAGAAACGCTGCCCAGAGCGACCACGCCCACGGCGAAGTTGCCCACAGCGAGAACTCCTTTGGCCACTCCCATCCCACGGCGGCCAAACCTGATATGGACCAGAGGCAGACCGAAAAGGGTACGCTTGCTCCTATACTCATATTGAAAACAGTCGTAGTAATTGTTGACGATCGTGGTCGTGGCCAGTTCAGGCTCCAGTCTGGCCTCCTGCCCGGTGACCAGATAATCCAGGGACACGTTGAAGTACCGGGCCAGGGCGGCCAGATTGTCCAGATCGGGCCGGGAGGTCCCGGCCTCCCATTTCTGCACCGCCTGCCGGGATACCCCCAAAAGGTCGGCCAGCCCCTCCTGGCTCAGTCCGGATCTCTTCCTCAGTTCATAGAGCCGCTGCTGAAATTCCATCTTTGATCCCTCCGAAACAAAAGGTCGTCACTGGCCCTTGACGACGCTTAGCATAGCAAACTCCGGCGGGCAGCGCAACCTAAAGTGGGATACAATTTGACAACCGCCGGTTGCTCCCCGCTTTTGGGCAGCAAAAAACGCCCCTCCGCTGTACGGAAGGGCGTTTTTCCCGCTTGCTCAGAGCAGGCAGATCACGAAGGTGATGACCATAAACGCGATGGCCACCCACTTGGTCATCTTGGCCAGCTTGGCGTCCCAGCTCTTGGCCTTGTTCTTGGCCAGGAAGGTGTCGGCAGCGCCGGCGATGGTGCCAGACAGACCGGCGCTCTTGCCGGACTGGAGCAGCACCACGGCGATGAGGAACAGGCAGGCCGCCACATCGATAATGCTCAGAATCAGCTTGGTGATATCCACGCTACATCGTCCTTTCGGCCCCGCACCGGGGCAAACTACACTCCATTTGGGCGCGACAAATCCGCGCCTTCTTTCAAACGTGGATTTTATCATAGCATATTTCCACACCAATTTCAAGGCCTTTTTGCCCTTTTGCCCTGTTTTGCCCCCAAAATGTTCTGTTCCCGCTGCCCCCTATCTCGTTTTGTCTTTTTCGCTAAATTTATATTGCAATCAACCTTTTTTTCGGTATAATTTATATAAAGAAGATGTTTCACAATCCGAACCAACCGTTTGGGAAAGGGGGATTCTCATGTCAACTATTTCTCTGAGCTTTCTGGAATACGGCCCGGGCGCGGAATCATACAGCACTTCTGTACTGACTAACCTTCTGTCCCACCCGGTCGCCATTGCCATGGTGCTCTCCACTCTTCCGTTGGTATTCTTCCCGCCCCTCAAGCTCCTGCGGGACCGGCTGAGCGAACGGCTACGCCCCAAACTCTCCCGCTATAAGACCCCATTATTGGTGCAATTTCTGATTTTCTTTTCCCTGCTGGCCTTTCTGGTTCTCTTCACGGTGGTGGAGCACTTCTTCCTGGACGGCAGCACCGCCCGCTTTGTAGGCCTGCTGGCTGTGGAGACGGTGGTCTGCACAGCTATCTGGGTCCCGCTCCGGGCTATGCTCCAGGTCTTTTATCCTGCCGAGGACATAACCCCCGCCGAGGAGCCAGATGACTGGGATACTCCAGATGACCCGGAACCGAAATAACCCTCCAAGGGCCTGCCGCAGTTCGCGGCAGGCTCTCACTTTATCGTGCAGGGAACACCCCCGCAGGTCATCCCCCCCTGACCAGCCGCCGGCTGCCCCAGCAGGTGGCCAGGAAATACCCGCCGTACACCGCCACCAGCAGCAGGGCGGTGACAGCGCTGGAGGCGGCAGCGTCCACTTTGCCCACCTGGGCGATCACGGCGTTGGCGGCGGTCATGCCCACTGCGGCGTGGACCAGCGCCAGGGCCAGGGGCAGGAAAAAGGACAACAGCACCTGAATATCCACCGACCGGCCCCGCATCCGCTCGGACACCCCCAGCCGGGAGAGCACCCGGTAGCGCTGGGCGTTGTCGGCGGCCTGACTGAGCTGCTGGAGGGCCAGCACCGCCGCCGACGCCACCAGGAACACCACCCCCAGGTAGAGTCCGATGAAAAGCACCAGCACCTTGGAACCCATCAGGTCCATCCAGGTGGACAGCTTGGTGGTATAGGTGTAGCTGTATGGGAAGTCCGCCTGGCTCAGTACCGCCAGAAAGGCCTCCTCCGCGGCCTGGGCGTCTCCGGCATAGTCAGCCAGGAAGCACCAGCAGTCCACCTGTCTCTCCTCCTCCGGTCCGGCAGCAGCTTCCACCCCCCAGCGCGTCAGAAAGTCGTCAACCTGTGTCTCCCCCCAGGCCGCGGCGCAGGCCGCATAGTCCTCCGGGTCCATCCACCGCGCTCCCGTCCGGTCCCGGTACAGCGGGAAGGCCCTCCAGGCGCCGCACCGCTCCTCCGGGTCGAATCCGCGCTGTTTCAGCAGAGCGGGCAGATCCACCTGCCCCGTCTCCTCCTCCCAGACGAAAAGCTCCACATCCCGGGGCGCGGCCTGTTCCGTCAGCTGGGACACCGTATTGTTCATCCCCACGGAGGTGGCGGTGATGCCGATGGCCAGCAGCAACATCAGGCAGATCACGGTCATGGAGCGGTAGGTGGTGTTGATGCCGGCATTAAACTGCCGCAGGATGAACATATTGAGGTCTCGGTAGTAGAGCCTCTTGCTGCTCTGGCACAGCCGCAGCAGAAAGCCGGACAATCCCCGGAAAAACAGCAGGGTGCCCAGGCTGCCCAGGCCGATCATGACCCAGAACAGGGCGTCCACCCGCAGCAGTCCCCGGGTGAGCAGCATGGCGTAGGCCACCGCCAGCAGAACGCACCCCGCCAGGAACAGCGCCACCGAGGCCCCCAGGCTCCGCATCCGCAAAGTCTGGTTGACCCGCCTGGCCCGCAGCAGATCAATGAGCTTCTTCCGGGAGATGGTGCAGGCGTGGTACACCATTACCAGCAGGAAAATCGCGCCAAAGGCCAGCGCGGTCCTGCCCAGTGCGGGCAGAGAAACCGAGAATGTGAAAAAGGTCATGGGCACGGCGAACAGCCCGGCAGTAAAAACCGACAGGGCCTGGGAGAGCACCACCCCCAGCGCCAGCCCCACGGCCATGGCGGCCAGGGCGGTGACCGCAGTCTCCGCCAGCAGCAGCCAGGCCACCTGCCAGCGCTCCATACCCAGCATCAGGTAGGTGCCCAGTTCCCGGGACCGGCGGCGCACCAGAAAGCCGGAGGCGTACAGAATGAGGAAGGCCAGCACCGCCCACACAAAGACCGACAGGACGCCGATCAGCTGCTGGATGGCCTCCACGATATTGCTCAGCGGGTTTTGGGCCAGGTAGCGGATCACCGTCTGGGTCTCCAGGGCGTTGAACACATAGAAAAGGCACACGCCAAAGGCCACGGTGAGGAAGTACACCCCGTAGTCCCGGAAGCTGCGCCCTACATTTTTGACCGCCAGCTTAGAGAACATCGTTCTGGTCACCTCCCAGCTCGGTCACCACGCCGATGATCCGCCGGAAAAAGTCCTTCCGGTCCAGGTCCCCCCGCTCCAGCCGGGCAAAGACCGCCCCATCCCGCAGAAAGAGGATGCGATGGCAGTAGCTGGCGGTGAAGGCGTCATGGGTCACCATCAAAATGGTGGCCTGCCGGAGCTGGTTCATCACCTCGAACCGCTCCAGCAGCAGTCTGGCGGACTTGGAGTCCAGGGCGCCGGTGGGCTCGTCGGCCAGGATGAGGGCCGGCTGGGTGACGATGGCCCGGGCGGCGGCCACCCGCTGCTGCTGTCCCCCCGACATCTGGTAGGGGTACTTATCCAGGCAGGGGGCGATCTCCAGCAGCGCCGCCGTCTCCCGTACCAGTCTGTCCACCTTCTGGGGGGCGTCCTGCGAATGGTGAGGGCAAGGGCGATATTTTCATAGGCGGTGAGGGTGTCCAGCAGGTTGCAGTCCTGGAAAACAAACCCCAGCCGCTCCCGCCGGAACCGGGAGAGCTCCTTCTGCTTCAGAGCGGTGATGTCCCGCCCCTCCACCCAGATGTGGCCCGCCGTGGGGCTGTCGATGGTGGAGATGCAGTTGAGCAGGGTGGTCTTCCCGCTGCCCGACGGGCCCATAATGCCCACAAATTCCCCTTTTTCCACCGTAAAATCCACATGGTCCACTGCGCGGGTAAGGCTCCCACCGCCGTAGTCCCGGCACAATCCCTCTACCTTTAAAATCTGCTCCATGCTGTCTCCTCCTTTTCTTCTGAGGACAGTGTAGCAGAGCCATCTTAAATTTTCTTAAATCTCTCCTTACCCTTTTCTAAAAGGCTCCTTCCGATTTTCCCTTCTCTGCGGGCAATACAAAACGGGGACCGGTGCAGTTCATGCTGCTCCGGTCCCCGTCTGTTTGGTTTCACATATATTCAACCCATGCGGCTCAACGTGCGGATGGTGCTCTGAAGCTCTGTCCGGGTCAGGGTGGCGGCCGGCCGGAACTGGCCCGACGCGCCGCCGGACGGCCTCAGCAGCTCCCGCTCCAGACAGAAGGCCACCGCCGGACGCGCCCAAGCGGAGATCTTCGCACCGTCGCTCAGGCGGTCCACCGCCCCCTGGTCGGCGGTCACATCTATCCCCGCCGCCTGGGCGTAGTTGTACAGCATAGAGGCCGCCTGCTCCCGGGTCACCTTGCTCCCCGGCAGGAAGTTGCCCTTGCCGTCTCCGCTGACGATGCGGGTCTCTGCCGCCCATATCACGGCGGCGCTGCCCGCGATATCCAGAAATGCCGCGTCGGCCCCAGGCACAGGCCGTCCCGCCGCCTCATACAGCAGCTCCACAAATTCCAGGCGGGTCAGCGGGCTGTTCACTACCCCCTGATATACCGCCCAGGTGCTGGCCCGCTCGGGCCGGATGGTACCGGAGCGGCCCACATAGGCCGCCAGCATGGCGGCCATGGTGCCCCGGGTCCCGGCGTACTGCATATCCGCGGCGGCAGACCACAGCACAGTGCAGGTGGGGAACTCGGGGTCCCGCAGATGGCTCTCCTCCAGCGCCACGCGGAAGACCCGGTCGCCCTCCACTGCGCCGCCCTTCCAGCGCAGTCCGGTCACCCGCCGTCCGTTCTGAGCCCCCAGATAGAGGGTATAATCCATCCCGTAGAGGAAGTCCGCCCCCTCGCCGCCGGTGATCTGACCGTCAGCGCCGATGGTGTAGCGCCCGGCGCACACATTCAGCCACTGCTCCAACTGGGCGCCGGTCAGTTCCACCACCACCACCGGGCTGGACCCACGGGCCAGCAGCGCGCAGTCCCGGAAGGTCACCGTCCGGGCGCGGTTTCCTGTGCCCACCACCTCCGGCAGACTGCCCAGGCTCCCGTGGGTCACCAGCGCCGCATCCGCGCCGGAGGTCCACAGCATGGCCCGGGCCACCAGGTCGGCGGCGGCACTCTGGCGCGCACTTGCTGTCTCATACTCCGACCAGTCCCCCGACAGGGTCCCGGCCCGCCGGAGGGCCTGTTGCTCCAGCGCCGTCTGTCCCGCCGCCGTGGCCTCCGTCAGGGCGGCGTCTCCGGCATAGCTGGACAGATCCAGCAGCTCGCTGCTCCCCACCACGGGTTCACCCTCAGAAATGGTCACCGCAGTCCGGGTCAGGGCAGTACCGCCACTACAGACCCAGGATACCAGCTCCCCTTCCGCGTTGTTAAGCGTCCCCGCGTCGGCAGGCCCGTGGCCCCCCACCAGCAGGTCGATCCCGCTGGTGGCCGCGCCCAGGGCGCGCAGTGTCCGCTGGTCGGTATGGCAGCTCACCACCACCAGGTCGCAGTCCTCCTGGGCCACCCGCGCCTGCCAGTAGCGCCACTCGGCAGCATAGCTCCCGGCCGTATTGTTCTTCTGCCCAAACTGGCTGTCACTGTAATAGTAAAACGGAAGGGCATTTGGCACCGCCAGGGTCCCCAGGCCCACCACCGCGATGCGGAGTTCCTCATCACCCATCTGACGGGTAAAGATCTGATAGGGCTTGGCGGCAGGCTGTCCGTTCTCGCCGTCCAGCCAGTCCGCGGAGAGCACCTCCACCGGCGTCCCCGCCCCCTCTGTCCCGGTCAGCGCCTGGAAGAAGGCGGTCCGCCGCCCCTGTCCCAGCCGGAATTCCTCCACGCCGGGCACCAGGGCGTCATAGCCGATGGTGCGCAGAGCCAGCGCCGTATCGGCCGCGCCGCCGCTGACCAGGGTGTTGGACACTGCATCCCCGCTGTCCAGCAGCAGGGTGTCCGCCATGGTCTCCCGTTCCCGGGTCATCGCCGTGGCTACCTTTGCATAGCTGTAGGCCTCCGGGCTGCCGGTCAGGGGGTCGGTCTCGCCCACCCGTCCGGCCATATCCCCGGTGGTATAGATCCCCAAAACAGGCTGCTCCTCCGGGTCTTTTTCCGGCTCTGCCGCCCATACCCCCGCCGGCAGCAGTGCCAGCGCCAGCAGCGCCGCGCAGAACCGGCGAAGCCCTGTGTACTTCCGCGCCATACGATCGCCTCTTTTCTCCCGTCCGGGACATCTGGTATCACACTGCCGCCCGGAGTATATCCACGGACACAGTGTCAGTCATTCTGCTTCCTATTATACGTCCCGCCCGGAGGGGTTGCAATGTAAGCCTTCCCAATGTTAGCAAAAAGAAACATTGTTACAGCTCCGCTGCTGTAGGCCTCGCCGATCCAGCTGAAAAAGCAGCCCTGCCGCCGCTCTTTTACCCCCCAAATTGGCTACCTGGCGGCTACCGGTAGCCAGTTGAAACGCCGGAAGCGGCTGGGGCGCAGCGGGTTGCCGGTTTCTCAACAACTTGTTCCCTCT
>CAUWDA010000037.1:0-19952 GCA_963557075.1 uncultured Flavonifractor sp. | reverse complement strand
TGTAGCACAGCCCTTGGAGAGGGGCTCTAATAACTACTACTCTATAATACAAGGACAAAGAGAAAGGAAGACGCTCCATGAAACTGAGAAAGATGCTTGTCACGACGATGGCCCTGCTGCTGCTGGGCTCCGCCGCCGGATGTTCCCCCGCACAGAGCGGGGGCGAGACCCCGCAGGGGACGGAGCAGGCGGGAGTCGTCCGCCCGGACACCGACCGCAGCGGCAACCCCATCACCCTGCCGGAGCAGGCCGACCGCATCATCTCTATGGCCCCCTCGGTGACCCAGACCCTCCTGGACCTGGGCATGGAGGAGCGGCTGATCGCCGTGGACACCTACTCGGCCCTGTATTTCGGGCTGGAGGGGCTGCCCACCTTTGACATGATGGACCCGGACACCGAGCAGATGGCTATGCTGAACGCCGACCTGATCTTTACCACCGGTATGAGCGCCTCCGGCGGCGCGGACCCCTTCAAGCCCCTGCGGGACATCGGGGTCTGTGTGGCGGATATCCCCTCCGCCGCCGGGATCGACGCCATGCTGGAGGACACCCGGTTCATCGCCGCCTGCACCGGGGCGGAGGAAGCCTGTGAGGAGCGGATCGCCGCCTTCCAGGCCGAGCTGGACGGCCTCTCCGCCATCGGGGCGGGCATTGGGGATAAAAAGCGGGTGGTGGTGGAGATCGCCTGCGCCCCCGACATCTATACCGCCGGCAGCGAGACTTTCATGCAGGAGATGCTCACGGTCATCGGCGCGGAGAATATCTTTGCCGACCAGAAGGGCTTTGTGGCAGTGACGGAGGAGTCGGTGATCGCCCAGGACCCCGACGTCATCCTGACCATGGTGGACTATGTGGACGACCCTGTGGCGGAGATCCTGAGCCGGAGCGGCTGGGAGCACGTGACAGCGGTGGCTGACGGGGCGGTCTATCAGGTCAACACCAATGCGGTGTCCCTGCCCAACCTCCATGTGATCGACGGCATGAAGCAGATGGCCAGGCTGATCTACCCCGAGGCCTATGCTGAGATCGCGGATCCCTTTGCCCCGGGAGCTGCGGCATGAGACGGGGGACCAAGGTCCTTCTTGTCATCGGCGCGGCGATCCTGATCCTGATGGCCAGTATCGCGGTGGGCTCGGTGAACCTGTCCCTGGGACAGGTGGTGGAGATCCTGCTGTCCAGGCTGACCGGAGAGACCGGCGGGACGGACGCCAACCTGAGCGCCATCGTATGGGGGATGCGCTTTCCGCGGGCGGTGCTGGCCTTCCTGGCCGGGGCGGCCCTGTCGGCCAGCGGCACGGTGATGCAGTCCGTGCTGAAAAACCCCCTGGCGTCCTCCTATACGCTGGGCGTCTCCTCCGGAGCCAGCCTGTGCGCCGCGCTGGTGATGGTCACCGGGTTTACCATCCCCGTGCTGGGTACGCTCTTTACCCTGCCGGCAGCCGGATTCGCCGGCGGCCTGGCCACGGTCTTTCTGGCGCTGGCTTTCGCCTCCCGCCTGGACGGGAAGATGGAGAATCAGACCGTCATCCTGGTGGGTATGGTGTTCTCCCTCTTTGTCAACGCCATCCTGACCCTGCTGACCTCCCTGTCCCGGGAACACTTGCAGCAGATGGTGTTCTGGCAGATGGGCGGGTTTACCGGCCGGGACTGGTCCCATGTGGCGGTGATGTTCCCGGTGCTGGTGGTCTCGCTGTTGGTGCTCCAGTGGTTTTCTCCCGAGATGGATATCATGAGCTTCGGAGAGGAACAGGCCATGTCCATGGGGGTGGACCTCAAGCGGGTCAAGCTGATCCTGATCGGGATCGCCGCCCTGCTGACGGGTACGGCGGTGTCTCTGGTGGGAGTGATCGGCTTTGTGGATCTGATCGCGCCCCATGTGGTGCGCCGGCTCTTCGGCTCGTCCCACCGGCTGGTGCTGCCGATGTCCGCTCTGTTCGGCGGCGGGTTTCTGATGCTGGCCGAGCTGATCTCCCGGACAGTGATGGCGCCTACCCTGATCCCGGTGGGCGCGGTGACGGCGCTGGTGGGCGCCCCCTTCTTCGCGCTGGTCTTTTTCCGCGGCAGGAAGCTGAAATGAGGTGGATCTGGCAGTGCTGCATCTGAAAAATCTGTGTGCCGGCTATGGCGCCGGCGACGTCCTCCACGACATTACCTTTGATTTGGAGCTGGGCCGCAGTCTCTGCATCCTGGGCCCCAACGGCTGCGGTAAAAGCACCCTGCTCCGGGCCATCGCCGGCATCCTGGAGAGCCGGGGCGAACTGGAGCTGGACGGCAGGCCGGTGTCTGCCATGCGGCGTCCGGAGATCGCCTCCCACATCGCTATGATGAGCCAGATGAGTACCGTCTATTTTTCCTTTACGGTCTATGAGACGGTGATGATGGGCTGCTATCAGAGCATGCGCCGGGGCCTTTTCTCCGCCCCCTCCCGGGAGGACCGGCAGCGGGTGGAGACATACCTGGAGGCCACCGGCCTTGCGGAGATACGGGACCGGCAGATCTCGGAACTGTCGGGAGGGCAGTTACAGCGGGTCTTTTTGGCCCGGACTCTGGCTCAGGAGCCGGAGATCATTTTGCTGGACGAGCCCACCAATCATCTGGACCTGAAGTATCAGACGGAGCTGGTGCGCTACCTCAAGGCCTGGGCTGCGGAAAAGGGACGGACGGTCATCGGGGTCCTGCATGACATCAATCTGTCCCTGATGCTGTCCGACCAGCTGCTGTTTTTGAAAGACGGCGTGGTAGCGGGAATGGGACCTGCCGGGCAGATGCTGGACCGGGCGTTCCTCCAGGAGATCTACGGAATGGACGTGGCCCAGTTCATGCTGGACTCCCTTAAGCGGTGGGAGCAGGTGAGCTGATCTGTCTCCAACAGAATTCTGGCGCAGGAGCTGCATGGAATACCTGAGGGTATGTCCATGCAGCTTTTTTGCGGCGCGGCGGAGCTGGCGGAGGAAAAGGGATTGTTTTTTCCACCGGAACGTGATAGCTTGATGGTGAGAGATGAAAAATGGAACGTGCGAAGAAAAGGAGGACGGCCACATGCCGAGCCTGGAAGAATATCACAACGCGCTGCGGCTGGGACAGAAAGAGGTAAAAGCGGCGGCGGCCCGCGGGGAGGAGACCCGTGTGGCCCTGCTCCCCGGCGAGCCGGAGGAGCTGGCCACAGGCCGGGAGAGTATGGGCCTGGTGGAAGTGCCCAGCGGCCTGATCGTAGGCACTTGCAGCGCGCTGCGGCGGGACAGCTTTTCCCCGGGGTTTTACCCCTTGCTGGAGACGGACAGCGAGTTTGCCCACAAATGGGCGACCCTCTGCAAGGCCCATCTGGAGGAGGGGATCCGGGAGCCCATCAAGGCGGTGGAGTATCTCAACCGCTTCTATGTCGTGGAGGGGCACAAGCGGGTGAGCGTACTGAAGTATTTTGGCGCGCCCACCGTCCCGGCAATGGTTACCCGGCTGCTGCCCCGGCCCTCCGACGACCCGGAGGTAATGGCCTATTACGAGTTTCTGGACTACTATCAGACCACCGGCCTGTACTACCCCGTGTTTCGCCGCCCCGGCGAATATGGGGAGTTGCTGGAGGCCCTGGGCTGCCGGGGCAGGGACCCGTGGAGCGCCGAGGAGATCCAGCGGTTCCGCAGCATGTACTATATGTTTCACGACGCCTGTATGCGGGAGAGCGCCGATCCCCAGTATGTGCCCACTGCCTTTCTGGTGTACCTGAAGATATTTGGATACCGGGACGCCCGGGGCAAGACGTCTGCCCAGATCAGCAAAGAGCTGCCCATGATCCGGCAGGAGGCGCTCAACCGGCTCAACAACGCCGGGGCCACCCTCATGCTGGAGGATATGGTGAAAAAGCCCTTGTTTACCCTTCCCTCTGCGGACCGGCTGTGCGTCGCCTTCATCCACGCCGGCAGCAGCGAGACCTCCCTCTGGGTCTATGAGCACGAGTGCGGGCGCTACCAGATGGAGCATACCCTGGGCAGCCGGGTGTATACGATGGCCTATGAAAACGCGCTGACCCGGGAGGCGGCGGAGGCCGCCGTGGAGGACGCGCTGGCGCGGGGCGCGGACCTGGTCTTTACCACCGACCCCAGGCTGATGCAGGTCAGCGTGAAGTACGCGGTGCTCCACCCGGAGGTCCGCTTCTTCAACTGCTCCCTCAACACCTCCAATCCGTCGGTGCGCACTTACTATCCCCGTCTCTATGAGGCCAAGTTTATCAAGGGCGCCATTGCCGGCACCCTGGCCCGGAACGGCCGGGTGGGTTATGTGGCGGACTACCCCACTCCGGGAAGCATTGCGGCCATCAACGCCTTTGCCCAGGGGGTACAGCTGGTCAATGCCAGCGCCCGGGTGATCCTGGCCTGGGACTGCCTGAAAGAGGGGGGCGGCCTGGACAGCCTGCTGGACCGGGGCATCATCTACATCGATAACAAGGACCGGCTGGCGGTCAATGAGGGGCCGCAGTCCCGGGAATTGCATAACCTGGCCCTCATCTACTGCGACTGGGGCCGGTTTTATGAGAGCCTGGTGCGCCGGGTCCTGGAGGGCAGCTGGAAGAAGGAGAGCCGGGGAAGCAGCGCCGTCAGCTACTGGTGGGGGATCCGGCAGAAGACGGTGGACGTGCTCTGCTCCCGCCAGCTGCCCAGGGGGACCCGGCGGCTGGTCTCTGTGTTGAAGGACGCTCTGCGGCAGGAGCGGCTGGATCCCTTTTACGGCGGCCTGACCGACCAGCAGGGCAGGACGGTCTATGAGGAGGACGACTCACTGCCCGCCGAGCGGCTGCTCACCATGGACTGGCTGGCAGGGCAGGTGGAGGGCTCCATCCCCAGACCGGAGGAGATGACCCGGCAGGCCCTGGACCTGCTGGGCGGATATGAGTCGGAAAAGAGGGGAGCGGAATGAAGATCCTGGTCGTTGGGGACCATGAGTCCCCGGCCCTGTGGGATTACTATACCCCGGACAAGCTGGAGGGGGTGGAGCTGATCCTCTCCTGCGGAGACCTGAAGTCGCACTACCTCTCCTTTCTGGCCACCTTTGCCCACTGTCCGGTGCTCTATGTCCACGGAAACCACGACGGACACTATGAGAAGGACCCTCCGCTGGGCTGCATCTGCATCGACGGGATGCTCTATGAGCACCAGGGGGTGCGCATTGTGGGACTGGGGGGTTCCATGCGCTATAATGGGGGGCCCTTTCAATATACGGAGGGGCAGATGCGCCGCAGGGCGCTGCGTCTGGCCCCCCGGATCTGCTTTAAGGGGGGCTTTGACATCCTGTTGACCCATTCCCCCGGCCGGGACATGGTGCCCTGCACCGACTTGGCCCACACCGGTTTCCAGACCTTTAATCAGATGCTGGACAAGTACCGTCCCGCTCTCTTCCTCCACGGCCACACCCACATGAATTACGGCCGGAGCATCCGGAGGGAGCAACAGTACGGCGATACCCGGGTGATCAACGGCTATGAGCGCTGCCTGGTAGAGCTATAATCAACGGCGGGGAGAAAACGGATTTTTTCCCGTCGGATGAAAACTTTTCCCGTCTGGAAACGTCTAAGGAAATAGCGGCAATATTCAGCAGAAGACCTTCCCGGCGCGGTGGGGAATCGCCCCGCCCAAACGTAAGGTTTTATTAAGAATTTGTCACTGCTTTGTCATTCCTTGCCGCCCTGATTATGCTAGAATGACAGAGCAATAGAATGTGGATCAAGGATACAAGGAGGAGATTCTATGACGGATCAACAGACGCCTGTGCTTGAGCGGCCTGTTCAGGACAAGACCCCGCCCGCGGCGTCCGCAGGGCCCAAGGGGCCGAAGAAAAAGCAGCGTGGCCGGGGAAAGATGATCGCAGGCATCCTGATCGCCGCCGCCGTCATCATCGCGGTGGCTGTGGTGCTGTGGTACTTTGTCTTCCGCGAGACAGAGGACAAGGGCGAGATCATGACTGCCCCGGTGGAGTACGGCTCCATCCAGGCCGTGGTGAAGGGCAACGGCATGACCAAGGCCCGCAATTCCGCCAGCGTCACCCCGGGCACCGGCACCATCCTGGAGCTCTATGTCAAGGAGGGCGACCAGGTGGAGGAGGGGCAGCAGCTCTACAAAATGGACGACACCACCGCCCGGGAGGCGGTGCAGGCCGCCCAGGAAAGCGTGGATAACGCCCTGAAGGATCTGCAGGCGGTATATGAGAAGATGGCCGAGCTCACCATCAAGGCCCCCCACAGCGGCAACCTGCGGGAGGTGGCCGATCTGAAGGTGGGGGACACTGTCAACGAGGGGGACACCATCGCCACCATCGTCAATGACACCAAGCTGCGGATGTCCCTCTACTACAGCTACGCCTATGAGGACAGCATCAAGGTGGGCCAGACCGCCCAGATCTCGATCCCTGCCATCATGGGCAGCCGCACCGGTACGGTGGAACAGGTCAACAAGGTGCGCTTTGTCTCCCCGGAGGGGGCCACCCATTTTGAGGTGGTCTTTGTGCTGGACAACCCCGGCACCCTCACCGAGGGGATGGAGGCCTCCGCCTCCCTGACTGCGGCGGACGGCACCCCCATCTACCCCTATCAGAACGGCAAACTGTCCTTCTATGAGACCACCAAGATCACCGCCAAGGCCTCCGGCCCGGTGGAGCAGGTGGCTCTGCTGAACTACGGCGACGTGAAGGCCGGACAGGTCATGGTGCAGCTGGGCGCCAAGAACACCGACGAGGAGATCTCCGCCAAGGAGGAGGCGCTGAAGGCCGCCCAGGAGAAGCTGGTGGAGGCCAACAACGAGCTGAGCAAATACAATGCCACCGCGCCCATCGCCGGCACCGTCCTGTCCTGTAGCTTGCAGGAGGGCATGGAGGTCCAGAGCGGGCAGGGCATCAGCATCGCCGACACCACCCAGATGGTGGTGGAGATCAATGTGGACGAGATGAACGCCCGGTATGTCAAGACCGGCATGATGGTCAACATCGACCAGTACGGCACCCCTTATATGGGCATTGTGGAGAGCGTCTCCATGACCGCTACCGGCGAAAACGGCGTGGCCTCGGTGCCCGCGGTGGTGACGGTGGACAACTTTGACGGCTCCATGATCCCCGGTACTTACGTCAGCTACTCTTTCGTGGCCAGCGAATCGGAGAACTGCCTCACCGTGCCCATCGCGGCGGTGATGTACGTCAGCTTTGCCAACGTGACCCTGCCCGACAACCTGGACGCCCCTCCGGCGGAGAGCGGCGACATGGGCGATATGGGCGACATGGGTGACATGGGTGACATGGGCGATATGGATGCCGGGATGTTCCCTGAGGACGGAGTGCTCCCGGAGGAGGACGGCATGGTAGACGCCGGCGGCGTGGTGGCTGTGCCCCAGCGGTATGCCGGCGGGGCCTTCGGCCGGAAACTGGGGGCCATCGCCGTACCCATGCCCGCGCCCGATATGGGCGGCTCCATGGGCGGCTCCATGGGCGGCGGAGACGCTGCCAATACCATCGTTTTTGTCAAGTCCAAGGAGGCCCCCTCCAATGCCATCCTGGAGCCCGACCCTGCCTGGGAGTGCCCCGAGGGCTTCTGGGCCGTGCCGGTGGAGACCGGCCTGTCCGACAACAGCCGCACCGAGATCAAGCGGGGCCTGAACGAGGGCGACGAGGTCTACATCGGCCGGGAGACCCAGAGCGCCGACAGTTGGGGTTGATGCTATGCTCATTGATGTAAAGGATCTCTTCAAGATCTATCACGAGGGGGAGGAGAGCGAGGTGCGGGCCCTGGACGGGGTCTCCCTGACCATTGACCGGGGGGAGTTCGTGGCCATCATCGGTCAGTCCGGCTCGGGCAAGTCCACCCTGATGAATATCCTGGGCTGCCTGGATATCCCCACCTATGGGGACTACCATTTGGACGGCGTGGACGTCACCGAGCTCAGTGACCGGCAGCTGGCCCACATCCGCAACAAGCAGATCGGCTTCATTTTCCAGGGGTTCAACCTGATCCCCGCCCTCAACGCCTGGGAGAACGTGGAGCTCCCCCTGATCTACCAGGGGATGCCCGCCTCCAAGCGGTGGGGCCGGGTGGAGGCCGCTCTGGAGCGGGTGGGCCTGGCCGAGCGGTCGGAGCACAAGCCCAGCGAGATGTCGGGCGGCCAGCAGCAGCGGGTGGCGATCGCCCGGGCCATCGCCGCCCAGCCCCCCATCATTATGGCCGACGAGCCTACCGGCGCCCTGGACTCCCGCACCGGCAAGCATGTGCTGGAGATCCTCCACGGCCTCCATGAGGAGGGCACCACCATCATCCTCATCACCCACGACAACGGGATCGCCGCCACCGCCGAGCGGGTGGTGCGGATCTCCGACGGACACATCATCTACGACGGCGACAGAGAGGGGGCGTTCGCATGAATCTGACGCAGGCCTTCAAGATCGCCATCAAGTCCATTGCGGCGAAGAAAGCCCGCTCCGCCCTCACCATGCTGGGCGTCATCATTGGTCTGGCCGCCGTTATCATTCTGGTGTCCTATGCCGAGGGCCAGAACCAGCAGATGCGGGCCTACTATGAGAGCCTGGGCAGCAACGTCATCAATATCAGCGCCAGCAGCTGGGACAGCGAGGGCGTGTCCGACGCTCTGTACGACTACTGCCTGGAGATGGACGAGTATATCCTGGGGGTCACGCCGGTGGTGCAGATGCATGACCGCACCGTCATCAAATTCGGCACCAAGACCCTGGACAGCTACGAGACCGACTGGGAGCAGAGCCCTCAGGTGGTCATGGGCAACCAGGACTTCTCCCTGTGCAACAACTTTACCCTGGCCAAGGGCCGGGACATCGCCTACCTGGATATGAAGAACTACAACCAGGTGTGCGTCCTGGGGTCCAGAATGGCCTCCACCCTGTTCAACTACATGGACCCGGTGGGCCAGACCATCACCATCAACGGCGTTCCCTTTGAGGTGATCGGGGTCTATCAGGAGAAGGACCCCAACAATATGAGCGGCATGGACCGCTACATCGTCCTCCCCTACACCGCCAACCGGGTGCTCAACAAGTCCACCCAGATGGACACCTTTGTGGCCAAGGCCCGGGACGCCAGCTCCACCACCAAGGCCATTACCCTGCTGAAGGGCTTTCTTCAGGGGCTTATCAACCAGGACACCGGTTACTACTCGGTGACCACACCCAACCAGTGGCAGGAGGAGGGCAACGAGCAGATCAAGCTGCAGCAGCGTTTCCTGGGCGGCATCGCCGCCATCTCCCTGGCGGTGGGCGGCATCGGCATCATGAACATCATGCTGGTCACCGTCACTGAGCGCACCCGGGAGATCGGCATCCGCAAGGCCATCGGCGCCGAGCGCAAGAGCATCATTGCCCAGTTCCTCATAGAGGCCTGCATGATCTGCGGCATCGGCGGCATCTTTGGCATCGCGGTGGGTTATATCGGGACACTGATCGTAGGAAAGGCGTCCTTTGATTTGATCCTGCTGCCAAGTCCGGGGCTTACCGTGGGGACCTTCCTGATCTCGGTGGCTCTGGGCGTCATCTTCGGCATCTATCCTGCCATCAAGGCCTCCGGCCTCCAGCCGGTGGAAGCCCTGCGGGCTGATTAAAGGAGTGAGTATATGAAAGTGAGAAAATGGCTCTCCGGCCTGCTGGCGGCGGCGCTGCTGGCCGGGCTGCTGGTCCTGCCGTCCTCGGCGGCGGGGAAGGCGGGCTTTAGCGACATTACCGACCCCAAGCAGGCCAATGCGGCGGAGATGCTGCGCCTGCTGGGCGTAGTGGCCGGCGACGGCACCGGCGCCTTCCGCCCCAACGGCACGCTGACCCGGGGCGAGTTCTGCAAGATGGCGGTGGAGATCATGGGCCGGGGCGACGAGGAGCCCGCCCAGCGCAGCCGCACCATCTTTTCCGATGTGGGTCCCGGCCACTGGGCCAGGGGCTACATCAACCTGGCCTCCTCCATCACCATCGGTGGCGGAAGCGCCTCCGGCGGGAAGGGGGAGAGCGCGCCTGCCACCCGCCTCATCATGGGGGTGGGGGACGGCACCTTCCAGCCTGACCGGGTCATCACCTGCGGCGAGGCGGTCACCATCCTCATGCGGATGCTGGGCTATGGCAACGGCGACGTGGCCACCGGCGCCAACTGGTATGACGGCTATATGGGGCTGGCCCTCTCCCGGGACCTGCTGAACGACCTGAAGCTGGACGGGGCCTCCACCCTGAGCCGAGGACAGGCGGCCATCCTGTTTTACAACGTGATTTTTGCCCACACCAAGGGCAGCGAGGACCCCTATCTGACCACCCTGGGGGGCAAGATCGAGGACGGCGGCATCCTGCTGGATGTGAACGCCACCTTTGCCGGGGCCTCCGGCGCGGTCAAGACCACCACCGGCACCTACCGCACCGACCGGGTGGGTCTGGACAGCAGCCTGGAGGGTATGCCCGGCCAGATCGTGCTGGATAAGAAGGGCAAGCTGCTGGCCTTCCAGCCAAAGGAAAACGTGACCCGCCGGGTGGTCAGCGTGGCCGTCTGGGACGCCACCTGGATCCAGCTGCTGGACGGCAGCAAGATCTCCGTGACCCCCACCACGCCGGTCTATCTGGGCGGCGAGGAAAAGACCTACCAGGATGTCTATCTGGATCGGGGTCCGGGCAGCTCGGCCACCATCTACTACGATGAGGCGGGCAAGATCAGCTACCTCTTCCTGCCCGACCTGAGCGGCGGCGGCGAGGCCATGGTGGCCCGCAACAAGCCGACCGGCAACCCCTTCCTCCCGCTGGTGGGCGGCGACACCGATTACAAGATCTACAAGAACGGCGTTCTTGCCGCCGAGCAGGATATCCGTCAGTACGACGTGGCCACCTATGACAGCGTCTCCAAGATCCTGCATATCTCCGACCTGAAGCTCACCGGCTCCTATGAGAACGTGACGCCCAGTCCTGCGGCCCCTGTGACCATTACCGTGCTGGGCAGGGAGTTCGCCGTCCTGCCTGAGGCCGCTGAGGACCTGCAGAACTTCAAGGTGGGCGATATGATCACCCTGCTGCTCACGGAGGACGGCCGCGTGGCCGGCGTGGTGGACAGCAAGACCGCCCGCTCCAACAGCGTGGGCTATGTGTCCGAGATCAGCGAGAGCGGCCAGGCCACCGTGGTCATGCTGGACCGGGTGCTGGGCGAGCTGAAGGGCCAGACCTCCTATAAGGGGGAGAGCGCCGAGAAGCTGATGGGCGAGCTGGTGATCGTCTCCTCCTACAAGGCGAATCAGATCAGCCTGAACAAGATCACCGCCGGCAACGGCGGCGGCGTCAAGGGCAGTCTCAACGTGGCCAAGCGGACCGTGGGCGATGTGCCTCTGGCGGACAACGTGGCCATCTATGAGAAGGTTGGCAGCAGCGCCCTGAAGCCGGTCAAGTACAGCCAGATCACCTGCAACAGCGTGTCTGCCTCCAAGATCCTCTACGGGGCCAAGGATTACGCTGGCCGGTACAGCATCCTGGTGCTGGACGATGTCACCGGTGACCAGTATACCTACGGCTTCATCTGGGAGACGGAGGAAGAGATCGGCGGCGTGTTCAACGGCGAGCCCATCACCAACCCGGTGGTCCATGTGGAGACGTCGGGCAAGGACGGCAAAGTCTCTCTGGTGGGTCATGCCAATGGCATCGACCAGAAGACGCCGGGCGGCGTGGCGGCTTCCCTCAACAAGCTGGACAGCTATTCCAAGCTGGCGGCCTATGTGAAGCTGACCGAAGTGAAGAATGTGCGCCGCAGCGCCTTCGACATGACCAACAAGACCCTGACCCTGCCCGACATGGTGCTCCCCATCTCGGAGACCGTGGTGTGCTACAACAGGGCCAACGGCAGCTGGTTTACGGCGGAGGATCCCATGGATGCCCTCAACCAGGCCCGGGCCTATGCGGAGACCATGAAGATCTACTACGACAAGGCGCCGGAGGACGGCGGCAAGGTCCGTATGGTCATCGTGGAGTAACCGAAAAAACCGGATACAAGACAGCGCGGGGCGTGCCAAGGGCACGCCCCGCGTCACTCTGTCAGAGGCGCTCTCCCGCCCGCTGCAAAAAGGGCCTGTTGCAAAATTGCTCTTCTGCACAAGTCTGTCATTGCGAGCCGGTGAGTACACTGGCGCGGCGATCCGTTTTCTCACCAAATTGAGACGGATCCCCGAGAAAAATGGCCGCCCGGTGGGCGGCCATTTTTCTCGGAATGACAGGTCTTTTGTGCGGTTTGCGCAGTTTGCAACAGACCCTTTTTATGTGTTTGTGGGGCGGATCAGCCCTTCAGGGTCTCGGCCCAGGCGGCATACTTGACGACCTTCTCGTCGGTCTCCGCCTTGGTGGCGCCGTTGGCCAGGATATATACCTTGACCTTGGGCTCGGTGCCGGATGGGCGGACAATGAGGCTGGTGCCGTCAGCCATCTCGTAGCGCAGCACGTTGGAGCCGGAGAGCTCCATGGTGCTTCTGGCGCCGTCGGCCACGCTGACCACCAAGCCGTCCTTGTAGTCCTTCTGCTGGGCCACAGCCACGCCGGCGATCTCCACCGGGGGGTGCTCCCGCAGACCGGCCATCAGGTCGGCCATCTTCTTCAGACCATCCAGGCCGGGCATCACCAGATTGAGGGTCTTCTCGCCGTAGAAGCCGTACTTTTCATAGCACTTCTGGAGGGCGTCGTACAGGGTCATGCCCTGTCCGGCGTACCAGGCAGCCATTTCGGTCAGGGAGAGGGCGGCGGTGACGGCGTCCTTATCACGGACGTAGTCGCCCAGCATGTAGCCGTAGCTCTCCTCATAGGCGAAGATCACCTTGCCCTCGCCGGCGTTCTCCAGCTTATCCTTCTTCTCGGCCAGGAACTTGAAGCCGGTAAAGGTGTCGTAGCAGGCCAGACCGTTGGTCTCGGCCACTTTGCGGGCCATCTCAGTGGTGACGATGGTCTTGAGGGCGACCGGCTTGTCCGGCATCTTGCCGGTGCGCTGCTTGGCTCCGATCAGGTAGTCCAGCAGCAGTACGCCGGTCTGGTTGCCGGAGATGGTGATATACTCCCCGTGGTCGTCCCGGACCATAATGCCCACGCGGTCAGCGTCGGGGTCGGAGCCCAGGATAAAGTCGGCGCCCTCCTTCTTGGCCAGGTCCACCGCCAGGTAGAAGCCCTCGGGATTCTCCGGGTTGGGGGAGACCACGGTGGGGAAGTTGCCGTCGATGACCATTTGCTCGGGGACACAGATGACGTGCTTCATGCCCAGGCGGCGCAGCGCCTCGGGGATCAGCTTGTAGCCGGTGCCGTGGAAGGGGGTGTACACCATCTTGAAGGTGTCCGCCACCTGCTCCACCGCGGCCTTGTCATTGACCTGGCCCATTACGTTTTCCAGGAACTTCTCGTCGGTCTCCGCGCCCATCAGGGTGATGAGGCCGGCCTTCACCGCCTCGTCATAGTCCATACGCTGGATGGAGTCGAACAGGTCCAGCTCCTCCATCTTGGCGGCAATGGCGGAGGCGTGGTGGGGGGGCAGCTGAGCGCCGTCCTGCCAGTAGACCTTGTAGCCGTTGTACTCCTTGGGGTTGTGGCTGGCGGTGACGTTGACGCCGGCGATGCAGCCATACTCCCGGACCGCGAAGGATACCTCGGGGGTGGGACGCATGGCGTCGAACAGCCGGACCTTGATGCCGTTGCCCGCCATGACGCAGGCGGTCTCCCGTGCGAACAGCTCAGAGTTGTTGCGGCAGTCGTAGCAGACCGCCACGCCCCGGGCCACAGCCTCGGGGCCCTCGGCCTTGATGACCTCGGCAAAGGCCTGGGTGGCGTGCCGGATCACATGGACATTCATCTGGTGCAGGCCCACGCACATGGTACCCCGCAGACCGGCGGTACCGAACTCCAGAGGAGCAAAAAAGCGGCTCTCGATCTCCTTCTCGTCGCCGGAGATGGCGCGCAGCTCATCTCTCTCCGCCTCGCTGAGGGCGGGACTGGCCAGCCACTTTTCGTATACATCATGATAAGCCATGGGAATTACCTCCAATACCTCGATTTCAGAAAAAGCACATCTCTGCGCTTGTGATTATAGCACAAACTAACCGGTATATCTACCCTGTTTTTGGGGGAGGATGCCGGTTGCTGCAAAAAAATTCCGGATACCTACTTGTGGTATCCGGAACCCTCCAGGATCTTAAAACAGCGGTAGATCTGCTCCAGCAGCATGACCCGGGCCAGATGGTGGGGGAAGGTCATGGGGGACATGGACAGCCGCAGGGCGGCCCGCTCCTTCAGGGATGGATGCATCCCGTAGGAGGAGCCAATGAGGAACACCAGGGTATTGACACCGCCGGAGGCCCACTTGTCCAGCCGGGCGGCCAGCTTTTCGCTGGAGAGGAGTTCACCCTCTACACACAGGGCCACCACCGCCGCGCCTTTGGGGAGCTTAGCGGTCACCGCCGCCGCCTCCTTCTCCAGAGCGGCGTCGATCTGGGCCCGGGAGGGGTTCTGGGGCAGCCGCTCCTCAGGCAGCTCGATGAGCTGGAGCTTGCAGTAGCCCCCCAGCCGCTTGACATACTCCGCCGCCCCGTCTATGTAGAACTTCTCTTTCAGCTTGCCCACACAGATGACGTGGATAGAGAGCCCTTTCATACTGCATACCTCCGTCCCGGTTCGCTGCGGGGGGCAACGTCCAGGCAGATATCCCGCCCGGGGACGGCCCCCATGCGGGTGAGAGAGTCGCCCACCACCTGCCTGGCCCGCTCCGGGGTGTTGTTCTCGTGGGACAGGTGGGCCAGCACCACGGTGGAGGTCCCAGCCGCCACGGCGGAGCATACCAGGGCCGCCCCCGCCTCGTTGGACAGGTGGCCCCGCTCCCCCAGGATGCGGTCTTTGAGAAAGTAGGGATAAGGGCCGGAGCGCAGCCATTCTACGTCGTGGTTGGCTTCGGCCACCAGCAGATCGGCCCCCCGGATGCCGGCCTCAACTGCCGGGGTCACATGGCCCAGGTCGGTGACCACCGCCGCCTTTTTCCCGCCGGCGCTGAGGGCGTAACCGGTGCTCTCGGCGGCGTCGTGGGGGGTGGGGAAGCTCTCCACCCCAATGGAGCCGATGGAGAAGGATTCTCCCGGGGTAAAGGGGCGGAGCACCTCATCCAGAAAGGGGATGCGGTAGCACAGCTGCCGCCCGGTGCCCCGGCTGGCGTAGACCGGCACATGGAAGTGCTTGGTCAGGGTGGTGAGACCGGAGATATGGTCGCTGTGCTCGTGGGTGATGAGCACGGCGGACAGGGCGGCGGGGTCCACCCCCAGGCCCTTCAGGGCGGTGGTGATCCGGCGGCATGAGATACCGGCGTCTACCAAAACGTGGGTGTCGCCATCGCTCACCAGCAGGCTGTTGCCGCTGGAGCCGCTGGCCAGGGTACACAGTTCCAGCAAAAAATCGCTCCTTTCCGGAAAAAACAGGCGGGAGATAAGCTCTCTCCGCCTGCTGTTGCCTGTTTGTCTGTATCAGCCCACCTGGGCCTGTTTATCCTCGTCGGGAGTGACGACCACGCGGATGTCGGCCCCCACGCCGGAGAGCTTGCGGACAATATCCTCATAGCCCCGCTCGATGTGGTGGATGCAGCCGATCTCAGTGGTGCCCTGGGCGGCCAGACCGGCGATGACCATGGCCGCGCCCGCCCGCAGGTCGCAGGCCTGGATCCGGGCGCCGGTGAACTTCTCCACGCCCTCGATGACGGCGATCTTGCCGTCCACCTGGATCTGGGCCCCCATGCGGCGGAACTCGTCCACATAGCGGTAGCGGTTGTCCCATACGCCCTCCGTGACGACACTGGTGCCCTCCGCCAGGCAGAGGACGGCGGCGATCTGGGGCTGCATATCGGTGGGGAAGCCGGGGTAGGGCAGGGTCTTGACGTTGGTGCGGGTCAGCTTACCGGTGCGACGCACCAGCACCGCGTCGTCCCGCTCCTCCACGTCCACCCCCATCTCCAGCAGCTTGGCAGTGATGCACTCCAGATGCTTGGGGATGACGTTCTTGATGAGGACCTCGCCGCCGGTGGCGGCCACGGCGGTCATATAGGTGCCCGCCTCGATCTGGTCGGGGATGATGGAATAGGTGCCGCCGGAGAGCCGCTCCACGCCGCGGATCTTGATGACGTCGGTGCCGGCTCCCATGATCTCGGCCCCCATGGAGTTGAGGAAGTTGGCCAGGTCCACGATGTGGGGCTCCTTGGCGGCGTTTTCGATGACGGTCATGCCGTCGGCCAGGGCGGCGGCCAGCATGATGTTCATGGTAGCGCCCACGGAGACGATATCCAGGTAGATCTGAGTGCCCGTCATCCGCCCGTTGGCGGTCCTGGCGTGGATATAGCCGCCCCGCACGTCCACGTTGGCCCCCATGGCCACAAAGCCCTTGATGTGCTGGTCGATGGGCCGGCCGCCGAAATCACAGCCGCCGGGCGGGGGGACTTCCGCGGAGCCGAAGCGGCCCAGCAGGGCGCCGATCAGGTAGTAGGAGGCGCGGATCTTCCGGGCCAGCTCCTCCGGCACCCGGGCGTTGCGGATGTGGGAGCAGTCCACATCCACCGTGGTGCGGTTGACGGTGCGCACATCGGCCCCCAGCTCCTGCAGGATGTTGAGCAGCAGCGTCACGTCGCTGATCTGAGGCAGGTTTTCAATGCGGCACACCCCGTCCACCAGCAGGGCGGCGGGGATAATGGCCACGGCAGCGTTTTTTGCGCCGCTGATATCGATTTCTCCATAAAGCGGCTTCCCGCCGTGAATCACATACTTTGTCAAAACACAACCCTCTATTCCTTCCACCGGGGAATCATCCGCACCGGTGGGATCCAAGGCCGGCTGACCGGCGCTGTAAGCAGATAACAGCGCTCAGCCATGGCAGAGCGCTCCAATACGTATACATTATACCATAACTCATGGTAAAATCAAAGGGGTTTCTTCACCGGGGACGGCGCGCCGCCCCGCAGAGGTAATTTGCCCCTGTCTCCCGCGGAATATACCCGCGACAGGCGGCGAAAGAGCGCCGCCAATGGTCCGAACTATTATACCCTATGCAGTCCTATCTGTCTTTCCGAAAAATGCACAAAAAAAGCCATGGGAAGCTGTGGATTTCGCAACTTCCCATGGCATAAACTGGCGGTTCCCGCTATTTGCTCTGCCTGTCCCGCACCAGGATGTGGGTCACGTTGGGCTGGCTGGTGGGCCGCACGTCCACCTCGAACCGGGAGAGGGACTTCATCAGCTTGGACAGCTTGGAGAAGCCGAAGTTCCGTGGGTCGAAGTCGGGCTGCTTTTTCACCAGCAGGTTGCCCAGCTCCCCCAGGGAGGCGTAGCCGTCCTCGTCGGCGATGGTGTCCACCGACTCGGCAATGAGCTTGACCACTGACTTGGGCACCCGGTGATCGGGTTCCTGGGGCTGGGCGGGGGCCTCCGCCTTCTTCTTCTGGGGCCGCTGGGCGGCTTTGGCCTTCTCCTCCTCCATCCGGGCCTGTTCAGCAGCTGCTGCCCGGATGATCTCGATATAGACAAATTTGTCGCAGGCCACGATGAAGGGGTTGGGGGTCTTGCGCTCCCCGATGCCGTATACCTTCTTGCCGGCCTCCCGCAGCCGGACGGCCAGACGGGTGAAGTCGCTGTCGCTGCTGACCAGGACGAAACCGTCCACCTGACCGGCGTAGAGGATGTCCATGGCGTCGATGATCATGGCCGAGTCGGTGGCGTTTTTGCCGGTGGTATAGCTGTACTGCTGGATGGGGGTGATGGCGTTCTCCAACAAGGGCCCCTTCCAGGAGGCCAGGTTTGGGGTGGTCCAGTCCCCGTAGATCCGTTTGATGGTGGGGGTGCCGTATACCGCCACCTCCGCCATGATGTCGCTCAGGGCCGAGCGGGGGGCGTTGTCCGCATCGATGAGTACCGCCAGACGCAGGTCAGTCTGTTCCGACATAGCTGTCCTCCTTGTGCCGATGGAAGGGGGCCGCGGCCCGCCCTTCCTGCTTTCTTCCAGTATACCATATCCCTTCGGCAGGAGGCAACGAGCCGGATTTTATTTTTTCTGCCGCAGCAAAAGCCGGGGCAGAGGCGTATATAGAGTGAAAGGGGGAGAGAAGATGGACCCCAACCGGTTGGAAATGCTGATCCAGGACCATCAAAACACGCTGTACCGGGCCGCTCTGGCCATCCTTGGGGACGCTCACGAGGCGGAGGACGCGGTACAGGACGCCTTCCTGCGCTGCCTGGAGCGAGGACCGGACTTTGAAAGCCCCGCTCACGAGAGGGCCTGGCTGCTGCGGGTGACGGTCAACGGCTGCAAGAGCCGTCTGCGGTCCCCCTGGCGGAGGCGCACCGCCCCGCTGCTGGAGACCTATCCCGCCGCCGGACCGGAGGAGCAGGAGCTGCTGGAGATCATTCAGACCCTACCCGCCAGAGACCGGGCGGTGCTCCACCTCTACTACTACGAGGGGTACCGGACGGCGGAGATCGCGGCTATGACCGGCTGGCGGGAGGGCACCGTCCGCTCCCGGCTGGCCCGGGCCAGAGGAAAGCTGGGGGCGCTGCTGAAAGGAGACGAGCCATGAACCGATATCACGACTATATGGACCGCATCCAGGCTCCGGTGGGGCTGCGGGAGCGGATCTTGGCGGAGGAGCGGCCCCGCCGCTCCCACCCGGCCCTGAGGGCCGGGGCGCTGGCGGCCTGCTGCCTGGTGGCGGCGGTGGGGGGCTGGCAGCTGTGGCAGGGCAGGGCTGAGATGCAGCCCGATCCCACGGTGGGAGCGGCCGCCACCCCGGCGGGCAATCAGCAGAGTGAATATACTCTGGTGGTGGAAGACCCCTTTGAGGGACAGCCCCACAGCTTCCCCGATATCCCCGGATATAACTACCCCGACTGTACCAGCTCAGAGGCCATGGCCGCCGACTACGCTCCGCCGGAGGGGTGGTTTATGGAGAAACTCACCGCCCAGGAGATCATCACCGTCCTGGGGGGCGCCGATCAGGTGCCCTGGATACTGGACTGGACCGGCTTCGGCCTGGACGGTGTCGTGACCTACGACGGCGAGGGCAAACCCTGGCGGATCCTGATCTGGGGCACCCGGGGGGAGGAGGCGCTGACACTGGAGCTGTGGCCCGGCGAAGCGCCCCTCATCGACCTGATCTACGCCGACGCCGGGGTGGAGAATGTGGACGGCATGGAGGTGACCACCTACTCCTTGTATTATGACACCGATGGGGACGACGTTAAGGAGCATCTGTACCACGCCCACTATTTTGACGGGGAGATGGGGGTCTCCTTCTCCTGCAACAGCGGGGAGGAGGAGAGCGGGGCCCGGCTGGCCAGCCTGGTGGTGGGCCACAGGGGATTTACCGCCGAGGGCCTGACGCCCGAGACCATGGATGCCGACCATTTGGATCTGGGTACCGCCCGGCTCTACGGCAGCGGGGAGTTGACCCTGGGGGCGGCCTATCAGAAAGAACTGGCCTCCTACCTGCCCAACCGGGATCTGCTGCCCGAAGGCTTTGCTTTTGAGCATGCCCAGTGGCGCTTCGACGAGCTGGAGGACAGCCTGAGCATCCTGTGGTGCCGGGGGTATGACGATATCAGCGTACGGGTGGAGCGGCTGCTGACGCCCCGTACCGAGGAAACGCTGCCCGGCGATCTCCTGCCCGATGAGGTGACTGCCCAGACGCTGGAGGGGTTGGGCCGCTATGTGGACGACGACCAGGGGGATACTCCGGGCTGGCGCTACGATGCCTTTACCGTCTGTTACACGGAGAGGGACGGGGATACGGTGGCCGTGACCTGGTCCATCCGGGGGATGGAGCCGGAGCAGGCCGCCGCCCTGGTGAACAGCTGCCAGGCCATGAGAGAGTCCCGCGTCCATCCCATTCAGGGGCACCGGGTGACCAGCGGCTGAAAAAAGGGCCTGTTGCAACATGCACAAACCGTACAAAAGACCTGTCA
>CAUWDA010000036.1:0-22222 GCA_963557075.1 uncultured Flavonifractor sp. | reverse complement strand
AGACCCGGAAGCTGTTCAAGGTGTGCGCCATGCGGGACATCCCCATCTTCACCTTTATCAACAAGATGGACCGGGAGGCCCGGGACTCCTTTGAACTGCTGGAGGAGCTGGAGAAGGAGCTGGGCATCGAGACCTATCCCGTCAACTGGCCCATCGGCTGCGGCAAGGACTTCAAGGGCGTGTATGACCGGGGGAGCAAGAAAATCATACACTTCACCTCCAACGGCGGCGCCAAAGCCGCCACCGCCACCGAGGTGGAGCTGGGGGACGCCAACCTGGACGGCCTGATTGGAGAGCGGCTCCACCAGCAGCTCACCGATGAGATCGAACTGCTGGACGGCGCCGCCGCCGAATTCGACCTGGACCGGGTGCGCCACGGCAAGCTGTCCCCGGTGTTCTTCGGCTCCGCCCTCACCAACTTCGGCGTGGAGCCCTTCCTGGAGCACTTCCTCCAGATGACCACCGCGCCCCTGCCCCGGAAGGCGGGGGATGCCCTCATCGACTCTATGGACGACAGCTTCTCCGCCTTCGTCTTTAAGATCCAGGCCAACATGAACAAGGCCCACCGGGACCGTATCGCCTTCATGCGCATCGTCTCCGGCAAGTTCGAGGCGGACAAGGAGGTCTACCACGTCCAGGGCGGCAAGAAGATCCGCCTGTCCCGGCCCCAGCAGCTGATGGCCGCCGAGCGGGAGATCATCGAGGAGGCCTACGCCGGCGACATCATCGGCGTGTTCGATCCGGGCATTTTCTCCATCGGCGACACTCTGTGTACCGCCGCCAGGAAGTTTACCTTCGATCCCATCCCCACCTTCGCCCCCGAGCACTTCAAGCGGGTGCGCTCGCTGGACACCATGAAGCGCAAGCAGTTTTTGAAGGGCATGGAACAGATCGCCCAGGAGGGCGCCATTCAGATCTTCAAGACGCCCTACTCCGGTATGGAGGAGGTCATTGTGGGCGTGGTGGGTACCCTGCAATTCGACGTGCTGGAGTACCGGCTGAAGAACGAGTACAACGTGGACCTCTACATGGAGGGCCTGCCCTATGAGTACCTGCGGTGGATCGACACCGAGGACGGCCAGCCGGTGAAGGAGGAGGACCTGAACCTGGGTACCGACACCAAGCTGGTGGAGGACTACAAGGGCAACCAACTGCTGCTCTTCGGGTCCCAGTGGGCGATCAACTGGACGGAGGAGCGCAACAAAAACCTCACCTTCCATGAGTTCGGCGGCACTGAATTCTGAGCAAAGGCGGCCCGCGCAGTCTGCGCGGGCCGCTTTCGTCATTTCGGGGGAAACCCGCAAACCGTTGGGGGAGAAGAACTCGACCAACGGTCGAGGAGAAAATGCGCCCTCATTTCTTGACTTTTTTCCGCTGGGCGGGTAGGGTGTGTGTCGGGCGGTTCGCCCAGGATCGGAGGTCCTTACATTGGATGAAAAGAAAACCTTTGGCGCCTACATCCGCCGCAAGCGGGGCGAGGCCGGCTTGACCCAGCGGGAGCTGGCCCAGGCCCTCTATGTGACGGAGTCCTCGGTGAGCAAATGGGAGCGGGGGCTGTCCTACCCCGACGTCTCCCTGGTGCCCTCCATCTGCCGCCTGCTCCACATCTCGGAGCACGAGTTCTTTACCGCCTGCGACGACGATGAGGCGTCCGCCCAGGCCCGGGCGGCGGCGGTGTGGAACAGGGTGGTGCGGGGAGTCCGCATCTTCTTTGCGGCGGCCTACCTCGCGGCGCTGGTCCCCTGCTTCATCTGCAACCTGGTCTTTGAGCGGGGGCTGAGCTGGTTTTGGATCGTGTTCTTCTCCCTGGGGATGGCCTTCTGTGTGACCAACCTGCCCTTCCGCCTGAAGAAGAACAAGCTGCCCATCTGCATGGGGGGCCTGTCGGTCTGCCTGCTGTTGCTGCTGCTGGCCTGCTGGGGGGTGACCGGCGGCCCGTGGCTGGGGAGTGGGCTGGCCATCACCGCCGCCTGTCTGTCCCTGCCCTGGGGACTGTGGGCGATACACCGCTTTTACAGCGGACGCTGTCTGCCCATCTTTATGGCCCTGCTGACGGTGTGGCTTTTTGTGCTGCTGGCGGTGATCTCTCTCACCACCGGGGGAGACTGGCTGTTCAGCCTGGGCTATCCCATTGCCACCTTCGTGATGGCCCTGGTCTGGCTGCTCTTTGTGATCCTCTACTGGCTGCCGGTGGGCCCCTGGCTGAAGGGAGGCCTGGCCGCCCTGGAGGCCGCCTTTGTGGTCCCCCTGTCCAACTGTTTATCCGCCTGGCTGGTGCCCGAGCAGAAGGTGCCCGGCATGGCCCACTACTTCTCCTGGCAGGTGCTGGTCACCCACGCCGACGTAGAGGGCTTTTCCTGGATCAATGTGCTGGTCTTTGCCATTATGCTGCTGACCGCTCTGGCCCTTGTCGGGGTAGGGGTGGGGCTGGAGCTGCGGCGGCTCCGCCGGAAGAGGGATCACAACATATAAAAAAGGGCCTGTTGCAAAATTGACATTCTGCACAAGTCCGTCATTGCGAGCCAGTGAGCACACTGGCTCGCAATCCGTTTTCCCGCAAATTGAGACGGATCCCCACGAAAAATGGCCGCCCGGTGGGCGGCCATTTTTCTCGGAATGACAGGTCTTTTGTACGGTTTGCGCATTTTGCAACAGGGCTTTTTTTGATTCAGTTGACAGCGGCGGGGGTATTTTGCCTGCGCTTTTTCCGCCGGTGCAGCAGGAGAACGGCCGCCAGCAGGACCGCTCCGCCGCCGCAGATGGGCAGGACGATGAGCAGGGGACTGGAGGGGGGCTGATCCAGCAGGGCGATCTGCCCCTCGGCAGGGCCCTCGATCACCAGATAGCTGCCGTCCAGCTGGCCCTGGACTACCTGCCAGCTGCCGTCGGGCTGACGGATGGCAGCGGCGGGCTGCTCCGTATCCGCCGCCCGCAGGCGGAGGGTCACGGTGTCGTTCTGGCCGCCGGTGATGGCGTAAGACCAGCTGTCCAGGGTCTGCCAGCCAGACAGAGCGGGGAGGTCGGCGCTGTCCTCCAGGGAGAGCAGGGCGTCCGGCTCAAAGGTCCCCTCCGCCAGCAGGGTGGGGAAGGTCCCGCCCGAGGAGAGGGTGGCGGTGGGCTGAGTGAACTGGGCCTCCAGCACCATGGAACGGATGAGGCCATGCACCGGGTAATCGGGCCAGATACCGTAAGTGCCGTCCCGGGCCGGGGCCTCCGGCACCAGGCTCTGGTCCAGGTCGGCTCCGTAGGAGAAGGGGATCTCAGCCACGGTCTGACCGTCCACCGTAAAGCGGTAGGAGAAGGTGAGAAAATCGGCGGGAATGTGGTCCAGCTGGGCGAAAGCGGAAAACTCCAGGCCCTCCGCCATACCGGTCACGTCCACGCCGTCCAGGCCGGCCAGGTCCTCCAGCAGATAGCGGTTGCCAGTCAGCTCATCCTCCGCCTGTCCGACTATGGCGCCCCGGTATTCGCCGTCGCCCTGGGCGCGGACCATGGAGCGGCAGTCGGTGAGGGCGCCGCCCAGACCGGCAATGCCGCCCAGCCAGCTCTCGCCGTCCAGGTCCACCAGAGCGGCGCAGCGGAGGACGGAGCCGGCGGTGGAACCGGCGACGCCGCCGCAGTAGTCGCCGCCCACGGTGATATCGCCCCGGGCGGCACAGTCCACGATGGCCCCGGCGGAGCAGCGGCCGGCGATGCCGCCGCCGCAGTCGTTTTTGACCCGGACCGAGCCGTCAAACCGGCAGCCCCGCACCGCCGCCTTCAGGGTGGCGTATACGTCGGCAAGCAGCTCCAGGTCCTCCGTGTTGACGGTGGCCTCCGGGTCATCGGCGATCTCGGCGCCCACGGTGCCCACGATGCCGCCCACGTTGGAGTCGCCCTCCACGGTACCGGCGGCGGTGCAGCTGCTGACCACGCCAGGGCCCTCGGTGCTGTCCTGGGAGAGGTCGGCGGTGTTGAACTCCGGCTCCTGGCTCAGCTCATAGATGGACTGGCGCACCTGGTCCAGCGCGCCGATCACCCCCTGGGCGGTGGCGTGCAGGGCCTTGTTGTCCGCGCCGGCGGCCTGGGTCATCTGGTCCACCCGGTCCTGTATGGTGTCCAGGTGGCCGCTGATGTCGTCGGCGGCCGACTGCGCCTTATCGCCCAGGGTGTCGGAGTAGTTTTTGAGCAGGGTGCGGACCGCGTCGATCTGGGCGCTGACCACATCCATGTCCTGCCGGGTATCCTGGGTGAGGGTGCGCCCGGCCTCCACCAGCCGGTCGGCGGCCCGGTGCATCTTATCGGCGGCCCGGTCGGCGTGGTCCAGAATGGCCTCCAGCTTCCGGGAGGCATGCCTGCCGATGGCGGACAGCCGGTCGGCCCCGTCGCTGATGAGACCGGGGATGCGGGTGAGGGCATTGGTGACGGCGGACAGGTGCCCGGCCAGGTCCAGCGAGGGGAAGGGGATGGCCAGAGCCCCCTCCAGGTCCTGACGGAGCAGGCAGTCAGCCACCTGGATCAGATAGCGCTCCAGGCTGTCCAGCTCACTGGACAGGGCGCTCAGATGGGTGCGGATGGTCTGCGCCTGCCGGTCGACGTCGTCGATGACGTCCCGCAGGGCGTCTCCGGCCTGGGAGAGGGAGCTGTCGGCGCTGTCCAGCAGGCGGTCCAGGTCCTTTCGCAGAACGCCGGCCTGCTCCAGCAGGGTGTCCAGCTCATCCCAGGCGGCGTCGGCAAAGACGCCGGTGTGGGTCCGGAGATCCTCCAGACCGTCCCGCAGGGCGTTGACCTCGCTCTGGAGCTGATCGGTCATGGCCCGGTAGTCGTCCAGACCCTCGCTGCCTGCGTCTTCCGCCCGGTCCCGGATCTGGCCCACGGCGTCCTGAATGGCCTGGGCGTCCTCCACGCTGCGCCCGGCGATGTCGCTGATCTGATCACTGAGGGTCTCCAGCCGGTCAAAGAGGAGGGAGAGGTTGCTGTTGAGACTCTCGGCGGGGGAGGGGCCGTAGCGCACCTCCACGCTGGGCTCGAACTGACCCACGATGCCGCCCACGTCCTTCCGGCCCAGGATGGCGCCGGTGTTTTTGCAGCCGGAGATCGCGCCGGACTGGAGCCCTGCGATGCCGCCGGTGTTGTAGCCCACATGCTGGTAGCCCACCGGGCCGGAGTTGACGCAGCTGGTGATGGTCCCCCGGGACAGCCCTGCGATGCCGCCGGAGCTGGAGGGGGCCTCCTCACCGGCCTCCGTGTTGATGCTGCCGGAGTTGGTACAGGCGGAGAGGGTCCCCAGATTCTGTCCGGCGATACCGCCGGTGTTGAGGGGGGCGGACACCGCAGCCTGATTGACGCAGTGCTCCACCGTGCCGGTCTCGCCGTTGAGGCCCACCACGCCGCCCACGTCCTCCAGACCGGAGACCGAGCCGACGGTGGTGCAGCCCCGCACGACGCCGTGGTTCTCCCCGGCCAGCAGACCCACCTGGGCGGCGGTGCCTTCGGGGGCGAGGGTGCCTTCCACGGTCAGGCTCTCCACCACGGCGCTCTCCGTCAGGGTGCGGAAGAGACCTACCCGGGAGCCCTTGTCGGAGAAGGAAAGGCCGGAGATGGTGTGGCCGTTGCCGTGGAAAGTCCCCTGAAAGATGGGGATGGGGGTAAAGCCGGCGCCGCCCAGGTCCAGGTCGGCGGTCAGCTCCACGGTCACGCCCACCGACCAGGTATCCTTGGTGCAGTTGCGGGCGAAGGTCAGAAATTCAGAATGGGAGCCGATGGTCACGGTCCCCGCCGCTCCCGCGGGGGGGAGCAGGGATACGAGGAGGGCGGCGGCCAGCAGCAGGGCCGGGATACGTCTGGTGTGCTTCATGGCTGACCCTCCTTGGAATCGTCTTCTGTCTCAAGTTCCTGATATTTGCTCTCGATGAGGGCGTCCACGCTGCCGTGGATCACGCCCTTAAATTCGCCGTCCACAAAGCCGGACACATGGCCGCGGACGTGGCCGTCCAGCCGCATGGAGCCCTTATTGAAGCGCTGGGCGTGGTCCCGGTTGAGGGTGATGGCGGTGCGCTCGATGAGGGCGTCGCCCAACAGCAGCAGCTGGGGCAGGACGGTCATCACCAGCAGGATGGAGGTGACGGTGCCCCGGCCCAGGGTCAAGCCCACCGAGCCGATGGTGGCGTCGGTGGAGATGCCGCCGATGAGGAAGCCGGCCACCGACATGATGGTGCCCGAGGTGAGGATGGTGGGGAAGCTCTGGCTCAGGGACTCCACCATGGCCTGCTTGGGGTCCAGCACGCTCTTCAGCTCCAGATAGCGGTTGGTAATGACGATAGCGTAGTCGATGGTGGCGCCCATCTGGATGGAGCTGACCACCAGATAGCTGAGGAAGAACAGGTTGGTGCCGGTGAGGACGGGGAAGGAGAAGTTGATCCAGATGGAGCCCTGGATGGTGAGTACCAGCAGCACCGGCAGACCGGCGGATTTGAAGGTGAACAGCAGGATCACCATGACGAACAGGGCGGTGAGTACGCTGATCTTCATATTGTCGCCGGAGAAGGAACTGGCCAGGTCGAAGGCGTTGGTGGAGTTGCCCACCAGCACCACGTCGCCGCTGTCATAGTAATCCCGGCCAATGGCCCGGATCTCATCCAGCAGGGCGTAGGTCTCGTCCCCCTCGGTGGGGACGTCGGCCACAAAGACCATCCGGGACCAGGCGTTGCCCTGGAGCTGCTTGAGGCCCATATCCAGCTGGTCCTGCAGGTCCTCCACCTGCTTGGCCTGGTCGCCGGTGAGGCTCACCACGCCCTTGTCCTTCTGCTCCAGCAGGAACTGGAAGATGTCCAGCAGAGGGACGGAATAGTCGTCCGGATTCTGGAAGATGGAGCCGTACTCCTCCACGCTGAGGCCGTAGGCCTGGAAGAGCAGACGGGCCAGCTCCACGTCCACCCCGGCCAGCTCGGCGAACTGCCGGGGAGAGATGTCGTCGGTGAGCATCCGGCCGTCCTCCACCTCGATGTTGGCAAGACCGGTGACCTGGGTCACCTCCGGCAGCTGGGATACCCGCTCCAGGATGCGCTTTTCCTTCTGGTAGTCCCCACGGGGCACCAGCATGGCGATGGTGTTTTTCTTGCCGAAGGTGTTGGTCACCTTCTCGTCGGCCAGCTGCCAGGCGGGCTTGTTGTCAAAGTCGGCGTCGTTGGTGTCAAAGACATAGGCGCAGCGGCCGGACAGCACCGCCCCGGCGATGATCACCACCAGGAAGATGGGGGGGAGGATAAAGCGGAGCTTGATGACCCCCCGGCCCCAGAAGTTGATCTTGGGCACCAGATTCTTGTGGCGGGTGCGGTCGATGGGCCGCTGGAACACCATCAGCAGGGCGGGCATCAGGAAGAACACGCAGAGCATGGAGCAGATGATGCCTTTGGCCAGCACGATGCCCATATCAAAGCCGATGCGCAGCTGCATGAGCATCAGAGCCACCAGGCCGGAGATGGTGGTCAGGCTGGAGGAGGAGATCTCCACGATGGCCTTGCTCAGGGCGGCGATATCCGCCTCCCGGGGGTCCAGACCGCTGTCTCGCTCCTCCATGTACCGGTGGCAGAAGATGATGGCGTAGTCGATGGCCAGTGCCAGCTGGAGCACCACGGCGATGGAGTTGGTGATAAAGGAGATGGTGCCGAAGATGAAGTTGGTGCCCATGTTGAGTACCGCGGCGGCCACGAACACAATGAGGTAGACGGGCACCTCCATGTAGCTCTTGGAGGTAAAGAGGAGCACCACCACGATGACGGCGGCGGCGATGGCCAGAATGATGGTCATCTCCTTTTGCAGGGATGCGGAGGTGTCCCGGCCCACCTCGGTGGAGACCGACAGGTCGTAGCCCTCCAGAGCGTTTTCCACCCGGTGGAGGGCCTCTACCGTCTCCGGGTCGCCGGCCTCGCCGTCAAAGGAGATGGAGAAGAGCGCGGCAGAGTCGTGGTAGTGGTCGTCGGTGTCGTCAAAATCCACCTGGGACACCCCCTCCAGCTGCTCCAGTTTGGCAGCGAGGGCGGCGGCGGTGTCGTAGGTCACGTTGGACACCATTACATTGGCGGAGCCCAGGGTGATGAACTCCTCTTCCATCAGGGTCAGGCCCCGCCGGGTCTCGGTCTCCGCCGGCAGGTAGGAGGTGATATCGTTGTTTACCTTGACCTTGTCGATGGAGGAGCCGCAGAAGAGCAGCGCGGCGATGAATACCAGCAGAAAGGCCTTGCGCTTATCTACGATGAAGCGGGCCAGCTTGGTCATTGGGGTCTCTGTTTTTTTATCCGGTTCCATAGGCATAACCTCTCAATTTTGGGGGATGAGCCGGTCCAGGTGGTCCAGCAGGACCTGCTCCGGGACCGGGTTTGGGCTGACGAGCCACCAGCGGATCAGGGACAGCATGGCTCCCACATAGATCCGGGCGGTGATGCGGGGGTCCGTTCCGGGCAGAAGGTCTGAGAAAGGGGGCTGGCTCAAGCGGTGGGCCAGTTCATCGGCCGCGGCGTCCTCCAGCAGGCCGCTCTGGGTGTCCGCTCCGCTCTGGATGCAGGCCCGATACAGGGGCCGCCTGGACTTGAAAAAGTCCAGGGCATTGCGGGCGGCGTCCAGAAAGAAACGGCGGGGGGAGTCGGCGTCCCGGGGGACGCAGGCGTCGATACAGCCGTGGGCCTCCTGGACCAGCAGGTAGTGCAGCAGCTCCTGCTTGTCGGTAAAGTGGGCGTAGAAGGTGGTGCGGTGGACCATGGCCCGGCGGCAGATGTCGGTCACCGACAGCTCCTGAAAGGGGCGTTCCTCCATCAGCTCCACCAGGGCCTGGGTCAGCTGCCTGCGGGTCTTGCGCTGGCGCAGGTCCAGATTCTCTTCTCGTCTCTCCTCCACGGGTATTCCTCCTTTACTGGGCTGGAACAGCATATCACTTTAATCTACATTTGTCAAGATAACATACATATGTTGATTATTGGCTCGGGCAAGGGGGAATTGCAGGTTGCTTTTTCCCGGGGGGGCCGGTATAATGAGACCATCAGATTATGGAAACAAGCGCAGGCGACGGAGGAACGGGTATGAAAGGAAAGAGAATTGCCATTCTGGGGCTGACCACGGCGCTGGCGGTCTCTCTGCTGGCGGTCCCTGCCGGAGCGGTGAGCTTTGAGGATATGCAGGGGCACTGGGCCCGGGAGGACGTGGAGTACCTGGCCGGGCTGGGGGTCATCAATGGTACCAGCCAGACCGCCTTCTCACCCGCCCGCCAGATGACCGCCTGCGAGGCGCTGCTCTTCTGCTCCCGCACCACCGGCGTATCGGCTGCGGACCGGCAGCGGATCGCCGCCGACTGGGCGGAGCCGCTGCGCCTCATCCTGCCGGCAGAGGTGTACGATTGGGCCAAGGATGAGATGGCAGTCTGTCTGGAGACCGGTATCATCAGCCGGCAGGAGCTGGAGGCCATGTGTACCTCCGGGGCGCTGCTCCGGTCCATCACCCGGGAGAACCTGTCCATGTACCTGGTGCGGGCCATGCAGCTGGACGCCATGGCGGAGAACCTGACCAGTTACTCCATGAGCTTCGCCGACACCGCCGCCATCGCAGAGGTGCTCAAGCCCTATGTCTATCTGCTCAGCTCCTACGGCGTCGTCCGGGGCAACAGCGCCAACCAGTTCATGCCCAGAAGCAACCTGACCCGGGCGGAGATGGCCACCATGCTGCGGCGCACCATCGACTTTATGGACGAGCGGGGCATCTATGCCGAGCTGCCCTCCTATACCAGCTACCCCTGGACCGGGGGAGTCATCGCCGCCCTGTCTGCCGGCAGTGACGGGTCGATCACCGTGACCGTCACCAGCGAGCTGTCCGGTCAGACAGAGCTGACCCTGCCCGCCGGTACCGCCGTCTATGAGAATAACATCCGCACGACCCTCTCCGCTCTGCGGACGGGGCAGTATCTCCGGGTGAACCTGGATGAGGCGGGGGCGACCCAGTCCGCCCGGCTCAGCGGCGGACTGACCGCCATGAGCGGAGCGGTCTCCGCAGTGGATCGGGCGGGCATCTCCCTTCTGGCGGACGGCGCCAGCCGTCGGCTGGTCATCGACCGTTTTACCAGGGTGGAGGCGGACGGGCAGGTGGGCGGACCGGAGCTCATCGCCGATGGCGGGAACTATACCCAGGCCTGGTGCTGGGTGGACGGCATGGGACACCTGGCGGAGCTGAAGCTGGTAGGTACGGAGGCGCCCGCTGTGGACGGCTCTGTCCGCGGCGTGCTCCAGAGCGTCAGCTATGGCGGGTCCGTGGCGCTGGAGGTGGAGACCGACCAGGGAGAGCGCCGGAGCTTCCGCCTGGACTCCGCTGTCCCGCCCTACATCCGGCGGGACGGAGCCTCCGCCGCCCTGGGACAGCTGCAGGCTGGGGATCAAGTCGCCCTGCGTGTCCGGAACGGGCAGGTCTATGAGATCCAGGCCTTTTCCGACCGGGAGACGACCCGGCTCTCCGGCATGCTGGTGGTGGTGGACGAGCGGACGGGCACCATGGCCGTCCAGCTGGAGAACGGCCAGGTGTGCCCTGTGGATGTATCTGGGGCCGGGATCATGACCGGCGCTGGCGGGGAACTGACGTTGAGTGAGCTGCGGCCGGGAGACGCGATCCAACTCTATGGCCGGTACGGCGAGGGGGGACAGTTTTTTGCCACCCTGATCGTCCGCCCCTGAGTCGGCCCGGGATAGCAGGATCTATTGAGGGCCTGTTGCAATGCCGCAACAGGCCCTTTTCCGGGCGCGGGAGCGCGGACCGGGACAGAATAAGGTAAAGGTGGAGGTGCCGGTCATGGCGAGAGTATCCACAAAAGCGAACAAGAACATCTACCATTTGACCCGGGAGGGACTGCATCTGACCCGGGAGGCGGCCAGCCAGCTGCTGGAATCCATCCCGCCGGAGCGCATTGAGAAGATCGAGAACGAGCGCTCCCTGCCCCACCCGGACGAGGTGCTGGTCATGGCGGAGAAGTACAAGCAGCCCAGCCTCTGCAACTACTACTGCGCCAATCAGTGCCCCATCGGGCAGCAGTATGTGCCGGAGATCAAGCTCAAGGAGCTGTCCCAGATCGTACTGGAGATGTTGGCCTCCCTGAACTCCATGCACAAGTGCAAGGACCGGCTCATCGAGATCACGGCGGACGGCGTGATCAGCGACGACGAGCTGGCAGACTTTATCCACATCCAGGAGGAGCTGGAGCGCATCTCCATCACAGTGGAGACCTTGCAGCTCTGGGCGGAGCGGATGCTGGCCACCGGCGCCATCGACGAGGAGCGGTATCGGGCGTGCCGGGAGCGGCTGGCGGCAGAGCGGAATTGACCGGGTATATTTACCGCGAAAGTGGAAATAACCGGCGCTAATCTGCCGCGGCTGTGCTGGCAGGCCGGAAATCGGAATGGTACAATGGTCCTGTAAGCAGCGGAAGATCCGCTGAGAGAGACGCGGCAGCGCCGGGGGCCACTGGACCAGGCAAGAGAAGCGCCCCCCTTTTTGCCGCGCCGCGGGGAACAGAAGGAGGGAGCTTGTGAACGAGTATATAGAGGCCGCATACCTCCCCCACCGGATCTGGATCGACCGGACGGGGCGGGTCATTTCCTTCCACGAGGTGGAGGACGGCGCCTATGAGGCGCTGGAGTTTCCGGATGGGGAGACTGTAATGGAGTTCGTGCTCCTTCAGTGCTCCGGGGGCTTTCGGATTCAGTAGGCGGACAGCGGCAAAGATCCCCCCTCCCGCGTAGACTGGCGGGAGGGGGGATCGAAATGACGGAACGGGAACAGGGGGATCTGCTGGAGACAGCGGACCGGTCCCTGTTTTTTCTTTCTGTGCTGCTGGGGGCGGTCTGCCTGTCCTGGATGGCGCTGGCCCGGCAGCGGGAGAGCCTGCGGACCGGGCGGGCGGACGATGTGACCGGACTGCGGCTGACCGCCGCAGTGCTGGTGGTGATCGCGCTGGGCTGGTTTTTCTGCCTGGGGCTTCGGGACCGGCAGGCGGGTCGGAGCGGGGAAGTCAATTTCCGGGCCTCGCTGCTGGTGCTGCTGGCCGCCCTGTTGCGGCTGTGGGACCAGCTGGAGGACGCGTAACGAAAAAAGGGCCCGTTGCAGAACAAGGCGTTCTGTAACGGGCCCTCCATGCGTTAATTAAACGGGGCATCCTCCACCCGGGTCTCCTTGGCGAAGAAGGTATAGGTGCCGGTGGCCACCGTCTGGCCCTGATCGTTGGTGAGCAGGGCGTCGTAGACCAAAATGGTCTTGCCCAGCTTCTTGGGGGTGGCCAGGCAGTGAATAAAGCTGCCGGTGCCGGGGGCCAGATACTGCATGGAGCAGTCCAGAGTGACGCACACCCGGCCGCAGGTGAAGGCGGCGCAGCCCGCCACCGTATCGGCCAGGGCCACCAGGGCGCCGCCGTGGACGATGCCCATGGGGTTGAGGCTCTCGGGGCGGACCTCCAGAGTGCCCTCTGCCTCCCGGCCCTCGATGCGGGTCACAAAAATATGGTTATAGGGTGCGAAGTGGCCCTCCCCGTTGACCACCCGCTGGATATCACTGAAGGAAGCCATCGAGAATCTTCTCCTCCGCTTCCTGCTCCGTCAAGCCCAGGGTCATCAGCTTGAGGATCTGATCGCCGGCGATGCGGCCGATCGCGGCCTCATGGATGAGCTGGGCGTCCACATGGTTGGCCACGATGGCGGGGATAGAAGAGATCCTGGCGCTGCCCATGATGATGGAGTCGCACTGTACATGGCCGAAGCACTTGGTATTGCCGGTCATTTTGGGATAAAAGACCTGGACGGAGTCGTCCTGGGCCACGGAGCGGGAGATGACCCGGCCGGTGGCGTCCTCGCCGTCCAGAATGATCTCCATGTCGCTCTCGGCAGTCTGCTGGCCGTGGGTGAGCAGCTTCTCGGTGATGATGGCCTCCGCGCCCTTGCCCACCACGATGCGGGTCTCCCGCTTGGTGGAGTCCACGCCCCGGATCTGGGTGGATTCCATGTTGAGAGAGGCCCCCTCGTCCAGATAGACCACGGTCTGAGGGTTCATGATGCGCTTACCGGTGCCCTCGCCCTCGCCGTAGTGGCGCTCCACATAGCGAACCTTGGAGTTCTTGCCGATGTGGAAGGTGTGCACACCGTCGTGCTGGCTGGTCTCGCAGCCGGTGTTGTGGATGCCGCAGCCGGCCACGATGTCCACATCGCAGTCGTCCCCGATGAAGAAGTCGTTGTACACCAGCTCGGAAAGGCCGGTCTGACTGATGATGACGGGGATATGGACCGACTCGTGCTTGGTGCCGCTTTTGACGGTGATGTCGATCCCGGACTTGCCCGGCTCGGTCTTGGTGGTGATCTCGATATTGGCGGTGTTGTTGCGGGAGTCCAGCTGTCCGTTGCGGCGGATGTTATAGGCCCCCTGGGGGGTCTTTTCCAGGTCCGCGATCTCCCTGAGGAGCTTCCATTCTGCCTGATCCATCTTACTTCGCTCCTTCCGACAGATAACTGCAAGAGGTCCTGGTGTTGGCCAGGATCTGGGGGAAGATCTCATCCTTGGGGCCGTGTCTCTGCACCTTGCCGTCGGCGATCATGACGATCTCGTCGGCCAGGTCGATAATGCGCTCCTGGTGGGAGATGACCACCAGAGTGGCCTCCCGCTTCTGATGGATGAGCTTAAAGGTCTCGGTGAGCTTGGCGAAGGACCACAGGTCGATGCCGGCCTCCGGCTCGTCAAAGATCATCAGGCCGCTTTTGCGGGCCAGGATGGTGGCGATCTCAATGCGCTTGACCTCGCCGCCGGACAGGGAGGAGTCCACCTCCCGGTCGATATAGTCCCCGGCGCACAGACCCACCTTGGTGAGGTACTGGCAGCCCTCCTCCCGGGTCAGCTTCTCGCTGCCGGCGGCCAGAGAGAGCAGGTCCTTCACCCGCAGGCCCTTGAAGCGGGGGGGCTGCTGAAAGCCGTAGCTGATGCCCAGCCGGGCCCGGCCGGTGATGTCCAGGTTGGTGATGTCGGTGCCGTTCCAGCGGATGGCGCCGCCGGTGGGCTGCACCAGGCCCATGATGGCCTTGGCGAGGGTGGTCTTACCGCCGCCGTTGGGGCCGGTGATGACAACAAATTGGTTGTCCTTGACGGTGAGGGAGACATCGTTGAGGATGCCCAGAGCCTGGCCTTCCTCTCCCTCTACCTGATAGCTGAGATGATTGATCTCCAGCATAGACGGTCTCTCCTTTGTATATGGTTCATTCCATGAGTAATTATTTTATCACGGAAATCTGGGAAATACAACCCTGAGCGGGGCAAATCTTGCCATCCCGGCATAGGATAGGGGGAATCTACATCAAAACGGGAGGCAATGCGTATGGACCGGGAACTGGTATCCGAATGCAGCAGCGAGGTCTTTGAGCGGGTGTGGAGGCGGGTCATGCCGGAGGTCCGGGCGGACTGCCCCTTCGCGCTGGCGGCGGAAGAGGAAGAGCGGCCGCTGCCGGCGGTGGTGGTAGAGCAGCCGGAGGAGGGCGCGGAGATCGCCTGCCTGGGTCCCGCCTCGGCGGTCCACGGCCCCCGGCTCCAGCAGTGCGTGGATCAGGAGCTGGCGGCCAGCAGGCGCAGCCAGGCCCTGGCCCGCCGGGTGCAGGGGAGCGGGGGGAAGGTGCTGGCGGCCCTGGCTGCCCGGCAGCGGCGGCAGGCCAAGCGGCTGAGCACCGCCTATTTTCTCATCTCCGGGGTACAGTACTGGCCGGAGAGCCAGGGGGGCGGGAGTGTCCGGGAGCCGGTCCAGGCGGCCCTGCGGGAGCAGTTTCAGGCCCGGCAGCGGAGCGCCGCCTGCTACCGGTCCTCCGCCGCGGGGACGGCGGACCCCTGTCTGGAGGAGCTGTTCCACCAGTCGGCGGAGGAGGCTCAGGCCCAGGCCTGGGCCATCCGGACCGTCCTGGAGCAGATGTAGCCCTTACGCCTCCTCCCGCCGGAACACATGGATGCGGAAGGAGGCCCGCACCCGCAGCCCGTCCAGCTCCGCCAGCCGGGCGGCCCCCGCCTTGGGGGTCTTCCAGTAGTAGGGGGTCATCTGGAACAGGTGGGGCAGGTCCGCCCCCGTCACCTCCATGGCGGTCTCCACCGGGACCACATCCAGGTAGGAGAAGCCCTCGTAGGGGATGTCCTGCTCCTGGTTGGGGTAGGGGGTGTCATAGAGCACCTGCTTCAGCTCCCACAGGTGGTCTGCGGCAGGGACTACATAGAGGAAGAGCCCACCGGGGCGGAGCACCCGGCGAAACTCCTCCAGGGCCAGGGGAGAGAAACAGTTGAGCAGCAGGTCCACGCTCCGGCCGGCCACCGGAAGATGGTAGGCGGAGGCCACCGCAAACTCCCCCGCCGGGACCCGCCGGGCAGCCAGACGCACTGAGGGCTTGGACAGGTCGATCCCCACCAGCTGCACCTGCTTGCCTGCTTCGGCAAGGGCGGTGTGAAGGCCGGCGGTGTAGTAGCCCTCGCCGCAGCCCGAGTCCAGCACCGACACCGACGGGCCGGTATGCCTGAGCGCCAGGGCGCACAAGGCGTCCCGCAGGGGGGCGTAGTACCCGGCGGACAAAAACTGATTGCGGGCGGCCACCATGCCCTTGTCGTCTCCGGGGGACTTGGAGTGCTTTTGGTTGGCGGGGAGCAGGTGGACATAGCCCTCCCGGGCCACGTCATAGCAGTGGCCGTTGGGGCAGGTATAAGAGCGGCCCTCCCGGGTCAGCGGGGCGGCGCAGAGGGGGCAGGTGAACAGAGACTTTTCCACAGCACATCTCTCCTTTGTGGAATCAGTATAGCAGAAATGGGGCGAAGCTGCAAAGGAACTGGCGCTATTCGGGCTGACGGGGGAAAAGACGCAAAAAAGACCGCGCCAGCGGTCTTTTTTGTGGAAAACGGGCTGGGCCTTACAGCTCCGGCCCGGTCATGGCGCAGGGGTCCAGGATGCGGTCCAGCGTCTCCTCATCCGCCAGCCCCTCCTCCAGAATGAGGGTCCGCACCGGAGCGCCGGTGGCGATGGCCCGCTTGGCCAGCTGGGAGGCCCGCTCGTACCCCACATGGGGGCACAGGGCGGTGATCAGGCCCACGCTGTTCTCCACCAGCGCCCGGCACCGCTCCCGGTTGGCGGTGATACCGGCGATGCAGTGGTCGGTAAGGGTCCGGGCGGCCCGGTCCAGGATCTCCACACTCTGGATCAAATTGTGGAGAATGACTGGTTCGAAGGCGTTGAGCTCCAGCTGCCCCGCCTCGGCGGCCATCGTGATGGTCAGGTCGTTGCCCATGATCTGAAAGGCCACCTGATTGACCACCTCTGGAATGACCGGGTTGACCTTGCCGGGCATGATGGAGGAGCCGTTCTGCCTGGGGGGCAGCTCGATCTCCCCCAGGCCGCACCGGGGGCCGGAGGACATGAGCCGCAGATCGTTGGATAACTTGGACAGATTGACAGCACAGGTCTTGACCGCGCCGGACACCGAGACGAAGGCGTCGGCGTTCTGGGTGGCGTCAATGAGGTCCTCCGCCTGGACCAGCCGCAGGCCGGTGACCTTGGAGAGGTTGGGGACGATCCGGCGCAGATACCGCCCGTCGGCGTTGATGCCGGTGCCCACGGCGGTGCCGCCCATGTTGAGGCGGCGCATCTCCTCCTGGACCCGGCCCAGGCGGTCGATGTCCCGGCGGACAGCCTGGCCGTAGGCCCGGAATTCCTGCCCCAGGCGGATGGGTACCGCGTCCTGCATCTGGGTGCGCCCCATTTTCAGTACATCGTCAAAGACCTCGCCCTTGGTCTCCAGCGCCTGACAGAGCCGCTCCAGCTGGGCGCGGGCCGCCGTCAGCAGCTTGAGTACCGTCAGCTTGCCGGCGGAGGGGATCACGTCGTTGGTGGACTGGCTGCGGTTGACGTGGTCATAGGGGCTGACCAGAGCGTAGTCCCCCTTGCGGCCCCCCAGCAGCTCGATGGCCCGGTTGGCGATGACCTCGTTGGCATTCATGTTGAGGCTGGTGCCTGCGCCCCCCTGGATGGGGTCCACGATGAAGGCGTTGTGGAGACGGCCTGCGGTGATCTCATTGCAGGCCCGGATGATGACCTCCGCCACCGGACGGTCCAACAGACCGATCTCCAGATTGGTGAGGGCGGCGGCCTTTTTGATCTCGGCCACGGAGGTGATGAGCAGGGGGTGGACGGACAGCCCGGTGATACGGAAATTTTCTGCTGCCCGGAGGGACTGAACGCCGTAATAGGCCCCGGCGGGAATGTCCTTTGTGCCGAGAGAGTCGTGTTCGGAGCGGTACTGCGCTGACATGACAGAGGCCTCCTTGTTCACACGGGTTTTTCTTATCTCCATCATAGCACGTCTCCCACCGCCTGACAAGGACAGGACCGCAGACGGCGGAATACCCCTAGGCACAGCGGGATTTCTGTGCTATAATCACTATGAATGATGTTTTCGCGAAAAGGAGTACGACATGATCACTGTTTCCGACCTGACCCTGGCATACAGCGGCCAGCCCCTGTTTTCCCATGTGGACCTGCAGTTCACCAAGGGCAACTGCTACGGCATCATCGGCGCCAACGGCGCCGGTAAGTCCACCTTCCTGAAGATCCTCTCCGGCGACCTGGAGGCGACCTCCGGCGAGGTGTCCATCCTGCCCAAGACCCGTATGTCCGTCCTCAAGCAGGACCAGAACGCCTACAACGCCTATTCCGTTATGGACACGGTCATCATGGGCAATCAGCGGCTCTACGACATCGGCAAGGAGAAGGACGCGCTCTATGAGAAAGAGGAGATGACCGAGGCCGACGGCATCCGGGCCTGCGAGCTGGAGGAGGAATTTGCCGAGCTGGGCGGCTGGGAGGCCGAGAGCGACGCCTCCCGTATCCTCCAGGGCCTGGGCGTTGGGACCGAGTTCCACCAGACCACCATGGAGAACCTGGACGCCCGGCTGAAGGTGAAGGTCCTGCTGGCCCAGGCGCTGTTCGGCAACCCGGACATCCTGCTGCTGGACGAGCCCACCAACAACCTGGACATCAACGCCGTCAACTGGCTGGAGGACTTCCTGCTGGACTTTGAGGGCACCGTCATCGTGGTGAGCCACGACCGCCACTTTCTCAACACCATCTGCACCCATATCGTGGACATCGACTACAACAAGATCAAGCTCTATGTGGGCAACTACGACTTCTGGTACGATGCGTCCCAGCTGATGCAGAACCTGATGAAGAACCAGAACAAGAAGAACGAGGAGAAGGCCCAGGAGCTGAAGGAGTTCATCTCCCGGTTCTCCGCCAACAAGTCCAAGTCCAAGCAGGCCACCGCCCGCCGGAAGCTGCTGGAGAAGATCACCCTGGAGGAGATCCCCGCCTCCTCCCGCCGCTACCCTTGGGTGGCCTTCTCTCCCGACCGGGAGGTGGGCAAGGATATTCTCTTTGTCACCGACGTCAGCAAGACCATCGACGGGGTGAAGGTGCTGGACAAGGTGTCCTTCATCGTGGGCCACGGGGACAAGATCGCCTTCGTGGGCGACAACGAGAACGCCCAGACCGCCCTCTTCAAGATCCTCACCGGCGAGCTGGAGCCCGACGAGGGCACCGTCAAGTGGGGCCAGACCGCCACCTTCTCCTACTTCCCCAAGGACAACACTGAGTTCTTCAAGGACTGCGACGACAACCTGGTGGAGTGGCTGCGCCAGTGGTCCTCCGACCCCCACGAGGCCTATCTCCGGGGCTTTTTGGGCCGGATGCTCTTCTCCGGGGACGAGGTGTACAAGCCCGTCAAGGTCCTCTCCGGCGGCGAGAAGGTGCGGTGCATGCTCTCCCGCATGATGCTCTCCGGCGCCAACGTGCTGCTGCTGGACCAGCCCACCAACCACCTGGACCTGGAGTCCATCGCCGCCCTCAACAACGGCCTGGAGGCCGTCAAGTGCAACGTGCTGGTGGCCTCCCACGACCATCAGCTCATCCAGACCGTGTGTAACCGGGTGTTCGACTTCACCGCCGACGGCCAGCTCATCGACCGCAAGATGACCTACGACGAGTACCTGGAGAGCCAGAAGGGCGAGTAAGCCCCACCCAACGGAATATGACAGAGGAAACCGCAGGCGGCGTCCGCCTGCGGTTTCCTTTGTAGGACGGGCGATCCCTCCTCTATCTTTTCAAAAAACAGGTGCACTTTTTACCAAACTGTGCTATACTATAGATTCAAATTGATTTCATCCGGAAAGGATGCTGACGATGCGAAAAGAGATGCTGTTGCCCGCCGTCGCGGTGGCGGGCGGTCTGGCGGGCTTTGGCCTGCGCTGGTGGGAACTGAATACCGCCTTTGAGGCTGAGACCGGCCTGCCTCTGGCCGGCGCGCCGGCCTCCCTGGCCCTCATCGCCCTGTCGGCGGTGGTGGCTGTGGCGCTGCTGGTCCTGAGCCTGACGGCCAAGTACCCGGAGTTCCAGAGCTATGGGCAGGCCTTCTCCGCCAAAGGCAACACCCTGTACGCCATGGCGGGGGTGCTCTCCGGCTTCCTGCTCATCGGGGGCGCCGGTCTGATGGTGTTTGATTTCGCCGTGGGGGCCAACCCTGTCTACACCCGGCTCATCGTGGCGGCCATGGCGGTGGCCTCCGGCCTGTGTGTGATGCGCACCGTCCAGAGCAACTTCAAGGGGACGGGAGGCGGCAAGTACAGCGTAGCCCTGCTGATCCCGGCCTTCACCTTCTGCGTGTGGCTCATCGCCGCCTATCAGGTGCGGGCAGGGGACCCGGTGCAGCTGGACTATGTGTACGAGCTCTTCGCCATCATCGCCGGCCTGCTGGGGCTCTACTACATTGCCGGTTTTTCCTTTGAAAAGGGGCGGAGCGGTCTGGCCGTGTTTTTCTCACTGCTGGGCGTATATTTCTCGCTGGTCACCCTGGCGGACCGGCACGATTGGGGCACCGTGGCCCTCTACGGCTTTACCATCCTCTACCTGCTGACTTCCAGCGTACTGCTGCTGCACAATGCCGCCCGGCCGCTCCCTGCGGCGGAGCCGGACGAGAAGAATACGGAGGGATCCTCTGATGCCTGAGAAGAAGAAATTTTATATCACCACCCCCATCTACTACCCCTCGGATAAGCTCCATATCGGCCACACCTACTGCACTGTGGCCACCGATGCGATCGCCCGCTACCACCGGATCAAGGGGGAGGACGTGATGTTCCTCACCGGCACCGATGAGCACGGGCAGAAGATCGAGGACAAGGCCAAAGAGGCCGGCAAGACCCCCAAGCAGTTCGTGGACGACATCGTGGAGGGCCCCCGGGGCGTGCTGGATCTGTGGAAGCTGATGAACATCTCCAATGACCGGTTCATCCGTACCACCGACGACTACCACGTTCAGTCCGTCCAGAAGATCTTTAAGCGGCTCTATGAGCAGGGGGACATCTACAAGGGCAAATATGTGGGCAAGTACTGCAAGCCCTGCGAGTCCTTCTGGACCGAGAGCCAGCTGAAGGACGGCTGCTGTCCCGACTGCGGCCGTCCCGTTCAGGACGCGGAGGAGGAGGCCTACTTCTTCCGCCTGAGCAAGTACGCCGACCGCATCCAGGATCTGCTGGAGAACACCGACTTCCTCCAGCCCCGCAGCCGGGTCAACGAGATGGTCAACAACTTCATCAAGCCCGGCCTGGAGGACCTGTGCGTCTCCCGCACCTCCTTCTCCTGGGGCGTGCCGGTGGACTTCGACCCGGGCCACGTGGTCTATGTGTGGATCGACGCCCTGAGCAACTATATCAACGCCCTGGGCTACGGCAATGACCGCTATCAGGATTTCGACAAGTTCTGGCCTGCCGATGTACACATCGTGGGCAAGGAGATCGTGCGGTTCCACTCCATTATCTGGCCCGCCATCCTGATGGCCCTGGACCTGCCCCTGCCCAAGAAGGTGTACGGCCATGGCTGGCTGCTGCTGGACGGCGGCAAGATGAGCAAGTCCAAGGGCAACGTGGTGGACCCCTACGTCCTGGCCGAACGCTTCGGTGTGGACGCCCTGCGGTTCTTCCTCATGCGTACCTTCCCCTTCGGCAGCGACGGCAATTTCTCCAATGAGGCTCTGATCCAGACCATCAACACCGACCTGGCCAACGACCTGGGCAACCTGCTCTCCCGCACCACTGCTATGGTGGGCAAGTACTTTGGAGCCGGTCTGCCCGAGGGCTGCGGCGCCACCGGGGACGAGCGGGACCTGGCGGGCATGGTAGCCATGTCCCGGGGGACCTTCAGCATGAACGCCGACTTCCCGGACGACGATCCCCGGAAGTTCGACGTGGACCTGGTGGTGTTGGCCGCCGGCCTGCGGGACCGCTACGAGGAGGCCATGGATTCCTTTGCCCCGCACAAGGCCCTGGACGAGGTGTTCCAGGTCATCCAGCGGGCCAACAAGTATATCGACGAGAACGCCCCCTGGGCTCTGGCCAAGGATATGGACGCCAACGGCGCCCGGCTGGCCCATGTGCTCTACAATCTGGTGGAGACCACCCGCATCTGCGGCGTGCTCCTGGCCCCCTTCATGCCTGAGAGCATGGACAAGCTCTTCGCCCAGCTGGGCGTGGACGAGGCGGGCCGCACCTGGGAGAGCGCCGCCGTCTGGGGGACGCTCAGTGAGACCGCCGCCGTCACCAAGGGGGAGAACCTCTTCCCCCGGGTGGATCTGGAAAAGGCCCTCCAGGAGCTGGAGGAGGCTGCTGCGGAGGCCAGAAGGGCCGCCCTGCCCGCCGTGGAGGTGGAACCCCTGGCGGAGGAGCCGGTGGACTTTGACACCTTCTGTAAGAGCGATTTCCGGGCCGTCAAGGTGAAGGCCTGCGAGAAGGTGAAGAAGAGCGACAAGCTGCTGAAATTCACCCTGGAGGACGGCACCGGCGCCGACCGGCAGATCCTCTCCGGCATCGCCAAGTTTTATCAGCCGGAGGAGCTGGTGGGCAAGACCCTGGTGGCCATTGTGAACCTGCCCCCCCGGAAGATGATGGGCCAGGAGAGCTGCGGTATGCTGCTTTCCGCCGTTCACAGCGAGCATGGGGAGGAGAAGCTCCAGCTGATCATGCTGGACGACGCCATTCCCGCCGGCGCGAAGCTCTGCTGAGCCGCCGGACACATAATTCAATATAAAAGGGCCTGTTGCAACATGCGCAAACCGTACAAAAGGCCTGTCATTCCGAGAAAAATGGCCGCCCACCGGGCGGCCATTTTTCG
>CAUWDA010000035.1:0-22624 GCA_963557075.1 uncultured Flavonifractor sp. | reverse complement strand
CTGTGCCCTTTTCACTCTTTGACTTTCTTTAACTCTTTGTTTGGACACTCCCGGAGGGGGCGGCCTGCTTGACGTTGCGGCGCTTCCGTGGGATAATAATAAGAATCCTGTGTTTTGATTTGGAGGGGACATACATGACGGATTTTTTAGTCCGGCATTTTATTCAAGATCATGAGAGCGTGCAGGACCCGGCGGTGCGGGAGCGCTACGGCGTCCTGTCCGGCGGGGTGGGGATCCTGCTCAATCTGCTGCTGTCGCTGGGAAAGTTTTTTGCCGGTATCCTTACCGGCTCTATCGCTGTCACCGCCGATGCGTTCAACAACCTGTCCGACGCCGGTTCTTCGGTGGTCACCCTGGTGGGCTTCAAGCTAGCGGGACAGAAGGCGGACGACGGACATCCGTTTGGGCACGGCCGCATCGAATATCTGGCGGGACTGATGGTATCGCTGCTGATCCTGCTGGTGGGACTGGAGCTGGGTAAGACCTCCATCGGAAAGATCCTCCATCCGACTGCGGTATCCTTCTCTCTGGTGACGGTGGTGGTCCTGGCGGCTTCTATCCTGGTGAAGCTGTGGATGTACTTCTTTAACCGCGGGTTGGGCCGTCGGATCCACTCGGCGGCCATGCAGGCCACCGCTGCCGATTCCCTGTCCGACGTGGCGGCCACCTCCGCTGTGCTGGCGGGCACCCTGATCGGACACTTCGCCGGGGTGGATGTGGACGGCTGGATCGGTGTAGTGGTGGCGGTCTTTATTCTGCGGGCCGGTTGGGAGGCCGCCAAGGATACCTTGAATCCGCTGCTGGGCACCGCGCCTGAGCCGGAGCTGGTCAGGGCCATCCAGCAGCTGGTACTCTCCCATGAGCAGGTGGTGGGGATGCACGACCTGGTGATCCACGACTACGGTCCTGGCCGCCGGATGTGCTCCTTCCACGCCGAGGTGCCGGAGGACAAGGACATCATGGCTGCCCATGACGCCATCGACCACATCGAGCGGGAGATCCAGGAGAAATTCGGGATCGAGGCTACTGCCCACATGGACCCCATCGCCACCGGCGACAGTGAGGTGGTCCGCCTGCGGGAGCAGGTGCGGGAACGGGTGCGGCAGATCGATCCGGAGATGAGCATCCACGACTTCCGGGTGACCCGGGGGCCGCTGCACGCCAACCTGATTTTTGATGTGGTGGTGCCCCACCGCTGCAAGCTCCGGGATGAGGAGGTCAGGGCGCGCATTACCGAGGAGGCCCGGGAGCTGGTGCCAGGGTGCTATGTGGTACTCCAGCTGGACCGGTCCTATGTAGGGGCTGAATAGACTGCGGTTCACAAATTGTTCACCCTACGGCGGTCTTTCCGGTGTATCATGAGATAACATATAACTGTACGCGGCCCGGCCGCCCCGCGGAAGGACCGGGGGGAGCCGGAAAAATAGGATTCAACAGGCTGAAAAGGACGGTGTACTATGAGCAAAAAGGTCCTCATTGTGGAAGACGATTCCAATATTGCTGAGCTGCTCCATCTCTATCTGGAGAAGGAGGGGTTCGAGACGGCTGTGGCTGGAGACGGCGGCAAAGGAGTGGAGCTGTTCCGCTCCTTCCGGCCCGATCTGGTGCTGCTGGACATCATGCTGCCTGTAATGGATGGCTGGTTGGTGCTGAAGAAGATCCGGGAGAACGACAAGACCCCCGTTATCATGCTCACCGCCAAGGGCGAGACCCAGGACAAGGTGGCCGGGCTGGAGGGGGGCGCCGACGACTACATCGTCAAGCCCTTTGAGATGAAAGAGGTGCTGGCCCGCATCCACGCGGTGCTGCGCCGTTTCGGCGGGGACGAGAGCGGCAACGGGGAGAAGAAGCTGACCTTTGATAAGCTGGTCATCAATCTGGACTCCTACGAGCTGCTGGTGGACGGCAAGCGGGTGGATACGCCCCCCAAGGAGCTGGAGCTTTTGTACCATCTGGCCGCCTCCCCCAACCGGGTGTTTACCCGCAATCAGCTGCTGGATGAGGTGTGGGGGTTTGACTATTTTGGCGACTCCCGAACGGTGGACGTCCACATCAAGCGCCTGCGGGAGAAGCTGGAGGGCGTCAGCGAGCAGTGGAGCCTCAAGACGGTTTGGGGCGTGGGTTATAAGTTCGAGGTGGTGAACGGATGATGGCGCAGGCGCTGACGCCCGCACGTGAAGCGTGCCGCCGCGTGTGCGGCGGAGCGGGACGGGATTCATTTCCGGCCCGCGAAAGAATGAAAGAAAAGGGGGTCCCCGCAGAGCCACAGGCTCTGTGGGGGGTCAGCGAGCAGAGGAGCCTCAAGACAGTTTGGGGCGTGGGCTATAAATTTGAGGTTGTGACGGCGGCATGAAAAGCCTGTATAAACGGCAGTTTATCCTGACGGCGGGGATGATCCTGATCTCCTTCGCCCTGCTGGGCACCGCATTTTTTACCCTGTCCTACCAGTACACCCTCCAGCAGACCAAGGACTCCATGGAGCGCAACGCCAACTATGTGGCGAACTTCACCTCTTCGGTGCGCTCCATCGGATATGGGGTGGAGGACGAGGTCTATATCACCATGGTGGCCACCATCGCCCGGATCTCCGATGCGGTGGTGCTCATCACGGAGTCCGACGGCGAGATGGTGGTGTCCACCGACGGCGCTACAGTCCAGGGCTACAACGCCCTGGGGGGGCGCTATCTGCCCCGCAACGTGGTGGACCAGGTGTCCCAGACCGGCAGCTATACCGGCATGAGCACATTGGGCGGCTTTTTCCCGGAGAAGCGCTATGTGGCGGGCACCCCCATCATGGCGGATTCCCTGGACCGGTCCACCGGCAGAGTGGTGTCCACCATGGTGGGTGTGGCCTATGTGGCGGCGGAGGCCTCCAGCCTGACGGAGCTGTGGCGGGCCTTTACCACCATCTTTGTCTTTACCGCCATCGTGGTGCTGTGCATCGCCTTCCTCACCAGCTCGGTGACCTCCCTCAAGCAGACCAAGCCCCTGAAAGAGATCGCGGAGACCGCCCGGAAATTCGGACACGGGGAGTTTGACGTGCGGGTCACGGGGTACGAGGACCGGAAGGACGAGGTGGGGGAGCTGGCAGAGGCGTTCAATGCCATGGCTGAATCCATCTCCAAGAGTGAGGAGCGGCGGTCGGAATTCGTGGCCAATATCTCCCACGAGCTAAAGACGCCTATGACCACCATCGCCGGTTTCTCCGACGGGATCCTGGACGGCACCATCCCCCCCGAGCGGGAGCGGGCTGCCCTTGAGACCATCTCCTCCGAGACCCGGCGGCTGTCCCGTCTGGTGCGGCGGATGCTGGATCTGTCCCGGCTCCAGTCGGCGGAGAACGTCACCGCCCAGGAGCAGTTCGACGTCTCCGAGGTGATGCTGCGGGTGCTGGTCAGTCTGGAGACCAAGATCAACGGCCGGCAGCTGGATGTAGATACCCAGCTGCCGGCCGATCCGGTGATGGTGTGGGGCGACCCGGACGCCATCACTCAGGTATGCTATAACCTGCTGGACAACGCCATCAAGTTCTCCGACCCGGGGAGCGTCCTGGGCATCTCCATCACCCCCAAGGCGGGAAAAGCCAATGTGGTGGTGCGCAACGTGGGACAGACCATCCCGCCGGAGGAGCTGGCCATGATCTTTGACCGGTTCCACAAGAGCGACAAGTCCCGCAGCGTGGACCGGGAGGGTGTGGGTCTGGGTCTGTATATCGTCAAGACCATCCTCAACAACCACCGGGAAAATATCACAGTGACCAGCCAGGACGGGGTGACGGAGTTTACCTTTACCCTGACCCTGGCATAACAGAAAACGGCAGCCGGACGGGCGGAGCGGGGGACTGCTCCGCCCGCCGCGGAACTGACCGGGGGAGGGACCCATGCACGGCTATTATTATGACCAGAACCGGGTCTACCCGGAGGAGACACCGGGGCCGAAGCGGCGGCGGAGAAAGAACCGCCGCCGGAGACCGGGAAAAGCGGCGCTTCTCTTCTGCGGTGCCCTGGTTTTGCTGCTGCTGGCGGCAGCTGGGCTGCGCTGGATGGGGGATGCGCTTCCGCCGGTCCCCGGGTGGGAGACGCCGTCCCAGGAGGGCGGACAGCAGTCGGGGGAGAAACGGGGGGAGACCACGGTGGAGCGGGCCCCCACAGGGGGAGACTTCACCATGACGCTGGTCCCCCAGCCCCAGGCGGAGCCGCATACCCTCCAGACCATCTATCAGGAGAATATCCAGTCCATTGTCTCGATCTGGGGGGACGCAGGGAGCAGCTATTCCTACGGCACCGGCGTGGTGCTCTCGTCCGATGGTTACATCATCACCAACGCCCATGTCATCGAGGGGTGCAGTCAGGTGGAGGTGGTGCTCCAGGACGACCGAAGCTTTGAGGCGCTGCTGGTGGGGATGGATCTGCCTACCGACCTGGCGGTGCTCAAGGTAGAGGCGGAGGATCTGACGCCCGCCGCCTTTGGAGACTCGGGCCAGCTGCAGGTGGGGGACGCGGTGGCAGCCATCGGAAATCCCCTGGGCCAGGAGCTGCGGGGCACCATGACCGACGGCATCATTTCGGCCATCAACCGGGACGTAGATGTGGACGGGTACAGTATGGTGCTCATCCAGACCACCGCCGCCCTCAACTCGGGCAACTCCGGCGGGGCCCTCATCAATCAGTACGGCCAGGTGGTGGGTATCACCAACATGAAGATGTCCGCCTATGACGACACGGTGGAGGGCCTGGGCTTCGCCATCCCCACCACCACCGCCAAAAAGGTGGTGGACGACCTGGTCCGGCAGGGCTATGTCAGCGGCGCGCCCACCATCGGCATCACCTGCTATACTGTGACAGAGGAGATGCAGGAGAATTACGGGCTGCCTGCCGGCGTGTGCGTGAAGAGCGTACAACAGGGGACGGATGCAGAGACGCAAGGGATCTTTCCCGGCGATGTGATCGTAGCGGCCAACGGACAGCCGGTGACCACGATAGAGGAGCTGCTGGCCCTGAAGGACACGCTGTCTGCCGGTGATGTGATCCATATCCGCCTGTGGCGCAACGGCGCTGAGCTGGAGCGGGATGTGACCCTTACAGAGCAGTATATCCCGGAGAAATAGGGCGGCAGCGTCCATGAAAAAAGGGCGTCTCCTCTGGGGAGACGCCCGACCTGTACGCGGAAACCGGAAGGAACCGCTGTGCTTGTACCTCGCGTGAGCTGTGGTCATAGAATACCAGTATTTAGTAATTTTGTCAAACAGAACATTTGTCGAAAGGGGCCGGAGAGAAGATGATCATCACAAACGGAGTGGTCCACACCATGGATGGGCCGGTGATCGACCGGGGCTATGTGGCCTTTGAGGAGGGGAAGATCACGGCGGTGGGGCCTATGGAGGAACTGCCCGCCGGCGGCGGGGAGATCCTGGACGCCCAGGGGGGACACATTTTGCCCGGGTTGATCGACGCCCACTGTCACCTGGGTCTGTTTGGAGACTCCCTGGGCTTTGAGGCGGACGACGGCAACGAGTCCACCGATCCCTGCACCCCCCAGCTGCGGGCCATCGACGGGGTGAACCCCCTGGACCGCTGCTTTGCGGAGGCCCGGGCCGGGGGCGTCACCACGGTGCTCACCGGTCCCGGCTCGGCCAACCCAATCGCCGGGCAGTTTCTGGCGATAAAGACAGACGGGCGCTGGGTGGACGAGATGGTGGTAAAGGCTCCGGCGGCCATGAAATTTGCCCTGGGCGAGAACCCCAAATCGGTGTACAACGACCGGAAGGAGACTCCGGTGACCCGGATGGCCACGGCGGCCCTCATCCGGGAGGAGCTGTCCAAGGCCCTGGAGTATCAGGATAAGATGGACAAGGCCAACCAGGATCCGGACACCGATATGCCGGACTATGACGCCAAGCTGGAGGCACTGGCGCCGGTGCTGCGGGGGGAGCTGCCCGCCCACTTCCATGCCCACCGGGCGGACGACATCGCAACGGCGGTGCGGATCAGCCGGGAGTTTGGCCTGAACTATGTGATCGTCCACGGTACCGAGGGCTACAAAATCGCCGACCTGCTGGCCGCTGAGGGGGCGGCGGTGATCACCGGTCCCTGCCTCACCGACCGCTCCAAGCCGGAGCTGGTGGGTCAGACGCTGGAGAATCCGGCCCTGCTGGCCAAGGCCGGGGTGAAGGTGGCCATCTGCACCGACCACCCGGAGACCCCCATCCAGTACCTGCCCCTGTGCGCCGCCATGGCAGTGCGGGGCGGCATGGCGGAGGAGGAGGCGCTGGCGGCCATCACCTGCAATCCCGCCCAGATCGCCGGTCTGGACCATCGGCTGGGCACCCTGACCCCCGGCAAGGACGCTGACATCGTGGTCACCTCCGGCCACCCCTTTGACTGGAACGGAACGGTCAAGGCGGTGTTTCTGGAGGGAAAACGGGTGAAGTAAGGTCCTATTTCTCAATCGCTGCATAATAACACGCCTCCGGCAGTCTGGCCGGAGGCGTGTTGCTGTATCATATAAAAATCTCCCTTTGCGTCAAGCGCCGTTTCTCTATCCTGAAGAGGGAGAAAAAATGAAAAACGGTGAAACGATGGCGGTGTGTCCATCGAATATAAGAAATGAGAAGGTGGTGAGGTCGTGGAGCAGGTACACAAGTGGGTCCGGGAGATCCAGAGAAAGGGGTCCCGGCAGGCTGCCGGACATCTGATCGGGGCGTACTATGATGAGATCTACCGCTTTGTGTACCGGCAGGTGGGGCACCGGGAGGACGCCATGGATCTGACGCAGACCATTTTCCTGGCGGTGCTCCGGGCCCTGCCTTCCTTCGACCCGGGAAAGGCGTCCTTCCGCACCTGGCTGTACCGGATCGCCGCCAACAAGGTCATCGACCACCGCCGCAGGGCGGGGGCGGATATGCTCCCGCTGGAGGAGACCGACCCGCCGGACCGGGAGGATTTCGCGGCCCGGATCCAGGACCGGGATCTGCTGGAGCGGGTGGAGCGCTATGTCTCCGCTTTGGACCCGGATGCCCAGACGGTATACCGGCTGCGGCTGTACGGCGAGCGTACCTTTCCGGAGATCGCCGCCGTCCTGGGTCAGCCGGAGGCGGCGGTCAAGACCCGCTATTACAGGCTGATGGCCCGGCTGAGAAAGGAGTTTGGCTGATATGGAGCATTGGAACGAACAGATGCCCACCCCCGCTCAGAGGGAGGAGGCCATCGCCGCCATTCTGGACCAGGGTCTGCCCTCCAGACCGGGGCTGCTGGCGGCCCTCCGCTCTGCTCTGGATGTACGGGTGCTCTTTGGCGGGGTGACCGACTGCATCTTTCTGAGCATCCTGGCGGCGATCCTGCTGATGCTTCCCCTGTTCGCGGGAGCTGTCCGGATGATGTCCCCCGCCGTTCTGCTCTTTCTGGGCTCCCCGGCGCTGTACGCCCTGCTGCTGGGCTCCACCGCCTGGAAGGAGGGGCAGTCCGGCCTGCTGGAGTGGAAGCAGACCTGCCGCCTCTCCCCGAAGGTAACGGCGGCCCTGCGGATGGCAGTGTTCGGCGGCGCCTCGGTGCTGGTCTGCGTGCCGGGGACTTTGTGGCTGTGGCAGGTCCTGGGCGGCCCTATGCCCCTGAGCTGGATGCTGGGGGTATCCCTGTCCAGCCTGTTCCTCTACGGGCTGCTGACCCTGGTCTGCCTGGAGCGGGGGAGCAGGGGGCATTTGGCGGCTCCGCCGGTGCTCTGGGCGGCTCTGGGAGGGCTGCTGTGGAACTGGGACAGGGCGGCGGCCTGGCTGACCGCGCTGCCCGGGGCGGTGTTCCTGGCGCTGGCGGGGGGCGCGCTGGCGCTGTATCTGATCCGGTTGAGACGGTTCTGCCTGGGGCAGAGGAAAGGAGAAAACTATGCTGTCGGTTGAACATGTGACCAAGCGCTATGGGCGCTTTACCGCTCTGGAGGATGTGAACCTGACCTTTGAGCCGGGGGTGTACGGCCTGCTGGCCCCCAATGGGGCGGGTAAGACCACCCTCATCAAGCTGCTGGCCACTTTGCTGTTTCCCACGGAGGGGCGTATCCTGTGGGACGGGGAGGACATCCATGCCCTGGGGGCGGAGTATCGGGGCCTGCTGGGCTACCTGCCCCAGCAGTTCGGCTTTTACCCCTCCTACACCGCCCGGCAGTTCCTCCGCTATGCCGCCGCCCTTCAGTGCCTGCCCAAGGGCGAGGCGGACAAACGGATCGGAGACCTGCTGGAGCTGGTGGGACTGGCGGGTGCGGCGGATCAGAAGCTGAAGACCTTCTCCGGCGGGATGCTCCAGCGGGTGGGCATCGCCGTGGCTATGCTCACCGACCCCAGACTTCTCCTGCTGGATGAGCCCACTGCCGGGCTGGACCCCCGGGAGCGGGTGCGTTTCCGCAACCTGATCCACAATCTGGCCGGGGACCGCATCGTTATTCTGTCCACCCATATCGTCTCTGACATTGAGACCATCGCCGGTCAGATCATCCTGTTCAAGGACCACCGGCTGTACGCCTGCGACAGCCCCGCCCGTATCTGCGCCCCCTGGAAGGGCAAGGTGTGGCAGGTGCCGGCGGGGACCGCCCTGGGCCCGGATCAGCTGGTGCTCAGCGAGGGGCAGAGCGAGGGCGGCCCGGTGCTGCGGGTGCTGTCCGATACGCCCCCGGCGGGGGCCGTCCCGGTGATACCCGGCCTGGAGGACGCCTTTCTGGCCATCTATCGTGAGGAGGGGCAGGGATGAGACTGCTGGTGTGGGAGTGGCGCAAGCTGTTCCGTCTGCCCGCCCTGTGGGTCTTTCTGGGGCTGTGTCTGGTGCTCAACGGCGTCCTGCTCTCCGCCCCATCCGCTTTGGACCGGGCTTTCTTCAACCACACTTCGGCGGATGCCGCTGCCCTGGGCCAGCGGGTGGATGAAGATTTTCAGGCGGGCCTGACCACCCTGCCGTACACCGAGGACCGGGACCTTCTGCGCCAGTCCACAGAGGGGATGGAGAACATTTTTGCCGGCTATGACACCGGGCGGGAACTGACCGGCTTTTACCGGCAGGTGATGAAGGAGGACCCTGTGGCCCAGGAGTGGATGGCATGGAAGTACCGCCTGCTCCAGGGCCGGGTGGACCACCTGGCCCGGACCGGCGCCGCCATGGATCTGTACGTGGGGCCCATCACCCACGCCAGTCACCAGTATCTCTGGGACACGCTGTTCCGGGCGGTGGTCACCGAAGGGCTGCTGCTGGGACTGCTGTGCGCCCTCTACCTGGTGGGACATGAGGAGCTGGCGGGGACCGCCGCCCTGACCTGTGCCAGCCGGACGGGACGGAAGCTGTGGCGGAGCAAGGTGCTGGCGGCCTTGCTGGCGGCCCTGGGGCTGTATGCCTTGCTGGCCCTGTGTACCCTGGGGCCCTATCTGGTCCTGTGGGACTATGGCGGCATCTGGTCGGCCAGCGTATCCAGTCAGTTCAACTATCTGGTGGATATGCTCTATGCCCGGCCCTTCCTCACCTGGGCGGATTTCACCGTGGGGGGCTATTTTGCCGCCATGGTGGCGGCGGGCGGCGGACTGGTGGCGGTCTTTGCCCTCATCGGAGCGGCGGCGGGACTGACCACCGGACACACCTACGGGGCGGCCATTGCGGCGGCGGCCCTGTGCGCCCTCATGCTGGGGCTGTCCTCCCTGCTGGCTAACCTGGGGCTGTGGTCGGTCTACCTGTTTACCACCTTTGCCCCCGTCAACCTGTGGATGTCCATCGGCGGGTGGTTCACTGAATTGGGACAGGCGGGGGCGGTCCCCTGGCAGGAGACAGTGGGTCTGACCCTCAATCTGCTGGCGTGGGGCGGGCTGACCCTGCTGGCCCTGCGGCGGTTCGCAAGAAAGGATGTGGCGTAAATGACCCTGCTGAGATGGGAGCTGAAAAAGATCTGGCGGCCCGGCCTGCTGCTGGCCATCGCCCTCATTGGCTTGGTGTTCTACGATGTGCGCCCCGGCTTCTACATCGAGCATTTCAGAGGCAACGGTTCGGACTCCGCCTTCTGGCTGGCGTCGGACTGGCTGGAGCGGTACGGCACCACCATAGAGCCGGAGGAGCGCCTGGAGCTGGACGGCCAGAAGGCGGCCATGGTGGCGGAGTTTGACCGGCAGATCAAAGAGGTTCCGGGGGCGGCGGAGGCCGGGATCACCGATTACGAGCGCTTTCTGGACTGGGAGGAGAACGACCGCCGGAGCATGCCGACGGAAGAAAACAGCAAACTGTTTTGGGCCATCTACGACCACACCAATCAGGACAGCCTGGACGAGCTGACAGAGTTCATGGAGAACTACGATACCCTGGCGGCGGGCGGGACGCCGGGGGTGTGGGGCACTGAGGTGGGTCCCTATTCTCCGGCCCATGGGCCAAGTATCCGGCGGCTGGACGGGATAGAGCGCACGGAGGTCCGGGGGATCTTGCCGCGGGCGCTGGTGGTTTCGGCGGACGACTTTTTCCACTACTTCGCCATCTGGTGCGTCTTCAGCGCAGTGCTCCTTCTTTCTCCGACTCTGGTACGGGACAGGCTGCGCCGCACCAGGCCCATGCAGTGGACCTCCCGCCGTGGGCGGGGGGTGCTCAGGGCCCAGATGGGGGCGGCTCTGCTGTCCGGCCTGCTGCTGGCCCTGCTCAACTGCGCAATTTACCTGGGGCCCATTCTGGCCACCGGTGCCCTGCGGTTTTGGAACTGCACCCTGGTCAGTGTATGGGACGGCTTCTCCTTTCCATGGTTTGACTGGACGTATGGTCAATATCTGCTGATCCTGCTGGGGATGACCTTCCTGCTCACCCTGGCGGCCTCCGGCTTTACAGTGGTCCTCTCCTGGTTCAGTGGCAGCTATGTGGCTATGCTCCTCAAGGCCATCCCCCTGATTTTCGTGCTGTGCTGGGGGGGAGTGCCCTGGATCATGGCGGGGGCGGGGCTGTTTTCCGGCGGTCCCGTCCGGCTCACCGGCCTGCCGGGGACGGAGACAGCCTGTGCCCTTCTGGCGGCACTGGTGGCCCTGCTGCTGTGCGGACTGACCCTCCGCCGCCTGCGGAGATCAGAGATGTGACAAAACGACCCCCGGCGGAGTTCTCCGCCGGGGGTCGTTTTGTCAGACAGGGGGTCAGCCCTCCAGCTTGTCCACGCGGCGCTGGTGGCGGCCGCCCTCAAACTCGGTGTTGAGGAAGGCGTCCAGGATCTTGTCGGCCATGTTGTTGCCAATGAGACCGCCGCCCATGGCCAGCATGTTGGCGTCGTTGTGCCTCCGGGTCATCTCGGCGGAAAGCGGCTCGCTGCACAGGGCACAGCGGATGCCCTTCACCTTGTTGGCGGCGATGGAGATACCAATGCCGGTGGTACACACCACAATGCCCCGGTCACATTCGCCGGAGGCCACCGCCTCGGCCGCCGCCCGGCCGAAGTCGGGGTAGTCGCAGCTGTCGGATGTGTAGCAGCCGTAGTCCTTGTAGGCCAGCTGGTGCTGGTCCAGGTAGTCCATGACGTGGCGCTTGAGGGCCAGTCCTCCGTGGTCAGAACCCAGTGCGATCATAAGAAAGATCCTCCTTACAGTGTATGAAATACGGGTTTACGCTTTTCATAGGTGGCTAGATAGCGGAAGCCGGCTTCCGCCAGCAGCTGGCAGGCCTGGGCGCAGCCCTTGCCCACTCCGTCGGGGGTGTGGGCGTCGGAGCCGATGGTGACGATCTCGCCGCCGCAGGCCCTGAACTGCCGGAGCACCGGCAGCCATTCCCGGAGGGTGCGGCCCCGCCAGGTGTTGAGTTCAATGCCCCGGCCCCGCTCCGCCGCTGCCCGGAAGATCCCGTCCAGAATATCCCGATAGCGGTCCAGGGTAATGGGATGGTCCATATAGCGCAGGGGATAGATGATGTGGCTGAGCACATCGTAGCAATCGCTGACGGCCAGCTGGGTCAGAGAGGAAAAGTAGTCGTCCAGCGCGGCATAGCAGGCAGCGGGATCAGGATAATCCAGGTAATAAAAGTCGCCGCCCCCCTTTTTAGGGGAGAGATTGTGGACGGAACCCAGTACGAAGTCCAGCTCGGGCCGGTCCAGGATGGTCCGGCTGACCGCCGGGTACAGGTGCCCCATGCCGAACTCCAGCCCCAGGCGGAGGGTCAGCCGGTCCCTGTAGGCGGGGACGGTCCGGGCATACTGCTCCAAAGCGGGGGGCCAATCGTAGCGATCTGCCGGCCGCCCCTCCGGATCCAGCAGGTCGCAGTGATCGGTGACGCACAGCTCATCCAGCCCCGCCGCAACAGCGGCATCCGCCATAGCGGAGGGGGGGGCGCTGCCGTCGGGGGAGAGGACGGTATGGGTATGGTAGTCGGTGAGATACATGAAGTTACCTCCAGCGCAGCAGAGTGAAGATCCATGCTTGGGGGGATCCCTTTCTCCCAAACATACCTCGATCCGCGCCACGGGGCGCGAAACCGGGGGCGTTTAGCCATATCTTTTCGCTATTGGATATCCCCTGGAGCAGCATTAAAAGGGCCAGGACGGGAACCACTTCAGCACACAGGCCCCGTACCAGGTGGGGTAGGTAATGCCCACCAGAGCCGGATAGAACAGGGCGAACAGCACCACGGCTCCGCCGGTGAGGGCATACATGGCCGGCTTCCAGCGGATCATCTCCTCCTTTTGGGAGAGGGTGTAAAACACATAGCACAGGGCCAGGATGAGGAAGAGCACCGAGGGGAAATAGTGGTAGGCAAAGGTGATGCGCCCGATGAGCATCCAGGGGGCCAGCTGGGCCAGATAGCCGATGAGGATGAACAGGGCGATGGGGGAGGACTGGGGGAAGGTCTGGCTGGAGACCCACCCCAGGATCAGATAGAGGATCAGGCAGGCGCCGATGAGCACCAGGGCCAGCAGCCTGACCTTGGTGTCCGTTTCGGTGTCGAACAGGCCGGTGACCCAGGCGGCGGAGGCCGCTCCGGCCAGACCGGTCACCAGGAAGAAGGTGCGGCGGGCCCACAGGGAGCGGAAAGCCTGGGCGGCGCAGGCCAGCATGGCGGCCAGACCGCCCCAGCAGACCACCGGGTTGAGGAAGGCGGCAAAGCGGGTGGTGACGCCGGGGACGGCGTTGTCCATATAGTACAGGATGGGCCGGGCGTTGACCAGCCACTGGTACCACCGGGAGGCGTAGGGATGGGAGGCGGTGACCCCCTGGTGGTAGGTGAGCATATATTTCTGGTTCTCCCACACCTGGCTGAGCAGGTTGTTCAGAGACAGGTCCCCGGAGGCCGCCGCGTAGGGCAGGTAGGACAGCACATAGATGACTGCGGGGATAACGGCAAAGACCAGCACAGAGAAGGCCAGGATCTTCACCGTCCAGCCCACACGGGCGGACCGGTCCTCCTCCGGCCAGCGGCGGAGTTTTGCCACCAGCCCGATAAAATAGAGGACCACCAGTCCGGTGCAGCCGTAGATCACCGTCCACTTGGAGGCGGCGCCGATGCCCCAGAACAGCCCGGAGAGAAAGAGGGGGAGGGCGCACTGCCTGAAGGAGGCGCCGTCGGGCAGGGTGAGGTACCGGTACATGAAATAGTACATCAACAGGATGAAGAAAAACGCGTAGGTGTCGATGGTGGCCAGCCGGGTCTGGGTCAGGTGCATGAAGTCCACCGCCAGCAGGATGGTGCCGCAGGTGGCGATGGAGGTGCGGCCAAAGAGATTTTTCAGGAACAGATAGAGCAGGGGCAGCATGGCGACCCCGAAGAGGGTGCCCATGAACCGCCAGCCGAAGGGAGTCATGCCGAAGAGGGAGATACCAACGCTCATAATGAGCTTACCCAGGGGCGGGTGGGAGATCTCGTAGGGCGGGACGTTCCGCAGGTGCTCGTAGGCGGTGCGGGGGTGGTAGATCTCGTCAAAGTAGGCGGAGTTCAGGAAGGAGATGGCCTCGGGTACGGTATCCGCTTCGTCAAAGAGGGGATTGGTGCTGTCGCTGATGGGGATGCGGGCCCCGGTCTCATCAAAGAGGACCAGCTCGTTCAGCTCCAGCAGGTCCTTATTGGCCTGGCCGGTGATACGCAGGTAGCGGATATATTGGGGGTTGTCAAAGACGACCTCGTGCCATTTGAAAAGCTGGTTATAGTTCTGGGTCATGGCGTAGCTGGAGCTGTAGCCGGTGCTGTCGGCCCAGTAGTAGCCGGTGACCTTGCTGTCGTCCTCGGGGTCGTCCTTCCGCTGCCACAGAGAGAGCCAATGGGCCCCGTCGGCGGAGATCTCCACCTGATATTTGCCGGTGCCCAGGCCGGAGAAGTACCACAGCTTGGAGACCAGCACCTCCTCGTCCTGCACCAGAAAGGTCTCGGGAGCCTCGCTGCCAAAATCCCAGGGATGCTGCGGGGCGGAGGCGGAGCCCAGCTGGAAGAAGGCGGTAAAGGCATAGATGATGGTGATGAGGACCATGGGAATGGCGTCCTTCTTCACCAGGGGATGGCGGAGCCCGGCGAAGGTGAAGGGCTTTTTCTCTGGCGCGGGGGCCAGCTGCTGGGCCAGCGGGGCCCGCATGGACTGCCAGTACCAGGCAAAGAAACTCAGCAGCGCCGCGATGGTCACGATAGGGAAGAGAAGTACGATGTATCGGATGGGTCCCATAGAGCACCTCACAGATCAGGAGAAAAAATAAGAGGACGAGTATACATACTCGTCCTCTTATTTTATTTCTTCTTCTTGCGTTTGTCAAAGAAAGATTTCACGCCCTCCGTCGAACCGGCTGGAAGCTCACCCATGGCCTCGCCATAGGCGCGCAGAGCCTCCTTTTGCTCCCGGGTCAACTCAGTGGGGACCTGGACATTGACCGTGACGTACTGGTCGCCCCGGCCCCGTCCGTTGACGGAGGGGATGCCCTTGCCCCGCAGACGGAAGGTGGTGCCCGGCTGGGTGCCGGCGGGCAGGGACCACTTCACCTTGCCGTCGATGGTGGGGATCTCCAGTTCGGCGCCCAGGGTGGCCTGGAGGAAGGTGACGGGGTGGTCCAGAAAGACAGAGGTACCCTCCCGCTTGAAGAATTCGTGGGGGCGTACCGTGACGCTGATGAGCAGGTCACCGGCGGGACCGCCGTTGCGGCCCGCGCCGCCCTGGCCCCGGAGGGAGACGGCCTGGCCGTTGTCGATGCCGGCGGGGATGCTGACGGTGATCTTGCGCTGCTTGCGCACGGTGCCGCTGCCGCCGCAGTCCTTACAAGGTTGGTGAATGAGCTTGCCCTTGCCGCCGCACTTGGGACAGGTAGCGGTGGTGGCGAAGGTAAAGGAGCCGCCGCCCCGCTGGATGCGGACGGTGCCGCTGCCGTGGCAGTCGGGGCAGACCTCCGCCGTGGTGCCGGGGGCGCAGCCGGTCCCCGTACAGGCCTCGCAGGTCTCGGTGCGGCTGAGGGTGATCTCCTTCTCGCAGCCGAAGGCGGCCTCCTCAAAGCTGATGGTGACGGAAGCCCGCATGGTCTCCCCCTTCATGGGGCCGTTGTTCCGGCGGGCAGATCCGCCGCCGCCAAAGCCGCCGCCGAAGAAGGAGCCGAAAATATCGCCCAGGTCGATGTCGCCCATATCAAAGCCGCCGAAGCCGCCGCCGCCAAAGCCGCCGGCCCCGAAGTTGGGATCCACACCGGCGTGGCCGAACTGGTCGTACCTGGCCCGCTTCTCCTTGTCGGAGAGGACTTCGTAGGCCTCGTTGATCTCCTTGAACTTGGCCTCGGCGGTCTTGTCGCCGGGGTTCAGGTCGGGGTGGTACTGCTTGGCCAGCTTGCGGTAGGCCTTTTTCAGTTCGTCCTCGCTGGCGCTCTTGGCGACGCCCAGGACTTCATAGTAATCTCGTTTCTGTTCAGGCATTGGTGTTCACCTCTTTATGCGCGGAAAGCGGCGGGAGCAAGCTCCCGCCCTTCCGAAGGATCGGACAATCGCAGGGCGGGGACGTGCCCCGCCCTACGGTCCGTGATTCAATTACTTCTGGTCGTCGTCCACGACCTGATAGTCGGCATCCACCACGTTGGGGTCGGTGTTAGCGCCGCCGGCCTGGCCGCCGAAATCGGCGCCGCCCATGTCGGGGCCGGGCTGACCGCCCTGGGGATTGGCCTGCTGATACATCTTTTCAGCGATGGGGTAGAAGGCCTTGGAAGCCTCCTCGGTGGCGGTCTTGATGGCCTCGATGTCGGTGCCCTTCATGGCCTCCTTCAGCTTGTTCAGAGCGGCCTCCACAGTAGCCTTATCATTGGCGTCGATCTTGTCCTTGGCGTCCTCCAGAGCCTTCTCGGTCTGGTAGATCACCTGGTCGGCCTGGTTGCGGACATCCACCTCTTCCTTGCGCTTGGCGTCCTCGGCGGCAAACTGCTCGGCCTCCTTGACGGCCTTGTCGATGTCCTCCTTGGACATGTTGGTGGAGGAGGTGATGGTGATGTGCTGCTCCTTGCCGGTGCCCAAATCCTTGGCGGACACATTGACGATGCCGTTGGCATCGATGTCGAAGGTGACCTCGATCTGAGGCACGCCGCGGCGGGCGGGGGCGATGCCGTCCAGGTTGAAGCGGCCCAGGGTCTTGTTGTACTGCGCCATCTCGCGCTCGCCCTGGAGCACGTGGACCTCAACGGAGGTCTGGTTGTCGGCGGCGGTGGTGAACACCTGGCTCTTCTTGGCGGGGATGGTGGTGTTGCGCTCGATGAGCTTGGTCATGACGCCGCCCATGGTCTCGATGCCCAGGGACAGGGGGGTGACGTCCAGCAGCAGCAGGCCCTTCACGTCGCCCACCAGCACGCCGCCCTGGAGGGCTGCGCCCATGGCCACGCATTCATCGGGGTTGATGCCCTTGAAGCCCTCCTTGCCGGTGAGCTTCTTCACCACATCCTGCACAGCGGGAATCCGGCTGGAGCCGCCCACCATGAGGACCTTGGCGATGTCATTGCCGGTGAGGCCCGCGTCGCTCATGGCCTGCTTCACCGGTCCGGCGGTGGCCTCCACCAAGTGGGCGGTCAGCTCATTGAACTTCGCCCGGGTGAGGGTCAGGTCCAGATGCTTGGGGCCGGTGGCATCGGCGGTGATATAGGGGAGGTTAATGGTGGAGGAGGTGACGCCGGACAGCTCAATCTTGGCCTTTTCCGCGGCCTCCTTCAGGCGCTGCATGGCAACCTTGTCGCCGCTCAGGTCGATGCCCTCGGCCTTCTTAAACTCCGCCACCATCCAGTCCATGATGCACTTATCGAAGTCGTCGCCGCCCAGGCGGTTGTTGCCGGCGGTGGCCAGGACTTCGATGACCCCGTCACCGATCTCCAGAATGGAGACGTCGAAGGTGCCGCCGCCCAGGTCATAGACCATGATCTTCTGATCCGATTCCTTGTCCACGCCGTAGGCCAGGGCCGCCGCCGTGGGCTCATTGATGATCCGCTTGACCTCCAGGCCGGCAATCTTGCCCGCGTCCTTGGTGGCCTGCCGCTGGGCGTCGGTGAAGTAGGCAGGGACGGTGATGACCTCGGCGTCTGCCTTCAGCTTCTGCAGGATCATTGCGGAGATCTCCTGGGGAGTGTACGCCTTACTGTCGATGTTCACCTTGTAGTTGGAGCCCATCTCACGCTTAATGGAAATCACAGTCCGGTCGGGGTTGGTGATGGCCTGGCGCTTTGCCACCTGGCCCACCATCCGCTCGCCGTCCTTGGAAAATGCCACAATGGAAGGGGTGGTGCGGTTGCCCTCCGCGTTGGGGATGACGACGGCCTCGCCGCCCTCCATCACGGAGACGCAGGAGTTGGTGGTTCCTAAGTCGATACCAATAATCTTAGACATAATGTTGTTCCTCCTTATCAAGAACAGATGGCTGTTGTTTACACGTTTATCAAATTTATATGGTGATCTGGAAATGGTTCGGGGCTGTCCGCCCGGACAGGGCCGGTCAGTTGGCCACCTTGACCATGGCGTGGCGAATGACCTTTTCTCCCATCTTAAAGCCGGCCTGGAATACTTCTACTACGGTATTCTCTCCCAAAGCCTCGTCTTCCATGTGCATCACTGCGTTATGGACATTGGGGTCAAAGGATTCGCCCTGGGCGGGAATCTCCTCCACCCCCAGCTTTTCCAGCACAGTCTTGAGCTGGGTCATGGTCATCTGCACGCCCTTGGCATAGGCCTCGTCGGCGGTCTCCTGCTTCAGCGCCCGCTCCAGATTGTCATACACCGGGAGCAGTTCCTTGATGGTGTCCGCCCTGGCGGTGGTCCAGGCGTTTTCCTTTTCCTTCTGGCTTCGCTTGCGGTAGTTGTCGTACTCCGCCAGCAGCCGGAGGTATTTGTCTTCCTGCTCCCGCAGGGCCTGCTGGAGGGCTTCCTCCTGGCTGGGTTCCTGCTTTTCCTGAGAGGCTTCGGTCACTTCCTCCGGGGTCTCCTCCTTGGTTTCCTCGGGGACCTGATTCTGATCGTTATTTTTCTTGCTCATGGGATGTGGTATCCTCCTCATTCTTCAGGTTCGCTCCCAGCGGGGGGCGGAATCTCGCCTTTGCCAAACATGCGGGAAAGGCCTTCCGCAAAGTAGGACAACCGGGCCGCCAGGTCCGCATAGTCCATGCGGGTGGGGCCCACCACGCCGATGACGCCCTGCATTCCGCCGCCAATATCATAGCTGGCCATGATCACGCTGGATTCTTTCAACTCGTCGGCCACGTTCTCCGGGCCAATGAGAATTTTTACGTTTTCTCCCTGCACCACCGGCAGGTTGACCCCCTCTCCCATCTCGGAGAGAAAGTTCATCAGGGGTTCCGCCCGCTCCAGGCTCTGGTACTCCGGGTGGGCCAGCAACGTGGGGATGCCAGCGGTGTGAATCACATTGGTCTCCAGCTCCTCCAGCACCTCCATGGCGAAGGAGACCACCAGACTGATCAGTCCGTAGGCCTCGCCCCCGGCATGGGAGGCCACCCGCGCCAGTTCCGGCCCCAGTTCCTCCAGGGTCAGGCCCGTAAACGAGGTATTCAGCAGGGTGCCCAGCAGCTGCAGCTGGGTCTCCGACAGGGGGGTAGACAGGCGGAAGAGCTTATTCTTCACCATCTGGCCATCGGTCATCAGCACAGCGATGAACGCCGATTCCTCCACCATGAGCAGGTCATAGCGGGCGATGGTGGCTTTTCTGGTCCCCTTGGTCAGGGAAAAGGTGGGATACTTGGTCAGCTGGGAGATGATCTTCCCCGCCTCCGTCATCACCTGGTCCATTTCCCGGATTTTGAGGTTGAGAGCTTCGTTGATCTTTTGGGCCTCCTGCATGGTCAGCCGGTGCTCCTCCATGAGTTCGTTCACATACAGCCGGTATCCCTTGGGAGAGGGAATCCGTCCGGCGGAGGTATGGGGCTGTTCCAGGTAACCCAGGGTCTCCAGCTCCGCCATCTCATTGCGGATGGTGGCGGAGGAGACCTTCAGGCCGGCGCTGACCACAATGGCTTTGGAGCCCACAGGTTCGGCGGTCTGTATGTAGTTTTCTACCACCGCGCGAAGGATCTGTTTTTTGCGCTCCGACAGTTCCATTCTCAGGCCTCCTTTGGCCTCTTCTATCATTTTAGCACTCATTCTCCTTGAGTGCTAAAGCTAATGTAGCACTTCCCCTGCAAAATGTCAAGCACTCCGAAAAAAATATCTGAGCTTCTTTTCACTTTCAGGACTTTTCATAGTTTTGTGTTCCCCCTGCTTCCGTTTTCGTGCAATCTTTGCACCTTCCCGGCGAGACTGCCAAAACGCCATCAACAAACCGGCCCTATCCTGTGGGATAGGGCCGGTTTGTTCCGAACGATTATGCAGTTTGACAGGGCAGCGCCTCAGCCCTCCGCCTCCCGCAGCCGCTCCACCACGGAGACCCGGGCCACCGACCGGTAAACCGCCAGCGGGACCAGGCCGCCCAGCAGCAGAAAGATCGGCAGCAGAATCAGAACCGGGGTCACCGTCAGATGATAGGTGAAGAACCAGAACAGGTTCTCCAGGGTGGGTGCGGACAGCGGCCCCAGCACCAGGGCCAGCACCAGGGCAATGAGGATAGACCCCAGCGCGTAGAAGAGGCCCTCCCAGACCAGCATGATCTTCAGCTGCCGCCCGGTCATGCCGATGGACTGGAGCACGGCAAACTCCCGCTTCCGGGTCAGGATGCCCGTCAAAATGGCGTTGAAGAAGTTCAGCACGCCCACCAGCCCCACAATGAAGCTCAGCGCCCCGCCCAGCATCAGGAACATGGCGCGGAAGCTCTCAAACTCCGCCTGGTAGGTGACCTTGCTCACATAGTCGTATTGGGGATTCTGGTTTTCCGTGTAGTCGGCCAGGAAGTCCTCCATGGCCGTCGCCCCGCCCTCCTGGGTGTTGAAGGCATAGAGCATCACGCTGTCACTCTGCGTATCCTGGCAGAATGTTACATCGTTGAGCACAAATTCATCCGCCCCATAGTAGCCATAACCCAGACAGCTGGGCACAGCTACCAGCGCCGCCACCTCATAGGTAACCTCTTGGTATTCCACCGCCCGGGACAAGTATGCCTCTTTCTCCGGGGGTTCGGACCCGAAGACCTCCCCGGTGGTGGGGCTGTAATATTCAAATTCTGACACGTACCGCAGGGTGACCTGGTCCCCCACCTTGGCCCAATGGGAGTCTGGCCTCCACTTGCCATAGTCATCCTTGTTATACACGGCGGCAATGTAGCGCCCACCTGGCTCATACAGCTTGGACAGGTCCCCTTCCATCACGTCCAGCTGATCCAAGGCAAAGCCTTCCATGCCATAGAGCTGTGCTCTGTCCAGCAGGTGGTTACCAGCATCCCGTTCCATGCCCGTAATCAAGCTCTCCATTTGCTCCTCGGTATACCACTGCTGGTTGGCAGAACGGAACCAGTCCTCCGTCACGCCCTCCTGTACTGCGGTCGTCATTCCATAGACCTTTCCCCCCTCGGCCACGCCGCCCTGGCTGGTCACCTGGTCAATGACCTCCTGGGGCAGGGCCATACCGGCGTGGAAGGTGTCCCCCACCTGAAAATGCCCCGCGTCCGCCAGGACAAAGTCCGTGCAGATGCTTTTGGAGAGATACTTGTCCATGTCAAAGCCCCCCACAAAGGTGGCCGTTATGGTGGTGAGCACCACCGCCAGGGACAGGGAGAGCACCGTCACCACGGTCTTGCCCTTGCTGCGGCCCAGGTTGGCTCGGGCCATGGAAAAGGGCGACACCCTTCCGCTGCCTCGCTTTGCCTTCTTCTTGCTTTGGCTGCCCTCCGTGTACCGTACCGCCTCAATGGGGGAGACCTTCGCCGCCAGCCGGCCTGGCTTGGCGCAGGACAGCAGCACGGTGAACAGGGCAAACAGGGCCGAGCCCACAAAGATCAGGGGATGCACGGACACGGTACTCACTACGCCGTCCAGCCGCTGGATCACCATGGGCGCCAGCAGACCGCCCACCATCCAGCCCAGCACAAGCCCGATGGGGATGCCGATACAGCTCAGAAGCAGCGCCTGCTGCCGCAGCAGAGCTTTGATCTGCCGCCCGGTAGTCCCGATGGTCTTCAGCAGGCCATAGAATCGGATGTCGTTGGTCACGGAGATCTGGAAGACATCATAGATAATCAGGTATCCGGTGAACACAATCAGCAGCAGCACCGCCGCCAGCGCCGCCAGCGTGGCCGGGTCCATGTTCTCGGCCATCTTGGCTCCGGTGTAGCCCCAGTTCACGCCGGTATTCACATAATTGTCCTCCTGCCGGTTCTGGTCCTGATAGCCGTGGTTGGCCAGAATGGTCTGGACATCCTGTTCAATGTGCAGGGAGCTGTCCAGCATCACATCCAGGCCCCAGAGCCCTGCGCCGGAGGCATCCTGTCCAGGGACATACCCCGTCTCCGCCAGGATGGACTCCAACCGGCTCTCGGGAATGAGTACATGGTCAGCCGGGATGGCCTCGTCATATTCCCACCAGCCGCAGAGGGTAAAGGTCTGAGTGGTCTCCACCGAGCCCGCCCCGATCCCGAAGGTCAGGGTAAACTCCGCCCCCAAAACGGGCTCCACCCCCAGCAGCTCCAGCACCCGGGTATCCGTGGCCGCCTCATTGGTCCCTTCCTGGGGCAGGCGTCCCTCCTGGGGCTGGCAGAACATCCACTTGGCCTGGGTTGGGTCGGAGTAGCCGATCTCCACATGGCTCTTGTGAAAGGGGGCCTCTGTGGGCATCCCTATGAACCGGCGCAGGCCCCACTCCTTAATCAGGGGGTCCTCCTTGATCTCCCCAAATTGTTCCTGGGTCAATGATTTGAAGGTGGCGTGGTTATATCCCCCCGCCTGCCGGAAATTGGACTGCTGAAAGCCGTCGTTGATGGACAGGGCGATGGTAAACAGGGAGGTAAAGAGCACCGTGGTCAGGGCGATGGCCAGCACGGCGATGCAGTTTCGGGTTTTGGCCGCCTTCATGGACTGGCGTCCCAAATGCCGGACGCAGGCTTTGTTGGATACGCGGATCATGTCCCTCTCACCCCCGGCTGGTAATCTGTCCATCCTCAATGCGGATGGTCCGGTCGGCCATTTGGGCAATCTCCTCATTGTGGGTGATCATCACAATGGTCTGGGCAAACCGCTGGGAGGTCACCTTGAGCAGCCCCATCACGTCCTGGCTGGTCTTGGAGTCCAGGTTGC
>CAUWDA010000034.1:0-24044 GCA_963557075.1 uncultured Flavonifractor sp. | reverse complement strand
GGTTCCAGCGTCGTATGTTTGCATGATCGTTTTTCATCCTATCTGTGGGGCCACGCGGGGTCCCTAAATCATTTGACATCCTCGGGCGGAATGAATCCGCCCTGCGGCAAGGTTTTCGCCGGGCGAAAACGCTTGAACGCGCGAAGCGCGACCCGGCAAAGCCGGGTCCCTCAGTGGCCCGCGCCGATGACGGCGATATCGAAGGTTCCAGCGTCGTATGTTTGCATGATCGTTTTTCATCCTATCTGTGGGGCCACGGCCCCGGAGTGATGTTATGTCTTTCTGCCCGTAGGGGCGGGTGCCCACACCCGCCCGTCTGCCGTAGACGGAGGGCTGTCGGCGGGCCGATGTGGGCATCGGCCCCTACAGCAAAAGGGATACCCCTTACGCCCCGTATACAATGGTGACGGCCTGATGGCAGTTGACGACGTCCACCTCCCGGTGGTCTCCGCCGTATTCCCCGTCCAGGGTCCAGGCCAGGTCGCAGTCGCTGGTGACTTTGAGTTTGTGGGTCCGCAGGCAGGTGACCAGCCCCTCCTCATCGTCGGAGAAGTTGGTCAGGGCCTTCATGATGTCCTGGAGCTGGAGGATGTTCTGAGGCTGACGCACCAGCATCACCTCAAACAGGCCGTCGTCCAGGGAAACAGGCTGGATGGGGGTGCCTTTGATGCCCGCCACAGACAGGGTGTTGGACACGAGCCCCAGACAGAAGCTGTCCGTCAGGGTCCCGCCGTCATACTCCAGGGTCATGGAGTAGGGCTGGATGGTGCCCAGCCGGGTCACCGACGGCAGCACATAGGCCAGGTGGCCCAGCAGGTTCTTGGCCTGCTGGGGGGTGGTGTAGGCCAGGTCGGTGAAGGCCCCGAAGGCGGCCACATAGAGGAAATCGGCATCGTTGAACCTGCCCACGTCCACCGGCCGGGGCACGCCGGCGGCGGCCACCTCCGCCAGCGCCTCCAGGGTGTGGGGCAGGTCCAGGTTTTTGGCGAAGTCGTTGGTGCTCCCCGCCGGGATATAGCCCACGACGGGCCGTTTCTCCTGGGGCAGTGCCATCAGCCCGGACACCACCTCGTGGAGGGTGCCGTCTCCGCCGGAGCACACGATGCGGTCGAACTCCTCTGCCCGGTCCCGGGCCACCACAGTGGCGTCCCCCGGTCCCCGGGTGGGGTGGACCGTCACGTCCCATTCGGCGGTCAGTGCGTCCAGAATGGGGGCCAGCCGCCCCCGCAGGGTGCCTTTTCCGGCGTGGAGGTTGTAAATAAACAGCAGCTTTTTCATGGGATCCTCTCCTGATGTCGAGCGGGTGGACCTGGTCTCCCCGCGCGGGGTAAAAGATAGTAGCCTATATTATATACCGCTCCAGTGGGAAAAAACAACTCTTTTGGGAACTGAGACCCCCAATTCCCGCAAAAGGGGGAAATTTCTGTCCCGCTCTTGCTTTTCTGCGCTAATGTGTGTAAAATAAGGTCTCGATCTCAGCACAAAGGAAGTGTGCGCCATGAACCGCAAAGCCCTGTCCGTCGCCTTTCCGGTGACGGTGCCGGTGCTGATGGGCTATCTGGCCATCGGCATGGCCTTCGGCTTTATGCTCCAGGCCGCCGGCTACAACTTCATCTGGGCCTTTTTTATGTCCCTGAGCATCTACGCCGGGTCGGGCCAGTACCTGGGTGTGACCCTGCTGGCCACCGCCGCCTCCCTGGGTACGGTGGCCCTTATGACCCTGCTCATCAACTTCCGCCACCTGGTGTACGGCCTGTCCATGCTGGAAAAGTTCCGGGGCATGGGCTGGCGGAAATTCTATATGATCTTCTCCCTCACCGACGAGACCTATGCCCTGCTCTCCTCCGCCCAGGCCCCGGTGGGGGTGGACCCCAGGAGCTTTTATTTCGCCATCGCCCTGCTGGACCACAGCTACTGGATCATCGGCTCGGTGATCGGCGCGGTGGCGGGGGCCCTCATCCCGGTGGACACCAAGGGCATCGACTTTGCCATGACCGCCCTCTTTGTGGTCATCGCCGTGGACCAGTGGAAGGCCTACCGCAAGCATCTGCCCGCCCTGCTGGGATTTGGGGTGACCATCGTATTTCTCATCCTTCTGGGCCAGGTCTTCGGCCAGCAGCAGATGCTCATCGTCTCCCTGGGGGTTATTGTGCTGCTGCTGCTTGTGTTCCGGGAGAAGCTGGAGGAAAAGGAGGGAGAGACATGCTGACCACCGCCGGGGCCATCGCCGCCATCGCGGTCATGGCCGTCGTTACCTTTCTGACCCGGGCCCTCCCCTTCCTGCTCTTTGACCGGGGGAGCGCGCCCCCCAAGATCATCCTCTACCTGGGCCGGGTCCTCCCCCCTGCCGTCATCGCCATGCTCATCATCTACTGCCTGAAGGACATCTCCTTCGCCCAGGCCGGCAGCTGGGTCCCCCAGCTCATCTCGGTGGCGGTCGTGGTGGTCCTCCACCTGTGGAAGCACAACAACCTGCTGAGCATCTTCGGCGGCACCATTTTGTACATGGTCCTGGTGCAGGCGGTTTTTGTATAGAAGTCAGCTGGTCCCCGCCGCAAAGGGCGGTCAGACCACCGTTTCGCCGGAGAGACAGACGCGATTTGTTGCAATGGTGTTCTGAAAGGCCAGGTCATGCTCTACGAAGATCATCGTGGGAGAAAATTCCTGGATCAGCGCCTCGATCTGCATCCGGGAGTAGACGTCGATATAGTTGAGGGGCTCGTCCCACACATAGAGGTGCGCCCGCTGGCAAAGGCTCTTTGCCAGCAGCACCTTTTTCTTTTGCCCGGCGGAATAGTCCTCCATATTCTTCTCAAATTGCACCCGGGAAAAATCCATTTTACGGAGAATGGCTTTGAACAGACTCTCGTCGAGCTGGTTCTCCGCTGCAAAGTCCGTCAGCGATCCCGTCAGCCAGGAGGTGTCCTGGGGCACATAGGAGATCACCACCCCGGAGCCGGCGGTCAGCGTGCCGCGATGGGGGATGTCCTGGCCCAGGAGTAATTTTAACAGGCTGGTCTTTCCTGTGCCGTTCCTGCCGTCCAGCACGATCCGGTCCCCCTGCCTCACCACGAGGGAGAGGGGACGGCAGACCTCCTTCCCGTCAAAGACGGGGGCGACGCCGGAAAAGGCGACCAGTGTATCGGTAAAGTAGCGCAGCGGGAACAGCTTCAAGTCCTCCGCGCTTTCCAAGTTTTTCAGCAGGCCGGACTTTTCTTCTATGGCACGCTGCCGGCGGGTCTCAATATTTTTGGCTCTCTGCATCATTTTGGCCGCTTTATGGCCGATGTAGCCCTTATCGGCTTTCACTCCGCCGGTGCGGGCGCCGTTTTTGCTGGCTTCCACGGCGTCTGACCAGCGTGTGGTCTGCCGCGCCGCCTGCTGCATCTCAGAAATGGACCGTTTCAGCTTTGTGTTCTGAGCCAGTTCAAACTCCTGCTGCCGCTGGAAATTGGCAAACCAGGAGGAGTAATTGCCCTTCTGTACCTCGATATTGGCGCGGTTCAGGGACAGGATGTGGTCCACACAGCCGTCCAGAAAACAGCGGTCATGGGACACCAGGATGAACCCCTTCTTTCGGTTGAGATAGGCGGACACCACCGCCCGCGCCCTGGCGTCCAGATGGTTGGTGGGCTCGTCGATGAGCAGAAAATGGCCCTCGTTCAAAAATAGCGCCGCCAGCAGGACCTTGGTCTGCTCTCCGTTGGAGAGGGTGGAAAAGGGCCGCCAGAGCACATCCTCGCGGACCTCCAGATAGGACAGCTCCCGCAAAAGCTCCCACTCCTCTGCCTGTGGACAGACTTCATAAAAGACCTCCACAGTCATCCGCTCCCGATCCTCCACAGGATAGGGAAAGTAGTCAAACTGCACGGAAGAGCGGATGCTTCCCTGGTATTCGTATTTGCCCAGCAGCAGGGAGAGAAAGGTGGTTTTCCCCCGGCCGTTCCGGCCCACAAAGCCCAGCTTCCAATCGGTGTCGATCTGGAAGCTGACATGCTCAAAAATGTTGTCATAACTGGATGGATAGGAAAAGGTGAGATCCTCGACCTGGATCATTGACATAGGACATTCCTCCTTTGTTCCAAACGGGAACCGGACATCAAAACATAAAATAAGAGCTGCAAGAAAGTCAATTCTTGCAGCTCGTCATAGCAGAACAGTACCACCCTCTCAAAAGGGTGATATGACTACGATAGTTCGAGTGAATAGACGTTCAACTTTCTTGCAAAGGGTACAATGATGCCATAGAGATCCAGCAGCATTGTATAATCCAATTTACTTGCAAGAAAAGTTGCGCATCTTTTCACCTCACCAACTTGTTGTTTTCATCAGCATATCACAATCATTTGAAAGAATCAAGGGAAGTCTTGCCCCTGACCCGTCAATTCGCCCTGCGGGTCCTGCCCAGCGGATGGCGGAACAGACCGTCCCGGTTGCAGTAAAACAGAAGCTCCCGCAGGCCGTTGACCTTGAATCTGGCCTGGGCGGGCCCCTCCGGATAGAGCTTGACCAGCTGGAGCCTGTCTGAGGACAGCCCCGCAAGGAACGAGATGTGATGTCCCTTGCTCATATCGTGCCGGACTTGGACAAAGTACTCGTCCTCCACCTGCTCCACCGTGATGGGATGGGCTTCGTCCGGCTCCTCCGGCTGGCACGGGGTAAGCAGGATGCCGTGACAGTGGATCACCGCCTTCCCCATGGTGTGGATACAGTTGCCGCAGACCGGGCACACATAAAACTGCGAGCGCAGCATATTGGCAGACACATTTCCGTTGGTCACCGCGTTTCCTGAAAACAGCTCCGCAATGGACACCCGGAAGAGCTTGGCCAGCGGCTCCAAAAGGGTGATGTCGGGGTAGCCCTTTGCCGTCTCCCACTTGGAGACGGTCTTGTCCGATATGTTCAGCTTCTCCGCAAGCTCCGCCTGGGTCAGATGATTGCGCTCCCGCAGCTGCCTGATCACAGCGCCGGTCACATATTGATCCATCATTTCATTCCTCCTGTGGGTACAGTATAACTGCAAACCGGACCTCTGTACACCTACGAAAGGTAGAATCAGACGCCGGACCCTTTTTGCGCCGGGAGAAAAAAGCCCGTTTTTTAAGAAAAAGAACAACAACCGAGGCCGCTGCGGAGACGCAGCGGCCTCGGTTATTTACCTAAGAAAAGAGTTTTGCACATTATCCACATGGTTTTCCACATGGGTCAGCGGAGCAGCGCCTGGTACTCCTCCGCCTTGCCCACCCGGCCCACGGCGGACAGGGAGGCGTTGGACAGGTCCATCAGCTCCTCCGCCAGGGAGCGCACATCCTCCCGGGTGACGGCGTCGTAGGCGGAGATGATCTCCTCCTCGTCCAGTACCCTGCCCACCAGCATCTCGCCTCTGCCCAGGCTGCTCATGTGGGCCTGGGTGGACTCCATGCCCATGAGCACGTTGGCCTTGGACTGCTCCCTGGCCCGGTCCAGCTCCTCCTGGGTGACGCCGTGGTCATTGAAGTCCCGGATGACGGACAGGATGGTGTCCAGGGCCTGGCCCTCGGTCTCCCTGCCCAGGGCGGTGTAGATGCCGAAATAGCCCGTGTCCTCGTGACAGGTGCCGTAGGAGTAGATGGAGTAGCACAGGCCCTTGCGCTCCCGCACCTGCTGGAACAGGCGGGAGGACATGCCGCCGCCCAGGATGGAGGAGAGCAGCTGGAGGGTGAACCGCCGGGGATCGGAGAAGGACAGCCCCGGGAAGGCCAGGGTCAGGTGGTTCTGCTCGATGGCCTTTTTCTTGACCACGATGCCGCCGTGGTAGGCGGCGGGCTTGCTCACAACGGGCCTGCGGGGCTCCAGCACAGCAAACCGGGCGGCCAGATCGTCCACGTCGGCCTGGGTGAACCGGCCCGCCAGAGTGACCACGATGGACTCCGGCCCATAGTGGCTGTCCTTGTACTGCCGCAGCCAGGCCCCGTCCATCTTCTCCAGCGTGGACCGCTTGCCCAGGATCGGCCGGGCCAGCGGGGAGCCCTGGAAGACCACGCCGGCCAGACGCTCGGCACACAGGTCCTCCGGAGTGTCCTCATACATGCCGATCTCCTCTAAAATGACCCCCCGCTCGGTCTCCACGTCGCTGTCGGCGAAGTTGGAGTGAAAGAACATATCGCACAGGATATCGCTGGCCAGGGGCAGATGGGTGTCCAGCACCCGGGCGTGGAAACAGGTGCATTCCTTGGTGGTAAAGGCGTTGACCTGCCCGCCGATGGCGTCCATCTCCTCCGCCAGCTGGGCGGCGGTGCGTCTGGATGTGCCCTTGAAGAGCATGTGCTCGATAAAATGGGCGGCGCCGTTCTCGCCGGGCAGCTCGTGGCGGGAGCCGGTACCCACCCAGATGCCCAGGCAGGCCGAGCGCACCCCCGGCACCTGCTCGGTCAGAATACGCACCCCGTTGGGGAGCGTCCGCTTTTCATAATTCAAACAACAGGACCTCACAATCTTTTGTATGGGGACTATCCCCGCAGAGCGATCAGGAGCAGAACCACCCCGGTGATCGCCAGGATCAGCGCCAGGTATCCAATCACTTTCCACTTCATGCTGCGCCCGCTCCTCTCCTCAGATTGCCCTGCATGACATTATATTATGACAACAAGCGGTAAAACCGCCTGTCCGCCGGATGTCCGGCAGAAACCGGCTCTGCCGGCTTTGTCATAGTGTAACAAGCGCAGCCTGCCCTTTGCAGCGCAAAGGGCAGGTACACAAAATGCGCAGCCGCATATCTGCGGCCCTTGCGCTTATTATAGCATACCTGAAATCGCTTGTCAGCCGAAAAACGAAACACCGGGGGACAGCGGGAAAAATTCTGTGGAAAACGGCGGCTTTACGGCGAAGGGGGAAACGGGTATACTTAGGAGAAGAAGTGCGCCTCCGGGCGGAAAGGAAGATGGAAGAAATGAACCAGGAAGCATTGAAGGTCATGGAGACCCGGCGGAGCTGCCGGGCTTATAAGCCGGAACAGATCACCGAGGAGGAGCTGCAGGCTGTGCTGCGGGCGGGGACCTACGCCCCCACCGGCCGGGGCCGCCAGGCCCCCATTATTGTGGCGGTGCAGGACAGGGAGACCATCGGCACCCTGAGCAAAATGAACGCCGCCATTCTGGGCAACCCGGAGGCCGACCCCTTCTACGGGGCCCCCACTGTGCTCATCGTGCTGGCGGACAAGAGCATCCCCACCTGGTTCTATGACGGCTGCTGCGTCATGGACAACCTGCTCAACGCCGCCGAGGCGGCGGGACTGGGCGCCTGCTGGATCCACCGGGCCAAGGAGGAGTTTGCGTCCGACGAGGGTAAGGCCATGCTGGCCAAGTGGGGCATCGAGGGCGACTACGAGGGCATCGGCCACTGCGTCCTGGGCTACCGGGAGGGCGACAAGCCGGAAGCCGCCGCCCGCAAGGACAACTACGTCTATTATGTGCGGTAACTGCCGCCAATAAGCAAAAAGCGCGCCGAAAGGCGCGCTTTTTGTTGTCTCAATGGTTCAGTGTTCTGATGTAGGGCGCTCAATCCAGAGTCAGATCTCCCTCTTTGATCCAGCCGATCTTACGGAAGAACAGGCCGAACAGCCAGGAGAGCACCGCCGGGAGCACGAAGCAGATGAGGACCAGCCCCACCCAGTCGAAGGCGGTGATGGCGGCCTTGGCCCCGATGGCCACGTCGTTGACCCAGCCGGAGTACACCCCGATGGGGCCCACCATGCCGCAGGTACCCATGCCGGAGGCCACGCCGGAGGCGGGGTCGTTCATCTGAAGGCCGAACAGGCAGGTGGCCATCGGGCCGGTGACGGCGGAGGCCAGGATGACAGGCAGCCAGATCCGGGGATTCTTCACGATGTTGCCCATCTGGAGCATGGAGGTGCCCAGGCCCTGGCTCACCAGTCCGCCCCATCTGTTCTCCCGGAAGGAGAGCACGGCGAAGCCCACCATGTTGGCGCAGCAACCCGCCACCGCGGCGCCGCCGGCCAGACCGGTAAGGCCGATGGCGGCACAGATGGCCGCAGAGGAGATGGGCAGGGTGAGGGCGATACCGATGATCACCGACACCAGGATGCCCATCCAGAAGGGCTGGAGGACGGTGGCCCACTCCACGAAGCCGCCGATGGCGGAGGCGGCAGAGCCGATGGCCGGGGCCCACCAGGCGGACAGGCCCACGCCGGCCAGGATGGTGACCAGGGGGGTGACCAGGATATCCACCTTGGTCTCCTTGCTCACGGCCTTGCCCAGCTCGGCGGCGATGACGGCGATGAAGAGTACGGCAAGAGGGCCGCCGGCGCCCTTGCCCCCGTCCAGCGTGGTGGAACCCAGGGCGTTGGCGGCGTAGCCCACCGTAGCCAGGGAGAAGAGCACCAGGGGGGGCGCCTGGAGGGCGTAGCCAATGGCGACCGCCATGGCGGCGCCGCTCATGGCGGAGCAGTAGCCGCCCACCTGCACCAGGAAGACCAGCCCCAGCTGCTTACCCAGGGTGTCCAGGATGGTGCCGATGAGCAGGGAGCAGAACAGACCCTGGGCCATGGCGCCCAGAGCGTCTACGCCGTAGCGTTTGGCGGATATGACGATGTTTTTTCGCTGGAGAAACGCGGATAACTTTCCCATAACCATTTCCTCTGTTAAAAAGTCATTACAGGTGTCTTGACACCAGTGATGCACTATTATACATCAGCGGGGAAATTTGTCAAGGAAAAGATGACCGGTCTCCAAGAATGTGGTAAAATAAAAACATATAATGCCATGTGAAAAAGGAGAACGGCTATGACTTTATCCCATTGTCTCGGTTCCCGGACGGATATCACCGCCGGGGTCATTGATACCTTCCGCACGCTGTCCCGCCATCCCCACCCCTCCGGCCATGAGGCGGCGGTGGGCGAGGACTATATGGCGTTCCTCCGGGGGATGGGTCTCTCCCCCGTCCGGGACGGAGCGGGCAACGTCATGGCGGACTGCCCCGCCACCCCCGGCCGGGAGGGGGAGCCGCTGCTCATCCTCCAGGGCCACATGGACATGGTGTGCGCCGTGGTCCCCGGCAGCGGGTTTGACCCCGTCGCCGATCCGGTGACCATACTGGAGCGGAACGGCTGCCTGTGTACCGACCGGCGCTCCTCCCTGGGGGCGGACAACAACCTGGGCAACGCTGCCGCTCTGTGGGTGGTGCAGCAGGGGACGTCCCACGGCCCGCTGCGGTTTTTGTTCACTGTGGGCGAGGAGCTGGGACTGGAGGGGGCCAAGGTGGTGGACCCGTCCTGGCTGGCCGGGGCGGCCTGGCTGCTGAATACCGACGGCTTCCACCTGGGCCGGGCCATCGTGGGCTCCGCCGGGGGGCGGCGGGAGCACTGGACCCGGCGGCTTGAGACCTGCCCTGCTCCGGCGGGGGCGGCCTGGCGGATCGCCCTCACCGGCGGCTCCGGGGGGCACTCCGGCGACGACATCCACCTGGGGCGGATCAACCCCATCCAGGTGCTGGCCGATTGGCTGCGGGACAGGCCGGAGCTGGCGGTGGCGGATTTTGGCGGCGGTATGGCCTTCAACGCCATCCCGGCGGCGGCAGAGGTGCTGGTGGTGGGGAAAGAGCCGGATCTGAGGGCGCTGTCGGTGGCCCTGCTCCCCTTCCGGGCCACTGACACCAACCTGAAGCTGGACCTCTCCCCTGCCCCGCCGCAGGAGCGGGTGTGGACAGCGGACTTCCGCCGGGACGTGCTGGGCCTGCTGGCCGCCCTGCGCCACGGGGTATACGCCATGGACCCCCAGTTCCCCGACGTGGTGGGGGCCTCGGCCAACCTGGGGGCGGCGATGGAGATGGGGGACCTCTTTGCCGTCAACCTCTTCCTCCGGGCCGCCCGGGCAGAGGACGAGGCGGCCATGGCAAAAGAAAACGCCGCCCTGGGGGCGGCGGCGGGTTTTACGCTGTCGGTGACGGGCTATCCCGGCTGGCCGGGGGATCGCAGCAACCCCCTGGCCCAGGCGCTGGACCGGGTATACCGGGCCCAGCGCGGGTGGGGGCTGGAGATCAGCGCGGTCCATGTGGGGCTGGAGCCGTCGGTGTTCCGGGCCAAGGCGCCGGAGCTGGTGATGGTCTCCACCGGGCCGGATATCCTGGATGCCCACTCGGTGGACGAGCGGGCGCCCCTGGCGGGGCTGGCGGATTACGCCCTGTTGCTGGCGGGGCTGCTGGAGGAGCCGCTCAGTTAAGCAATTCCTTGTACAGAGCGGGGGCGTCGGCTTTGCCCACGTGCTCGGCCACCGACAGCACCTCCACCTTCACCAGGCGCTCGCCAAAGCGCAGCTCCAGCACGTCCCCCACTTTCACATCGTAGCTGGCCTTCACCGGCCGGCCGTTGGCGGACACCCGCTGGTTGTCGCAGGCCTCGTTGGCTACCGTCCGGCGCTTGATGAGCCGGGAGACCTTGAGCCATTTATCCAGGCGCATAGTTGACTCCTCCTTGTTATATCGAGATAATAATATTACAAAAATGCCCGTCCTTCCGGACGGGCATTTTTCAGGTCAAATCACTGAGCAACGATGTCCTTCAGAGCCTTGCCGGGCTTGAACACGGGCACCTTAGAGGCGGGGATCTTGATGCTCTCCTTGGTCTTGGGGTTGCGGCCGGTGCGCTCGGCACGGCACTTCACCTCGAAAGCGCCAAAGCCCACCAGCTGGACCTTGTCGCCCTCGGCCAGGCACTGGGAGATGACTTCGATGGCGGCGTTCAGGGCATTTTCAGTATCTTTTTTGGACAGGCCGGCCTTTTCGGCGGCCGCATTGATCAGTTCAGCCTTATTCATTTGTGGTTTTCCTCCTGTTGCTCTTTTGTACTTGTTATTACTTAAGGCATGTGCCTTTAAGTTTCCTTGGCTCGCTCCCATAGCTTGTCCAGTTCGGCCAGAGACATGCTCTCCATGGGATTTCCCAGGGCGGCGGCCTGAGCCTCCACCTTGCGGAACCGATCAATAAACTTGTCGGTGGCCTTGCCCAGCGCTACCTCCGGATCGATGTCCAGAAAGCGGGCCGCATTGACGGCGGAGAAGAGCAGATCTCCCAGCTCCTCCTCCACGTTGGTGCCATCGGCCACGGCCCCCTTCAGCTCAGAGAGTTCCTCGGACAGCTTGTCCAGGGCGCCGGAGACATCCGGCCAGTCGAAACCGGCCTTTTTGGCCTTTTTCTGCACCTTCTCGGCCCGCCACAGGGCGGGCAGAGAGCGGGCCACGGCGTCCAGGGCGTCGGTATTGGTGGCCTGGCCCTTCTCCTTGCGCTTGAGCTCCTCCCAGTTGGTGAGCACCTCGCTGGTGCCGCTCACCTCCACGTCGCCAAAGACGTGAGGGTGGCGGAAGATGAGCTTTTTGCAGATACCGTCGGCCACGTCGTCCAGATCGAACCGGCCGGCCTCCTGTTCCATACGGGCGTGAAGCATGACCTGGAGCAGCACGTCCCCCAACTCCTCCTTCAGGTGGTCGGGGCTCTGCTCGTCGATGGCCTCCACGGCCTCGTAGGCCTCCTCCAGGAAATTGCGGCGGATGGACGCATGGGTCTGCTCCGCGTCCCAGGGACAGCCACCGGGGGCGCGGAGGATCCGCACGATCTCCTCCAGGTCCCGGACATCATAAGAATCCTTATACTGAAAATCTACCATATTTCAAGGCCTCCTGCAACCTCTTTTTCCAAAAAACTCAGCGGATCCGCAAGAGTTTCGCGATCTTATCCCCCTTGGGCATCATCTCCAGATCCTCTCTGGACAGCACCCGCAGGACCACAATGAGGATGACATACACCGCCGCGCCGGCCAGGATGCCGCAGCCGGTGGCCAGGGCACTCTTGAGGAAGGAGCCGGAGAGGAACCGGGCCAGCAGGCCCTGGCAGCCCCAGGCCGCCGCCGCCATGATGACCGAGGCCACCAGAGGCTTGAAGAATACCACGGTGAGCCGGGGGGGATGGGGCACCATCCGCTTGATGATGAGCAGGTTGAGCACGCTCACTACCACGAAGCAGGTCAGGGTGCCGATAGGAGCGCCGAAGATCATGAACTTGGGGTTGCCCACCAGGATGTAGCTGACGAGGACTTTGGCCACGCCGCCGATGATCATGGTGATGATGGGCAGGTTGACGATGCCGTTGGCCTGCAAAATGGAGGAAGCCACCACCTGGATGCACACAAAGATGGAGGCGATGCCCAGGATGGACAGCAGGGGTCCGGCGATGGTCTCATCCACGTTGCCCACGGTGAGCAGCTGGATGATGGGTGCGCCCAGAGCAAACAGGCCGAAGCCGCAGGGCAGGGCGATGAGGGCGGAGACCCGCATGGCGGACTCGGTGGTGCGCTGGGCCCCCAGCCGGTCCCGCCGGGCGATGCAGGCGGACACGCCGGGCACGATGCAGGCGGTGAGGGGCACCATCAGGTTAAAGGGCAGGTTGTAGATGCTCATGGTCTTGCTGTACACGCCGTACAGCTCCCGGGCGGAGTCCAGAATGGGGTTGAGCTGGGTGGCCGGGTTGGTGAGCACCTCCGCCTGGAAGGCGGCCAGATTGTCCTGGAAAATAGCCGCCGCCTTGGGGAAGATGTCCAGCACGCTGTTGTCGATGCCGGCGAGCCCATCCTGGATGGCGGTAAAGACGCTTTGCAGCTGGCTCTGCACCAGACCGGTGTCGATGAGGTTGACGATGGTCAGGGTACAGGAGCTGAGGGTGATGGGGATGGCCAGCTTGAGCAGCCGGGACAGGATCTGACCGGAACGGTCAGGGGTGTCGGTGGAGGGGGTGCGCTCCCGCTTGGCGGTGCGCACATGGTTGATGGCCAGGAAGGTCACCGACAGGATGGAGCCGATAGATACGCCCAGCAGCGCGCCGGAGGCGGACAGGCGGCTGCGCAGGTCGGCGTCCGGAATGGTGGAATTGAGGATGAGGAAGGCCAGGGCCAGACCAAGGAACATCTTGGACAGGGCCTCGATGACCTGGGAAATGCCGGTGGGCACCATGTTCATGTGGCCCTGGGCATAGCCCCGGAAGGCGGAGCAGATGCAGGTACACAGCACCGACGGGGACAGGGCCAGCACGGCAAAGACGGCCTTCTCATTTTGCAGCACATACTTGGCCACGATGGGAGAGAAGACGGACATGCAGATAAAGCTGAACAGGCCCATGAACAAAAAGGCGGAGAACGCCACCCGGAAGACCTTTTCCTTCTGGTTCTGACGGCCCAGGGTGTTGCACTCGCTCACCGTCTTGGACAGGGCCACGGGCAGGCCCGCCGTGGAGATGGTGAGGAAGAAGGTGTAGATATTATAGGCGGCGTTGAAGTCGCCGTAGGCCTCGTCGGGCAGCAGGGCGGTCAGCGGGATCTTGTAGATGGCGCCGATGACCTTGACGATGATGGTGGTCATGGCCAGGAAGGCGGCCGCCCCGTAGAAGGTATTTTTTTTCTGCTGACTGGACAACGGTTTTCCCCCTTACTTTTGGAACAGCAGGGGCAGGGCGTAGTCCTGGACCTCCCGCTTGACCCGGTCGATGTCGATGGTGAGAAACTCCCCATCCTTGTATATGACCTTGCCCCGGGCCATATTCATCGCCACGTCGGAGCCGTGGGCGGCGTAGGCCAGGTTGGAGATCACGCTGTGGCAGGGGGTCAGGTTCAGGTGGGAGAAGTCCACCAGGATCAGGTCGGCCTGATAGCCGGCCTCGATGACGCCGGTCTTGCGGCCCAGGGCGATGCCGCCGTCCCGGGTGGCCATCTTCAGCGCGTCCAGGGGCAGCAGAGCCAGAGGGTCGCAGCCCGCCCCGTTGTGGAGAATGGCGGCAAACTTCAAATCGCTGAAGAAGTCGGTGCAATTGTTGGAGGACACGCCGTCGGTACCCAGACACACGTTGACCCCCGCCTTCTTCATGGCGGGCACCGGGGCGATGCCGCTGCCCAGCTTCAGGTTGGAGATGGGGTTGTGGATGGCGGAGATCCCCTTCTCCGCCATGATGGCCCAGTCCTCCGGGGTGGTCCAGACGCAGTGGGCGGCGATGGAGCGGCCGTCCCACACCCCGTATTCATCCAGGGTCTGGATGGGGGTCTTGCCGTGGCGGGCGATGCAGGCCTCGTGCTCCGTGCGGGTCTCGGAGATGTGGACGTGCATCCCCAGGCCGTGGTCCCGGGCGTACCCCGCCAGCCACGCCCACAGGCGGCTGTCGGAGGTGTATTCTCCGTGGATGCAGGCGTCCACCAGGATCTGGCCGTCGTTGTAGCCGTGCCAGCGGTCCACCAGCTCCCGCAGCTCCACGCAGCCGGGGAAGACAGCGGGGTCGAACTGGTCGGCGAACAGGGTGGTGCCCCGGGCGATATTGGCGCTCAGTCCGGCGGCCACCACCTCCTGAGTGATGGCGTCGCAGTGGTCGTACATATCGGCGATGGTGGTGATGCCGGAGGCGATCATCTCTGCCAGACCCAGGGCGGTGCAGGCGTGGATGGCCCGGTCGTCCCAGCGGGCCTCCACCGGGAAGATGTAATTGTTCAGCCAGTCCTGCAGGTTGTTGCCGTCGCCGTAGCCCCGCATGGCGGTCATGGGCACATGGGTGTGGGCGTTGACAAAGCCGGGCATGAGCACGTTGCCGCGGCCGTCGATCTCCTGGTCAAAGGGGCCCTGGGGCCGCTCGGTCCCGACGGAGGCGATGCGGGCGCCCTCCACCGCCACATAGGCGTTGGGCAGTACGGTGCCCGCCTCGTCCATCAGTACGGCGGTGCAGTTGTGAATGAGAATGGACATAGTTCTTGTCTCCTTTTGTTGTAAAAACGGTAGGGACGGGGATACATCCCTCCCCCAGGGGGCGGGTGTGTATTTACCCGGATCTCATCACCCGATCTGCTTCAGGCAGGAGAGCACCAGCCTGGAGAACTTGTCCTTGCAGGCCTCGGCGGCCTCCAGCACCTCCTCCTCGGAGAGGGGCTGGTCCAGGATGCCGGCGGCCATGTTGGAGAGCAGGGTGAAGCCCAGCACCTGCATGCCGCAGTGGCCCGCCACGATGACCTCGGGCGCGGTGGACATCCCCACCGCGTCCGCCCCGGCGATGCGGGCGAAGCGCACCTCGGCGGGGGTCTCGTACTGGGGACCGGGGAAGTACATATACACGCCTTCCTTCAGGTCGATGTCCAGCGCTCCGGCGGCCTTCCGGGCCACGTCCTGGAGGGCGGGGGTGTACAGGTGGGAGGAGTCGGGGAACCGGACCCCGAACTGGGGCAGGTTCTCGCCCCGCAGGGGGGACTCCATGAAGATCTTGATCTGGTCGGTGATGAGCATCAGGTCGCCGGCCTTCCAGCCGGTGTTGACACAGCCGGCGGCGTTGGTGACGATGAGGGTGTCGCACCCCAGCAGCCGCAGCACCCGGACGGCGTAGGCCACCTCCTCATAGGAGTAGCCCTCGTAGTGGTGCATCCGGCCCTGCATCACGGCCACCGGAACCCCCTCCAGGGTGCCGAAGACCAGCCGGCCCTTGTGGCCGGGGGCGGTGGAGGCCTTGAAGTGGGGGATATCCCCGTAGGGCACGGCGATGGCGTCCTCCACAATGTCTCCCATGTAGCCCAGGCCGGAGCCCAGGATCATGGCCACTTTGGGGGTAAAGGCGCCGATCTTGCCCCGGATGTAGTCGGCGCTCTGCAGATACTGCTCAAACGTATAATGCATAACGATCCTCCTTGACAGCGGACAGAAGATGAAAGGGTCAGGTTTCAAAAATGGTCAATTTAAGTCATTATACACCGTGTAATCGGAAAAAGCAATGCGGGAACGGCGCTTGTCCCAGGGGTTTCAGGCCATCTCCTCCCTCTTGACTAGTACGTTTGTTCGAGTTATAATGGGGGCAAAAGGAGGGATGACCGGTGGAGCTGATGGACAAGCTGACCATTCTGGCGGACGCGGCCAAATATGACGCCGCCTGCACCTCCAGCGGGGTGGACCGCCGGGGCGGCGGCGGGACGGGGAGCACCATGGCCGCCGGGTGCTGCCACTCCTTCTCCGCCGACGGACGGTGTATCTCTCTGCTGAAGGTGCTGTACACCAACCGGTGTATCTACGACTGCGCCTACTGCGTCAACCGGCGCTCCAACGACCTGCCCCGGACCGCCTTCACCCCCCGGGAGCTGGCGGAGCTGACCATGGGCTTCTACCGGCGCAACTATATCGAGGGGCTGTTTCTCTCCTCGGCGGTGTGGGTCAGCCCCGACCGCACCACCGAGGAGATGATAGCCGCCCTCACCCTGCTGCGGCAGGAATACGGCTTTCACGGGTATATCCACGCCAAGGCCATCCCCGGGGCCGACCCGGCCCTCACCCGGCGACTGGGGATGCTGGCCGACCGCTTGTCCGTCAACATCGAGCTGCCCAGCGAGACCAGCTTACAGAAACTGTGCCCCGACAAGGAGAAGAAGGCCATTCTGGCCCCCATGGCCCAGATCCGGGACGGCATCACCCAGGCCAAGGGGGAGCTGGTGAAGTATAAGCACGCCCCCCGGTTTGCCCCGGCGGGCCAGTCCACCCAGATGATCATCGGGGCCACTCCAGAGAGCGACAAACACATTTTGACCCTGACTCAGGCCTTATATGACCAATACAAGCTGAAACGAGTGTTTTTCTCCGCCTATATGCCGGTGTCCGACAGCCCCCTCCTCCCTGCCCGGCGGGAGTTCAAGCCCCCCCCTGCTGCGGGAGCACCGGCTGTACCAGGCCGACTGGCTGCTGCGGTTCTATCACTTCCGGGCGGAGGAGCTGCTGGACGAGGCCCACCCCAATTTCGACACCCGGGTGGACCCCAAGTGCGCCTGGGCCCTGGGGCACATGGAGCATTTCCCGGTGGAGGTCAACCGGGCCGACTACGAGACCCTGCTGCGGGTGCCGGGCATCGGGGTGGTGTCCGCCCGGCGGATCCTGACGGCCCGAAGGGTGGGGCCCCTCACCTTCTCCGGGCTGAAGACCCTGGGGGTGGTGCTCAAGCGGGCGCAGTATTTCATCACCTGCGGGGGGAAGATGCTGGAGGGGCTGCGGGTCAGCCCGGACGGGGTGCTCCGCCACCTGGTGGCCCTGGAAAAGCCCGCCCTGGCGGGCCATGAGCCGGAGCAGCTGTCGCTGTTTTGAGGAGGATGCAGCCCGCTGCGCGCATAATTTCCGCAGGGGCGGGTGCCCACACCCGCCCGTATTCCCATCCGCTCTGCGAAAGGAGGTCCCCATGGACTGGCCCAAATTCTGCTATCTCTATGACGGCAGCTTTGCCGGTTTCCTCACCTGTGTTTTTTGGGCCTATGCCAACCGGGAGGAGCCGGCCTGCTTCCGCTCCCCGGAGGAGGGACAGGCCACGCTGTGGCCCGAGCGGGCGGTGGAGGCCGACGACGCCCTGGCCCGCCGGGTGTACCGCTCTCTGGAGCGGAGCATGGGCCAGCGGGGCCGCCTTCTGGTGACCTACGGCTTTCTCACCTGCCTGGAGGAGCGGGAGCTCCACCTGTGGGACTTTATGCGGCTGGGCTATGCCCGTGGTCCGGCGGTGGTGCGGGACCTCACCGATCCGCGGGTGACCGTCCTGGACAGGGCGGTCCGGCAGCTGACCCACGAGGCCCATCTGTTCAAGGGCTTTACCCGCTTCTCCGACCAGGGCGGGGTCCTGGCCGGGGAGATTGCGCCCAAAAACCGGGTGCTCCCCCTGCTGCGGCCCCATTTTGCCGCCCGCTACCCCGGGGAGTCCCTGGCGCTCTATGACCGCACCCATTGCGAGGCCCTCTTCTGCGGTCAGGGCAAGTGGGCCATCGTGCCGCTGGACGACTTTTCCCTGACCGCCGGGTCGGCGGAGGAGCTGAACTGGCGGGCCCTGTGGCGGCGGTTCTACGACACCATTGCCATCGAGGGCCGCTATAACCCCAGGTGCCGCATGACTCATATGCCCAAGCGGTACTGGGGAAATATGACGGAATTTCAGCGGGAGGGGGCCGCCGGAGATGGGGGTCTCCTCCCCCGCTGAGGGCCTGCCGCGGGGCGCCGCGGCAGGCCCTCAGCTTGTCAAACGAGCCCTTGACAAGCTGAGGTGCGTTTGAGCCCTTTGGACGCCCCTGACGGCCGGCTCTGTCATCCTGCGGAACGGTCCTTCCCGCGGCTCAACAGCCCGAGGACCTGCCGGTCAGAGGTCACGCTCCCCCGCTTTCCCGGGAAAAGGGGCGGCAGAGGATACTTCCGATGCGGAATTTTCTTGACAGGAGACAAAGACAGCCTTAAAATAGGTTCGGTGCATATTTTGAAGGGCAAGGGGTACGCGCTTCAAATTTTTGTGCGGGTCGGACAAATCCGGCCCCGCTGCCCATAGGAAAATTTGAATAAAACGAATGAATGAAAAATCCAAACAGATGGAGGTGTGGACCCGACTCATGTGGCAAATCGTATTAGCAGCCGTCATCGCGTTTGTGGTCGCGGCTGTGCTGTTTTTTGTCCTTGGCATCCAGTATCGCCGGAAGGTGGCGGAGAAGGAGATCTCCAGCGCCGAGGAGGAAGCCAAGCGCATCATCAATGAGTCTATCAAGAGCGCCGAGAGCAAGAAGCGGGAGGCGCTGGTGGAGGCCAAGGAGGAGATCCTCCAGGCCCGCAACGAGTACGAACGGGAAGTTAAGGAGCGCCGCAGCGACCTGCAGAAGCAGGAGCGGCGCCTGCAGCAGAAGGAAGAGAATCTGGACCGCAAGACCGAGAACATCGAGAAGAAGGAGGACACCCTGCAGCGCAAGCTGAGCGAGTTGGAGACAGCCCGGGAAGAGGTGGCCACCGTAAAGAAGGCCCAGATGGAGGTGCTGGAGCGCATCTCCGGCTTCACCGCGGAGGAGGCCAAAGATTACCTGATCAACCAGCTGGCTGAGGAAGTGACCCACGAGTCGGCCATGAAGGTGCGGGAGATCGAGGCCCAGTTCAAGGAAGAGGCCGACCAGAAGGCCAAGGAGATCCTGTCCCTGGCGATCCAGCGCTGCGCTGCGGACCATGTGGCGGAAGCCACCGTCTCTGTGGTACCCCTGCCCAATGACGAGATGAAGGGTCGCATCATCGGCCGCGAGGGCCGCAACATCCGTACCCTGGAGACCCTCACCGGCGTGGACCTGAACATCGACGACACCCCCGAGGTGATCACCGTCTCCTGCTTTGACCCCGTCCGCCGGGAGATCGCCCGGCTGGCCCTGGAGAAGCTGATCCAGGACGGCCGCATCCACCCCACCCGCATCGAGGAGATGGTGGAGAAGGCCAAGCGGGAGGTGGACGCCACCATCAAGGCAGAGGGCGAGCGCGCCGTCTTCGAGACCAACGTCCACGGCCTGCATCCCGAGCTCATCAAGCTGCTGGGCCGGATGCGCTACCGCACCAGCTATGGGCAGAACGTGCTGAACCACTCCATCGAGGTGGCCCACCTGGCGGGCCTGCTGGCCGCTGAGATCGGCGCCGACGTGACCGAGGCCAAGCGGGCCGGTCTGCTCCACGACCTGGGCAAGGCCATTGACCACGAGGTGGAGGGCTCCCACGTCCAGATCGGCGTGGAGCTGGCCCGGAAGTACCGGGAGAGCGAGAACGTGATCCACGCCATTGAGGCCCACCACAACGATGTGGAGCCTAAAACCGTGGTGGCCTGCCTGGTGCAGGCGGCCGACGCCGTCTCCGCCGCCCGGCCCGGCGCCCGGCGGGAGAACCTGGAGAACTACATCAAGCGCCTGGAGAAGCTGGAGGAGGTCACCTCTTCCTTCCCCGGTGTGGAGAAGTCCTACGCCATCCAGGCGGGCCGGGAGGTCCGCATCATGGTGGCCCCCGACAAGGTCAGCGAGGACCAGATGGTGCTGCTGGCCCGGGATATCGCCAAGAAGATCGAGGAAGAGCTGGAGTACCCCGGCCAGATCAAGGTGAATATGATCCGGGAGACCAAAGTGGTGGATTACGCCAAGTGATCAAACAACAAAAGGACCTCCGGCGGGCACAGCCCGCCGGAGGTCCTTTCACGCTATATCCCCTTATATTTCCGCCGGGTGGCGATGCCGCCCCGTATGTGTCGCTCGGCCTTGTTCTCTTCCAGTACCCCCTTCACCTGGAGGTAGAGGGGCCGGTTGAAGGAGGGCAGCCGCTCGGACAGGTCCTTATGCACTGTGGATTTGCTGACGCCGAACTTCTTGGCCGCGCCGCGCACCGTCGCTTTGTTCTCTATGATGTAAAGCGCCAGACGGCAGGCGCGTTCCTCGATGTTCCCTTTCACACAGCAACACTCCCCGCATTGATTCTCACGGGGGATGTATATGCGCCCGGGCGGCGGGATATGAGGCGGGAACCGACGGGAAAAAGGAAGAACTTTTGTAAAATTAACCTGGGTTAATGTCGGAAGCTGGTGAAATATGATAAAATAAACCAACCACACCTGTGCCATGGAGAGGAGGACGGGGGATGGAGAGAAGGAAATTCTTTCGGGAGCTGTTGGGCTTGACGGACGAAGCGCTCGTCCACCGGCTTGCGGAGGTGAGCGAGATCCGCCAGCTGAAAAAAGGCTGGGTACTGTACCGGGAGGGCGAACGGCCCACCAGGCTGACCTTCCTGATGCAGGGGCTGCTGCGGGGCTATTTCCTGGACGCCGGCGGCAGGGATATCACCGATTGTTTTACCTTCCGTCCCGGCGGGCCTGCCGTAGCCTGTATCGCCCTCGGGGAACCATCCAGCATCAGTATCGAGGCGTTGGCGGACAGCCAGGTGCTGGAGCTGCCGATGGAGGAGGTGCTGTTGCTGCTGGAGGAGTATCCTCAGCTCTACCGGCTGTATACCCAGCTGCTGCTGGAGGCCTTGCGGCGGCACTGGGAAGTGAAGGTGGTCATGTACCAATACAATGCCATGGAGCGCTACCAGTGGTTCCTGCGGGCCTATCCCGGCCTGAACGAGCAGGTCAGCGGCAGACACATCGCCTCCTTCCTGGGGATGACCCAGGTGACGCTCAGCCGCCTGCGCCGCACGCTGCGGGAAGCGGGAAAAACGGACGGCGGCTGACACTGACAGGACCCTAAATAATAAATAGAACGGGACTGCCGCGTCTGTATCGCGGCAGTCCCGTTTTATGCCTTGCATTGGGTTTCGCATTGTTCACAGGCCAGTGGGTGCGCCTGCCGGTGCGCCCCTGCAAGCTGTTGTTGGCGAAGTGCAGGGGCCGGCCCGGGATCCATCGCAATGGGACGGATACACCGATCTTGAAAAGGGACCTTTTAGAGACTCAGGTTTCGCCGGTGCGGATATGCTCCAGCTCCTTCCGGCGGTTCGCCAGAATGTGGGGGAACCGCCACAGGAACATTCCGCCGGTGGTGAGGGCGGCCAGGATGTCGGCCACCGGCTCGGCCAGAAAGACCGCCATCACCGGCTGGCCGGGGATGAGCCGGGGCAGCAGGAGGATCAGGGGGAGCAGCAGGATGATCTTGCGCAGCAGGGCCAGGAAGAGGGAGATCTTGGCCTGTCCCAGGGCCACGAAGGTCTGCTGGCAGGCGGACTGGATGCCCAGCATGAACATGCCGGCGGCATAGATCCGCAGGGCCCATACCGCCAGATCCACCAGCTCCGGCTTGTCGTTGAAGAGGAGCACGAAGGCGTGGGGGAAGAGCTCCAGCGCCAGGCAGGCGGTACAGCTGAACACCATGGCGGAGCAGGCGAGCAGCCGGACCACCTTTTTTACCCGGTCCAGATTGCCCGCGCCGTAGTTGAAGCCGATGATGGGCTGGGCCCCCTGAGCGATGCCCTGGAGGAGCAGGAAGATGATCTGCAATACGCTGGAGCAGATGGTCATGGCCCCCACGGCGGGGGTACCGCCGTAGGACTTGAGGGAGGCGTTGAAGGCTACGTTCACCAGGCTCTCGGTGGCGTTCATGATGAAGGGGGACAGACCCAGCGCCAGTACCGGAGCCAGCACCCTGAAGTTGATGCGGAGGTACCGCCGCTGTAGCCGCAGCCTGGTGCGTTTCCCAGAGAGGAACCGCAGCACCCACAGGGCGGACACAGCCTGAGCGGTGATGGTGGCCAGGGCGGCGCCCTTTACCCCCATGTTCAGCCCGAAGATGAACACCGGGTCCAGCACGATGTTGGTCACCGCGCCGATGAGCACCGTAGCCATAGAGATGGTGGAGAAGCCCTGGGCGGTGATGAAGAAATTGAGGCCCATGGAAAGCTCCACAAAGATGGTGCCCCACAGGTAGATGGTCAGGTAGTCGTTGGCAAAGGGAAGGGTCTCTTCCATGGCGCCGAAAAGGAGGAGCATGGGCTCCTTCACCACCAGGAGCAGGCCGGTGACCAGCACTGACAGGGTGACCAGCAGTGCGGCGCAGCTGCCCAGGATGGCGTTGGCCTGGTCCTCCTTTCCCTCACCCATGCGCACCACAGCCCGGGAGCCGCCGCCCATGCCCACCAGGGCGGAGATGGCGGAGACGAACATCAGGACCGGGAAGCACACGCCCAGGCCGGTGAGGGCCAGGTCGCCGACCCCTTTGATGTGGCCGATGTAGATGCGGTCCACGATGTTGTACAGGGCGTTGACCAGCTGGGCGGTAACTGCCGGGAGGGCCAGCCGCAGCAGCAGCTTGCCGATCGGGTCCCGGCCCAGGTCGTTTTCACGTTTTGCCATGGGTCACGCCTCTTCTCTCTCCAGGAAATAGGTGGCCTCCATATCGGCCACGCTGAGGGCAAAGGCCAGGGGGTACTGCTGGAAGGCCTGCCCCACCAGCCGCTTGTCCTCGTCGCCGGAGAAGCCCATGTGCCAGCGGATGGCCATGGCCTCCTCCCGGGTGAGCCGCAGGAAGCCGGAGAGGATATACACGCTCTTCTCCCCGTGGCCGTAAGGCAGGCTGTCCTCATAGAAGAAGGTGGGCACGCTCTGCCACTTGCCGTCGGCGCCCTTCACGTTGCGGGTGCCCTGCTTGTAGCAGCCGGTCTTGCATACGTCGTGGAGCAGGGACACCAGGGCGATGCTCTCCGGACTGTAGTCCAGGCCGTACAGCTCCCGCACGCGCTCCCGCTCCAGATAGGCCTCCAGGCAGCGGTAGACGTTGACACTGTGCTCACACAGGCCGCCGGGGTAGGAGCCGTGGAACCGGGCGGAGGCGGGGGCGGTGAAGAAATCGCTCTTGTGCTCCAGGTAGTCCAGCAGGGCGTCGGCGCCCTCCCGGTGAATGTTCTCCCGGTAGATCTGGAGAAATACTTCCTTACTATCCATAAAAGATAACATCCTCTCTGCGGTTGGTCCGGGGGCCGCCGGAGGGGCGGCCTGAAGTCGATAAAAATCAGTATATCACAGCACCGGTCAAAAAACCACCCTATACACCGCCAATTCGTTCCCCGAATAGAATGGGCGGAACGGAGGTGTCCCATGGAGTGGTTTTCCATGCTGGCGGCGGCATTCCTCTTTGCCGCCGCCTGTAATTTTGATACAGTCCTGCTGGCCATGGCCTGGGCGGTACGGGGGATGCACCCCTCTCCTGCCCATACGTTTATCATCGCCGGGCTGACCACGCTCATCACCTGGCTGTCCCTGGTGCTGGGCCGGGGGGCGGCGGAGACCCTGGGGGGACAGCTGGCCGGGGCCCTGGGCGGGCTGGTACTGGCGGGCATTGGGCTGTGGTTTGTACTGGACTGGCTGCGGGGCCTGGGGAGCCAGGGACGGGAGGAACCGCCCGCCGCCGGCGGAGGTCTGCTGAGCTGGGTCGCCCTGGCTGCCGCCCTGGCGGTGAACAACGCCGGCGTTGGGGTGGCCGCCGGGGCCTCCGGCGTGGGGCCGGTTCTGGCGGCTGCGGCCAATTTTATCCTGACTCTGGCCGCCCTCCCTCTGGGGCGGGCGCTGGGAGACCGGGCGGCAGGCAGGCTGCTGGGCAGATATGCCCTTCCCCTCTCCGGTGTGCTGCTGGCGGCGCTGGGGGTGTGGCAGCTGGTGGCGCGCTAGGCTGCGCAAAAGCGCACAAAAGGGCCTGCTGCAAACTGCACAAACCGTACAAAAGACCTGTCATTCCGAGAAAAATGGCCGCCCACCGGGCGGCC
>CAUWDA010000033.1:0-24158 GCA_963557075.1 uncultured Flavonifractor sp. | reverse complement strand
GATCACAGAAGCCCACCACGTCCATATTTTTGATATAGCCCTGGTTGTCCGGGCTCTTGGCATAAAAAGGAACAGACATAAAAACCTCCTCTTTTGCTTAGAAAAGATCTGAGCGCACCGATTTCGGTGCGCCTGATCATATTTTATTCAAATTACCCGGCCTCTCCCGTCAGAGAGGCCGGGCAGGCGGTCAAACCGCTGTGCAACAAGGATTAAAGCGAAGGTCAGCGCATGGTGATATAGCCGCGATACTGGGTGAGATTGTCGCTGGCTGCCATGTCGGAGAGGAACATGCTTACGATGTTATAATTGGGCTTAAGGAAGGGGAACAGCTCCTGCTGGGCCCAGAAAGGTTTGACCAGTATTTTACTTCCCTCTACAGCGACGGTATACCATTCTTCCGGACCGTTAAACCACATCTCTACCAGCCGGTGGAAGGGACAGCCTACCACATCGCGGTAGATCTTGCTGTACAGGAAACGGTTGACCTCGGGGCGGCACTGGAAGTAGGGAACGACCTCGTTATAGAACCAACGCTCCCCCTCTTTCTCGCTGATGGTATCCGGATAGCGAATCACAAACTGCCAGCGGTAGTTGGGGCCATCGTCAATGGTGCGGCCCTTGCCTTTGAAATCCTCCTGCCAGTTCATAGGTACATGGGCAAAGACAAAGGGCGGGCAGCCGTTGTCGCCGCCGGAAGTGCGGTGGGAATCACCGTCCATGTTCTCGGCGTGGGACAGGTCAGTACCGTCATCGGGGATCATACCTTGCCAGCGCAGCACCTCCACCGGCATCCGCTCAGTAAAGGCACTGACGCTCATCTCCGGGGTCATCTCATTGACCATCCAGTAGTGCTCGGTCATCTGCATCCGGCGGGTGCCGAACCGGTCGCCCTCCGGCGGGGTGGGCAGAGCGTTATAAAAAGCATACTTGGTGCAATAGGGAGTGAATTTGCTGATGCTGTCTGGCACATGAACCGCGTACAGCCAGTGCTGCAGCCGATGCCGGTACTCTTCCCGTACGCAGTCCACATAAATCACACTGCGCATGGGTCGATATTCCAGAGGCATAGATATGTCTCCTTTACTGTTTTTCGGGTACAAAGGCGGTAAGTAAGGCCCGGTAGGCGCAGATTATACGCTCATGGTTTTGCCTTGAATAAAGGGGCTTTTATTTAGAAAAATAATCAATCCTCCCAGGAAATTACGCCGCCAATCAGGTTGGGGTCCTGCTTCCATACCAGGTCGTACGCGGCGGTCATGTCCTTGTAAGTAAAGCGGTGGGTAATCAGGGGAGTGATATTCAGGTTGCCGTAGTAGATCAGGTTGAGGAACACCCGGATATCCTCGTCACAGGTGTTGCCGGCCAGGCTGGCAAAGCGGTGGAGCTTGCTGTTGAGTACCGGGGGCCACTTGCCCTGAATCTCCAGATCGGCCCGGCGCAGGGCAAAGGGTCTGGAGTTGACATAGGTGCCGATCAGGCTGGCACCCTTCATCATCAGCTTTTCGTCGTACTTTGGCATGGTTTCGCCGTGGACCTGGGAGATCATAACCACCCGGCCGCGCTCGCCAACGATATCAAAGGCCTGCTCTAGGGGCTGGCGAGAGCCAGTGGCCTCAAAGACCACAGGAATACCGCCGCAGTTGAGGGCATCCACCGCCTTCTGCAGACCGTCCGGATCTTCCTTGGGATTGATCGCCAAATGAACGCCCATCTTGCGGGCCATATCCAGCCGCTCGTTGGATAGGTCGGTGACAATGACCGGAAGGGCACCGGCCAGCCGGGCGACCTGGGCGGTGATAGCGCCTACAAAGCCCTGGCCCATGACTACGGCAGCCTCGCCCAGCTGAAGCTTGGACTGGCGCACGGCGTACAGGCCGGTGTGGCCCAGATTCCAGAAGGCAGCCTGTTCCATGTCGATGCCTTTGGGTGCGGGAGTGCAGTTAAGGGCATCCATAATGAGGTACTGGGCGTGTTCCCCTGTAGTAACGACCACGTCGCCTACCTGGAAGTCGTCCACCTCGGGCCCCACCGCCTCAACGGTGGCACACATGCTGTAACCAATGCTGGTGGGGAGGGGGACGATAAAGCCGTTCATCAGGGCGTTTTCCGTACCGGGACTCATAGTGGAATAGTGAGCCTTCAGCAGCAGCTGACCGGGACCGGGGGCAGGGAGTTCTTTCTCCTGAAGGGTGACCTGTCCGTGCTGGACCTGAGCATAAAGCGTTTTCATAACGATGTAATGCCTCCTTTTTGAAATATGTATATGAAATTTTGGTTGATACAGCGGATCAAAAAGGCACTGTCCTTTGTGCGCCGCTATTATTTCATGCATTTACACAAAAAACAATGGTCTGGAGACGGCTTCTAAGAAAACGTCTGGTTTTTCAAAAGAAATGACATTGTGAACGACCTTTTTGTGTGAAATAATCAAAGCGTCAACAACGGCGGGTCAACTAATTTGTCAAAACTATTCAGATAGAAAGGAACGGATGTATATGCAAACGCGGAAGATTCAAGGCAGGCAGGTGGCCAAGCCTGAACGCCAGGAGGCCACTCAGCTGTCAACCATGGCGGAGATCATTACCGCCGTTAATGCCATCCTCAATCCAGGTAAGGAGCCTGTCAACTGGTTTGCACCCGCCAAAGATGCGGTGGCTGCTGTGGAGATCAAAGATGGCAAGGCTTCCGTTACCAACGCCGCCGTGCTGTACGGCGGACAGGTAAACGACAAGCTGCTGCAGGATATCAAGGTTGTGGCCTATGATGGCCGGGAGGGCGGTGTTTATGCTCAGGGAGCCGCCACCGACGTGACGCTGGACAGGGCATATATCTCCCTGGCAGGTGATGGCGAGGGCATTGGCGGACCTGCCAGCGGCGCTGCTGCCAAGTATGGCGCCAAGCTTACGGTGAAGAACGCCGTCATTACCACCACCGGCCGTACCAAGTATTCCACGGCCGCCGAGGAGGGCTCGGTCCTCAAGGTATATGATTCGGTGATCTGGTCTCACGGCATCCCCTATGGAAAAGACATTCCGGCCCCCACCGCCCTTATGTCCACACCGCCGGGAGCGCTGGAGATTGCAGGCAACACCCGTACCCACTGCACCATGTCCAACTCCCAGAGTTACTTCTACCGCAGCAAAATCATCTGTGACGGCTGGGCGGCGCTGTCTACCGAATCCTCGGAGGGCTATGTTTATCTGGAGGCCAACGACTGTGATATCGTCTGTACCAAGGACGGCTATGGAGCCTACGCCGACCCCGGCTGCCACGATGTATTCAAGCGCTGCCGCTTGGATATGGCCCGCATGGCCGCCATTCTGGCGGGCAACTGTGACATGACTTTCACCGATTGTCAGGCCAACTGTGGCAGCTATTTTGCTTTGATGCACTGCGTCAACGGCTGGCAGGAGGAGGTTGGCCAGGTCAAGGTCACCGGAGGCGTGATCCGCAGTGCAAAAGAAGCTTTCCTGATCAAGAGCCATAACGCTCAGATTGACCTTGAGAAGGTAGATATTGCTTCTCAGACCGGAATTCTGGTTCACACCATTGTCAACGAGGATCCCTGCGCCACAAAGGTCACTGAGCCTCCTTACGGCGTAAACGTTACGATGAAGGATATGAGCGTTTCGGGCAACCTGCTTCACGAGGATACCACCCGGGATATGTGGGTTCATCTTAAGTCTACCCTTCTTACCGGAGCCATTCGGGGAGCTCACCTGACCATGGACCCGGGCAGCAAGTGGGTGGCAACCGCCGATTCCCAGGTAACTCTGCTGAGCGACCTGGATCCGGCCCAGATTGATGCCCCTGCCGGGGTTACGGTCACCGTCCAGGGTGGTCAGGCTGGGGAGTTTGCTCTGGCTGGCGGCGGCCGGCTGGTGGTTCTGGAATAAGAGAGGAGGAAGCAACGTGGTATATAAACCCCTGCATGTGGGTATCAGCGTGACAAACATGGAGGAAGCTCTGGCCTGGTACAAGAAAAATCTGGACTTTGAGTTGATCAAAGACGACTATGTTCCTCCACTGGGAGCCCGGATCTGTTTTGTGCAGAACGGAGACTTTCAGCTGGAACTGTTCCAATATGACGACCCGAAGCCCATCCCCCCTGACCGCCTGACCCCCAACACAGATTTGCAGACAGTGGGGACCAAGCATGTGGCCTTTGAGGTTGCCGACATGAAGGCGCTGAAGGAGAAATTTGTGGCCAACGGGGTGGATATCGCCCACGAGGTCATGATGGAAGGCAACAACGTTATGTTTGTCCGGGACAATTCCGGGGCCCTGATCGAGTTTATTCAAAACAACTGAGAGAAAGAGAGGGAGCCGAAATATGTTGAAAAACAAGAAATTTGCGGGCTATGCTATCGCCCTGAATATCATGGGTGTCGTATTCATGTTCCTGTATTCCGGTTTGCAGAATGACCAGATCAGTATCATCCAGGCTTTCTCTGCCTGGAATGCCACCGATACCCAGGTGCCTATGACGGTGGGCGGCCTGGTGTGCATCATACTGACTTTCGTCTTCGGTACATGCTTCCTTAAGTTTGGCGTCCGCAAGACCCTGATTCCCTGTATTATTATTGCTGCCCTGGGCTGCCTGGGCATCGCTGCCGCCAATGGCCTGGCTACGGTCAGTGGCCTGGCGACCGGCTCCGCCGCCCCTGGCGACCCCGCTGTGATGGGTAACTTCGCTCTCTTCTGGGTATCCCTGTTCATCGTACGCTGTTTCTGCATGTGTCTGCAGCTGGCCGGCTTCATGCTGGTAGCCAATTGGTTCATCCGCTACCGGGGCCGTGTCATGGGTATTATTACCGTAGGTTCTCCTCTGTTCTCCGTGGTGGGTACCGCCGGTATGACCAGCCTGATTACCAATCGCTTCGGCGGCGACTACCGCCCCTTCTACATCGGTATTGCTGTGCTGCTGGTGGTCGTGGCTATCCTTACCGGTGTGCTGCTGCGGGATAAGCCTGAGGATGCCGGCCTGTGGCCTGACGGCAGTGATTCCCGCCCCAAGTCCGAATCGGAAGACGACGTACATCTCACTGTGAGTGACGTGCTCCGCCAGGGCAAGGCGTGGAAGCTCATCGTCTCCTTTGGCATTTTCCAGTCCGTCATCCAGGCCTGCATGGGCTCCATGGCTGTATGGTATATGTCCCTGGGCGGGTTGGAAGTATGGCTCTCCGCCACCAAATGGCTGGCCATGGGTTCTATCCTTGGTATCCCCATGTCTTACATCTTCGGTATTCTGGATGACAAGATTGGCTCTGTGAAGACCTCCATGATCCTGGGCGCTACCGAACTGATCCCTGTCATTGCCCTGATGCTCCAGCCTCAGGGGGGCAACGTTCCGCTGATGATCCTGTGGGGCTTTGGCGTGGCCTGTATGACCGGCGGTGTGCCTACCATGCACCCCTGCATCACCGCTTATTGCTATGGCCGCAAGGAGTACCAGTCTGCCAACCGGGTGATCATGTCCATCCAGTTGATCCCCTTTGCCTTCGCAGCCCTGTACACTACCTACATGATCACCTCCGGCAAGGGTATGCTGGGCTACGGAAGCCTGATCGTGCTGATTATCATCGGTATCGCGGTCACTGCCAGCCTGCTCAAGCTGCCCGACTCCAACGCTGCTGACCGTTATTGAGCCAATTCTGATCCGGGAGGTAAGCCAATGCTCCAATTACAACGGTTTTTTCTGACCAGACCGCGTCTGACCCTGATCGCCCTGTGGTGCAGCTTTGGGGTGGCCATGCTCTACGGCTTAACCGCCCTGCTGCTTCGACCGGACTGGAATTTCTGGCTGGTGCTGCTGCCTGGAGCGGCTGCCTTCTATTTCCGGCTGCTCCATGCCCGTATTCAGGAGAAGAGGGAGGAACCACCCGTTGCTCCGGTCACGTCTGTGGAATCATAAAAAAGAAAGAGAAAGCCCATCTATGAAACATACCCGCAAAGCGGTGGCAGTCCTGCTTTCTCTGGCACTTACCGCAGGTGTGCCTGCCCTGGCTGCGGAAACCGCCCCCGCAGCCTCTGCCGACCTCACCAGCAGTCTTACGGTTTTTCCAGCGTTACCCACCAGGATGCGGTGGCAACGCTGATGCAGTTGGGGCTGGTTTCCGGTATCCAACAGGCCGGCGGCGCTACCTTTAACGGGACTTATACCGAGAATGGCGACGGTACCATTACCGTTATGTCTCTCAACTGAGTACCGGAAAAAGACACTTGATAGTTGCGTCAATACACGCAAACGATATTCTTGTTCCGCAGAGTACGGAGCAAACATATGCGGTTCAATCTGCCCCGGGGCCCAACAGGGCGCCGGGGCAGTGCTTTACGGTGAGAGGGCGGTGTGCTACAATGATAAAAATGATTGGATGGCAGCCTGGTAGAGGAGGGAAGGCCTGTGCGGACGAAAACGAAGGTCGGCTGTGCTCTGGCGGTAACTGTGGGGGTAGCGGTTGTTGGTTTGATGCTGTGGGATGGGGCGGATCAGCCAGCGGAGACCCAGGTGCTGCCGGTTACGATCAATCTGGTCTATGCCTACCAAAATCCACAGTGGAATGCCAGGGTGGAAGAGACCATACGCCGTTTCTGCCTGGCCTACCCAGAGATCAACGTGGAGTATGAGATCCGCTATGAGGACGAAGTGTACGAAGACATGCTCAACAAATTGGTTGCCCGGGAGGAACTGGGAGATGTGGTGCAGCTGAAGGAGCCCTACAGCTATGCTGAGAGTGGCCTGGTGGCTCCGCTGCCTGATGATTTGGAAGAGCTGGTGATGGAACGCTGTGAGCTGGAGGGGAATACCTATGCTGTGGCCGCTTTGACTGCCACCACCGGGATCGTATACAACAAGGCCCTTTTTGAACGGTATGGTCTGGAACCTCCTGACGATTACGAAGCATTCCTGTCCCTTTGCCAGCGGCTGCAGAAGTTGGGGATCACGCCTTTGGGTGCGGGCAGCAAGGATCTGTGGCACCTGGAATACTGGCTGAATCATTTTTTCCGTACGGATGTGTTGGCCAGTCAGCCCGATTTCCTGACCCTGTGTGCCGCCGGCCAGAAGAGCTGGGAAGATCCGCTGGTGGAGGAGATGCTTACCCATCTGGAGCGGCTTTTCCGCCAAAACTATGTGGACGAGGAGTGGCAGTCCACGCCGGACAGTGCTATGGCCTACCACCTGGCGGAGGGGGAGGTGGCTATGGTATACTCCGGCCCCTGGCTGGCGCAGGAGGTGGCATCCCTGGACCCGGAATGTGAACTGGGCTGGTTTTATCTGCCTGACGAAGCGGGCAGCATAGTGGCGGGGGAGAGTGTGGATGTATACTGGGCGGTGACCGCCAGCTGTGCTCAGAACCCGGAGCGGTATGAAGCGGCAGTAACATTTCTGCGTTTCTTCTATGAGGAAGAGGTCTACGCCGATACCTGTGCGGCCATGGCGGGCTACTCCACACTTGCAGAGCACAATGGGCAGGCGGCAGGGGAGCGGAGCGCCTTCAGCCAGCAGGTGGATCAGGCCTATGTCGAGGCTGAACGGCATATATCGGCCTATATCGGAGACAAGGATACCCCGGCGGGCTTTGAAAAACGGATGCTCTCCCTGCTCTGGCAGCTGTGTGCCGGAGAGAAGACGGTGGCCCAGGTCCAGAATGAGCTTCAGGCGGCTTGGGAGGATTGCATGGAACAGGAGGCGGCCTATGAATAGCTGGCGGCCTCGTTCTACCTTTCAGAAACTGGTGCTGACCTTCCTCCTGCTGGGCGTGCTTCCTTTGTTCTGTGTGTGCCTGATCTTCCTGCGCAGCTATGAGGTCAGTGCCCGCCTTTCCATGGAAAATACCATGGAGGAGGCCAACTATTATGCCCAGAGCAAAGTGGAGGATCTGATCGGTAGTGTGGACCAGAGCATGGAGTACCTCTACGACTATGCTGAAGGAGAGTATGCTGCACTCTATGAGGTGCTGGAGAATGAAATTATTACGCCCAATGAAAAGAAAATGTACGTTGGGGTGGCGCTGGATCATTTTCTCCAGAGTGACAAAGCGGTGTCCGCAGCCTATCTGGTAACGCCAGACGGCACAGTATACAGCCGCTTTTACAGTCAGCAGAAGTCCCTGAGGGGTGGAGGACTGCCCCGGGAAAGGATATCAGAACTGGCAGATCCGGAACGCCTGCGGCAGCTCCACCTGCTGCCGCAGGCGAATGAGGGACAGTGGTGCAACGGTTCCTCGGATCAGGTGCTCACGCTGGCACGCAACTACATGGATACCCGCTCCCTCCATGCGGTGACTCAACGAGTATTGGCCACGCTCTATATTGATATTCGTACAGCGGAGCTGGACCAGCTGCTGAGCTCTCTGCGGCTGGGAGAGAAGGGGAATGCTGCCATTGTGGACAGAGAGACCGGAGAGATCCTCTACTGCCTGCATGAGGAAGCGTTTCCTTTGGTGGATCAGCTCGGCGGCTGGGATGGAAGTGTTACCAACAAAGATTATTCGGTGTATTACCAGTGCATCGGCGGTTCCGGTTACCAGCTGGCGGTGGCGTTTGATCGCCAGTCCCTCTATGGAATGTATACTTCCAGCCGTGCTCTGCTCTTTGTGATTTTAGGGGTGGCTATGGTGTTGGTGTTTCTGCTGGGGCTACGGATCAGCGGGAAGATCAGCATGCCGGTGCGTCGCCTGTCTGCGGCTATGGCCCGACTGCAGCAGGGAGACCTGACGGTGCGGGTAGATATCCCCACACAGGACGAGATGGGACTGCTGGGGGAAGGGTTCAACCGGATGGTGGAAGAGCTTTCGGACACGATCCAGGAGGTGTACGTGGCAGAGCTTTGTCAGCGGAACGCGGAACTTAACGCCCTGAAGATGCAGATTCAGCCCCACTATCTCTATAATACGCTGGATGTGATCCGGATGAGTGCTTTGGAAGAAGGAGAGCATAAGACAGCACGACTTATTGAGAGTCTGTCCTGTCAGCTGCGGTATATTATGGGTGACCACCGGGATCGGGTAAGTTTGCGCCGGGAGCTGGACGCCCTGCGGGAGTATGCGGTGCTGGTGGAGGCCAGATATGAGGGGCGCATCCGCATCAGCATTGAGGCCCAGGACCGGGACCTGGACCTGCAGGTGCTTAAGCTGCTTTTGCAGCCATTTGTGGAAAACGCCATCAAGCATGGACTGCGGGACCGGCCGGAAGGGGGGACGGTGCTGGTGGAGGTGACCCGGCAGGGAGAAACGCTGCAGATCGTGATCCTGAATGACGGGGCCCCCATTGAGCCTGACCGGCTGGAGCACATTCGGGACTTTTTAGCTCATGCCCCGGTGGGACGGCAGGACCCGGAGGGTGTGGTCAGCGTGGGAATAAAGAACACCTTTGACCGCATTCGCATCAACTGCGGGCCGGAGTATGGCTTTACTATCGACAGCGACGAGAGTATGGGAGTTATTGTTACCATGCGCCTGCCCATCTGGGAGGAGGAAGAAACATATGTGGAAGATCCTGCTGGCAGATGACGAGGCAGTGATCGTCAAAGGGCTGCGCCGGCTTATTGATTGGGAAGCGCTGCATACCCGGGTGGTGGGAGAGGCCACCGATGGCGAGATGGCTGCCCGGCTTATGGAGGAGCTGCGGCCTGACCTGGTAATTTCCGATATCCGAATGCCGGGCATGACTGGGCTGGAATTGATGGAGCGTTTCCGGCAGGGAGACTATACCCCTAAGTTCCTTTTTGTCAGTGGGTATGAGGAGTTTTCCTACGTTCGGCAGGCCCTGTCCGGCGGAGCAGTGGATTATCTGCTCAAGCCGGTGCGGGCTCAGGACCTGGAGGCAGCCGTACGCAAAGCTTTGGGCATGATGGCCGACAGCAGTGCCGCAGCCCTGCTTCGTCCGCCCGAGGGGCAGCTTCAGGACTTCTTTCAACAGATTACGGCGGACCGATCTTTCAGCGGCTCGGAGCTATGTCGAAAATTCCGCTCCCTGGTAGGAGACCGTACACAGCCTGTGTTTGCCGGACTCTGTTTTGGTCTGCTTCCCCGAGAGGAGGCTCGGCTGGAGCAGTTGCCCTATGAACGGCGGCTGCTCCAGAAATTCATGGTCTTCAACTCAGCCCGGGATCAGCTGGAACGGAGTGGAAGTGGCTGCTTCCTGCGCAAAGACGACAGCCGCTGCTGTCTGATGGGGATCTTTTCGCCGGAGGAATCAGTGGAGGATCGGTTGAGAGATGTCCTGGATCAGACGCAGGAAAAGACGGGATATGCGCTGAGAGTGGGCGTAGGCCGGCCGTGCCAGCGGGTAGAGGAGTTGTCGGATACCTTGCAGGAGGCAGAGCAGGCTTTTGAACTCTATTACTTTCGTGAAGAGCCTGTGCTCATATGGGATGGGGCTGTACCGCCTCCCATTACCAATGAGGATTTTGACCAGGCGGCAAAGGCCGTGTTCCACGGCATAGTGGCCAAGTCTGATGGGGTACTGGATGCCGTGGACCGGGTTATGGATGCAATTGCCGCCCTTCATTATGGGAACCGGAGGGCTGCGTTCAATCGTACCATGGTTTTTACGGGACACCTGTGCCAGCAGCTGTTTGACAACCATCTGCTTACCGGCAGCTTTGCCCAGCGGCAGGATGCCCTCCAGCATGCTCTGGAGGACGCGCCCACCTTTGGAGAGCTGCGTCGGAGACTGCTTTCTTACTATAAGCAACTGCTGCCGGATGTGTATCAAACCGCCCGGGGAAAAAGCACCCAGGAGATTTGCCGGGTGCGGCAGTACATTGAAGAAAACTATGGGCAGGAAATTTCACTCAAGACCCTGGCGGAGGTTGCCTGTGTCAGCCCCAGCTACTTTAGCGCCTACTTCAAGGCGGAAACCGGGCAAAACTATAAGGCGTATCTGACCCGGGTTAGGATGGAGCAGGCCATCCATCTGGTCATGAGTACCGACCTGAAGAGTTATGAGATCGCGGAGCGGGTGGGATACAACAATGTTCGGCGGTTTGTGGATGCCTTCCGAGCAGCCTACCAGAGATGAGCCCTGCGGACTACCGTAAGCTCCACAGCGGCCGGTGAGACGGCTGTGGAGAGTGATTCAAACCACTCCGGGAATGGCCCTGGATCGGCGTCAAGTAAAAAAGAAAAATGCCGCCCATTTGGGCGGCATTTTTTGATATCCAAGTAAAAATCGGACTGTTATCGTGATAAGAAGTCAGGTGGCAGGAAGTTAGATATTCGCGCTTCTGGAATTCTCATCCCGGACCGTAATCAGAAAGGTCAAATCGAATATATATTGTGGTATGTTTTTATCTAGTTGGTTCGTGCTTGAAATGAGCATCTTCCGATAACGGAATAAAAACAAAAGAAAACCCCGGAAAACCGAAGTTTTCCGGGGTAACTGATCACAAAATCAGCGCTTGGAGAACTATTCTGGGTATTTTACATCGTGACAAAGGATGACAAACCGTTGAAAACAGTGACTTTTGATTTTCATAGCGTTTAAAACTGTAGTGGATTGCCAAGAACTTTCATACATCTTGTGCGGCAAATTTGCGGCGAGATTCTTTATCACCTAAAGGGGAAGAAGGATACCTTCCTTTACATAAAGTATACCGTCTGAGATCCGGATTGTCAATGTCATCGTGAGAGGGCCAACGGTGTGGAATTATCCGTCTCAATCAGCGCAGGACTCCGGAGATAGTCTGAGTTATCCTTACTTGCACCTCAGACATGAGGTGGGCATAGACCCGGCTGGTAATATCAGCAGATGCATGACCCAAATGTTTGCTGATGGCGTCCAGATTCTCTCCTGCCAGGATTAACAACGAAGCATGGGTATGTCGAAGTCCATGAATAGTGACCCGATGTAATTCCGAATGTCGGCCCATAAAGCGTCGGAACTGGGTGTTTAATAAAGAGCGGTCATAAAAATGGCCTGTGGCAGAGGTAAACACAGCCTCTGGCTCTAACCAGGCAGAACCGATAATCCTTTTCTGTTTGTCCTGCTCGGCCTTATGTTCTTGGAGCATTTGTACAGTAGCATCGTCTATTATAATTTTTCGGATGCTCATAGGCGTTTTAGGCGTAGACAGGAAGTAACGGCCAGTTACATAGGTCAAGGTCTTGTCTATGAATATCGTTTTATTTTCAAAATCAATCTTATCCCAGGTCAGGCCCAGAGCCTCACCGCTACGAAGGCCCGTCAGCAACAATAGTTTAATGATGGTATTGAAGGTGGAGTAGGGAGCCACTAATTCCATCAGCCTCTTGGCATCGGCGGCGGAAAGATAATTGTTCCGCTCTGAGGAGTCAATCTCCACATCCCGTTTCCAGATGGTCCCAATGCAGGGGTTCTCCGTAATGAACTTCTGCGAAACGGCATATTCAAGGATACTGTGCAGGATGATCTTGTTCTTCCTAACGGTCTGCGGCTTTTTAGTTTTGCCCAGTTCCAGAAGAAATTCCGTGATCCGGGCAGTAGTAAGATCCTTCAGACGGGTATTGCCGAACACTGGCTTGATATTCTTTCGGTAAGAGCCTTTGTAAGTATACGCTGTGATTTCCTTGAGACAATTTGAAGCGTACTGGCTAAAGTACAAATCGCCAAGTTCAAAGAACCGCATATTTTCTTTTAAGGATTGATTGCTGGTTACTTTCACGTAAAAGTTATCGTAAGCGGCCTCTACCACCCGTTTCAGTTGTCGGCCAGAAAGACCGTCCGGGGGACGATAGGTCATATATTTTCGAATCTGTTTCCCATTGCCATCAAAACCATTAGATACTGTGAATTGAAACTTATCGCCCCTGGGCCGAATACCGTGCTTAAATTCCATAGTGTACATCCCTTACATATAGTTTGTTAGAGTAAAAGACCCCCGTTTGGAGCGCACAAAAAAGAGCGTCCAACGGGGGTGAAAGATTATATAGTTAAGGCCTGAAAGTTTAAATATGCAATCACATTGTCATAACAAACATAGGCCGTATTTCCACTGTAAACAGCAGGAATCTGCTTACTGCGCACCCACTCACGGAGTGCACGTTCCGATATATGATAGCCATGCGCCACTAAAGTCCTGTGGATCTGGCGAATTGTACCGACCTTACATTCCATGATTAAGGCCCCCTTAATTTGATGATTTTAGTCGATATAGAATTACCGCCACCACCACCAAATCGAGCCGGCTCGCTGCCTTCCTCCAGACCACCACTTTTAATTCTTCAACCCTATTACTACTCCATCACTATAATTTTGCTTGTCACAGCCGCCTGTACTAATTATTCTTACAGGAAAGTATCGGTTTCGCCTCCATCCGCCTCCATATTGAATCTCCACCCGCCACCTTTCCCACTACTATTTATCTCCCCACCAATCTGCATTTCTTTCAAACAATTGTTAAGGGCTGCGGTTTTTAAATATCCATCTCCCCGGTCATCTCGCTTTTTGCTACCCGTGATATTCTTATAGAATTGGTACAGTGTCTCACCGAAGGACTTCTGTTCACTTTCTGAATTTAGGCAACGACCCTTGTACGACTCGAGGAAAGTTAACAGGTCTTGTTTACTTTTCTGGATCATATTATGGCCCAGCCAGTTTTGTTCATCATAAGCGTCAGATTGCCCAAGCCACTGGTGAACAATATGTGGGAAGGTAGACTCATCGTACTCGCCATCCTGATCGATAAACCTGGCTAATTGGTTATAGTACGTTTTTTGTTGGCGCAATTTGTGATAGTAAAGATCATTAAAGGTGTAAGATCCTTTGTAGTCCAGATATAGCAATGCACCCTTGGCAATATCATTTTCCTGGCGGAATCGATCTACAAAACTATTATTATACGTGTGGGTTTGTATTTCTTTCGCCAAAGATAGCAACTCGCAGTTTTTCTGAACTAATCCATTGAGCCGTTGTTTACTTAATGCTTTTACGTAAAGAGTAAAATTGGGCCGCCCTTTGAATCGCACACGACCAAGCGCTTGCATAAATGACACCCGATCCTCAAACGGGATCACAACATGTTTGAGACTGTCATCATGAATATTGACTCCACAATCCAAAACAGAGGTTGTAATCATTACTTGACTAGAAAAGTGTTCTTCAGAAAGTAACTGGTTCCAGGTATCACTCCCTTTTGAGTCTGCTGAAATAAAAACAGCATCCTTTCCGAGTTCTTTTTGCATAGATTTTCCATTTTCTTTGGATGAAACGAAAATCAACCATTTGTCATTTTTATTATCCCGTATTCGTTGATACAGTTCTTCATCGCCCTTAAAGTAGCGAACCGGCAAGTACTTATATTTATCGGACTTGAATTGATAAAGATTGATCACCGGAGGTTGGCCAAACACAAGGGGAGAAAGGCGTGTCCCTATACGTTCCACCATGGGGCGTACCGCGTTCATCTCTGCTTCAGCCAAAGGGCGTAAAATATCTTCCGGAGTCGCTGTCATGTAAATTCGAATTGCATCTTTAAACAACCGTGGAATCGCTTTTAATAATCGTGCAGAATTGGGGTTAAAAGACACATCAGAAGTAAAATAATGGACTTCATCTAATACTAAAACTGACACTTCTTTTGCATATTTCTTTCCATCGGGAGTAGCAAGAAAGAAATCTAATGCTTGTAGAGTCATGATTTTCACAGGACCAAAATCCGTTTTCTTTATAACCCCTTCAGGAGTAAGACATCCGATTTCAGACTCATCGATCATCTTCATCAATTCCAACTTTTGCTGATAGGATACTGCCACTCTATTGCTGGCCAGTAGTATTTTACCTCCATCTTGGATCACTTTTGGCAAAATTTCATACAAAATAAAGTGAGTTTTGCCAAATCCCGTGGGTGCATGAATGAAGGTAGCATTGAAACTGTCAAGGACATGATCAATTCCGTCTGCAATGTTGGTTATATCCGGAGATACAGGATAGCAGCACACATTATCCGGCAAACATGTGTCGTACTCACGAGAGAGACACGCAGAAATTTTGGGGGATTCCAGATTTTTTTTGAGGTCAATCTGCATAGGTTAGACCCCTCCTTTTTTAAATTTAAGATTTCATATGAGGACGAGTATCCTGTTTTTCAAGGTGCACGGTCAATACTTCAGGTGGCTTGTCATCGGAGTATTGACGCAGTTGAACTGATTTAGTATAATCAGTTCGACTATCTGAGAGTATAGTATCACGAAAGATAAATATTGTCAACATATTTAGTCTAATATTTTAAACTATTGAGGTGGGGCATTATGGCAGTTTCCTTTTACGACATCTTTTCTGCACTGTGTACAGATATATCCCTGTCTCCGAGTAAAGCGGCCGAGATTATCGGATTTAACAAAGGGACGGTTTCTGCTTGGAGGGGAGGCCGTACCAAACCAAGCAATGAGATCCTCTTGAAAATTTCCAATTTTTTCAATGTGCCATATTCCTTTTTAACACAGACACCTCCCTTTGATCTGTGGGGAGAAATACTCGCTGATTATTCAGGCTTTTTAAAGGCTACCGGTTTATCAGATGAAACACTTACTAAAGCATGGGGATTAGATCCCAATATTCCCCGGGCCAAAGAACTTGTTGCATTCATTAGTGATTATATTAAAGAGATACACCTCAGTGATGGGAAATGGACAATCATAAGCAAGACTGGGACAGGGCAAATACCTACCCGGAATATTTTTAAGGTATTAGAATCTCTCCGTGATGACCTAGAAAAAAACAACGTATTCTTTTACCGAGACATTCCTTTGTCTGACGAGGCTCGTAAACGTCTTATCTGGGCAATTCAACTTGGCTTGGATGCTACGGATAACTTGGTATCAGCTGAGAAAGAAAATAAGCAGTCCTGACATTTTTTCGAAAAATGTCAAAAATAAAAATGTCATTCTCCCCTAATAAGAAAGTAGACATAAATGTCTTTTCTCTTCGGAGAGGGAGAAAGGCGGAGAGGAAAAGGGGGTGTGAGATTATATTACAAGTTTGCGCTAATTTATTGAGGGGGAAAGGGAGAGGTGGCTTTCTCTTTAAGGCGGCCCGGCAGGCCGCCGCTCTTTGGCTCTCCCTTTCCCCCTTTCGTGCGAATATCAAGTTTGATTACTCTTCTACGGTGATTAAAAATGATTCAAAATTATAAATGATTATCTAACATAAAAGTAAGACTATATATACAAAATAGGTGGGCGTAGCCCACCTATTTTGCCGAGAGGGAGGGACACAGGCGGCGTTGCCGCCGTCCCTCCCTCTCGGACTCTCCCACCCTTTTTTCTATCTTTCTCGTTCTCGTATTTTATTTTTGTTTATAATCGTGGAACATAATGCATAAAATATCATTGAATTTTTATAGACTAGTCTCTCTTATTACAGAGTCCATAGGTAGACTGTCTTCTGCAATAGAAGTCTGTACCATATACATGTCATCGCTGATCTCCTGTTTAATTGTTTCGTCTTGCACCAGTCCACGCAGAAAGTCTGTCTTGAGAGGGGCATATTTTAATAGCCGCTTCAGGACAGTTTTCTTTGCCATTTCTTCAAAGTTGGTTTGCCAAGGGCCATTCTCATAGGACTTGCTATACTTTTGAGCAAGAGAACGAATTTCCTCTATAGACATGACCTCGAAGCCATAGCCACTCTTTCTCGTCTTAAACACTGCGTAAACGTAGAGTGGTTTACCACGGTTGCTGGCAGTTGGGATGTGCTTTAGGGTCGGCTCCAGCCCAAAGGAGTAGGTGAAACTATCCTCTGAATAAACCACTTGCGCCTGTATGATGGAGATATCACCAGAACGATACGCAAGGTCAATCAGTCCCTTATACCCTAACTGGAACTGACACTCCATCACCCCCTTGTTCCGATACGGAATCAGGTATGCCTGCCCCAGCGGAGTATTCGGTTCGACCCCTAGTTGGGCTGCTGTCATCATGGCACCCAGGAAGGATTGTGGCGTAGTCTCGGCCAGTTTGGGATTGGTGGAAAGGGCGGATAGGATAATACGAGTAAAACGCTCCGGAGTGATAACACTCGGGAGCGCCTTTTTAATCTCGTTTTCCATTTGTTTGATATACTGCTGCAAGGCTGGCTTGCCTGTAGTAATAACAGCCGATTTCTGTGTAGCCTGCTGAATCATCTTGTTTGAAGTTGTCATATCGCATTCCCTCCCATCAAACAACTAAGGACAGGAACTTGTCCAGCATAGTATGTCCATCCATGATACGTCCCCAGTTGTTCTCCCGATAGTTTGCCGTTTTTCTTCTGGGTGCATTGTGGGAAATCATATCGCTCATAGCGTTAACAGCGCCCCAGGCCGTTCCTCTGAATTTGAGAATATCGGGTGCAAAGTAACAGACCATGTATTCATTTTTCAGCTTCTTGATATTCTCTTTTTCCCGGTCAGAACTGTCCTCTGAGATGGGGAACATCTCGTTCAGAATGTCCATTAGTTTATCACGAGAAACGGTAGTGTTAACCAAACGATCAGCCGTCTGGCTGAGTTCATCCATGTACGCATTGGCCATGTAGAGGCAGATTCGGGCTTCATGCATCTTACTTGCCATATCCCCTGTATGGCGAACAGACCATGCCCGCTTTGCAGAATCCAAAGCAAGATTCAGTGTATTATTGCAAACGACACGAATCGGTGTCATACAAACCCGAATCGCCCCGCTCCCGTCATGACTGTTCGTAAAGCAAAGGTAAGGCTCTGTTTTATCGCCCACAATCTCTGCTTCTGGCAGTTTGGCGAGGAGCCAAATCTTTTTTCCTCCAGTCAAACTTCCTGCTGTTTCATAGCGTACCTCCCCACCAATCAACGAATCGGTAAATTCAAAGGCTTCGGCGTTCTGGACGATCTTATAACGGTCGGAGACAACCCCCAGCACCGTACCGTCCGAATCTCTGATATTTGCCTTATAGTTCTGGATCTTCGATCCACCGCAGACCTGGATATTCCGCTGGACAACATTCCAATCCAAACCGGCCATGCGAAGGGCATCGGCGCTGGTAGGGGCCTCCTCCACCCGAGTACCTAGGCCGTGCCAAGGCTTTTCACGGACATACATCATACTCTCTACTAACGCTGGCATAAATAAACCTCCTTAAATTATCCTGCATTTTTCAAAATCTTCTCAACTTCTGATACTTTTACTTTGAATGGCCTCGCTGTGCCCTGCTTGTAGAAGGGTTCCAGGTCGATCTCAGGGTAGGCCTTGGCAAACTCATGTGCCTGGAACGTCCGTCTGGTCTGGGATTTCCACAAGACAGAGTAAATCCCACAGTCACCATGCTCGGCCTCCCCCATGTCTGCCTTGATGGTGTTCTCGATTGAACCAATCTTTTCTAGGATTTCTTTCTTCTGAGATTGAAGTTCAAAATATCGGGACAGCAGATGTTCCCGTCCAAAGAGATGGATATCTCCACCCCTGCTGACAGGGTAAATGCGTTGCACGGCATCTCCGGTCGGTTCCAGGCCATCCAAGGCGGGAGGGGTATCCCCCGTTCTACCAACTTCCAGAAAGTCCGTTCTGCGTCCATGAGAGCGTCAATCTCGGCTTGATCCCGCTCAAGGGTGAAGGTGAAGACCCCACGGCCATAGACCAGAACAGCGAGATACCAGCGAGTAGCGCCAGTCACAGCCATATAGTGGACACACTGGGCATAATACTTCTCTGGGAATTCTACATTTTTAAACTGCCGGAGATTCAGCGCTGAGGTGGTCTTGCACTCTGGCCCAGCGTTCTCTCCTACCACAGTCCGATCAATGTCAGCGTGAGCAAATGGATAGAGGGAACTGTAGAGCATGGCGTTAGACCTGCGGACGGTCTTGCCAGTGGCCTCCATCCACCGTTCCGCCACATACGCCTCAAGATCCCGTCCCTGCCGCATGGCTTCGTTGTCTTCCTGATCTGGTAAACGGCCTGTCTTATCTGCCCATACAATATAGGGCGTGGCGTACTGGCTGAGGCCTACAATCCCAGCAGCATCACTCCCGCCTATGGACTTCCGCCGCTGAGCCAACCAGTCGGGGCGGCTCATGGAACGGGTGTTAAGACGTACCAAGTGTTGATTCATTGTGATCGACTCCTCTTAAAATTGATTTTGATACTCCCCGGCCCTTTCCGGTTGCCCCGGAGTATATCACAGGGATGATATATCATTGAGAATTGCCGCTTTAACGAAGGAATCCCCTGGGCTGTGACCCAGGGGATTCCTCATTTTAGATTTGCGTTTGTTTTGATATATTCCTCAATCGCGAGACGGGGGATTCTCCATACCCTTCCATTCTTATAGGCCTTTAATTTCTTTCCTGTCAGCAGCGCATAAAGAGCATTCTTGCCCATCTTTAAGGCCTCGCACGCCTCATCCACTGTCAGCAAGTCATCATACGTTTCCAACATGTCAGGTATCCTTTCTACGGAATTTACAGGATGAATTACCGCAGAAAGGGCAAAGACATCCTGTAGTGGGAGGCTTTTTCTTGCTCCTATTGCGTGGTTTGCTCTGTGCAGAAAGAAATCCCCGTTTCTCAAGTTGCTGATAAACGGAGATTTCACTTCTATTTAATTGAATGGTAATTTCAGAAATTCCGATGCCACTCTCAAACATGTTGGTCAACTGTCTTACTTCGTCTTCAGTCCAGTACTCCCCAGAACGTTGCGGTGGACGCTCTCCATTTCTTAAAGAGATTAGTTCTTTACAATGGCTTTTCATAGGTTATAACACCCCTTTCTGAATTACTAAGATGTTACTTCTATGTAAAGCCAAACTAAATTATTAGAAATTTTCCAAAATGACAGTGGTTGTCCACTCTATTTGCTATACTACAAGCAAAGTGGAGACTATTCATCAAACTGAAAGAATTTGTATGCCGGCACATCAAGAACGGTGGAGATCTGAAACAGTGTGTCTAGGGATACCGCTTTTTTAATATTCGGTGCCTCCACGTGGCCGATAAATGCCGGGGTACGGTCGATCTTCTCTGCCAGTTGCTCCTGTGTCAATCCACGGAGTTTCCGATAGTAGGCAATCCGTAATCCCAGTTGTCGGTACTCGGATTCATAGGTAGGATTCATGCAATCACCTCGCTGGATATATGTTACCCAACATGGACACTAATTGACATGATCCAGTATTTAGTTTATCATATTTATCAGATATAATTTCATCGCATAGAGTGCATAAGGGAGGGCTTATGGAACATTTACCGGAGGCTAAGTCAGCACGGATGCTGGCTGTCTACACCCGGTTAATGGCCGGGCAGGTCTTGAACAAGTATACTCTGGCATTGGAATATGGGATTAGCGAGCGAAGCGTTCAGAGGGATATGGAGGCCCTACGGTGTTTTCTGACAGAACAGAACCTCCCCCAAGACGTAATTTATGATCGCAGAGAGCGAGGCTACCGCTTGGTCAACAGCGTCCCAAAGGGGCTGACCAACAGTGAAATTCTGGCTGTCTGCAAAATTCTCTTGGAGAGCCGCTCTATGATCCAAAACGAGATGATACCGATCCTGGATAAACTGATTGACTGCTGTGTACCGGAAGAAAATAAGAAGGCAGTCTCCGACCTGATAGCCAATGAAAAACACCACTACATGGAGCCTCACCACGGACAGCCCATCCTTACTGGACTGTGGGAGATCGGACAGGCGGTAAAGAAACAACAGGTACTGGAAATCACTTATGTGCGGATGAAAGAGCCAAGACAAATACAGCGGCGGGTATGGCCGGTTGGGATCATGTTCTCGGAGTATTACTTCTATCTAACTGCCTTCCTGGAGGATAAATCTGACTTTGAGAACCCGGGCGACCTGTTCCCTACCATCTACCGAATCGACCGGATTCAAAATTTCAAGGTTCTGGACGAGCATTTCAGGATTCCTTATAGTGATCGCTTTGAAGAAGGTGAATTTCGTAAGCGTGTGCAGTTTATGTACGGTGGAAAACTGGAACGGCTCCGTTTCCGCTACTCTGGCCCCTCTCTGGAATCGGTGCTGGATCGTCTTCCTACCGCCAAGGTCATCAGCCAGGACACTGAGGGTTGGCTGATCGAAGCGGAAGTGTTTGGAAAAGGGATTGAAATGTGGCTGCGGAGCCAAGGACAATACATCACTGAATGTCAGGAGATCGGTCATGGATAGAGAATTGAAACGGCTAAAACAGGAAAAGGACGTTATCATGGAACGGGCCACAGACACATTGGATATCACCACACAGAAAATTGAGAATCACTTGACCCAAGTGCGGGATGAATATTTGAGGGTTACTCAATTTTCAGGGCAAGCCGGATACGTAATCGACCAGCTCGACAGGCAGTTCCGGGAGAAAACAAAACTCAGTGGGAGCGACACGGTGTTTCTTTTCCTGTGTGTGGCCCTGCAATGTGCTCGCCAATACCTGCTGACGAATGACAAACTAAGGCTTACAGCGGTTCAAGGCGATACCTTGGTTGGTGACACTATCGGCCAGGTTATACCTCCAACCTGGGAGGATGCTCTGTTTCAGAGTGTTCCTTATGACGCTATCAAGACTAGTTCTCATATTTCAGAGACAGGCCTTGCTGGGACAACACACCGTTATCGCACGCTGGGTCACGATCCTGTCCTTGGCTGGATTTTTGGTACGGCCAATATTATGACAAATTCTCTGACGAAATCTGATATTATCACGACATATCAGGTATCCAACATGACGATTCTTCGCCATTATCCGTTGGGGACACTCGGAATGCTGAACAAAGCTGCTGAGTATGCACAGAACGACCCTATGCTGCTGGCGGCATCCACGGCGAGACAGGCAATCCATTTCGGTTCCGACTACTTCACCAAGCAGGGACTTCCCATTCCGCTGATTGCTACGGTCAATAATGATATGGCAAAGACGATGATTACTAAGGGTCACATTGATATGTGGAGCATCACCCGAGGGGTCGCCCTGTCAGCCCTGATTAACCAACTGATTGCCACGATCCACCGGCTGTTCTATAACGAGGATCGGGACGGCACCCCCTCCATGTATGAGGTCAGAACCCGGAAGATTCTCAGTTACTCCAACGCTATGGCGACAGGGAGCAATATCCTTGTCACGGCATTTACAAAAGATTTGACCAAACTGGACGTTGGGGGCGCTCTTGTAACACTTTATCGCATCGTCAGCGATTATAAATTTATCCATGAGATCAAGCGGGATTTCCTGAAGAATGAGTTTTATAATATCGTGATCGGAGAGGACTATGATTTTATGAAGGAGGAGCAGCATGTTTAATCGAAAGCATAAAAAGGGCATGGCCGATGCAGCCAAAGCCTATGAGGCTTTTGGGAGAAAGCAGGAGGAGGCTTTAAAACACATCCTAGAAGAAGTCCGTCAGGGAAAGCGGGATATGCAGGCGGCCTTAAAGGAAATCGACGGACATGTCGATAATATTTATGATTATCTCCAATCCAAAGAGAAAGCCAACCTATACACTGTCTATACGCCATTTGATCTCAAAGAATTAGGAGAAAAGGAGCGCCTTTTCCTGATTGGTGCGCTCTTCCGCCTCACAATGGATAGGGTGCCGAATGAAGATCAGCAAAACTATCTCCGGGCCGTTCAAAAATACTTAGAGATTAAAGAACCGCCTTTCGGGACAGACCCTATGGCCATCGAAAACATCGAAGATCTTCCGACACAGAAGGCCATCCTACAAGCAGTATTGGAGTTCCTACGGCTTCAGGACGGCGACAGTTATGACGAGACAGAACTTCAGCAGGAATTTTTGGATGCCTTCAGTGTGAATAACAAAGGTAGGCAAGAGATTGTGGAGCATATTGAGTTGCTCTATACTGCTACCGGGGCAAAGGGGTTGGCGGAAAAGTACGGATATGTTCCAGAAGAAGAATCTGAAAAAAACATGAACAAAATAGGTAGTATTTTTCCAGAGAAAGATGTAGGCAGTATAACGGCAGATCAGCAAAAGTATATTGATGATTTTGTCCGAGGAATGGGGATGTGTGATAATATCATAGAAACAAAAACATATTTGGTTGGGCGAGATTGGAATGGGATATGGGTGCGTATGGATAAGATTACTGGAGAAAAAAGAGCGTACCGAGAAGACCCTATACATGCTCTTTATATCCGGCCTGTTGTAATAAATGATACTATCTACATCCCGCAATGTAATTCTCTGTCTGCTTTTGATATTTCGACTATGTCAACTAAAATTGTCGCATATACTAATAATATCGCTGATATAAGTGCCTTCGCTGATAAGGTAGTCTTTGTAGATGACAGTAAGCCATATTTTTATGATACCATTACAGGAAGATGCCTGACAGTTTCTGGTGTTACTGGTTGTACAAGTGTCTTTGCTGTTCGAACTGGATTCTACTTTACTTCGCTAGAAGATGAATTCAACGCTATGCGAAATTATCATAAAATACAATATTATGATTATGAATCCAAAGGAATTACTACTGTATCTAGGAACCAAGAAGATATTTATTTATTACAATATTGTGCGCAGCCAAATATATTCTATGTTTCATGTGCACGTTATCTCCAGAAACCTTTAAAAAGAGTTGGCAGTATAGAAAAGATTTATGATGTTATGGATTACTCCAATGACACAAGGATTCATGCATATCAAGACTGCTTAATATTCGTTGCCTCATGTGGAAAACTTACAAAACTGGACTATGCAAGCGGAGAAACTATGATCCTTTCCGATGACGCAAGTCAACACCATCATTTAGATGGAGGACTATTTAGAAAGTCCGAGTCTTGGGACACACCTATTGAATTTAGCCGAATTGGAAATTATATCTTTTACAATCCGGATGGTGACTGTAGTAAAATTTGTAAAATATCGCTTGATAAACCAGATGAAAAGGAAATATTACCTCATATGAATATAAGGGAGTTTCAGCAGAGTCTTCTTTTTTGACAAATTTATCCTAGGAGCAAAAGCCCGTGTATTTATGTGCTGGCTTTCTTATGCCATTGTCAAATGCTTGTCCTCTTCCGTTTCAATATGTCTGGATAGTTGAACAATTACGATGGATATAGGTAGGGAAGTAGAATTTCAATGAAAAATGTCCTATTTGCGTCAGATTAGCGGCAGAATCAAAAAATAAAACCCTGGAACCATTGGCTTAACAGTGATAAGGAACTAAATCACTTATCAACTGTTAGCTGACGGTT
>CAUWDA010000032.1:0-25432 GCA_963557075.1 uncultured Flavonifractor sp. | reverse complement strand
TATAAGCTATTTTTTACCCCCGGCATAGCCGGGGGTTGCCTTTGGTTCCGCCAAAGCAAAAGCCCCTCCCGCATACATGCGGGAGGGGCTTTCCTGTATCTGGATCATATACCGCCCATCAGGAACTTGGCCACGTGCTCCATGGCCTCGTTGGCCTTCTTCATGGGGAAGGTCTGAAAGACGTGCCACATCTTGTCCCATACCTCCAGCTTGCAGGGCACGGAGGCCTTGAGCATCCGGTTGCGCAGGCGGATGGAGTCGGAGAGGAGCAGTTCGTTGGTGCCCGCCTGGATCAGGGTGGGAGGGAAGCCGGCCAGGTCGGCAAAGAGGGGGGACAGGCAGGGGTCTGACAGATCCTGCCCCCGGGCGTAGGCGTCCCGGGTAGCGTAGATATAGTTCAGAGTGAGTACCGGATCGATGTCCGCCCGCTCCTGATAGGAGCGCCCGCTGGCCGTCATGTCGGTCCAGGGGGAGAAGAGGAGCAGATTCCGGGGCAGCAGCCGTCCCGCCTGTTTCAGGTTATGGGTGAGCACCAGGGCCAGATTACCGCCGGCGGAGTCGCCGGCCACCACCACGTCCCGGGCGCCGAAGCCCAGGTGCATCAGGTGGTCCCAGGCCCGAAGAGCGTCGTCCACCGCGGCGGGATAGGGATACTCAGGGGCCAGACGGTACTCAAAGCTCATGACCTGCAAGCCGGTGACCATGGCCAGCTTGGACCCCAGGATACGGGAATAGCCCAGGGTGCCGCTGGTGTATCCGCCGCCATGGCAATAGAGGATGGCCTTCCGGTGGTCATAGCCCCGGTGGGGACGGATCCAGGCGCAGTCCATTCCGTCGAGAGAGAAGGTGTCCCAGCTCAGGCCGCTCATGGGGGCCACCAGACGGCCCAGCAGCTCCTGACCCTTCCGCTGTTTCTCCAGGTCCTCCACATTCATGACTTCGGGGGTAGCGGCGCTGTGGACGGCCTTCAGCGCCCGCATAAAAGGGGCCAGGCGCTGTCGCTCCGCCCGCTGACTGGCCAGGTCCTGACGTCTGCTTTGATGATTCACAATGGCGATCCTCCGTTTCTGAACGTACCGTGTGGGGACGAGTGTCAGCATTATATCACAGATCGGCGGAAAAGAAAAGCCGCGCTTGCGGCGTGGACAGGGGGATTTTTCCCATCCGTGCGCCCGCATCCCCTTGTGAGCGACAGCGGAATGTGGTATCCTTTTCTTACAAACCTCAGCAGATAAGGGAGGGACCCGCATGGCTGCGGAGCGGTCCGAAGGACGGGGAAAACAGCATAAGGAATGGTACCGGTTGGACAATGCGGCTGTGGTATACTCGGCCATCCAGAAGGAGAACTACTCGGCCATCTACCGCTTCTCCGCCGTGATGGAACAGCCGGTAGACCCGGAGGCCCTCCAGCGGGCGGTGGACAAGACCATGCCCCGCTTTCCCGGCTTTCGGGTGCGCATCAAGCAGGGGCTGTTCTGGTACTACTCGGAGTTCAACGACGCCCCCGGCCCTTTTGTGAAGAAGGACATCGCCAACCCCTGTCAGCCGGTGCGGTTTGACCAGGACGATGGCTGGCTGGTGCGGTTTTACTACTATGAAAAGCGCATCTCCATGGAGGTCTTTCACGCCATCAGCGACGGCGGCGGCGCGCTGTATCTGCTGCGGACCCTGCTTGCGGTCTATCTGCGGGAGCTGGGGCATGAGATCCCCAACACCTGCGGAGTGCTGGACGTGGACAGCCCGCCCCGCCCGGAGGAGCTGGAGGACGCCTATGCCCGCTACGCCACGGTAAAGGCCCGGCGCTCCAGCACCCTGCAAAAGGCCTATCAGAACCGGGGAACGGCGGAACCCTTCTATACGCTGAACGTCACCATGGGCTTCTGCTCGGTGCGGCAGCTGAAGGAGCGGGCCAAGCGGCACGGTGCGTCCATCACCGAATATCTGACGGCAGTGCTGCTGAAGGTGCTGATGGAAGAGCAGCACCGGAGGGGGCCCAAAAAGGAATTGCCGGTGGCGGTGGCCATCCCCATCAACCTGCGCTCCTGGTTCCCCACCGAGAGCCTGCGTAATTTTATCCTCACGGTCCGGCCCAGCATCGACCCCAGCCTGGGAGAGTACACCTTTGAAGAGATCATCAGTCAGGTACACCACTACCTGCGGCTGAACATCAACCGCCAGCAGATGCAGGCGGAGCTGGCAGGCAACGTGAAATTCGCCCGGAACAAGCTGATCCAGGTCCTGCCGGTGTGGTTCAAAAAGCCCCTGGTGGCCTTTGGCTACCGTATGGCGGGTGTGCGGCCCTTTTCCGGGACCTACACCAATCCGGGCCCCTTCCAGGTGCCGGAGGAGATGCGGCCCCACATCCAGCGGATGGAGGTCATTCTGGGTCAGGCCACCATGCCCCGGGTCCACTGCGCCTCCATCAGCTATGGAGACGTGATGGAGATCACCTTTGCCGGGACCCAGAAGGAGTCGGATACGGAGCGGGCATTTTTCCGCTTTTTGGTGCGGGACGGGATCCACGTCAAGGTGGAGAGCAACCGTACCCAGTAAGGAGGGATATCCATGTCGTATTGTGTACACTGTGGGGTGGAGCTGGACGACACCGCCGCGTTCTGTCCCCTGTGCCATACCAAAGTGATGGACCCGGGCCGGATGCCCGATGAGTGCGCGCCCAAGCCCTTTCCCACCGAGCGGGGGGAGGTGCCCCCCATTCCCAAGGGGGCGGTGGCGGGGGTGATCACCGCCATGCTGGCCTGTGTGGCAGTGGGCTGCGGTCTGCTCAACCTCTTTCTCAAGCCGGGGCGGGCCTGGTCCCTCTACGTGATCGGCGCCACCATCATGCTCTGGCTGTGGATCGTGCTGCCGCTGCTGCTGCGGCGCATCCCGCTGCTGCTGCGCAGCGTGATCAATGTGGCGGCCATCGGGCTGTATGTCTATCTGATCTCAGTGGAGCTCCACGGCTGGAGCTGGTATATCGGCCTGGCGGTGCCCATCATCCTGTGGGGCGGTGCGGTGTGGCTGCTGCTCTCTCTGATGTTGCGGGTCTACCGCCGCTCCGCCATCAGTACCGCCGCCATCCTCATCGGCAGCGTGGGCGTGTTTCTCATGGGGGTGGAGTTCTTCATCGACCAGTGGGTCGCCGGGCGATGGGACCCCTCCTGGTCCCTGGTGGTGCTCACCATCTGCGTGTGCCTGGTCATCCCCTTGGTGATCATCCGGCGTATCCCGGCCTTCCGGGAGGAGGTGCGCCGCCGTTTCCACACCTGAAAACGGCTTCATCATGCAGGCGCTTTTCCGTCAGGCTCAGGGCCTGTTGCAAACTGCGCAAACCGCACAAAAGGCCTGTCATTCCGAGAAAAATGGCCGCCCGGTGGGCGGCCATTTTTCGTGGGGATCCGTTTCGATTTGCTGCGAAAACGGATCGCCACGCCAGCGTACTCACTGGCCCGCAATGACAGACTTGTGCAGAACAGCGATTTTGCAACAGGCCCTTTTCTTCTGCCGCCTCGGAGAAATGCATACACTGGCAGAAAGGGGGGAGAGAGATGGAAAAGCGCTTTCCGCTGGCCGGGGGCCGGGGGTGGCTCGCGGTCCGGGAGGAGGGAGGGCGCGTCCGGTGCGAGGCTCGGATGCCCGATGACGGCAGGGGCCTCTATAAGGGGTGGCTCACCGGGTCCGGCGGGCGGGCGCTGCTGGGGACCTTTGTGCCCGGCGGCGGCGGACTGGCCCTTGCCCGCACCCTGTCTCTGGATGAATTGAAGCGGCAGGGGGCCTGGCCGCCGGAGGAGGGCACGGCAGAGCTGGCCTTCTCCTTTGACGGGCGGGCAGTCCAGCCGCCGGGCTGGATCCGGGAGCCGTCGCCGGGGCGGCTGCTGGGAGAGCCGCTGCTGGCCGCTGCGGCCTCCGGCCCGGCTCTGCTGCGGCGGGAGGCGGGGGGCTTCTCTCTGGCCTATCGCTACCGGCCTGACCGCCCCTTTCCGCTGACGCCGCTGTTCTGCTTTGCCCGGCTGGAGGAGATGGAGGGGGAGCTCTATCTCTGCTTTCCCTTTCGGAAGGGCGGCTGCCCCCGGCTGGAGGAGTTGTAATTTGTGCCCGTTTGCGTTATACTGGCAAAACAAGATCCTATGTTACAAATGAGGAATGGACTATGATCGATTATTTTCACCTGAACGCAGAGCCGGAGCTGATCCGGGGGATCAGCAGCCTGGGTCTGGCCCATCTGGGGGACGGCGTCTTTGAACTGATGGTGCGCTCCTGGCTGTGCCTGCACGGCAAGGCCACCTCCAAGGGCCTCCACCGGGCCACCGTCCGCTATGTGGCTGCCCCCGCCCAGGCCAGGGCGGTGGAGAAGATCCTCCCCATGCTGGAGGAGGAAGAGCACGACGTGTTCCGCCGGGGGCGCAACACCAGCCCCCACAGCGTGCCCCAGAATGCCAGCCGGGCGGATTACCAGGCCGCCACCGGGCTGGAGGCCCTGTTCGGCTGGCTGTGGCTCCAGGGCCGCACGGACCGGCTGAATGAACTGTTTGCCGTCATGATGGAGGAAGAGGAATGCCGCTAGACGCACTGTGCCTGACCGCCGTGGCGGAGGAGCTTCGCTGTGCTGTGGTGGGGGGGAAGATCGACAAGATCTACCAGCCCACCCGGGATGAGATCGTGCTCTTTCTCCGGGGCCAGGGGGAGAACCTTCGACTGCTGCTCTCCGCCAATCCGGGCCACCCCCGGGCCCATCTCACCACCCTGAACCGGGAGAACCCGGACAAGCCCCCCATGTTCTGCATGCTGCTGCGCAAGCACCTGCTGGGCGGCCGCATCCTGGAGCTGAACCAGCCGCCGATGGAGCGTATCCTGGACTTTAAGCTGGAGACCATCGACGAGCTGGGGGACCGGGTGGAGCGCCGGCTGGTGCTGGAGGCCATGGGCCGCTCCGCCAACCTGATCCTGCTGGACGGGGAGGGGCGCATCATCGACTGTATCCGCCGCGTCGACGGCGACCTGTCCCGGGGACAGCGGCAGGTGCTGCCCGGTTTGTTCTACCGCCCCCCCGCTCCGCCTGACAAGCTAAATCCCTTTACTATTGAAGAGGTGCAGCTGAAGGCGGCGTTGGACGATCCCATGGGAAAAGTGCCGGAAAAGCTGCTGATGGATACGTTTACCGGCTTTTCGCCCCTGATTGCCCGGGAAATCGCATTCCGGGCCGGCGGCGGAGAAGGCCTGTTCCGGGAGCTGTGCAAGCTGCGAAAAACTGTACAGGAGAAAAACTTTACAGCATATCTGCTGGTCCGGGAGGGCAAGCCGGTGGATTTCTCCTTCCTGCCCATCCTCCAGTACGGGCCGGAGACCGAGAGCATCCGGCAGGACAGCTTTTCCGCGCTGCTGGACGGCTTCTATGAGCGCCGGGAAGCGGCGGAGCGGGTGCACCAGCGGGGGCAGGATTTGGTGAAGGCGGTGACTAACGCCAGGGACCGGACCGCCCGCAAGCTGGCCAATCAGGAGCGGGAGCTGGAGGCCACGCTGGATCGGGAGACGCTGCGGGAGCGGGGGGATATCATCACCTCCAATCTCCACCGGATGGAGAAGGGGATGGCGGTGCTCCATGCCCAGAATTTCTATGACCCGGATTGCGCTGAGATCGACATCAAGCTGGATCCTCTGCTCACCCCGCAGCAGAACGCCGCCAAATATTATAAGGACTACAACAAGGCCAAGAAGGCGGAGGAGATGCTCACCATCCAGATCGGGAAGGGCGAGAAGGAGCTGGAGTACCTCAACAGCGTGCTGGAGAATATTCAGCTGGCGGAGGGGGAGCGGGACCTGGGCGAGATCCGGCAGGAACTGGCCGATACCGGTTACCTCCGTCGGGCCAAGACAGCCGCCAAGCGGGAGAAGCGGGTGGCGGGCAAGCCCATGGAGTTCCGTTCCACCGCCGGGCTGCGCATTACCGTGGGCAAGAACAACAGCCAGAACGATCAGCTCACCACCAAGCTGGCCTACAAGAGTGATATCTGGCTCCACACCCAGAAGATCCACGGTTCCCACGTGATCCTGTGGCTGGAGGGCGGGGAGGCTGACGCCCAGAGTCTCACCGAGGCGGCCATTCTGGCGGCCACCTTCTCCCAGGCCGGGGACAGCACCCGGGTGCCGGTGGACTACACCCCGGTGAAATATGTGAAGAAGCCCGCCGGGGCCCGGCCGGGCATGGTGGTGTACACCACCTATCAGACCGCAGTGGTGGACCCGGACCACGAGCTGGCCCGCCGCCTGCGGGTCAAATAACGGGGGAGCAGGAGGAAGCGTATATGGAGACCTGTCACATCCTGGTGGTGGAAGACGACCAGGATATCAATCATCTGCTGTGCAAGATCCTGTCCGGGGCGGGCTATAACTGCCGCCCGGCCTACTCGGGCAGCGAGGCCGCACTGTGGGCGGAGCAGTATGACTACGACCTGGTGCTGCTGGACCTGATGCTCCCCGGCCTCACCGGGGAGGAATTCATCGCCCAGCTCCGCCGGCGCAAGACCATGCCCATCATCGTCCTCTCCGCCAAGGCGGGGCTGGAGGACCGGGTCAACGTGCTGCGGCTGGGGGCGGACGACTTCATCCCCAAGCCCTTTGATAATATGGAGGTGCTGGCCCGGGTGGAGGCCCAGCTGCGCCGGTACAAGCAGTTTGACCGGGGGAGCGGCAGCGCGGTGCTCACCCACGGGGACCTGAGCCTGGACAAAGAGGGGGTGACGGTCACCGCGGCGGGCAAGCCGGTGGCCGTTACCGCCCGGGAGTTCCGCATCCTGGCCCTGCTGATGGAGCACCCCAAGAAGGTGTTCACCCGGGAGGAGCTCTATCAGCAGGTATGGGGTGGGGAGTATATGGGGGACGACAACACGGTGAACGTCCATATCTCCAACCTGCGCTCCAAGCTGGCCAAGGCCAGCCCTGCGGAGTATATCAAGACCGTGTGGGGCATCGGCTTCAAACTGAGCGACCTGTGATCCGGGAGCGCAACTTTAAACATTCTTCACCTTTGCTTAAAGCCCGGTTATTGACTTGCCTGTATACTGGCATCACAAACCAAGGGAGACGCCGGTCCTGCCGACAGGGCGGCGACTCCCAAGAGAAAGGCTGATGCTCAATGACAGATACCGTATTGGCCACCCGAGGGCTGACCAAGAAATACGGCGCCCACCTGGCGGTGGACCGGGCGGAACTTAACGTACAAAAGGGGCAGATCTACGGTCTGGTGGGCCGCAACGGGGCGGGCAAGACCACCATCATCCGCATGGTCGCGGGACAGACCGCCCCAACAGAGGGCGAGATATCCCTCTTCGGCGCCACCGGGAAGGACCTGCTGAAGCTGCGCTCCCGCACCGGGGTAATGGTGGAGACCCCCAGCTTCTATCCCTATCTCACCGCCCGGCAGAACCTGGAGTACTACCGCATCCAGCGGGGGATCCCCGGTAAGGGGACGGTAGACCAGGTGCTGGAGGAGGCCGATTTGGCGAACACCGGAAAGAAGGCCTTTAAAAACTTCTCCCTGGGCATGAAGCAGCGGCTGGGTCTGGCCCTGGCGCTGATGAACCGCCCGGACTTCCTGCTGCTGGACGAGCCCATCAACGGCCTGGACCCGGAGGGGATCGTGGAGTTCCGCAATCTGCTGCTCAGGCTCAACCGGGAACAGCAGACCACCATTCTCATCTCCAGCCACATCCTGCCCGAGCTGGCCAATCTGGCCACCTGCTACGGCTTTATCGACAAGGGGGTCATGCTGGAGCAGATCAGCGCCAAGGCTCTGGAGGAGAAATGCCGGGCCTGTATCGAGGTCCAGGTGGAGGACGCCGCCGCGGCCTCCCTGCTCCTGGAGCAGCAGCTGGGTACCAGGGACTATGAGGTGCTGCCCGGCGGCACCCTGCGGCTGTACAGCTTCCTGGATCAGCCTCAGACCGTGGCCCGGGTGCTGGTGGAGGGGGGCGTGGCCCTGCGCTCCATTGAGAGCCGGGGAGCCAACCTGGAGGATTACTTCCTGTCCATGATCGGGGGTGTCCGCCATGCGTAACTATCTGACTGCCGAGTGTTATAAGCTGTTCCGGAGGAAGTATTTTTACCTGACTCTGCTGGGAGCTCTGGCTCTGGAGGGCGTGATGCTCTGGGGCTGCTGGTTCACCTGGTCCCAAGGGAATAGCCGGATGGACTTCTCCTCCGCCGCCACGACCATCGTCATGCTGATGAGTATCGGTCTGTACGCCACCATCCTCTCCGGCGACATGGTCTTTTCCGAGCAGTATAAGCACAATACCATGAAAAATGAAGTGGCCTACGGCATTCCGCGGACCCGGATCTATCTGGGTAAGCTGCTGGTGTCCACCCTGGCGGCCCTCATCGCCGCCGTGGTGATGGTGGGAGCCTATCTGGGCGGCTGCTGGCTGCTGCTGCCCCACAACGAGGCCGACCAAGCCGCCCTGGCCGTGATCGGCTATACTCTGGCCGGGGCCCTGCCTCTGTGGCTGGCCGCCCAGGGCGTGGTGCTGGCCTGCTATTTCCTGGTGCGCAACGCCACCCTGGCCGCCTTCGCCGCGGTGGCCCTGCTGGGTGCGGTGCCCTCTGTGTTCCAGCTGTGCGGCATGCTGATCCACCCTGTGTTTGAGGTGATCCGCCAGTTCATGCCCGCCGTTATGCTGGAGCGGCTGCCCAATATGGCCTTCCAGTGGGACTATGTGGGCCTGTGCTGGATCGTGGGCCTGTGCGTGCTGGCCGGCGCCACGGTGGTGGGCGTGCTGGCGTTCCGCAAAAAAGAGATCCGCTGAGAGCGGGACCGGGAGGGAAGGCCGTGCTCAATTACATTAAGGCCGAGCTGTGGAAGGCCTTTCGCAACAGGGGAATGTACCTCCTGCTCCTTCTGCTGCTCATGGGGACCGGCCTCTTTGCCGCCCTGATGCTGACGGCGGACACCTTTGCTGAGATGGCTTTCGCCAGCACCACCACCATGCTGCTGGGTGTGCTGGTGGCGCCGCCGCTGGCCCAGCTGGTGGACGGCAGCTCCCAGGGTACGCTGAAAAATGAGGTCTCCTTTGGTGTGTCCCGGAGGCGGATCTATCTGGGCAAGCTGCTGGCCGGGCTGCTGCTGGGGGTGCTGTTGTGCCTGCTCCTCATCGGCGGCTACCTGCTGCTGGGCTGGCTGCTGCTGCCCCACAATTCGGCGGAGGATCTGGCGGCCCTGGCCACGGTGGGCTTCATGGTGCTGGGCGCCCTCCCGGTTTGGTGGGGGATGTACAGCCTGTGCCATACGATGGCCATGCTTATTCCCAGTACCGCGGGGTGGATCTCCCTCTACTATATCGCCACCTTTTTCGCCCAGCCCATTCTGATCTCGGTGATCGCGGGGCTCAGCGGCAAGGGGATGAGCAGCCTGCTCCAGGCGGTGCTGATGCCTGCGTTTCTGCTGCTGCCAGACATTTTGTTTGACCCCATTCCCTGGACGTACCAGGTCTGGTGCTGGTCCATCGGTCTGGGGTGGCTGGCGGCGACCACGGGGCTGGGACTGCTCTGGCTGAAGCGGTGTGAGATCAAATAAAGACGGATATCCCGCGGGCGTGCCGGTCAGATCGGCACGCCCGCTTGGGCTGGAAAGGAGCGAGACACATGGCGGTCGTACTGTGTATCCTGCTGGGTGGGGTGAGTGTCGGGCTCGGCCTGTGGGCGTGGACCCAGAGGCGGGCGCTGCGGTGTGCTACCGAGCAGCTGCGGGAAGCGATTAGAACTGACAGCACCGCCCGGCTGCGGATGGCGGTGCCCAACCGGGCGGCGGAGGCGCTGCTGGAGCAGGTCAATCAGCTTCTGGAGACCCGGCGGGAGGAGCGCTCCCGCTGGCAGGAGCGGGAGCGCTCCCTCCGGCAGCAGATTGCCAACGTGTCCCACGATCTGCGTACCCCGCTGACCTCCATTCTGGGCTACCTCCAGCTGATGGAGGAGGAGGGGCTGCCGGAGGAGGAGCGGATGGAGTATCTGTCGGTGGTGGAGAACCGGGCCAAGGCCCTCCAGAGCCTTATCACCGGTTTTTACGACCTGTCCCGGCTGGAGGGGGGCGAGTACCCCCTGGAGCGGGAGCCGGTGAACCTGTACGCCAGCCTGTCCGGTCTGCTGGCCGCTTTCTACAACGACTTTACCGACCGGGGCTTTGACATGACGGTGGAGCTGGAGGAGGGACTTCCCCCGGTGCAGGCGGACAGCGGCGGCGTGCTGCGGGTCTTTACCAACCTGATCCGCAATGCATTGGACCACGGCCGGGGCCGAATGACTGTCCGGCTCTATCGGGAGGGGGAGCAGGTGGTGAGTCTCTTCGCCAACCAGACCGACGAGCTGACCGAGGAGGATCTGCCCCGGGTGTTCGACCGGTTCTTTACCTCGGACAAGATGCGCACCGGCCGCAATACCGGTCTGGGCCTTGCCATCGTCAAGACGCTGACCCAGCAGATGGGCTGCGGGGTGGCGGTGTCACTGGAGGATGGCATGTTCGCTATTCGGGTATTTTGGCCGCTGTAAAGGATGGATTTGTTTGGATGATCCGCCAAAGGCGGTGATTGCCGCTTGACAAAGCAGGGGAAAGCTGATATCGTTTGTCTGTATGACTGGAAGGCCGCAAACCGTTGGGGCTGTAGGATTCTAAACTGGTCAGTCATAATTGGAATGGCTGGAAGCGGTACCTGACAGGCGGCCGCACGACAGACCGCAGAGAAGAAGAGGTTGAATCACATGGTAAAGATCGTACGGAAAAAGGTCCTCAACCCCAGCGTCACCCTGCTGGAGGTAGAGGCACCTCTGATTGCCAAGAAAGCCCGGGCGGGGCAGTTCATCATCCTCCGCCTGGATGAGCAGGGTGAGCGTATTCCCCTGACCATTGCCGACTATGACCGTGAGAAGGGCACCATCACGATCATTTTCCAGAAGGTGGGTCTGACCACCGAGCTGCTGGCCGACCTGAACGAGGACGACCACATTCAGGATTTCGTGGGCCCCCTGGGCCTGCCCACCGAGCTGCCCGAGGGCGCCAAGCGCGTCTGCGTGGTGGGCGGCGGCGTGGGCTGCGCCATCGCCTATCCCCAGGCCAAGACCTGCCACGGCGAGGGCCTGGAGGTGGATGTGATCGCCGGCTTCCGCTCCAAGGACATCGTGATCCTGGAGGAGGAGTTCAAGGCCGTCAGCGACCACTGCTATATCATGACGGACGACGGCTCTTACGGTGAGCAGGGCTTTGTTACGGTGAAGCTGAAGGAGCTCATTGACTCCGGGATCCACTATGACGCCGTCATCGCCATCGGGCCCATCCCCATGATGAAGTTCGTGGCCAAGACCACCGAGCCTTACGGCATCAAGACCATCGTGTCCCTCAACCCCATTATGATCGACGGCACCGGCATGTGCGGCGGCTGCCGGGTCACGGTGGGCGGCCAGATGAAGTTTGCCTGCGTGGACGGCCCCGACTTTGACGGCCACCAGGTGGATTTTGACGAGCTGATGAACCGCAACGCTGTGTACCGTGCTCAGGAGGCGCAGGAGAAGGAGCGCCACGCCTGCCGGATGGACCAGCTTGCCAAGGAAATGATCCAGTAAGGAGGGACTGAGACAATGGCAAATATGAGTTTGAAGAAGGTCCCCATGCCGGAGCAGGACCCCAATGTGCGCAACCACAACTTCGAGGAGGTCTCTCTGGGCTACACCGCCGAGATGGCCATGGAGGAGGCCGGCCGCTGCCTCAACTGCAAGCATAAGCCCTGCGTGGGCGGCTGCCCGGTGAATATCCGCATCCCCGAGTTTATTGCCAAGGTGGCCGAGGGCGACTTCAAGGCCGCCTATGACATCATCTCCGACACCAACGCCCTGCCCAGCGTCAGCGGACGGGTGTGCCCCCAGGAGAGCCAGTGCGAGGCCCGCTGCGTCCGGGCCATCAAGGGCGAGCCGGTGGCCATCGGCCGGCTGGAGCGCTTTGTGGCCGACTGGTATCGGGAGAACATCAACGCCATGCCGGAGAAGCCCAAGACCAACGGCATCAAGGTGGCGGTGGTTGGCTCCGGTCCCGCCAGCCTGACCTGCGCCAGCGACCTGGCCAAGCTGGGCTATGAGGTCACCATGTTCGAGGCCTTCCATACCGGCGGCGGCGTGCTGGTGTACGGCATCCCCGAGTTCCGTCTGCCCAAGGCCATCGTGCAGAACGAGGTGGACAAGCTCACCGCTCTGGGCGTGAACCTGGAGACCGACATGGTGGTGGGCAAGACCTTCGCCGTGGACGAGATGTTTGAAGAGGGCTACGAGGCCGTGTTCATCGGCTCCGGCGCCGGCCTGCCCATGTTCATGGGCATCGAGGGCGAGACTCTGGCGGGTGTGTACTCCGCCAACGAGTACCTGACCCGCATCAACCTGATGAAGGCCTACCGGGAGGGCTATGACACCCCCCTGAAGATCTCCGGCTCTGCCGCCATCGTGGGCGGCGGCAACGTGGCTATGGACGCCGCCCGCTGCGCCAAGCGCATGGGCGCCAAGCATGTGTATGTGCTCTACCGCCGGGACGAGGAGGAGATGCCCGCCCGGAAGGAGGAGGTCCACCACGCCAAGGAGGAGGGCATCGAGTTTATGCTCCTCACCAATCCTGTAAAGATCCTGGACGACGGCAACGGCAAGGTGGGCGGCATGGAGTGCGTGAAGATGCGCCTCACCGCCCCCGACGAGAGCGGCCGCCGCGCCCCCAAGGTGGTGGAGGGCTCAAACTTTGTTCTGGACGTGGACACCGTGGTCATGAGCCTGGGCACCAGCCCCAACCCCCTGATCCGGTCCACCACCCCCGGTCTGGAGGTCAACCGGAAGGGCTGTCTCCAGGTCAATGAGGAGACCATGGAGACCAGCCGTGAGGGCGTGTACGCCGGCGGCGACGCCGTCACCGGCGCTGCCACCGTGATCTTGGCCATGGGCGCCGGCAAGAAGGCCGCCGCCTCCATGCACGAGTATCTGACCAAAAAGCACAGCAAGTAAGGCTGAAAGCCCGCTGCGGTACGCCGCAGCGGGCTCTTTTTTTGAACGGCTGGTTACTGAAAGGGAAGCAGCTGTGCAAAAGGTGGGGATTGCGGGGCGCACAGAGGAGGGGTACACTATATCCAGAGAGAGAACAAGCAAAGGAGAGAACAGGAATGCCAGCCCTTCAAAACGACCTGACTCAGGGCAGCGTAAGCCGGAAGCTGATCCGCTATGCCATGCCCCTGGTGGCCTCCAGCCTGCTGCAGGCCATCTACAGCATCACTGATATCATCATCGCCGGACATTTCATCGGCGACACCGGCATCTCTGCCATCAATACCTCCAGCGTCATCATGAATATGCTGACGCAGCTGGCCATCGGCCTGACGGTGGGCGGCAACATCCTGGTGGGCCGATATTTCGGCAGCGGCCAGGAGGAGGAGCGCAAGAAGGCGGCGGGCAATACCGTTACAGTGGGTGCCCTGGCCGGCGTGCTGTTCACCGTCCTGGTCCTGCTGTTGGGGCAGCCCTTCCTGGTGTTGCTGAAGGCTCCCGCCATGGAGGAATCTCTGGCCTATCTGAAGATCTGCGGCGTCGGACTTCTGTTCATCTTCGGATACAATGCCCTGTCCGCCATCCTGCGGGGGGTGGGCAACTCCCGGATCCCGCTGTACTGCATCATTGCGTCGGTCAGCCTGAATGTGGTCCTGGACATCCTCTTTGTGGCTGTCTGGCGGATGGGCGTCCAGGGCGCGGCTCTGGCCACCGTCATCGGGCAGGCGGTCTCCTTTGGAGCCGCGCTGGTCTTCAGCCTGCTCCATCGGGAGAGCCTGGGCCTGTCGGCGGGCTACCTGAAGCCGGAGCGGCGGGTGGTGAACATGACCCTCAAGCTGGGTCTGCCGGTGGCCCTCCAGTGGACCATTGCCAGCATCTCCTGGCTGGTGGTGCTCACCCTGGTGAACAAGTACGGCGTAGCCGTCTCCGCGGGTAACGGGGCGTCCAATAAGATCCGGGATTTCTGCCAGCTCTTCCTGTCTGCCCTCACCACCGGAGCGGGCACCATGTGCGCCCAGTGCCTGGGCGCGGGCCTGTACGACCGGGCGGAAAAGGTGATGAAGACCTGTATGAAGCTGTCTCTGGCCATGGCGGCGGTCATCATCGTGCTGGCGGAGGTGCTGGCCCCCTGGCTGGTCATGATCTTTACCCCCGACCCCGAGGTGCAGCACTGGGCGGTCATCAATCTGCGGATCGAGATCATCTGTCAGCTGTTCTATGCCGGGATGTTCTCCTATAACACCCTGGCCACCGGTTCGGGACACACGATGTTCATCATGTGGAACTCCTTCCTCAACTGCATCGTGGTGCGGCTGGTGCTGGCGGTGGTGCTGGAGCACTTTATGGGGATTTACGGCGTCTACCTGGCCTGCGGTATCGCTGTGTCCAGCTCGGTGCCGGTGGGCTGGTGGTTCTACCGGTCCAACCGCTGGCGTACCCCCAAGAACGTGCAGTGACGCCGGAAGAGCAGACATAAGCCCCCGGCGGCGGCCTGAACCGGGCAGCCGCCGGGGGCTTTTTTACCGGGTTTCCCGCCCTGACCGGGAAAGAGGGCCTTTCGTTCAAGGAAGGGAAGCGGAAAATCCGGCTTTTTGTGTGAACCGATGGTTGAAACGTACAGTTTTCTAAGGTATACTATTTAAGAGTAATATTGGCCCTCCGGGCCCACAGAATGGAAAGGTGAATTGAATGGAACAGTCCAAGGTCCAAGCACTGGCTGTCACAGCGGCGCGCGCCCGCCTGCTGGCGATGGATATGGTGCACGACGCGGCCTCCGGCCACATTGGCGGCTCCCTGTCCTCCATGGACATCATTACCACCCTGTACGGTCACGTGATGCGGGTAGATCCCGCCGATCCCCAAAACCCCGACCGGGACCGCTTTGTGCTGTCCAAGGGCCACTGTACCCCCGCTCTCTACCCCAACCTGGCGCTGAAGGGCTATTTCCCTGTGGAGGATCTGAAGCTCTTCCGCTCCATTAAGGGCGAGATGTCCGGCCATGCCGAGATGCGCCACATCAAAGGCGTGGATATGTCTACCGGCTCTTTGGGCCAGGGCATCTCCGCCGCCGTGGGTATGGCTCTGGCGGGCAAGGCCGACAAGAGAGATTACCGGGTGTACGCCCTGCTGGGCGACGGCGAGATCGAGGAGGGCCAGGTGTGGGAGGCCGCCATGTCTGCGGCCAAGTATCAGCTGGACAACCTGTGCGCCATCGTGGACGTCAACGGCCTGCAGATCGACGGCGCCACCGCCGACGTCATGCCCTCCGAGCCTCTGGACAAGAAGTTTGAGGCCTTCAACTGGAATGTGATCCATGTGGACGGCCACGATTTTGAGGCCCTGGATCAGGCCTTCCAGGCGGCTGCCGCCTGCAAGGGGAAGCCCACCGTGCTGCTGGCCAAGACCATCAAGGGCAAGGGCGTCTCCTTCATGGAGGGGGAGTACGGCTGGCACGGCAAGGCTCCCAACGACGAACAGTATGAGAAGGCCCATGCGGAGCTGGCTGCGACGCTGGCGGAACTGGAGGGAAAGTGAGCCATGAGTGAGAAGATCGCCACCCGCGTGGCATACGGAAAGGCCCTGGCCGAGCTGGGCGGCCAGTATCCCGACCTGGTGGTGCTGGACGCCGATCTGTCCGGCTCCACCCAGAGCCAGTATTTTGCCAAGGCCTACCCGGAGCGCTTTTACAACATGGGTATTGCCGAGGCCAATATGACCGGCGTGGCCGCCGGTCTGGCTGCCTGCGGCAAGAAGCCCTTTACCAACACCTTTGCCATGTTCGCCACCGGCCGCGCCTATGAGCAGGTCCGCAACTCCGTGGCCTATCCCCGGCTCAATGTGAAGATCGTGGGCTCCCACGGCGGCCTGTCCGTGGGTGAGGACGGCGCCACCCACCAGTGTATCGAGGACTACGCCCTTATGCGTACCATCCCCAACATGATGGTGGTCTCCCCCTGCGACGGCCCCGAGATGCGCCTGGCGGTGAAGGCTCTGCTGGAGTACGACGGCCCCGCCTATATGCGCCTGGGCCGCCTGGCGGTGGACAGCGTCACCGACGAGATCCCCGGCTACACCTTCCAACTGGGGAAAGGCTCCCTGCTGCGGGAGGGTACCGATGTCACCGTTATCGCCACCGGTATGATGGTCCAGATGGCCTGTGCCGCCGCCCAGATGCTGGCGGAGGAGGGCGTCTCCGTCCGGGTCATCGATATGCACACCATCAAGCCTCTGGACGGCGAGATCGTTTTGAAGGCCGCTCAGGAGACCGGCTGTATCGTCACCTCCGAGGAGCACAGCATTGTCAACGGCCTGGGCTCCGCTGTGGCGGAATTTGTGGCCGAGCACTGCCCGGTGCCCGTGGTGCGTCACGGCGTCAACGACGAGTTCGGCCGCTCCGGCGCGGCCAAGGCGGTGCTGGAGGCCTACGGCCTCACGGCTGAGGGTATCGTTGAGAAGGTACATCAGGCCTTGGCGCGGAAGAAATGAGCGATATCCGCCTGATCTGTCTGGACATGGACGGCACCCTGCTGGACGATGACCACGCCACAGTGCCGCCCCGAAACGTGGCCGCCCTCCGGGCGGCGTCGGAGCGGGGCGCGGCGGTGACCATCGCCAGCGGGCGGGCCTGGTCCCTCCTCCAGGGGGTGAACGCCCAACTGGGGGTCACCCGGTATGCGGTGCTGTCCAACGGCGCGGCGGTGCTGGACGTCAAAACAGGGGAGTGGCTCTACCGCCGCCCCCTGGACCCGGACGCCCGCCGGACGATCCTGACCCTCCTGCTGGACTGGGGACTGCCCTTTGAGGTCTACTGCGAGGGGGAGAATTACATCCAGCGGGACCGGGCTGAGCAGGTCATCGGCAGCGCGCTGTCGCCGGAGTTTGCGCAGGTGCTGCGTACCTGTTCCCACTTTCCGGAGGATCTGAACGCCGCTCTGGAGGGGAAGGACGTGGAGAAGATCCACATCTTCCGCGTGCCGCCGGAGCGGCGGCAGGCGCTGCTGGATGCGGCGGAGGTGTGGGGCCCTCTGGCGGTGACCACCTCGTTTGGAGAAAATATGGAGCTTACCGCCCCCGGCGTCAACAAGGGAACGGCGGTGCAGGCCCTGTGTGCCCGATTGGGTCTGGGGCCGGAGCAGGTCATGGCCTTTGGGGACGCGGGCAACGACCTGGAGCTGCTGCGCTGGTCTGGCTGGTCCTTTGCCATGGGCAACGCCAGCGCTGAGGCAAAAGCTGCGGCCCGCCACCTGACCGGGACCAACCGGGAGGGCGGCGTAGGTATGGCGGTGGAACAATATCTGCTGACCCCATAAAAAACGGCGCATGACCTTTGTCATGCGCCGTTTTTCCTCATGCCGGTGTATGGAGATCAGCGGGCGGCGGAGGGAATGCCGGCCTGTTCCGCCGGCTGGGTCTGCCGTACCTTGCGGAAATACCGGACAAGGAAGAACAGGGTGATGACCAGGCAGATGCCTTCGGCCACCAGAGGGGAGAGCCAGATGCCCACGTCGCCCAACACCATGGACAGGAAGATCAGACAGCCGGAGATCAGGACCAACCCGCGGCCAAAGGAGATGGTGAGGGCGGGGAGGGGATGCTCCATGGCGGTGAAGAAGCCGGAGATCACCACGTTAAAGCCCATCAGCAGGAAGGCAGTGGAGTAGAGCCGCAGGGCGGTGACGGTATACTCGAAGAGCGGGTCGCCAGCCTCCAGGAACAGGCTCACAATGGGACCGGCCAGCAGCTGGCAGATGGCGAAGAAGCCGACGCCGGCCGCGGCCACCAGCTTGATGCCGTAGGACAGGAATTTGTGGCACAAGGGGATCTCTCCCGCGCCCAGGTGGAAGCTGGACAGGGGCTGGATACCGTGGGCCGTGCCGATCATGGTCATGAGCACCAGGGTGTTGACATAGCTGACGATGGTGTAGGAGGTGAGGGCAGCTTCCCCTACCACCTGAAGAATGGTGTGGTTGAACAGGAAGATGACCAGGCCGTTGGAGAATTCGCTCAGGCCGTCGGAGGTCCCCAGCGGAATGATTCGGCGGTATGCGCCGAAGTCCGGCTTAAACTTCCCGAAGCGCAGGGGCTTGGGATGCCGCACAAAGTAGACCACAAAGACGATGGTGGAGGTGACCTGGGCCAGACCGGTGGCCAGCGCCGCACCCCAGACGCCCCAGTGGAAGTGCATGACGAATACATAGTCCAGCACCACGTTCATGATGGCGCAGGAGAGAACGCCGATGGTGCTGATGTGGGGAGCGCCGTCCGCCTTGACCTGGACCTCCAGATTATAGGAGACGGTGAAAAAGACCGCGAAACAGGCGATGATGCCCACATATTCCTTGACCAGCGGCAGCAGGTCCCCGGTAGCGCCCAGGAAAATGGCTACTCGTTCCAGGTTGAAGAGTACCAGTACAGTCAGCGCCAGGGAGAGGACGATGACCACAGCCAGATTCTGGTTGAAGTAATTGCGGGCCCGGTCCTCGTCGCCCTGTCCCAGGGCCATGGACAGGATGGTGGAGGTGCCGGTGGCCAGCAGGATGCCGATGGTAAAGATGAGGGATACGAAAGGCATGGACAGATTGACCGCGCCCAGGGCGTGACTGCCCACGCCGTGGGACACGAAGATCCCGTCTACCATGGTGTACAGGGAAAAGATCCACATGGAGACGATGGATGGGATGGTAAACTTGAAAAATTTCGAGACCAGATTCACAGATAAAACCTCCTCTTACTGGAGATATGATAAACCCTCGTATTATCCGAGAGTCAAGAGCGGGAGGCGAAAAAGTTGAAAGAGTTCTATCAGATCCACGAACTGGCCAAATTATTCGACCTTTGTCCTGATACGCTGCGCTATTATGAGGAAAAAGGACTGCTCCATCCGGTCCGGGGAGAAAATCGGTATCGGATGTACGGAATCCAGGACGTGTGTACCCTGAATATCATCCGGGCGCTGCGGGAATTGGACCTGCCCACGCGGGAGATCGGGGCCTATCTGGAGCGCCGGTCAGTGGGGGAGACCCTGGACCTGTTGGCCCGGGAGGAGGCGCTGCTCCAGCGCCGCATAGCGGAGTTGGAGCGGGCGCGGCAGGAGGCAGAGGACCGGCGGCAGCGCCTGGAGCGGTACCGGGCTGTGGCGGAGGAGCAGACCGAGCTGGTGCAGGAGCCGGGCCGGCCCTATGTGTTTTTGGAGAAGGATTTTATTCTGGAAAAGGAGATCGACTTTCAGCTTAAGCGGCTGGAGCACCGGCACCAGGACTACATTCAGGTCATCGGCAGCCAGTGCATGGGGGCGGCGCTGGATGAGGAGAGCCTGAAGGTGGGCATCTACAACCACTTCTCCCGGGTCTTTTTCCTGACCAGTGAGCGCCTGCCTTTTGACGATATCCTGCCGGCGGGGGAGTATGCCCGGCTTTACTACCGGGGGCCCTATGACCGCTTGCAGGAGCACCTGGAGCGGCTGCTGTCCGATCTCCGGCGGCTGGGCCGGGGCCCGGCGGGGCCGCCCCTGGAGCTCTACCGCATCGACGCCCACGATACGAACTTGGAGACGGAGTATGTCACCGAGCTCCAGGTACGGGTAGCTCCCGCCGTATAGGGACAATCGTTGTCGGAATAGAGTGGGACCATGGAGGTGTGACAAATGATTCCTGCATGGATCCTGCTGCTGTTCAACCAATTTTTCTTTACCCTGCGCCTGTCAGGCGGGGGCAACGGTTCCTTCCCGCGGCCCCTGAAGGCGGAGGAGGAACGCAATTATCTGGAACTGGCCGCCCAGGGTGATCTGGAGGCCCGCAATAAGCTGATCGAACACAATCTGCGCCTGGTGGCCCATATCGTCAAGAAGTACTATACTCCAAACGGGGACCAGGATGATCTGATCTCCATCGGCACCATCGGCCTGATCAAAGGGATCAGCACCTTTAAGCCGGATAAGAAGGTGCGGCTTGCTACCTATGCCTCGCGGTGTATCGAAAACGAGATCTTGATGCACTTCAGAAGCCAGCGCAAGAGCCAGGGCGAGGTATCTCTCTCTGATGCGATAGACGGTGAGGGAGAGGGAAACGCTCTCTCACTGATGGATACCATACGGGTGGACGACAATATGCTGGAGGACCTGGATACCAAGGACGCCTGTCTCCGGGTCCGCCAGTATGTCCGGCAGTGCCTGGAGCCGAGAGAGGCCGCTGTCATTGCCCTGCGATATGGACTCAATGAGCGCACGCCTCTGACCCAGCGGGAGGTGGCTGCCCAGTGCGGCATCTCGCGGTCTTATGTATCCCGCATCGAGAAAAAGGCGCTGAAAAAGCTGGAGGAGGCCATGAACCGGGGCGGGTAGGGCTTTACGGCCCGGCGCGAAAGGGAGTATAATACATCAAACCGAACTTTTTCCTTGCCGGGTGCAATAAAACGCCCCTGTCCGGCATTCTGTTTATGGGGGAGTGAGAATGAGATGCTGATCCTGTTGGAAACCATGGCGGAGGAGTGCCGGCAGGCCACTGCGCCGGAGCGGCTGGAGCCATTGATGCTCCGGATGCAGGCTGGAGAACAGGCCGCTTTGGCGGAGCTGTATCGCCGCATTCGCACAGCAGTATACGGCTTGGCGCTCTCCTATCTGAAGCACACCCATGATGCGGAGGACGTGACCCAGGATACCTTTGTCCGGGTATGGGAGCGTATTCCCCAGTATCAACCCAGAGGGACGCCCCTGGCCTGGGTGCTCACCATTGCCCGCAACCTGGCCCTGATGAAGCTGCGGGAGCGGGGAAAGACGGAAGAGCTGGAGCCGGAGGCATGGGAGCGCATAGCGGCAGACAGCCCACTGGTGACGGCGGAGGACCGGCAGGTGCTCCAGGCGGCGCTTGCGGCGCTGTCTGACGAGGAACGGCAGGTGGTGACCCTGCACGCTGTCACCGGATGGAAACACAAGGAGATCGCCGCGCTGCTGGAGCTGCCGCTGTCCACAGTGCTGTCCAAATACCGCAGGGCCCTGCAGAAGCTGCGGGCCATCCTGGAAGGAGGGGAGACGTCATGACAGATCAGGAGCTGGAGCAAAAACTCCGCCAGGCGCTGGAGCATGCTGCCCCGGACGACATCGACGGGATCCTCTCCCGCTGTGGTCCGCGGGAGGAAAATGTCATTCCGCTCTCTGCCCCCCAAAAGCGCCGCTGGCGGGCGGCGCCCTGGGTGGCGGCCGCCTGCCTGGTGCTGGCGGCCGGCGGCGGATTCCTCGGCGTGCGCTATCAGCAGGCCGGGGCGGTGGCCTCGGTGGTGTCGCTTGACGTGAACCCCAGCGTTCGTCTGGAGATCAACCGGGCGGAAAAGGTGCTCTCCGCCATGCCGGTCAACGAGGATGCCGCTCTCGTTCTGGACGGGATGGACTTGACCGGGACCGACCTGGAGGTTGCGGTCAACGCCATCATTGGCTCACTGCTGAAACACGGGTATGTAGATGAGCTGGCCAATTCCGTGCTCATATCGGTGGAGGATGAGGATCGGGCGCGGGGGGCGGCGCTGGAGGAGAAGCTGACCGGCGACATTTCCCAGGTGCTGGAGTCCGCCTCTGTCAACGGCGCGATTCTCTCCCAGACCTTCGCGGGGGATCAGGCGCTGCGCCAGCAGGCGGAGGAGTATGGCATCTCGATGGGAAAAGCGGCGCTCATTCAGACCCTGGTGGACAGCAGTACACACCTGAGCTTTGGGTCGCTGGCGGGGCTGTCCATCAACGAGCTCAATCTGCTGGCCAACTCAGCGGCTGCAACGGATCGGACCGGGGAGATCGGGGAGGCGGACCCCATCCGCTCCACCGGGACGGCCAGCCAGGAGGGATATATCGGCGCCGATGCTGCCAAGCAGGCCGCGCTGGCCCACGCGGGGACAGCGGCGGATCAGGTGAGGTGCCTGGAGGCCGAATATGACTTTGAGGACGGCCGTATGATCTATGAGGTGGAGTTCACCGTTAACGGCGCAGAGTATGAGTACGACATTGATGCCGCCACCGGCGCGGTGCTCCGGTACGAGGGAGGGGAGCCTGACGAAGGCTCTCTGCCGGGCGGCCAGACGGTACAGCAGCCTGTGATCGGCGAGGCGGCGGCCCGCGACATCGCCCTGACTCATGCGGGGGTGAGGGCTGCGGAGACCCGGGAGCTGGAAGTGGAACTGGAGGACAACATTTACCAGGTCGAATTTCAGGCGGGCCAATATGAGTATGAGTACCGAATCAATGCCCATGACGGGAGCATCCTCGGCGTGGAGCGAGACAACTGATGGGATGACGAGAAAACAGGGGGATGAGATCCCCCTGCTTTTTCTGGAAAAAAGAATGAAAAAATACTTGCGTTTTTCCCAGGAGTCTGCTATTATATCAATAACAGTAATAGTTACTTTTAGTGAAAAGAAAAGGGGGGTGAACGATGAACGGAAAACGGTATTCCCGGCAGCGGGAACTGATTTACCAGACGCTGATGCAGACCGACCAGCACCCGACTGCGGAGATGGTATATCAGTGGCTCAAACCCAGCAATCCGAACCTCAGCCTGGGGACAGTGTATCGTAACCTGAATTTACTGGTGGACGAGGGGGCTGCGGTTCGGATGGCCTTCCCGGTGGAGCGGTACGACGCCAATGTGGAGCCCCATTCCCACTTCCGATGTGAGGTCTGCGGCGGTGTATTCGACCTGGACCTGCCCTATGACCAGTCACTGGACCAGCAGGCGCTGTTGGCCAGCGGACACGATATCAGGTCCCATGAGCTGCTGTTTCACGGAACTTGTGTGGATTGTAAAACAAAGCATTGACTTTTTTCTGTTATCTGGTTTAATTAAGATAGAAATGTAAATACTTTTTATGTGAGAAAGGATGTATCAATATGGAGTTCAAGCTGTATTACTGCGCCCACTGCGGCAACATCATCTACAAGGTCGTCGACAAGGGCGTGCCCGTCATGTGCTGCGGCCAGAAGATGGAGGAGCTCGTCCCCAACACCACGGATGCCGCTCAGGAGAAGCATGTCCCCGTTGTGGAGAAGACCGCCCACGGCGGCGGCAGCTCTGTGACCGTCAAGGTGGGCGGCGTGGAGCATCCCATGCTGCCGGAGCACTATATCTCCCTGATCGCCGTGGTGGACGGAGACACCGTCACCATGAAGTTCCCCAAGCCCGGCGAGACCCCTGAGATGAAGACCTTCTGCCGGAGCGACAAGGTGGAGGCCTATGAGATCTGCAATCTCCACGGCTTCTGGAAGGCGGAAGGCTGATCACGCACCAAATCAATGCTGGATCGGAAAGGATGATGAGACCATGGAGCTGAAAGGCAGCAAGACGGAAGCCAATCTGTGGACTGCATTTGCCGGAGAGAGCATGGCCCGCAACAAGTACACTTTTTTTGCCAGCAGGGCCAGAAAAGAGGGCTATGAACAGATCGCGGCCATCTTTGAGGAGACTGCCGGCAACGAGAAGGAGCACGCCAAGCTCTGGTTCAAGGAGCTGGGCGGCATCGGGGACACGGCGGCGAACCTGAAATCTGCCGCCGCCGGTGAGCATGAAGAGTGGACCCAGATGTACAAGGAGATGGCCGATACTGCCCGGGAAGAGGGCTTTGAAAAGCTGGCCTTCCTCTTTGAGGGAGTGGGCAAGATCGAGAAGGAGCACGAGGAGCGCTACCTGACCCTTCTGAAGAACCTGGAGGAGGGCGTGGTGTTCAAGCGGGGCGACGAGTATATGTGGAAGTGCCGCAACTGCGGACACATCCATTTCGGCAAAGAGGCCCCGGAAGTCTGCCCCGTGTGCGCCCATCCCCAGGCCTATTTTGAGATCCGGGCCGTCAATTATTGATCCGATTGCTAAACAGGACGCGGAATCATTTGATTCCGCGTCCTGTGCTTTATTTTATCCGGCCGGGGGAGGGGACTCACACCATCCAGTCCATCCAATTTGCCGCAAAGATGTTGTCTTTGAGACAGACAAAGCAGAAGGAGCCGCTCATGGGCAGACCCGCCAGGTCGAACCAAGCCAGAGTCCCGGCCTCCAGCTCCCGCGCTGCCGCCGGTGATATCCGGGTGAAGCAGGTGCGCCAGGTGGCCACCGCCGTGGCGGACGGCGCCATTGCCGCCATCAACGCTTCCATGTGACGGGAGTTTTTGCACATGTGGGCCGTCTCCGGCCCACGCGCTGAGATCCCATGCCGTGCCGCATTGGCGGCACACAGCAAATTTGATCTGCGTCGGAGTGACCTGCTGCAAACGGTTTGTAATACAGCCTGTTATTCCGAACAAATGGCCGCCGGCAGGCGGCCATTTTTCATCAAAATTTAATTAGTCTTTCCACCCGCCCTATGGTACAATAAGCGCAGTACAAACAGCTCTGCTGTTTGTACTGTTTTTCCGGACAGACGAGCGAGGTGTTTTGATTTGGAACTGTTGGAGTGGCTCACATCGACCAATTTGGGAGAGATGTTTTTTACCATGCTGGTGTCCATGGTGCCCATTGTGGAGCTGCGGGGCGGCGTCCCCTTCGGTACGGCGCTGGGCCTGCCGCCTGGAGCGGCTCTGGTCGCGGCCATCGTCGGCAACATACTGCCGATCCCATTTATCATTGTCTATATCCGCCGGATCTTTCTGTGGATGCGCCGGAGATCGGCCCGGCTCAACCGGCTGGTGGACCGGCTGGAGAAGAAGGCCCATCTGAAAGGGCAGAAAGTGACCAAGTACAAATACATCGGCCTGTGGCTCTTTGTGGCCATCCCGCTGCCCGGCACCGGCGCATGGACCGGCGCGCTGGCGGCGGCGTTTCTGGACATGCCGCTGCGGAAGGCTTTGCCCTCCATATTCCTGGGGGTGGTGACTGCCGGACTGATCATGACCGTTGCCACCGGTCTTGTGGTCTCTACCGTGGGAGGGTGAGTCCCTCCGGCCGCCCCGCGCATAGGATGGGGCGGAGGTGAAGAGGTTGAACGGGATCTTACAGGTTTTGCTGGCGGTGCTGGCCGCAGTCGGGCTTCTGGCGCTGGGCTGGATGGCGATAAACTGTCTGCTGACCCCGGAGGAGGGGGACGGTCCGGTGTATGCGGTGGTCCCTGCGGCAGGGGAGGGCCCCCGGCTGGAGCAGGACGTAAAGCGTCTGCTGTGGCTGCGGGGCCGGCAGAAGGGGCGCTTTACCATCGTCATCGCGGACGGCGGGCTGGACCCGGCAGGGCGGGCGGTGGCCGCCGGACTGCTGGAGGGGGCCACCGGCGTTGTGGTCTGCCCGCTGGAACGCCTGGGTGAATACATCTCAGAGAAATAGCATTCGACAAATCCTGCTCCGGATGGTATGATATTCCCTGACAGAATGCTCATGTACGGTAAGGAAGCAAGCAACCGAAAACAAGAGATAGACCGCCA
>CAUWDA010000031.1:0-26036 GCA_963557075.1 uncultured Flavonifractor sp. | reverse complement strand
CCTCGCACTGGGTGGGGTTGACCTTGCCGGGCATGATGGAGGAGCCGGGCTCGTTGGCCGGGATGCGGAGCTCCCCCAGGCCGCAGCGGGGCCCGGAGGCCAGCCAGCGCACGTCGTTGGCGATCTTCATCAGGTCGGCGGCCAGCGCCTTGAGGGCGCCGTGGGCAAAGACCAGCTCGTCCCGGCTGGTGAGGGCGTGGAACTTGTTGGGGGCGGTGACGAATACCTTGCCCGTCAGCTCCCCTACCGCCCGGGCCACCGCAGCGTCAAAGCCCGCCGGAGCGTTGAGCCCGGTCCCCACCGCCGTCCCCCCCAGGGCCAGCTCGCGGAGGGAGGGCAGGGCCAGCTCCACCATGGCCCGGTCCTTCTCCAGGCTGGTCCGCCAGCCGCTGATCTCCTGGGCCAGGGTGATGGGCACCGCGTCCTGCAAATGGGTCCGCCCGCTCTTCACCACGTCGGCGTTCTCCCCCTCCAGGCGGCGGAAGGTGGCGGTCAGGCTGTCGATGGCGGGCAGCAGCCTGTCCTCCAGCGCCGTCACCGCGGCGATGTGCATGGCGGTGGGGAACGTGTCATTGGAGGACTGGGACATGTTCACATGGTCATTGGGGTGGAGCAGCTTCTTTCCCGCCAGCTCGTTGCCCCGGTTGGCCACCACCTCGTTGACATTCATGTTGGACTGGGTCCCGCTGCCGGTCTGCCACACCACCAGAGGGAAATGTCCGTCCAGCCTGCCCTCCGTCACCTCGTCGCAGGCCCGGGAGATAAAGTCCAGCCGCTCCCCGTCCAGCCTGCCCAGCCGGTGGTTGGCCATGGCCGCCGCCTTTTTCAGAATGCCAAAGGCCCGTATGATCTCCTCCGGCATCCGCTCCGTACCGATCTTGAAATTTTCGTAGCTCCGCTGGGTCTGGGCGCCCCAGTAGCGGTCCGCCGGGACCTGCATCTCCCCCATGGAGTCCCGCTCCGTCCGGTATTCCATCTTCTCTCCGCTCCTTTCCCCTGGAAACAACAGGGCCGCCGCAGAATGGTCTCCATTCCGCGGCGGCCGCTCCGTTTTTTGCTTACGCCTCCGCGCCGTGGGGGATGGCGCCGAAGTTCTGGAAGGGCATCAGCACCCACAGGGCCCGGCCCAGCACATACCGCTCGTCCACCGTGCCCAGGGTCACGTCCCGGCTGTCGGAGGAGTGGTTGCGGTTGTCCCCCATGACAAAGATGGAACCCTCGGGCACATCCACCGAGGTCAGGTTCGGATAGTAGGGCTCCGTCACCGGCTCCTCCGGGTTGATATAGGGCTCGTCCAGTACCACGCCGTCCACCGCGACGGTGCCGGCCTCGTAGTCGATCTCCACATGCTGCCCCCCGGTGGCGATGACCCGCTTGACGATGGGTCCGTCGGAGGCGTCAAACTCCTTGGTGAGCACCACCACGTCCCCCTGCTTCGGGGTATATCCGATGCTCTGGAGCAGCAGCAGGTCTCCGTCGTGGAGGGTGGGATACATGGAGGACCCCACCACGCCGATGATGCGCCCCACAAAGGTAAAGATGAGGATCAGCGCCACCAGCACCATCACCAGGGCCTGTAACCAGAAATAGAGATCCACCTTCAGGGCTTCTTTCCCCTCCAGCTCCTTCTCCTGGGTCTTTTCATTTGCCAATGCCATCAGCTCCGTACGCTTTAAATATGTAACATTATAGCCTTATCCCCGCCCGATTGCAAGGAAAACCGGGCTTACCGCCCCTGACGCCAGGCATTTTCCCGGCTGTGGCAGGTGAAGAGCAGGATCTGCCGCTCTTCCCCCAGCTCCTCCAGGCATTCCAGCGCCAGCGCCATGCGTCTGTCGTCGAAGTTGGCCAGGGCGTCGTCCAGCACCAGGGGGCAGGGCTCCTCCTCCGGCAGCACCAGCCGGCACACCGCCAGCCGCACCGCCAGATAGAGCTGGTCCGCCGTCCCCTGGGACAGGGCCAGGGCCCGCCGGGGCTGGAGACCGCCGGCCTCCTCCGCCTGGGCCTCAAACTGCCGGGAGAGGGACACTTTGTCGTACTTTCCGCCGGTGAGACGGGCCAGATAGGTCCCGGCCAGCCGGTTGAGGGCGGGGGAGAACCGGGCCTGAAGCCCGGCGTGGGCTGCGTCCAGGGCGCTGAGGGCGGTCTCCAGGGCGGCGTACTCGGTCTGCCGCCGGTCCAGCTCCTCCTGAGCGGCCTCCCGCCGCCCGGCCAGCTCCGCCGGGTCTCCCAGGGTATTCAGCTCCCCCTGGGCCATGGCCAGGCCGCTGCGCAGCCGGGAGAGCTCCCCCTCCGCCGCGCCGAGCCGGGCCGCCGTCTCCGCCGGGTCGAACCGGGGCTCCACCCCCGGGTCGGCTGCCGCCGGCTCCGGCCGGGGCAGGCTATCGGCCAGGGTCTCCGCCCCCTCCAGCTTGACCTTGGCGGTGGCCAGCTTCTCCTCCAGCTGGAGGGCCCTGGAAATGGCGGCCGACACGCCAAAGGTGTCCTTCACCGTGGGCGCGAAGGTGTGGACCAGCTCCAGCAGGGCCTTGCGGGTGTTCTCATCCTGGGCCAGCAGGGCGTCCAGGTCCTGCTGGGCGCTCTCCCGGCCTTTTGCGGCCTGGGCGGCCACCACGCAGGCCTCCCGGTAGGCGCTGGCCCGGGCCAGGATATCCTCCGGCTGCTCCACGCCATAGCGGGCCAGCCGCTCCGCAGCTGCCGCACCTGCCTTCTTTTTCCGCATGGTGGCGGCCACAAACAGACACACGCCAATTCCCACCAGCACGCCGCAGGCCACGCCTCCCATCCAGGGGGCGGGCAGCACCCCTGTAAAGGGCAGGACCAGGGACCCGGCGGCCAGGGCCAGGGCAGCCCCCCCCACCGCATAGAATCCGCCGCAGCGGGGGCGCGCCCCCGCCGTCTCCGCGTCGCTGTTGGCCTGCTCCCAGGCCTGGTCGGGGGTCATCTCCGGGAAGAGGGGGTCCACCGCATCGGCGGCGGCCTGGGCCTCGGCGGCTTTGGCCTCCTCCAGCTTAACCTCGGCCTGCTTGCGGCTGGTGTGCAGGGCGTTGAGCTGGTTCAGCTCCCCCTGGGCCTTTTGCAGGGTCTCCCGGTCAGGGGGGGAGCCGTATCGTTCAAGCTCAGCCTGGATCGAGTCCACCTGTTCTCTGGCCTCCGTCAGAGCGTTCTGGGCCGCTTCCCACCGCTGGCGGCGGGCCTCCATGGCCCGGGCCAGATGGGCGTCCCGCTCGGCCTGGAGCAGCTTCTGTTCGGTCTGGAGCTTCTCCAGCTCCCGCTTGGCCTCCTGGGCCAGCCGGAAGGCCTTGGCCTGACGGCCGGTCACCTCGTCGCTCCGGCTCAACTCCTCCTCCAGCCTGGGGATAAGCCCGGTCTTGTTGTGCCTGCGGCGGTTGAGCCAGTCCCGCAGGCGGCGCTCCACCTGGGAGCAGGACACGTCCTCCTCCCCGCTGGAGGCCAGGGCGGCGATGCGGGCTTCCAAAGCGGGGGCCCCGTCGATGGCCGCGCCCCCCTGGCCCACAAAGGCCGACCGCTCAAAGACCTCTCTGGGGGCGCCGATGAGGGTCTCCCCCGCGTTGTCGGCGGTGAGGAAGCCCACCGGCTCCCCGGTGTCGGTGTACACCGCCTCGAACTTGCCGAAGGGGGTGCTGCCCTTGGGACCCCGGCGGAGGGTGATCTTCTCCCCCTTCCACTCCAGCTCCAGCACACCCTCCATGGCGGCGCCGCTCCAGGGCTGATACCGGTTCTTCTCGGCAATATAGCCCTGCTTGTCCCGCTCCTTGGTGTTGATGCCGTAGAGCATGGCCCGCAGGAAGGCCGACCAGGTGGATTTGCCCCCCTCGTTGGGGGCCTCGATGATATTCAGGCCCTCCTTCAACTCCAGTTCCCGGTGGTCCAGGCCGCCGAAGGTGGCTCTCATACGAATGATTTTCATGGGCAGGGATCCTCCCCGTTTTCCAGCGCCGCCAGGGCAAATCGGGCGGCCAGCTCGGCCTCCGGGCCGCCTCTGGCCTTCAGCTCCCGCAGCACCAGGCCGGTGAGCGTGTCCTCTCCCGCCCGGGCCCACAGATCCCGGCGCTCCCGGGTCTGGTCCCGCAGGGTGACGCTGTAATAGTATGGCTGGGCCTGGGCCGTGAGGGTTGCCAGGTCCGGCGGGTCAAAGTCCCGCTGGCCGGTAAACACGATGCGGCAGCAGTCGCCGCAGGGCTGGGCGGGCAGGACGGACTCCAGCGCCGCCTTCGCGCTTGCCGCCCCGGTGACGTCGGCCTCCACGATCTCGTAGCGGCGGCCCGCCAGAGGGACGAACCGGGCGTCCACCGTGCCGGTGCCGTCCGCCACAGTGACCACCAGCACGCCCTTGTCCCCCGTCTCGTCAAAGCCCCGGCCCTCGGGGCAGCCGGGGTAGGCCCAGCAGGTATCCCCCGCCTTTTGCAGGCCGGAGCAGGCGTGGATGTGGCCCAGAGCCAGGTAGGTCAGGCCGCTGGCTGCAACGTCCTCCAGGTCGATGGGCCCGTAGCGGCTCCGGCTCTCCACGTCCCCGTGAAGGACCATCAGGTGGACCCGCCCGTCCCGGGGGGCGGAAAAGCCCATCAGGGGGGAGCGGTCGGCCTGGGGGGTGGTGAAGGCCGCCCCGTGGACGGTGCACCCAAGCTCAGGCAGCTCCACCGACTCCACCCCCACGGTGGAAAAGATGTGTACATTGTCCGGCCAGGCCGTGTTGGCGTACACAGACCGGGGCCCGTAGCAGTCGTGGTTGCCGGGGGCGATGAACACCGGCGCATGGATCTGCCCCAGGGCCCGGGCCAGGGCCTCCACCGTCTCCTGGTAGGTTTGGCCCGAGTCCAGCAGGTCGCCGGAGAGCAGCACCAGGTCGGCCCGCACCTCCTCAGCCAGGTCGGCCAGCCGGTCCAGCAGCGCCCGCTGTTCCTCCCGGCGCTGCCGGGCCTTGTCCGCCGGCAGGGCGGCAAAGGGGGCGTCCAGATGGAAGTCCGCCCCGTGAAGAATGGTCAGCATGGTTGCATAGTCCTTTCCAACAGATAGTACGAAAAAGCGGCCGCGCCGCTTTTTTGCGCGCCCCAGACGGGATCAATCCCGGATATCCACCCGCTCCACTCCCACGCACCTGCGGGTATCGGAGTCGATGGAGAAGAGCGTCCCCTCCAGCTTGCAGGGTCCGTCCGCCTGCTCGAACCGCCGGGGCAGCCCGCCCAGGAAGCGGTTGATGGCCTGCTCGGGCCGGATGCCCAACACGCTGCGGGCCGGACCGGTCATGCCCAGATCGGTGATGAAGCCCGTCCCCTTGGGGAGCACCTGGCCGTCGGCGGTGGGCACATGGGTGTGGGTGCCCCACAGGGCCTGGACCCGGCCGTCCAGATACCAGCCCATGGCCCCCTTCTCACTGGTGGCCTCGGCGTGGAAGTCCACCAGCACCAGGTCCACCCCCTCCATCCGCTTGAGTACCTTGTCAGCAGTGGTGAAGGGGTTTTCAAAGTTGCTGTCCATCTCGCACCGGCCGATGAGGTTGATCACCCCGATGCGCAGGCCGCAGGGCCCGTCGTACACCCCCCAGCCCCGCCCGGGCACCCGGTTGGTGTAATTGGCGGGCCGCAGGGTATAGCGGTCGTCCTCCAGGAAGTCCGCGATCTGGATGCGGTTCCAGGTGTGGTTGCCCAGGGTGATCACATCGGCTCCGGCGTCAAAAATATCTCTGGCCTGCCGGGGCAGGATGCCCACCCCGGAGGCATTCTCTCCGTTGACCACGGTGAAATGGACCCCGTGGTGCTTCTTCAGGCTCCGGAGGTGGCGGGACAGGTACTCCACGCCGCTCTCGCCCACCACGTCTCCTACTGCCAGTACATTTATGATCATAGTCTGCCTCCCTCTGTCTCTTTCCGCGTAGCTCTTATTATATGTGATTTTGCGGAAAATGACAATTCCTCTTTGCCGCTGGCGGGCGGCAAAACTCTGCCGAGGGCTTTTTCGACAGCAGAAAAGCGCGCCTTCCGGCGCGCTTTTCTGCTACCCCTTCAGCCCCAGCAGCCCCTGCCCGGCGGAGCGGGCAAAGAGCCGCGCCGCCGCCAGCGCCTCCTGGAGGGTGTTGCCGTGGGTGCCCACCTCCACCAGCAGGGCCCCGGGGGAGAGCTCCTGATTGTAGCTGGAGGAGCGAAAGGTCATGGGTCGGGCCAGGGTGGGATAGAGGGTGTTCATGCTGGTCTGGAGCTTGCAGGCCAGGGACAGATTCTCCATCCAGTGGGGGTTGCTGCCGTTCTGCCCGTGGCCGATGACCAGCATGACCTGTGCCGTATCCACCCCGTCGATGCGGGTCACCGCCTTATACACTGTGCCGTCCTCCCCCGCCAGGGCGTCCCGGTGGACGTCCAGCACGATTTTGATGGAGGGATACCGCTCCAGGTACTGCTCCACCGTCCGGGCGGAGCGGGTGTAGGCCCCGTTGTACTGGGGGTAGTCGTGGAGGGTGCGGTCGTGGACCACCGACAGCCCCAGCTCAGTAAAGACCCGCTCCATCTCGTCCCCCACCCGGAGCACATTGTCCTCCTCCTCCAGGGTGCGGGCCACGCCGCCGGCGGGGGTATAGAGGTCGGCGCCGTCCGGGGTGTAGGCCTCGGTGGCGTGGCTGTGGAAGATCAGGATCTGGGGGCCCTCCGCCGGCAGCGCGATCGCCAGCGGGGCGGCCGCCGCCCCCGCCAGATCCACCTGCTCCCCGGTGCGGTTATAGAGATACAGCCCGCCCGCCACGTCATATCCCGCCGGGCTGGTAGGGATCAGGGTGCGGGCCACAATGTCGGAGGGGGCGGTAGTGGTCTGGGGTTCTTCCACCAGGTCGTCGCGGTCCTGGGCGGGCTGTCCGGCGGGCAGCTCCGGCTCCGGCCCGTCTCCCGTCTTCCAGTATCTTGCCACCGCCTCCTGGTTGCCGCTGAGTAGCAGGGACTGCTCCACCGCCAGCCGGTCCCAGCCGTCCAGCTTTGCCATCGCTCCCCGCTGTCCAACGTCCCCCAGCTCCGCCGCCAGGGCGGCCGAGACAAAGCTGCCGTTCTCCCCCAGCTTTCCCAGCGCCCCCGCGCTCCCGCCGCACAGGAGCAGCAGCCACACCGCCAAAGTAGCTAAAAACAGGGCTCCGCACCGGCGGAGCAGACGTTTCCACTGAACAGGCCCTCTCATATCGCGCCCTCCTCATCTGTAATTCCCGGGCAAGCCCGGTCCCTCTCTACCCTATGCGCCCCCGCCCGCCGGTATGACCTGTCCCAGTCCGTCCTTCCGGGTAAAACTACTTTGGTACCCAAAATGTTTTCTTGACTTTTTCACTCAATTCGGTATAATGCAGTTGCAATACCGGTTTTCAGAAGGGGGGGGCCACCGTGGAAGAGCACAGCAGGATCCTGGATCGTTTTTTCACCGATCTATCCGGTGCGCTGCCAAAGCGGGAGGAGGCCTCTCTGGCTCTGGAGGACCTGTCCCTGCGGGAGGTCCAGCTTATCGACACGGTGTGCCGCACCGTGGAGCAGGGCGGGGACAACCGCTCCAGCGCCATTGCCGCCGCCCAGCAGGTGACGGCCGGCACCCTGACCTCCGCAGTGGACGTTCTGGTGGAAAAGGGATATCTGACCCGGCACCGGGACAGCAGGGACCGCCGCGTGGTGCGTCTGCTCCCCACCAGCCGGGGCCGGGCGGCCAGTCAGCGCCGCCGGGCCTTCTACCGCCGGATCACAGCGCATCTGACCGACGTTCTCTCCGAGCAGGAGTTCTCCGCTCTGATGCGGAGCATGGAGACGCTGACAGAGCTCTTTCGGGGCGACGCTCTGGCCCCGTCCGATCTCACCCCAGAGCAGAGCATGTGAAATGAGGTTATTTATGAGCAAGATCGCCATCGCCACCGACAGCAACAGCGGCATTACCCAGGCGGAAGGCCGGGAGCTGGACATCTATGTGCTGCCTATGCCCTTTTATATCAATGACGAGCTCTTCCTGGAGGACATCACCCTGTCCCAGGCCCAGTTCTACCAGCGTCTGGCGGAGGACGCCGACGTCAAGACCACCCAGCCCTCCCCCGGCGACGTCACCGACCTGTGGGACAGGCTGCTGGAGGACCACGACCAGGTGGTCTACATCCCCATGTCCAGCGGTCTGAGCAGCTCCTGCGAGACTGCCGAGATGCTGGCTCAGGACTATAAGGACAAGGTATTCGTGGTCAATAATCAGCGGATCTCCGTCACCCTGCGCCAGGCGGTGCTGGACGCCCAGGCCATGGCCCGGGCCGGCAAGTCCGCCCAGGAGATCCACACCTATCTGGAGCGCACCAAATTCGACTCCGATATCTACATCACGGTGGACACCCTGAAGTACTTAAAGAAGGGAGGGCGCTGCACCCCCGCCGCCGCCGCGCTGGGCGCCGTGCTTGGCATCAAGCCGGTGCTGCGCATCAAGGGGGAGAAGCTGGACTCCTTCGCCAAGGTCCGGGGCTGGAAGTCCGCCAAAAAGACCATGCTGGACGCCATCCATCACGCTATGGAGACCGACTTTGCCGGGCTGTCCGGACCGGAGCAGCTCCACATCGCCGCCGCCTACACCGGCGAGCGGGCCGAGGCGGAGCCCTGGCTGGAGGAGCTGAAGGCCGCCTTCCCCGGCTACCCCATCCACATGGACCCGCTCTCCCTGTCCGTGGCCTGTCACATCGGCCCCGGCGCCCTGGCTGTCACCATCACCAAAGCGCTGGAACTGTGATATAAATGACTTTGACCGGGTCCGGCGCCGGATAGGCGCCGGACCCGGTTTTGTCGAAGTTGGAAATTATTTAAAAAACATGCATACTTTCTTCATAGTTCCGCCACAATTACCGGTTATCCTAGGATTCGTTGAATGAAAGCACTTCAATTCGCTGTCAAAGGAGAGACCTGTCTATGTATTATAGTGATTATAACCGGCCCCCCGAGGATCGGGAGCCTGTCATAGAGACCGATCAGTTCCACATCCAGGAGGATCATCCCCCCAAGCCCGAGAAGAAAAAGGGCGGTCTGGGCAAAGTGATTGCGGTGGGCCTGTGCTGCGCCGTCATCGGCGGCGCGGTGGGCGGCGGCGGCGTGTGGGCCGTCAGCCGGATGGGCAACACCGCCACCATCTACGAAGGCACCCGCCCCACTGCCGTCTCCCTGGCCAACGTGGACGGCAAGACCGTTCTCTCTGCCGAGGAGGTGTACGCCTCCAATCTGGCGTCGGTGGTGGGCATCAACGGCAACGTGACCACCAACGTGTGGGGCCAGACGGTGCGGACCCCCGTGTCCGGCTCCGGTTTCGTCATCAGCTCCAATGACAGCGGCAGCTACATCCTCACCAACTACCACGTCATTGACGGAGTCAGCGACATCAAGGTGTTCTTCTCCGACGGCAAGAGCTATAACGCCACCCTGGTGGGCGGTGAGGCGGAAAACGACATCGCCGTGCTCAAGATTGAGCAGGGCGGCCTGCGGCCCGTGATACTGGGCGACTCGGACGCCATCAACGTGGGTGAGGATGTATACGCCATCGGCAACCCCCTGGGCGAGCTGACCTTCACCTTCACCGGCGGCTATGTCTCCGCCAAGGACCGCTCCGTCACCATGAGCGACGGCACCGTCATGAACATGATCCAGACCGATACCGCCATCAATTCCGGCAACTCCGGCGGCCCCCTGTTCGACAAGTACGGTCAGGTGGTGGGCATCGTGTCCGCCAAGCTGTCCTCCGGCAGCTCCAGCTCCAGCGCCTCGGTGGAGGGTCTGGGCTTCGCCATCCCCGTCAACGACGTGAAAGACATGGTCACCTCCATCATGGAGAACGGCTATGTCACCGGCAAGCCCAACGTGGGCGTCCTCATTGACGCTGTGGATGAAAGCGTTCAGCGGTACGGCGTTCCCGCCGGCGTGGAGATTATGGCCATTCTGGATGACTCCTGTGCCCAGAAAGCCGGTCTCCAGGTGGGCGACATCATCACCGCCGTGAATGACACCCAGGTCACCAGTGAGACCCAGCTCCAGAGCGCGGTGAAGAAATACAAGGCCGGCGAAAGCGTCACCTTCTCAATCTACCGGGACGGCCAGAGCACCACTGTCAACATGACCCTGGACGAGGACAATCAGGCCCGCCAGGAGGCCATGAACCAGCTGCAGCAGGAATATAACCAGCAGCAGCAGTCCCAGTCCCAGCGCCAGCAGAACAACGGCTTCTTCGGCTTCCCCTTCGGCGGTTGGTAAAGCTATAATGTGACCCCCGGCGCGCCTGCACAGCGCGCCGGGGGTCTTTTCTTCCCTGGGCAGAGATCCGCCGCCCGGCTGACGCGCCCCGCAGAGCCTCTGTTGAGGGCAGGCGGCAGGGGCAGGCGGAGCCTTGGGGGACAAGCATGATCCCCTGACCGGGGGGCGCACCATGTGCGCCCCCGCATATTGGTGATTTGCGGACCTGTTGCAACATGCGCAAACCGCACAAAAGACCTGTCATTCCGAGAAAAATGGCCGCCCACCGGGCGGCCATTTTTCGTGGGAATCCGTCTCAATCTGCTGGGAAACCGGATTGCCACGCCAGTGTGCTCACTGGCTCGTAATGACGGACTTGTGCAGAATGTCAATTTTGCAACAGGCCCGTCCAACGGAAAAAGCATAAAACTCCATGCGCCTGGGGGCACACCACGAAAATGAGGTGAAAAGCGGGCGCATGGAGTTTTTGCGTATGTGGGCCGTCCCCGGCCCGCGCGCTGAGATCCCATGCCGTGCCGCCAGCGGTGGCACATGGCAGTCTTGCTATGCTTTTGCATAGAAAAAACGGGCGGAGCCGGATGGCTCCGCCCGTTTGGGTTTTAAATCAGCCCTTGGTGCAGTGGTCGAAGAAGAAGTAGCCCAGAGGAGTATAGTACATACCCTCGATGCCGTCGGTCAGCATGTACTTCTGAGTGTAGAAGTACAGGGGGCACAGAGCGTAATCCTGGCCCATGATGATATCCTCGGCCTCGTGCAGCAGCTGCATACGGGCAGCGGGATCGGTCTCGGCCTTGGCAGCCTGGATCTTGGCGTCGTACTCAGCATTGGTGTACTGAGCGTCGTTGTTGCCGCCGCCGGTGAGCCACATATCCAGGAAGGACATGGGATCGTTGTAGTCGGCGATCCAGCCGTTACGGGCGATGGAGTAATCGCCGTCCTTACGGGTCTGCAGGAAGGTGGCCCACTCCTGGTTGTTCAGGGTAACGGTCACGCCCAGCACGTTCTGCCACATGCTCTGGAGAGCCTCGGCAACAGCCTTGTGGGAGTCGTCGGTGTTGTACAGGTACTCAACAACGGGGAAGCCCTCGCCATTGGGGAAGCCAGCCTCGGCCAGCAGCTTGCGGGCCTCCTCGCAGTTGGCCTCGTAGTCAGCGTCGGTGGGGGCGTAGTAGTCGCCGCCAGTGGTGCGGAAGTCGTCGCCAGTAGCGCCGACAGCGTCGTACACGCCGGCGGGCACGAAACCACCGGCCTCGACCTGACCGGTCTGGGTGATCTCGTTGACGATGTAGGTACGGTCAATGGCCAGAGTGAAGGCCTTGCGGACGCGAGGATCGTCGAAGGGAGCCTTCTGAGTCTGATAGCAGACATAGTAGGTGCCGATGTAGTCCACGATCTTCAGCTCGCCGGAGGTCATCAGGCCGGCGATCTCGTCCACGGGCATCTGCTCGATGAAGTTCAGCTCGCCGGTCTTGAAGCCGTTGAGCATGGCGTTGGCGTCCTCCATCAGCTTGAAGGTGATCTTGGAGGGGCCCAGGTCGGCCACGCCGTAGTAGTTCTCGTTGGGCTCCATGACGATCTGAGAGTTGGTCTCACGGATGGTCATCTTGTAGGGGCCGTTGGAGACATAGGTCTTGGGGTCGTAGGTCCACTGGGGATCGCTCACGATGTCCTCACGCACGGGGAAAACGGCGGGGAAGGCGCAGATCTCCAGGAAGTAGGGCAGGTCGGTGGTCAGAGTGACCTCCAGGGTCTTCTCGTCCACAGCCTTGACGGCCAGCTCGCTGGGATCCTTCTCGCCATTGATGATCTCGTTGGCGTTGACCACGCAGTCGATCATGTAGCTGTAGTCAGCGGCGGTCTCAGGGTTGACCAGGCGCTGCCAGGTGAACACGAAGTCCTGAGCGGTGACGGGCTTGCCGTCGGACCACTTGGCGTCCTCACGCAGCTTGAAGGTGTAGGTGACGGTACCATCCTCGTTGGTGACCTTCTCATAGCTCTCGGCCTGGCCGGGAACCACCTCAGCATTGTTGCAGGTGCCGTTGGAGCCGGGAGTCTCAGCGCCGGAGTCGGCCCAGCGCATCAGGCCCTCAAACATGTGGCTCAGCATGATGGCTCCGTCAACGGCGGTGTTCAGAGCGGGGTCGATGGACTGAGGCTCGGAGGCGATATTCAGGGTCATCTCAAAGGGCTCGTCGCCAGCGCTGGGAGTCTCGCTGCCCTGAGGAGCGGGGCTGTTGCCGCCGTCCTGAGTGCCGCCACCGCAGCCGGCCAGCAGACCGAACACGAGGGCCCCGGACAAAAGCAGAGAGACAAGCTTTCTCTTTTTCATAGTTGGACCTCCATCTTAACATTTTTGTATCGGATCGCCTTAAGGCGGGATACACACTGGAAGCCAACGGTCATCGGCGCCTGCAACCAGGCGCCGAAAGGCCATGGCCTTTCGCATGGTAAAGTAATGTGGTGTTATTATAACACAGGGATGGGCAAGTGTAAAGAAAATGTTTCAAAATTGTTACGGACTACCCGGTTTACTTTTAAAGGTTCCGAAAAAAGGCGGCTAAAGCCGCCTTCTTTCTTTTGTTTTACACTTATTCGTCCAACAGGTGGCAGGCGGCCCAATGAAAGGCGCGGGCGTTTCCTGCGGGAAACGCGGATATTACGTCCGCGCCTTCCAGGGGGAACCAGTTCCCCCTGGATACGCGCCTGCGGCGCGATACCCCCTCCGCTCTCCGAGGGGATTGGCCCAGGGGTCGACGCCCCCATCCTTTTCCTCTGCTCGGACGGAGTGAATTCGCTTACTCGTCCAGCAGGTGGCAGGCGGCCCAATGGCCGGGGGCATGCTCCTTGAGCTGGGGCACCGCCAGTTTACACTTCTCGGTGGCGTAGGGGCAGCGGGTGTGGAACCGGCAGCCCGTGGGAGGATTCATGGGGGAGGGGATGTCGCCCTCCAGCACGATCCGCTGACGGGTACGGCTCACCTCCGGGTCGGGCACCGGCACGGCGGAGAGCAGGGTCTTGGTGTAGGGGTGGATGGGGTGCTTGTTGAGCTCATAGCTCTCAGCCAGCTCCACCAGAGTACCCAGGTACATAACGCCGATACGGCTGGAGATGTGCCGCACTACGGACAGGTCATGGGCGATGAACAGGTAGGTCAGGCCCAGCTCCTGCTGCATATCTTCCAGCATGTTGACCACCTGGGACTGAATGGACACGTCCAGGGCGGAGATGGGCTCGTCACACACGATGAACTCAGGGCGCACCGCCAGGGCGCGGGCAATGCCCACGCGCTGCTGCTGGCCACCGGAGAACTCATGGGGATAGCGGTTGGCATGCTCAGTGTTCAGGCCCACCATGCCCAGCAGTTCCTTGATGCGGTCGGTACGGTCCTTCTTGTTGGGGCACATCTTATGGATATCCAGGGCCTCGCCGATGATCTCGCCCACCGTCATACGGGGGTCCAGAGAGGCGGAGGGGTCCTGGAAGATGATCTGCATCTTCCGGCGGTAGGGCAGCATATCCACTGCCGTGGGCCGGGGCACGGACTTCTTCACCAGGGTGGTCTCCTCCGTGACGGAGCCGTCCTTGCCCTTGACCTGCACGGTCTTGGGCTCGAAGGGGTACTCGTGCTCATAGATGGTCTGGCCATCGTAAATGATCTTACCGGACGTAGGGGGATGGAGCTGGAGGATGGTGCGGCCCAGGGTGGTCTTGCCGCAGCCGGACTCGCCCACCAGGCCCAGGGTCTCGCCCCGGCGGATGAAGAGGGATACGTCCTCCACCGCCTGGACACCGGGGCCCTTGACGCCCTTGATGCCGAAATACTTGGTCAGGTGGTCCACCTGCACCAGGATATCATTCTTCTCACTCATGGTCGCCCGCCTCCTTGTTCTCGGTCTCGGCCGCGGGCTTGGCGTCCCCCTGGCCGGTCTTGCCGGCGGCTACCTGCTCCTGCACCCGCAGCCAGCAGGCGGAGCGGTGGTTATCGCCCAGCTCCACATAGGGGGGCATCTTTTGCAGGCAGATCTTCATGGCGTGCTCGCACCGGGGGGCAAAGGGGCAGCCCTCGGGAGGATTGAGCATATCCACGGGCGTACCCTCAATGGGGATGAGCCGCTCATAGCTCTCCGCGTCCACACGGGGCATGGAGCGCAGCAGGCCCATGGTATAGGGGTGGCCGGGCTTATAGAAGATGTCGTCCACAGGGCCCTGCTCCACCATCTTACCGGCGTACATGACGGAGACCTTGTCGCAGATCTCGGCCACCACGCCCAGGTTGTGGGTGATGAAGATGATGCCCATGTGGGTCTTCTTCTGCAGCTCCTTCATCAGCTCCAGGATCTGGGCCTGGATGGTCACGTCCAGAGCGGTGGTGGGCTCGTCGGCGATCAGCAGCTGAGGATGGCAGATAAGGCCCATGGCGATCATAACGCGCTGGCGCATACCGCCGGACAGCTCATGGGGATACTGCTTCATCCGCTTTTCCACGTTGTTGATGCCGACCAGGGTGAGCATCTCCATGGCCCGCTTGGCGGCCTCCTCTTTGGAGACCTCCTTGTCGTGGGCCTTCAGGGCCTCGATCAGCTGGTTGCCGATGGTATACACGGGGTTAAGGCAGGTCATGGGGTTCTGGAAGATCATGGCCACCTTGTTGCCCCGAAGGGCCACCATCTCCTGCTTGCTCTTGGACAGCACGTCCTCGCCCTCCAGGGTGATGGAGCCGCCCACCACCTTGCCGGGGGACTGGAGCAGGCCAATGATGGAGTAGGCCTCCACGCTCTTGCCGGAGCCGGACTCGCCCACGATGCCCATGACCTCGCCGTAGTTCAAATCGTAGCTGATGCCGCCGACGGCCTTGACCTCGCCGGCGGGGGTGAAGAAGGAGACGTGGAGGTCCTTCACTTCCAGCAGCTTGCCGGTCTTTTCCTTGTTTTCCATAGTGTCTCCTCCTCTCTTATTTCTTCAGCCGGGGATCCAGGGCGTCACGCAGGCCGTCGCCAAACAGGTTGAGGCACAGGATCATGACGCTGAGGATGATGGCGGGGATAAACAGGCGGTAGGGATAAGTGGTCAGACCACCCAGGGCGTCCGAGCACATGGAGCCCAGGCTGGTCATGGGGGCGGAAACGCCCATGCCCAGGAAGGACAGGAAGGACTCGGTGAAGATGGCCGAGGGGATCTGCAGGAAGGTGGTAGTCACGATCTGGCCGATGCAGTTGGGCAGCAGGTGGCGGCGGATGATCCGGCCGCCCTTGGCGCCCAGGGCGCGGGCCGCGGTGACATACTCCTGCTGCTTGAGCTGGAGGATCTGGCCACGGATGATGCGGCTCATGGTCACCCAGTACAGCAGGCCGAAGGCGATGAAGATGGAGATCAGGTTGGGACCGAGAATGGTCACCAGGTTCTGCAGCGGTCCGTTGCCGGAGTTCTGGAAATTCTCCAGAATGGGCTTCAGGGTGGCGGAGAGCAGCAGGATGATGAGCACCTCGGGGATGGTGTAGATGATCTCGACGATGCGCTGCATCACCGCATCCACCTTACCGCCGCAGTAGCCGGAGATAGAGCCGTACAGCGCGCCGATGACCAGCACGATGAGGGCACAGCAGATGCCGACGATCATGGACACACGGGCGCCCACCATGGTACGCACCATGATATCGCGGCCCTGCAGATCGCAGCCGAACACGTGGGGGAACACAAATTCGCCGTTGGCCTTGCGCTGGAGCTCCTCGTCGGTATAACCAAACAGATGGGGCTTCATCTCGCCGGTGCCGCCGGCCTTGATCTGGGCCCGGATCTGGGCTTCTTCCACCCGGCTCAGGGTGCGGCCCTCAGCGGCAGCCTCCTCCCGGGCCTTCTCAATGGCGGCCTCCGGGTCCTGGGCCGCCCGGTCCTCCAGAGAGTAGTGCCAGGGGTGCAGGTTGTTGGCGCCGGGGATGACCTGGTCATAGGTATAGGGCACCAGGAAGGGGCCCACAAAGGCAAACAGGGCGATGAGGATGACGATGACCATAGCCACCATGGCCACCCGGTTGCGGCGCAGCCGCCGCCAGGCATCCTTCCAATAGGACACGCTCTTGCGGTCCTGGATAAAGCTCTCCTTCTCCTGAGAAGTGGCCGGATCGAAGGAACCCTCCGGCAGGTCGTTCCAGCTCAGGATATCCTCCACGTCGGGCTGGAGGGAGCCGGGTACTCTCTTATGATTCTTGTCTGCCAACTCAGTTCCCTCCCTTGCTCAGATTGATGCGCGGATCCACCAGCTTATACAGCAGGTCCACCAGCAGGTTCATCAGAATAACGAAGGCCGCCAGGAAAATGGTGGTGCCCATGATGACCGGATAGTCACGGGACTGGATGGACATCACGAAATAGCGGCCCAGGCCGGGGATGGAGAACACCTTCTCCACCACGAAGCCGCCGCACAGGGTGAAGGCCACCTGGGGCCCCAGATAGGTGATAACGGGGATCAGGGCGTTGCGCAGAGCGTGCTTGAAAATGATCTTCTTGTTCTTCAGGCCCTTAGCCCGGGCAGTCTTGATGTACTCCTGTCCCAGAGAGTCCAGCATAGCGGTACGGGTCTGCCGGGACAGATAACACATGGGGTAGAAGCCCAGGGCCGCGCAGGGCAGCACATAGCTCGTCCATGTGGTGGGATCAAACGTGGTGGGGAACAGCTTGACCCCCTCGATGCCGCCCGTCAGCAGGAACAGCAGGATGGTGGCCACCACGAATCCCGGCATGGAGATACCGATGGTACACACCACCCGCAACAGGCTGTCCACCCATGTTCCTCGCTTATAGGCGGCTAGACAGCCTAATGGGACGCCTATCAATATGGCCCAGACGATGGCAATAATGCCGATCCGGGCGGAGATGGGGAACATGCTGGTGATGATGTCCAGCACAGGGCGGTCCTTCTGCATCTTGATGGAATTTCGGAAATTTCCGTGGGCAATGTCCTGAAGGTACAGGCCCAACTGAACGACCACCGGTTTGTCCAGTCCGTACTTCTCATTCAAGGCGTCGATGGTAGCCTGAGACGGGGTCTTCTCAGACAGCCATGGATTGCCCGGAATGGCGTTCATGAGGAAAAAAGTGAGGCAGATCACGATAAACAACGTGACGACTGCCATCACCACTCTCTTCAAAATGTATTTTGCCATTTCTTCACTTCCTATACCATTCTCTGTTCATTCTGTTCATCATACTATAATAGACGCCTGTTCATTTTATCGTAAATCGCGCATTCCGTCAAGAGTTCTGTCACCTGAATTTGATGGAATGGCCGTCAAATCCTGCATGTGTCTCCATACCGCGGACATCCTTCTGCATGATTGTCCACTCGTTGTTTCGTGCCCTGACGTATCTCCCCCTTGCTACGCCTGATTTTTTTCACTTTTTTTCGCTAAAGTGATAAAATATTACCTATAATTATACAAAACTTAGCCGAAAATATTCACTTCCACAGGTTGCCGCAAATCCAGGCGCTTTGAATGAAGGATGGTGGAGCAGTTGCAAAATGGAATCCTGACATAAAAAGGCGGACAGGCCTTCGCCTGTCCGCCTTTTTTCGTCTGTGGAAGCTCCGGTCAGTCGAACCCCAGTCCCATGTAGCCCTGGGTCTCCTCTCCCCACCGGGCGCCCTTCTCCCGGTCATACCATTTGACCATGCCGAAAGGCTGGAGGTAGCTGCCCTGCATACCATCCCACTGAGCGGGGGTGCGCACAAAGCAGCGCTTGCCGGGCATCCGGTCCGCCAGCGCCGCCAGCCCCCGGGGCATATACTCCGGCGGCAGCAGCAGCTCCTTGAAGAGCACGCTCTCTTCATCCAGGTACTCCGCGGCGGCACACCCACGGAAGCCGTCGGCTACGACCCGGTACAACCCGCCGCCGGACAGCCTGCCCACGCCCTCCTGATAGCGGAGCAGTTCCTGTCCGTACGCCACAGACGGCATCCCGGCCAGGGCCTTCTCCCGGATCTCGCCGTATTCCTCCGGTCCGATGGGCTCCACTCGGTCCTCCGGATGGGCCGGGGTGGTCATGCCGCGCAACAGCTCCACCTTCCGGGTGTAAAAGGCGGGGGAAAAGCCCACCATGGAAAAGAACTTGAATAAGCTGGCCTCCGCAGGCACCACAGTGACGCAGTCCGCCCCCCTCTGCTGAAGGAACCCATCCACATAGTGGAGCAGCTGCCTGCCGTAGCCCTTGCTGCGCACCCCAGGGTCGGTCGCCAGGGCATAGATATACCAGGCGGAGGCCGTGCCGCCGTCCGGCAGGATGATGGTCTGAGGCAACAGCGCCAGCATGGAGGCCAGTCTGCCGTCCTCCAGAAGCAAGAGCATATCCTCCGGCTTCCAGCAGCATGTGTAGAACCAGTCGATATAGCGGGGATCGTCGCCAAACGCGGCCTGCCACAGTTCTTTCTGGGCCTGAGCCTCTTCCGGTCGTGAGGGACGGATCTCTACCATTCGGAACACTCCTCTCTTTCCCTGCCCGCGGTCATTCTTTCATGATCGCGGCATACTTCTCCACCATCAGATCGGGGTAATAGGACAGCTTGGCCTTTCTTAAGCCCTCCACGCCCAAGTCGTCCTCCCGGTTCAGATATTTCACCTCCGGGTGGCGCTGGCGCACCCACCGGGCAAACTCCCGGTTGATCATGGCATAGGCCCCCTGGAGCTCGCCGTAGGCCTTTTCAAAGTGGACATCATAGGTATCGGCCGACAGCATGTCCCCCATGGTGAACGCCACTACCTCACCGTAGACCCGGATGAGCCCTCCCTCCAGGCCCAGATCGTGGTAGTGCTCCATGGCGGTGCGCAGGGCGATGCCCTCGTCCCCCAGGTCCCGCTCCTCCGGCTCTTCCTCCTGCTGGAGGGAGCGGCGGTACCACTCCCGGTCCATCTCCAAACACTCGCTCAGGCTGTCCGGGGTGATCTCCTCAAAGACCCAGGTGGGGTTGTTCTCAATAAACCGGTTGATGTGGTTGCGCTTGGCGTGAAGCTTCTTGCCGCCCAGGTCGGCCAGCCGGTCGATCTCATAGAGATAGTCGTAGCCGTCCCGGTCCGCCACATAGTCGAACTGCCCGGGAAAAAACTCCTCCAGCTCGGCCATCTGCCGCCGGGTGAGACACACCAGCCGCAGCGGCTGGCCCCGGCGGGCGGCGTCAGCGCGCAGGACCTCAATGGCGGCGGCCACATCCCCCGCACCGGCGGGATACAGATAGCTGCACCCCATCCTGCCGCAGAGGTGGGTGAGCAGGAAGCCGCCGCTCTGGGCGATCTCTACCTGGTAGGTTTTTTTCCACACAAAGATGTTGGTAAAGTTATAGTCGCAGCCCCGGTAATTTCCCCGGGCCAGAAGTCCGCCCACCCAGGTCTTGTCCGCCGGGGTAGGCGTTTTAAATTCGATCATGGGGTATTCTCTCCTTAATGATTTCCCAGTATGCCGACATGATATCACGGCAACCGGGCGTTGGCAAGGGGAATCCGGCGAACAGAGGCGGACAGCCCGGCTCCGGCCGGCTTTTTTCCATATAAAAACAGCCGCCTTTCGGCGGCCGTTTTTTATAGGATCTCAGTTGTCGCGGAGGGACTGTTCCCCCGCCGTCCACTCAGACCTTGGCCTCCTCCACCAGCATGAGGCAGCCGTCCTGGTCGTACTTGAGCCGCTGGATCTCCGCCTTGGTATTGCGGACGATGTCGTCCATGCGCACACTCTCCGTGACGGTGGACACAAAGGTATAGGCCACGCCGTGGCGCTTGGCCCGGCCGGTACGGCCGATGCGGTGGGTATAATTCTCCATCTCGTCGGGCACGTCGTAGTTGAACACCGCGTCCACATCGTCGATATCCAGTCCCCGGGCGGCCACATCGGTGGCCACCAGCGCCTTGATCTCGCCCTTCTTGAACTTCTCCAGGGTCTTTTCCCGGATCCGCTGCTGGATATCCCCGTGAATGGCCTGACAGGAGATGCCCCGCATCTGGAGCAGCCCGGCCAGCCGGTCGGTCATGTTCTTGGTGTTGCAGAAGGCGATGGCCCGCTCGTAGCCCCCGTGGGTGATGAGGGCGGCGATGGTGTCCAGCTTTTTCTCCCGGCCGTCCAGGTCGATGCGGTACTGGGTGATGTCCGGCTTGGACTCCTCCACCGGGCGGACCGTGATCTCAATGGGGTCCCGCTGGTACACCCAGGAGATGTCCATCACCTCTCGGCTGATGGTGGCGGAGAACATCCCCAGGTTCTTCCGGTGCTTCAGCTGATCCAGAATGCGGGTCACGTCCCGGACAAAGCCCATATCCAGCATCCGGTCGGCCTCGTCCAGCACCACCGTCTCCACCTTATCCAGCTTGACGGTACGCCGCTTCATGTGGTCCATCAGCCGCCCGGGGGTGGCCACCACGATCTGGGGGCGCTTTTTCAAAGTGTTGATCTGCTTGTCGATGGGGGTGCCGCCGTACAGGCACACCGTGCGCACCCCCTCCTTAAATTCACACAGGTCCCGCAGCTCCTCCTGGATCTGTACCGCCAGCTCCCGGGTGGGGGCCAGCACCAGGGCCTGGACCTCCTCCCGCTCGGGGTCGATATGCTCCACCATAGGGATGCCGAAGGCAAAGGTCTTGCCGGTACCGGTGGGGGCCTTGGCAATGACGTCCTTCCACTCCATAAAATAGGGGATGGCTCCCGCCTGGACCGGAGTGGCCTGGACATATCCCTTCTTCTCAATGGCCTTCATGACCGCGGGTGACAGGCCCAGGTCGGCATAATTGACGATCTCGCTGACCTGCTCGCCGTTGATTTCCATGGGTACAAAACTCCCTTTCCGTTTCAATCTGCCTGATTCAAGGTCCCCACAGGCATCGAAACTCCCTTTCGTACCCAACGCCCTCTTTCCCCGGGGCGCGACCTCAAATCGTACCGAAAAAGTGTATCATATCCGCTGAAAAATTGCAATCCTTTCACCGGACAGCCTTTTACCACTGGGTCAGTTCCAGATACAGGTCCTTATACTGGCTGGCGGAGCGCGTCCAGGAGACGTTCTTCTCCATGTCCCGCAGGAGCATCTGGTCCCAGCTCTCCCGCTGGGTGAAGTAGAGGGTCTTGGCCCGATTGATGGCGTCCAGCAGCAGGCCCGCGTCATAACGGTCAAAGGTGAAGCCGTTGCCGCCGCCGGTAAACTGGTTGTAGGGCTCCACCGTGTCCTTCAGGCCGCCGGTCTCCCGCACGATGGGCACCGTGCCGTAGTGCATGGCGTTGAGCTGGGTCAGGCCGCAGGGCTCGAAGCGGGAGGGCACCAGCAGGGCGTCCGCGCCGGCATAGATCCGGTGGGCCCGGGCCTCATCGTACTGGATGCAGGCGCTGAAGGTCCCCCGGTTGGCCCCCTCGTAAGAGCGGAAGGCGTCCTCATACCGCCCGTCGCCAGTACCCAGCACCACCACCTGGGTGTTGCCGTCCAGCACCTGGGGAATGATGGCGTTGACCAGGTCCAGTCCCTTCTGGTCGGTGAGCCGGGAGATCAGGCCGATGACAAACTTGTCCCCGTCCTCCTCCAGGCCCAGCTCCCGCTGGAGGGCCAGCTTGCTCTCCCGCTTCCCCGTCAGGGCGCTGTCCGGCCCGTAGTGGGCCGCCAGAGCGGGATCGGTGGCCGGGTCCCACATGCCGTAGTCAATGCCGTTGACGATGCCCCGCAGCTTGCCGCTGTGATAGCGCAGGTGGTCCTCCAGCCGCTCGCCGTACTCACCGGTCTGAATTTCGCCGGCATAGGTGCCGCTGACGGTGGTGATGCGGTCGGCGTAGGCCAGGCCGCCCTTGAGCATATTGGCCTCCACATAATCCTGCTTCAGCGCGCCCATATTGAACACCTCGTCGGGCAGGCCGGACCAGTACTGAATGGTGGGGATATTGTAGCGCCCCTGGAACCGGAGGTTGTGGATGGTGATGACGCTTCTGGCCCGGCCCACCGGGGTATCCTTGAACAGAGTACGCAGATACACCGGCACCAGAGCCGCCTGCCAGTCGTGGCAGTGGACCACATCGGGGACCCAGTTCATGTAGTTCAGCGCGGCCAGCGCAGCCTTGCTGAAGAAGCAGTACTTGGGGATGTCGTCCACCAGATTGGTGTAGGGATTGCCGCTGGTAAAGAACTCCTGGTTGTCAATGAAATCGTATACCACGCCGTCGCAGATATACTCCATGATCCCCACATAGTAGTTCCGCCCGGTCTTGCCCAGGTCCATATAGAACTCGCCCCGGTAGATCATCTTGTCCTGATACTGCTGGGGGATACAGGCGTAGCGGGGCAGGATCACCCGGACATCGCAGTTCAGCCGGGCCAGCTCCCGGGGCAGGGCGTACATCACATCGCCCAGGCCTCCGGTCTTAACAAAGGGGTGGCACTCCGAGCCGATAAAGGCCACGCTCCGGCGGGGCAGGGCAGGCGCCGTCTCAACAAAGACCTCCTGCTCCGGTACAGATACGGAGGGCGCCTCCGTCACAGGCTCCACCTTGGGTTCCTCCGCTTTCTTTTTGGCGGCAGTCTTTCTGGGCGCCTTCTCCGCCTTTTTCGCGGCGGCCTTCTCAGTCTCCTTCTCTGCCTTCTTGGCAGTCTTCTTAGGAGCCTTCTCCGCCTTCTTAGCGGCTGCTTTCTTGGGGGCCTTCTCCGCCTTCTCAACGGGCTCCGCCTTGGGAGCCTCCTCCGCCTTCTCGACGGGCTCCGCCTTGGGGGCCTCCTCCGTCTTCTCGACGGACTCCGCCTTGGGGGCCTCTTCTGCCTTCTTGACGGGCTCCGCCTTGGGGGCCTCCTCTGCCTTCTTGACGGGCTCCGCCTTGGGAGCCTCCTCCGCCTTCTTGCCGGGCTCCGCCTTGGGAGCCTCCTCCGCCTTCTTGCCGGGCTCCGCCTTGGGAGCCTCCTCTACTTTATTTACGGGCTCCACAGACACAGCATCCACTACCGCGGACGTCGCCTGCTCCACCGGAATCTCCTTTTTCTTCACAACTTTCTTACTCTTTCCCTCTGCCTTTTTCCGTGCCATCATGATTCATCCTTTCACGCACTTCGCACTCTTGCGGCCACCAGACGTCCGTCTTCACAGAACGGACAGACGCCCTCTCTGTTGCAAGAACTATACCACATCATCCTCTTTTTTGGTAGTCCTTTCCGAAAGATTTCCAAGACAGTCCCTCTGTGCCGTCATTCAAACGTCGCCTGAGAGAGGTCCAATTCCTGGCCGCAGCGGTTGTCGATGTCTGTGCTGTTGCCGGAGAAGCGGCACTCCGGGAACTTCAGGCTGATATCTGTGGGAACGCTATCCAGCAGAACACCAGTGCCGTTGTTGATAAACCGATTACCCGTATATGTACTGTGGGACACCACTCCGCCAGTGGCGTTGAAATGAAATCCGACCTGATTGTCCTCAAACCAACAACCCATGACGTTGACCCAGGTCCTGCCGTAGGCCAATACGCCGGTCCGCCAGCCGGAGACATGGCAGTCGGTCAGGTGTACCCGGGCGGAGGCAGACAGGCCGACCCCGTCTCCACTGCCCCGGAAATCCAAATCTCTAAAATAGCAAATATGTCCCCCATCGACCGCGACCTGGGTATTGCCGGTAAAGACGGTACGTCCCGTCTTGCTGCCAAGCAGATTGATCGACCGGCCTCGGATCGTCAGCCCTCCATCATAGGTCACGGGCGGCAGGTGGATGTAGACCACCGTTTCTTCTGATAACTCCTCGCCGATCCGGTCCACCAGGGCTTGCAGCTCCTCCAGAGTCCCCATGGGTTCCTCCTCCGGATAGTAGTGGCGCGTAGGGATCTCCTCCAGGGCCAAGTCGATGTGTATCCGGATGGTATCGCCGTTTTTCATCCCGATCGTCCAGGTAAAACGGGTGTCCCCGCTCTCCAGCACATAGTCCAGAAAGACGGTCTGCATGGCATTCGGTCGGGCCTCGCTGTAGACCGGCTCCGTGACCCGCCAGGGGGCGGGACTGTCCTCCGGCTGATTGAAGGAGACCTCTGTATAGGCTATTTTCTCCCGGAAGCTATAGCTGACGTTCTCCCCTGTTATGCTGTCGTAAACGGTGATGCAGAGAGGAAAGCGATACTCCTCCCCCGCCTCACACTGCTGCCTCAGCGACGCAACGCCGTTGTTGCTGCTGTCCCTGGCCACCACCATCTGATAGGTCCTGTCTCTGTCGGTATAGAGCACGCCGCCCATCCCCTCCAGCTGCTGAGGCCGGGTGACCAGCCAGAGGCAGACCGCCGCCACAGCCAAAACCGCCAGCAGGGCAGCCCAGCGCAGCGCCTTTTTCCGGAGAGGGGGCGGGGCCCCCCGCTTGACCCGCTGGTTGACCGACTGGGCGCAGTAGGGGCAGAAGGCCGCCTCCACAGGCAGCTCCTTCCCGCAGTGGGAGCAGATCTTGGTCTCATTATTCGGTTCCATCTTACAGCGCCTCCATCAGCCGCAGCACATTTTGATAGCGTTTCTCAGGATTGACCCGGGTGCAGCGCTCCACGATACGGCCCATCCTTCCAGGGGCAAGCCGCCTGGAAGGATGCTCACCGGTGAGCATCACATTGATCAAGATCCCAACAGAGTAGAGATCCGCCCGCGAGTCGGACTGGCACAGGCCGTACTGCTCCGGGGCGGCAAAGCCGGTGGTCCCCAGGACCTGGGTATCCTCCTCCGCCTCCGGCTTATAGACCCGGGCGGCGTCAAAGTCGATGAGCACCGCCTCCCGCCCCCGCAGGATGACATTTTCCGGCTTGACGTCTCTGTGCACGGCGTCCATGGAGTGGAGCACCCACAGAGCCCGGCACACCTGCAACACGATGTCCCGGGTCTCCTCCTGGGAGAACAGCGCTCCCCGCAGCAGGCTGCCCAGGGTATCTCCCGCCACATATTCCTCCAGGATCAGGTTCTGTTCCCCCTGGGAGACGGCCTCATAGACAATGGGCAGATTGGAACAGGTACAGCCCACCAGCTTCTGGTACACATCGCTGTTTCCGGTAAATTCCCGCCGGACGAACCGCCGCCCGGTGACCTTGTGCCGGATCAGGCGGATACTGCTCCGGCAGCTCTGTTTCAGCAGGCGCACATCCTCATATTCTGTTTCCAGCACACGCAGCAGCCAATGATAAATAGAAATCACCTACTATCTCAAATAATATGCTGTTAGCATATTGTTTTTACGAAAAAAGTGTTATAAATTAGTATATATCCCACTGGTAAAAAAGTAAAGGGGCGGAAGACATGACGGAAAAGAGCACCGGCGACCTGACTTGCGGACTGATGGAGGCCGCCAGCATCGATTCCTACATCAAAGAAAATCAGGACGTGTTCTCCGAGCAGACCGTGGCGGAGCTTTTGGCCCAGATGCACGCAAAGCGGAACATCTCCAAAGCCGCTCTGGCCAGAAGATCCGGCATGAGCGAGGTCTATCTCCACCAGATCTTTGCCGGGCGGCGCAATCCCTCCCGTGACCGGCTGCTCTGCCTGTGTATGGGGCTGGAGGCCACTCTGGAGGAGACCCAGCGGCTGCTGCTGTTGGCCTCCTATGCTCAGCTCTACCCCAGAAACAAGCGGGACGCCATCATCAGCTACGGCATCGTCCACCGCATCCCCCTCCAGGAGATCAACGACAAGCTGTTCGCCGAGGACGAGACCATTCTGTTTTGACCGGACGCCGTAAGCGCTCCTCTCACACCCCTGTGATCCCAAACCACGCCGGGCCTGTTGGCCCGGCGTATTTTTGTATAAAGAAAACCACTCGCTAGGCGAGTGGTTCAAAAAAGCCTATGGCG
>CAUWDA010000030.1:0-27451 GCA_963557075.1 uncultured Flavonifractor sp. | reverse complement strand
GGCTATGCGACAAAACAGACCGGCTATTTCTGGACAAAACAGCTTGGCCTTAACACCTTGTTTCAGGAGATGTGCTTATAGAAGGAAGTTATGAAACGGATGGACTATCTGCGGCAAACCACGATCTTGACAAATTGTTTCTTGCGTTGCAGATCGCGCGGAGCATATAAAGCAGAGATGCGATCACCAGTTTGACCTCCTCGCATCGGGTCAACCTGATAATGGCTGCACGCTACATTGCCCCCCTCACCCGGCACAAGGCAAAGCTCCTGTGCATCCAGGATCAGCTGCTGTTCGCAAAAACAGCGCTGCCCCAATTTTGACAATAAAAATGCGGAGTGTAATTATAGGACTTAAAGAAATGTAGTAATATCAACGGTTTGCAGGCCGTTGGCAAGAAGTTTTGTCCTAAATTAAGTAATCCGAGATATCACCCATGTCCTCGTTTTTTTCAAATTGCGCCTTGATTTCTTCATTTATAGCGGCGTTCATTACGGGAATAACTTTCAAATCCTCTTCCTTTACAGAAATTTCAGCAATATCATCTTTTTCTCCACACTGTGGAAAGTTTACAAGCCAAGTACCGTTTGAGTTATCATCAAGGCAAATCCAACCTTGCATACCTTTATGAACACCGTGCTTAGTGTATTTTTCTTTTTCTACCATTAATTCAATGCAATCCATCATCATATTTATTTACCTCCATAGGGTGTTGTTAACTGCATCCTACCATTAGGATAAACCATCCACCCTGTTATAAAAGACACAGCGTTTCCATTGTCCCTTCTGGAAATAGTAACTCTTATACTGATTCGCTGACCTTTATCATTTAGCTTGCCTAATTGATATTCACCTGAAATGTATTTTTCTCGTGCTTGCCGTTCTATCTCTGCTTGCAACCACGAAGCATCTTCTACATTATATCCCCATTCTTTGAAAAGTTTCTCTTTGCTATGCGTGTAGATACCAGTTGTATTGAATAGGTAGGGATCAAATTTACCATAATCGCTATGCGCTGTTGCGTTTCTCAGAACAAGAGAATAATCGATCGGTTCCAATGTGCAATGACAATACGGGTGGTGTGGGCAGGGCGGATGAGCCTCTTCGGTAAAGAAGCATCCGTCCAGCATCAGACATTCCTCGCAATGGGTTTTCCTTCGGAGTGGTGCGTCCACTGAACCCAATCTGAAAAGTCAGCCGACTTTCGTACAAGAATCGCTCCTGCACTACGCTTATAATACATTCATTTTTTCTCCTTCTCAAGCAGTCTGAAAAGATGTTCTTCTACAAATAGAGAAAAATGAGCCTAAAGTTGCACACTTTTGTGCAACAAGCTTAAAAAATTAGCTTAAAATTAAAAAATCGGTGAGTCCTTATAGGACTCACCGATGGTCCGAGTGTCATTAAAGGATCTGCAAAAATCCAGTAATATCAATAGTTTGCCAGTAGCAAGCAAGGTTTTTATCCTAAATTGATCGAGAAATAACAGTTACTTTTGTAATCACATCGCGTAGACGATCGTTTCCAACCATATATTCAAGAACATCATCTGGTGTGTTGCACATTTTTTCGCAATTCCCGTCAATACGGGCAATACAATACCCACTGTCAGAAAAACATACCCCATATACAATGCCGCTCCAGCTAAAGACAGGCTCACCACCACGTATAATACATTCTTTGAATTCTGATATTGTTTTAAACTTGTTATCCTCGTATGTATTAAAAACGTAGTTCATAATCATATCTCCATACGTTTTAAAATCAGGAGCACCGTCTGGATATTCATCCGGCCAATAATTCATGTGAGGCTTTTCAAAATTTGGAACGCCATACCTTGGAGATTCCCAATTTATTTTATGGTCATGTGGATTGGAGTGATATTTTGGATTAGGTGAAGTGGTGTAATGTCTTTCGGCAACTGCTTTTCCGTCTTTTCCGATTTTTGTTTCGATTTTAGTTCCATCTTTTGCATAGGTAATTTTAATTTCACCCGGTTTTCCAATCAAACGATAATCTTCTGGTTTGGAGGGTTTCCATTCTCCGCCATAGGCACTCCCGCCACCCTTTCCGATTAGATATGATTCTATTGTATCACGATTACTGATGGATGTGCTACCAATTTTAAAGGCATCTAAATCTTCACGATGGAAACTTAGTTCATAGTTCATATATCGCCAGGAGCTGCGCTCATAATCCACATAAATGATATTGCCCTGCATTTCGGGAAACGGTGTATTGTAGCAGATGATTTTTTCCGGCTCAATGCGCCGCAGCATCTCGTTGTATCCAGCCATGAACCACTCTTTTTGATCCTGGCGGTTGTCGTGTTCGGACGCCATGTAGGTGGAGACAGCCACCACACTGCCTCTTTCGATCCCCTCAAAGCAAAAATCAAACGTGGATTCATCTCCCCAATTGACAGTCGGAATGACCCGGAGCCCTTTGGATGCCCAGTAAGCGCCGCACCAGCGATTGCGAAATACATTGTAAAGCTGCATGACAGGCGCCATTTCCAGGTATATGCTGAAATCCGGCGACAGCACCGCACGGTACCGGGACAACTTTTCAATATCGCTGTCAGGATTCTTCCACACCCGCTCAAAGCGATAGTCGTATAGGAAGAAGTGCACCATGCGTTCGAGGTGATTCTGGTCCTCCAGATGGGTTTTGTCAAAACCGATCAACAAAAGATCATCGAAGTCTCCGGTACTTTCTTGGAACTTAGGAATGATTGGGATTTTTAACTTTCCTTTGCCGGGAAATTGGTTGCGAAGCAGCGTCTGACTGGTTCGGTAGTTGTAGTTTCCTTCGGTCATATGGAGCCTCCTGTATGTAGTAAGAAACAAGTCCTTCTGCATACAGGCTCCCAAACAACGAAAGTTGCACATTTCTGTGCAACAACATGAGAAAATTTACAAATTGGCAATAAAAAATCGGAGTACCCCGAAGGATACTCCGATGGTCCGAGTGGCGGGATTTGAACCCACGGCCTCTTGGACCCGAACCAAGCGCGATACCAAGCTTCGCCACACCCGGATATAAAAATCCCTCACCTGTTCCCTGCTCTTTTCTGGGCAGATATACAAGCGTTGATTCATATTATACCGGGCTGTTCTTCTCTTGTCAAGAATTAAATGATGTCATTCCCGTTCATTTTCATCAATGCCACAGAACTCATTTATGATCAAAGATCCTCTCTTCCCTCCGCAACGCGCAAATAAGCTGGCCTTGGCGGATCCGCCAGCGGCCCTACAGAGGCTACACAGCGATTGATTGGCGTCCCCATATTATGAAATTTTTCTTCATAGTCCGTCATAACCCCACAGATCCCATGGGCATGGAGATCCCTGGTGACCTGCGAAAGCAAAAACCCCGCCTTTGGAAATTGGAAGAGCGACCACTCAAAAAGATCATGATTATCTGTCTTGAAATGGATCTCCCCCTTTCGGGAGAGGATCTGTCGATAGCGCATCAGAAAATCCGGGTGGGTCAAGCGGCGCTTCGCATGCCTGTTTCCAGGCCACGGATCGCAGAAATTGACGTAGATCCGGTCCACCTCGCTAGGTGCAAAAATTTCTATCAAATCCGCAGCATCCCCGTCGATAAAGTATACATTGTGCAGATCCATGCTGCATACCCGCTCCATAGCGATCACCATTGCATCCGGCACCCGCTCTACAGCAATGTAGAGCGCCTGGGGATTCTGTGCCGCCGTCTCGGCAGTAAAGCGGCCTTTGCCACATCCAAGCTCCAAAAACACATTTTCTGCCTGTGGCATCAAGCTCTGCCAGTGCCCACGAAGAGAAAGCGGGTCAGAAATTAGCACACGGGCACAACGCTCCATCCGTGGTGCCAAATTAGGTTTCTTTCTCATTCTCATCTCGATACTCACCTCGCAAAAAGTATCATACCACATTGAAACGAACTCTTGCAATCCTTCTCCGCATATATTATAATAACACTCGTTCTCTAACGGCCAGAAAAAGATGCAGCCTCTGCATAGTTTTGCTTCGTTGCCGACCTACCTAACTCTATAATCTTTCTTAGACAAATGTATGTCACTAATATCCGGGTGTAGCGAAGGTGGTATCGCGCTTGATTTGGGAGCGTGAGGCCGGAGTTCGAGCCGCACTTTCCTGAAATCCCGGAAAGCTCTGGGACGCTAAGGCCGACGGAGTTTTGCCCCCCGCTGGGAACTGGTCAAAAACCGGCGCTGACCCCATATTTGACCACAATCAGAAAACTTCATAACCGGGTGTAGCGCAGTTGGTAGCGCGCTTGCTTTGGGAGCAAGATGCCGGGAGTTCGAGTCTCCCCACTCGGACCAAAAACCGCCTCAAAACTGATGTTTTGAGGCGGTTTTCATAACTTTTCAAACAATAATTTGTTTAACGTTCTGCACAAATATGGTCTCAAATGTGGTCAACTCACTTTTGCGGATCTGTTTTGAATTTTCGTTGTAGACATAGTTTTTGGTCCGCCTTCGCCACGATTCGTTCTGAAAAGAAGCAAAGGCAAACTGCACAATTTTTGAAATATGGGGTCATGACCACCTGTTCACAATCAGTTCACGCGGCCGCAACCTTATCTTTGAATCTTGCGTCGCAAAATCTGATAGGCTTGGCTGCACTTTCCCGGCCTTGTCCCTCTCGGTGAGGCCGTGTATAATGGCAGTGGAAAACAGTGAAATAAACGAGTAAGGAGCAGTGCCATGCGCATTCTCATGCTGGGCAACAGCTTTACCTTCACCAATGATATGCCCCAGATGCTGGCTGACCTGACCGGGGCGGAAGTGACCCACCACGCCCGGGGCGGGGCGCGGCTGTCGGAACAGCTGAACCCCTGCACCAGGCTGGGCAGTCAGACCCAGGCGGCACTCCAAAAGGAGAAGTGGGACTATGTGGTGCTCCAGGAGATGAGCCACGGCCCCATCACCGCCTCTAAGAGCTTCTTCTCCAGTGTGGAGGGGCTTTGCCGGCAGATCCGGGCAAACGGAGCGGTCCCCATTTTGTTTGCTACCTGGGCCTATCAGAGGGGCGGAGCCAAGCTGACGGACAAGGGCTGGGACTACGACGAGATGGCCCGAAAGCTGTCCGAGGCCTACCACAAGGCGGCACAGGAAAATAACGCCCTGATCGCCGATGTGGGCCGGCGGTTTTATGAATGGTCCGTTCCTCAGGACCTCTATGCCGCCGACGGCGTCCACCCCAGTGAGTTGGGTTCCCATATTGCGGCGGAGACCGTTGCGGCAGTGATCCGGCAGTGGGAGGAGGGTGTGCAATGACGGCAGAGGCAAAATCCTGCCGCAAAAAGTGGAAGATAGCCGTCAGTATTTTGCTGGCGGTCCTGATTCTGCTGGCGGGCGGCTTTTTCTGGTATGTGTCCAACTACTACCGGGCGGAGGACGTGGCTCTGGAGGTACTGGCAAGCGGAGATCATCTGGAGGTTCGGGATGATCTGACCATCCTCTCCCCGTCCTATCCCACGGACACCGCGATCATCTTCTACCCCGGGGCCAAGGTGGAGGCCGCCGCCTATCTGCCCCTGTTGAACCAGCTCCGGCAGACCGGCCTCACCTGCATTCTGGTGGAGATGCCCTTCTACCTGGCCATCTTCGACGTGAATGCGGCAGAGGATGTGATGGCCCAGTTCCCGGATATCCAGCACTGGTACATCGCCGGCCACTCCATGGGCGGGGCCATGGCCTCCCAGTTCGCTTCGGAGCACCCGGACGAGGTGGACGGCCTGATTTTGCTGGGAGCCTACCTCTACGGCGACTATCCGCCTGCCGATACCCTCACCGTCTATGGCTCCCTGAACCAGAGCGTGGAAGACGAAATTGACTATACTGAGAACGTGGTGGAAATCCAGGGTGGCAATCACGCCCAGTTCGGTAACTACGGGCCGCAGGAGGGGGACCTGCCCGCCACCATCTCGGCGGAGGAACAACAGGCCCAGACGGTGGAGGCTATCTCGGATTTCATCGCCCAGCGACAGGAGTGAAAGAGCTGTTTTCGGATAGGGGAGTGAGCTCATGACGATATCACCCTGGGTGATAAGTTCGACTCTGACAGTTTATATGCGGAGGAAGATATAAAATGGCGATTTTTTATTTCTCGGACGTGTTAAGAAAAGTAGGACTGAATCCCTCAAAAGTCAAATTAATTCGTCATGCACTGACAGATCGTGGATTTCGAGAGTGTTATAAAGCAAATGTGGTATATGAATATACCTGTCATCAGAAATCTGGATTCAGCAAAGGGTACGATTATTGGGTGACCTTTATAAGCGACTAGGGGACTCTCTGTAAGCTGGATTCCTGCTATAAAGTAGGTGCTGCTGTTCCGGATACGCCCGATATGATCCCAAAGGGTATCCCGGAAATTGAGGCCAGAAAATTCCAGGGCAAGAACGCATATTTTCATCTCGAACCCCTCGATTTGCTGAAAGAATATGAGGGCAGACTGATCATCGATTGGGGGAAGTCTGCGCGCATGTGGCATCAGAAGGGAACGACCGAAAAGCCTGTTGTGGCAATTCAGGCAGATGAAAAGAAAGTCTTTTCCGGCTTTGAAAATCTGATCCTTACATATGATGAACTGAAGGAAATCGTTGAAAATCCAACCGTTTATGAGGCGTGGCACACAGCGCTGTCCTCCGTCAACGCTATTTATCTCATCGTTGACCGGGAGACGGGAAAGCAGTATGTGGGATCGGCTTATGGAAAAGACGGACTGCTGGGGCGGTGGGCCTGCTATGTGGATTCCCTGCACGGCAATAATAAGCTGATGAAGGAACTGATTTGCGCCTACCCCGAACGTTACCACGATTTCCAGTTCTCCATTTTGCAGATATTGCCCAAAACTGTGACAGATGATGAGGTCATCCGGACAGAGAGCCTATATAAAAAGAAATTGCTCACGATTCCTTTTGGAATGAACGACAATTGAATATCGGGAGATGCGTCTATGACAGAAAATTTGTTTTTAGACTGGGCGATCAAATTGCTGGAGCAAATCGAGACTTCTGAGGAAAAGAAGCTTTGGTGCCGCCGTTATTCCGTGTATTCCCGTAGTCCTTGGCAGAAAACACTCGCTCGCGATTTACATGATTTTGTAGACAGAACCTACCAGGCGGGATTGGTGATCCAGAATTATCACGAGGTGATCCAAAAGTGGGGCCTCGAGGAGCGGAATATCGCGATAGCCCCTCCGGGATGGCTGGAGATGCAGCCCTATTTGTGTGTATTGGCCTGTATCGCATGGCATTTCCGCAGAGACCATTTTTGCGAGGGTTCCCTGATCAGTCAAAGCATCGCGGAAGGGGTCCTGTTACGCCTGTTTCGTCGGCTCAAAGCGCTCTGTCCCACAGCGGTTCCCGCCGTCACACTACAAGAACTCTGTTGTAACGATTGTCATTCTGTCCCTGAGGTGCCAGGAGTCTATTGGGTATTTGCGCCTGAGGGAATGGCAATCCGTTTCTCGGAACAGGAGTACCGCCCTAAGGCTAAAATCTATCCTGCGAAAAAGCTTCAGGAGAAATATGAGGGATGTGCCGACCAAAGTATCCTGTATATTGGAAAAGCGGAAGGAAAGCGTGGCCTGCGGCAGAGACTGAGGCAGTATATGGACTACGGACTGGGAAGAGGAAATATCCACGCAGGCGGACGTGCTGTCTGGCAGATCTCGGACTGCGGACTTTTGCTGCTTGCTTACGAAGCCTGTGAAAACCCAGGAGAACGGGAACGACAATTGCTGCAGGAATACCGAGAGAAAAACGGCTCCTATCCACTGGCAAACTGGCGGGGATGAGAGAGGGAAAGCAAGAAATGACCTTGAGAAAAGAGGTTGGCATCACATTGTGATACCAACCTCTTTTGAACGTTCAGAATGCCGATATGACTTTCAAAATCCCGACAGGTCTACGCCCAGGAGGACGAGGGCGATGCCGGCCAGGATCCAGGGCAGAAAGATGACCGGAAGCAGGAGCAGCCCTTTGTGGTTTTCGTAGTGGTACTCCTCACAGGAGAACAGCTTGTCAGGATCATCGACATAATAGAGATACAGGTACAGGGGCGGTGTCGATGGATGCTTGAAATAGGCGGTATACTGCCGCTCCTTGCCGTCGATCGTGTAGTGGTAGGTAGCGTGCCAATCATAGCGGGATACTTCACCGGAGGGGTGCTTGTCCGCCAGAGACGCTTTGATGACGTGGTCCCTGCTCTTTGCGATGTCCCGTTTCCGTTCCCAGCTGACGCCGTGGGACACCTTTTTGTAGAGCGGCACCGCGATGGCATAGCCGCCGATCAGGACGGCGAATACGATTGCCCATTTGAGCCAGTTGACAGGATCGTCGGTAAACATCGTGATGAGAGCCTCTTGGATACTCAATTTCAGCACCTCCCCCGGCATCTCCTGTGCTCATCATACGATATTTGGCGGCGCTCCGCAAGGCAGAATGATACTTTTGATGATGCATTATAAAATTTGATAAGATAGGCAGGCCGTCTTTTTACGCCGCCCGCCCCAGCATTCCCCGCATCATCTCATACCACTTAGCCGCAGTATGCCTCGTCACCCCGGCGCCCCTGGCAATAGCTCGATAGCTGGTCACGTCGGGGTGGAACTTCATGAACAACCAGATTTTCTTCTGCGTTTTGGTGAGCTTATCCGGCGGAGTGATGCCCCGCATTTTGTCCCGTAGGGCCTGCCGCTCTGCGTTCATCTGCTGAATCAGCACCTTCAGCTTCGCTTCGCATTCCTCCTGGGTATGAGCGTAGACGCATTTAGAGTGCTTGGTGCCGTCCGGCCAGGTGGGGGAGTAGCGCCCCTCAAACAGGTGGTCATTGATTTGAGAGATGCACCCGGTGCCGGGCTTCCGGGTCTTTCTCAGCACTGGCTGGAAGCTCGCAGCCAAGTCCTGTTCTGCTTGAACGGATTCCTCCTGTATCTCGTTGCCCAGCCCCCGGTCGATCTTGGCCGCCGCCTCGCTCTGCATATCCCCGGTGACGTGGGTGTAGATGTCCAGGGTGGTGGCCGCCGATACATGGCCCAGCATGGCGGAGAGGGTCTTCACATCCATGCCGCTCTCCAGGGACAGGGTGGCAAAGGTGTGGCGTAAATCGTGAAATCTGATTCTCTTACACCCGGCCCGCTCCAGAATGATCTGGAGCCGCCGGCGCACCGCTCCCGGCGTCATAGGGGTGTCCTCTTTGACCGGTGAGGGGAACATCCACCGGGAGTCCACCGTCTCCCGGTATTGCCGCAGCACCTCCACCACGCCGGGCGGCAGGACCAGCCTGCGGATGGAGGCGCGGGTTTTGGGGATGCTCACCTGGAGCCGCCCCTTCACCTCGTAGACCTGCTTGTTCACGGTCAGGGTCCCGGTCTTGAAGTCCAGGTCGTCCCACTGGAGGGCCAGCAGTTCGCCCCGCCGCAGGCCGGTGCATAAGTCCAGAAGAAACAGTTCGAAATAACCTTCTGCCTGGGCCTGGATGAGGAACCGCTGGAGCTCCTCCCGGCCCAATACCTGCATCTCCCGGCCCCGCTTGGGCGGCAGCTTGCAGCCCACCGCCGGGTTGGTGCGGATGAGCCCCTCCTGCACCGCCTTCTCCAGCGCGGACCGGCAGGCGGCGTGAAGGCCGCGCACCATGGAGTCGGACAGCCCCTTGCCGAACTGCTCCGTGCGGATGAGCCGCCCGCCCGTCTTCATCCGGGCATAGAACTGCTGGAGGTCTTTCTGTGCCAGCTGGTTCAGGGGGATCTTCCCCAGCTCCGGGATGATGTGCTGATAGATCTTCGCCTCGTAGTTGGCCTGGGTGGTGGGGCGGATCTGGGGCTTCACATAGTTCTGATACCAGAAGTCCAGCCACTCCCCGAAGGGCATCTCCGGCCGGACCTTCTCCGTTTTGGAGCCGGTTACCGTCTCCCGGAGCTGCTTCAGTTTTTCCTGACACTCCCGTTTCGTCTTAGCCAGGACGTTCTTTGTCCTGGGCAGGCCCTTCTCGTCGTAGCCGATGACCACCCGGCCCTCCCAGCGGCCGTCTTTCCGCTGGCGGACGGAGCCCTCGCCCTTTTTCCGCCGCTTACCCATGGCGGGCACCTCCTTCCGGCCTGTCTCTCTGCCACGGTTTCAGGTCTTTCCCCAGGAGATTTTCCAGAAAGCCGCCCACGATGTGGCTGGCCTCCTGCTGCATATCCGGCGTCACATGGGTGTAGGTGTCCAGGGTGAAGCTGGCGTTGGTGTGGCCCAGGATGCCGGACAAGGTCTTGGCGTCCACGCCGCTGGTGAGGGCGTGGGTGGCAAAGGTATGCCTTAAATCGTGAAATCGGATCGCAGGAAGCCCTGCCTCTCTTAAGATCCGCTTCATCCAGTAGTAGGCGGCACTGGGCCGCACCGGTTTCTCCGGAGCCAGCGGTTCCGGGAAGATCCACTGACTGACGGCGTGCTTCCTCCGCTCCTTCAGCCGCTGGACGGTGCTGGGCGGCAGGCGGATGGTCCGCCGCCCTTGGCTGGTCTTCGTCTCGCCGATCTCCAGCTCCCCGGCCTTGGGGACATTCACGGACCGAAGGATCTTCAGCGTCCCGGCCTTCTCGTCGAAGTCCTGCCACATGAGGCCGCAGATCTCGCCCCGACGGAGACCGGTGGTCAGCTCCGTGTAGAAGAAGTCACGCCAGATCTCGTTGCGGTCCACCGCCGCCAGGAAGATGTCCATCTGCTCCTTTGTGAGGATCTGTTTGGGACGATGGTTGGCCTTGGGCACCGCGGCCCCGTCGGTGGGGTTTCGGGCGATCACATGGGCCGCCTCCGCGTCCTTCAAACACCGGTGGAGCATGGCGTGGATGCGGAGCACCATGGTGTCCGACAGCTCGTGCCCGTATTCCGGGTGTTCATGGACACGGCCCTCGTGTTTCAGCTTCCGGTATAGCTTCTGGATGTCCATACGGGTCACCCGGGAGACGATCTTGTCCCCCAGATAGGGCTTGATGTAGCACCGGATGAACTGCTCGTAGCTGCGGAGGGTGTTGGGCCGCAGGGTGGCCGCGCCGTAGTCCTCCATCCACCGCTCCAGCCACTCTCCCAGGGTCATGCGGCTGTCCTCGGTGAGCTCCACATCCTGAAAGGCCTCCAGGTCCCGGTGGAGCTTGTCCAGCAGTTCCTTCTGGTTTTTGGCCAGTACATACCGGAAGATGGGCTCGCCGTTTTGTTTGTGGCCCACCACGATGCGGCCCTCCCAGCGGCCGTCCTCCCGTTTTCGGACCATGCCGTCACCGGACGGCCTGCGTTTTGCCATAGGCTATCCCTCCTTGTTTGGGTCGATCAGACTGCCGTCGTCCTCGTCCAGGGCCTCCAGGATCATGCGCACTCCCAGCCGGAAACCCAGGATGAAGTTCTCCAGGGCCATGGTGCTGCCGATCTCATTCTCTGCGTTGATGAGCCGGAGCAGCAGCGCTTTTTCTTTGTCCTCCAGCAGGGCGGTGAGTTTCTCCTCGCACTCTGCTGACTGTTCCATAGCCTTTTTCAGGGCAGTCCCCGATTTGACAATTTGATCATTGGGGGTGATGTTTCCAAAGTACAGATTTTCCAGTGTGTCGCGCATGTGTGCCGCCTCCTTTGTCAGCAACACACAATACCCGAACTTCCTTCCAATAGCTACCCCCAACTGCAACTATTTTCAGAAAGTTATCATCTGCGGGCAGGATTTTATCTTTGTATTGCGGTCCAGATTTTGATATGCCTGCCATAGAAAAAACCGCCTGCATCTCTGCAGACGGTTCCGGTGACAAATCGTTTCTCCCTATGGAGAAGATTGTCTCTATTCGTTTGTTTCGTCGTCCTGCACATCTCCAAAGAGGATGCGAAGATAATCCCGGCGGCCGTAGAGCACACGATCCACATAGACATCGTTGTCAAGAACTCGGTAAAAAGTGAGGTAACTGCCGGTCACCAGGAAACGATAGTCACTCTCGACATCGGCAATCGAGGACAGGGACGCGCCAATCAGACTGTGCTCCCGCAATCTGCGGATGTCCTTTGTGATGTTCCGTACCGTGGAGATCGCTGCGCTGGGATTTTCCAAATTCTTTGCGATATAGGACTTGATCCCGTCCAAATCAGCCTGCGCCTCGTCGGATAAATGCAGGTTATTCATCTGCGATTCCGAGATGTTTTTCTACGGCCTCCAGCGTCAACCAGCCCTTTTCCTCCCCGGACTTGCGGCCCTTGGCCAGCTCGTTCATCAGCCGGAGGGTGGCCTGTGTCCGCTCATAGTCCTGCATGTCCACGATGGCGTAGCGGCCCCGGCCATTCTTCGTCAGAAAAACCGGAGCGCCAACTGCCACGTCATGCAGAACCTCCGTGTAATTACGCAGATCAGAGATGGGTTTGATGTTCGGCATGGTATTCAGCCCCTTTCTTGCCCTTAGTATACCTCGATCTGCTGTAAAATTCAACAGCATTTTTTACTGCGGTTTCGTTGGCGATTGCTACCACCCCATGGTCATGCCGCCCATGTCCTGCCGGGGAGTTTCCTCATGGTCATCCGGCTTGTGGCCCATGGCGATCTTCTTTTCCTGGATCTTCCGCCGCAGCTTTCGGTCCACCCGCTGTCCCACCGGGGCGGCGGGCGGCACCGAGTTGTCACGAAAGATCTGACTCAGATGGTGGAGCAGTCGGGTGGCCGCCAGGAACACATTGGGCCTGCGCACCTGATCGAAGTGCTCCAGAAAGAAGTCGGCGTACTCATTTCCCTGTTCCGCCGATTCATAGAAATACGCCCAGGCCCGCTCCCGATCCTGTTTGACGCCCTGCCCAGTGAGGTACAGTTTTCCAAGAGCGTACTGGGCGTACTGGTTTCCATGTTCGGCGGAGTCGGTGAGATAGGCCACCGCCTTTTGCACGTCTTTCGGAACATCTTTCCCCTCCAGATACAGCTTTCCCAGGCGGTAGGCGGCGCAGGTGTTCTCCTGCGCCGCCGCTTTTCCATACCAGGATACCGCCTCATTCGTTCGATTTTGGCCTTGCAGGAACTTTCCCAGTGCGTATTGGGCGAAGTCATATCCCGCGTCCGCCGCCCGCTGAAACCACAGTTCCGCCTGCTCGTCATCGGGGAGAACGCCCCGACCATCCCGCCAGCACTTGCCCAGCTGGTAGGCGGCCAGGGGGAAACCTCTCTGCCAGAGTTGTTCCAGCACCTGTACCTGCTCCGCTTTTTCCTCCTCTGGATTTTCGTACTCCTCCAGCACCTCCTTGGCGCTCTGGTAGACCTCGGCCATCCGCCAGCTGGAGTTCCAGGCGAAGCACACCGCATCCTGATCCTCGTCCACTTCATCTTTCATGCTGGCATCCTCGAAGGTAAATGTGCCAAGCCGGAGCCGCTCCGCCTCCCGGATGACCATATTCTTGATGGCTTTGAATTCTTCTTGCTGTGAGAGCGGCAGGTATTCTCTGGGTGAATCCTTGTAGTAACGCTCCAGCTCATCTCGAAGCTGATTCCACTGCTCATAGCACTGGGCCACCTCCGGGATCTTGGCCAACTCATCCACGATGGCGTCCACCTGGGCCTTCACCGGCTTTTTCAGGTAGCCGTAGACCTTTTTCCCTTTGTGGCACTCCAGCATCCCGGCCAGCGTCTCCATCTGCTCCATGATAATCGAACTGTGGCACAGGCCCGTCTCCATCTCCCGGATGAGCCGCCCCATGGCCTCCGTCGCCGCGTCCCGCACTTGGCTGTAGGACAGATCTTTTTGCTGATACAGGGACAGCAGCTCGTCCCGGAAGATCTCATTGGACAGCTGGGAGCGCATCTTCTCGATACCCTTTTCTGTTAGAAATCCTTGCTTTGGGTCCGCCGACCAGACCATCATGTGGATGTGGGGATGGTGTTTCTCATCGTGGAAGGCGGCACACCAACGAAAATTGCTTGGCGGAATTTTCATCGCTGTCGCCAATTCTGCTTGATGAGCCAGCAATAACCTGCGCCAGCTCTCACCGTTTTCATAGCCCAGCCGGTGGGCATCCTCCCGTTTCAGAGAGTAGACAAAGGTCCACACCGGTCCGGTATGTCCGTTGATCTCCTCCATGGTTTTCTCCAGATCGGCGGGACCGTCGGCGGAGAACAGTCCGTGGGAGCGGGGACGCTGGGCCATATATTCCAGGTATCCGCCGCCGTCATGGGAGGGGGGCGGAGCCTCGATCAGCTCCACACCCTCCCGGGTGGCGATGTACTCGGCGTAGTGACTGCCGCCGTTTCCCGGCTTGATGTAGCCCGACTTCTGGATTAGTCCCGGCATCACTCAGCCCCCTTTTGGTAACGGACCGTGTCTTCGAAACTGATCTCACCGTTGGTCTCCTTTACCTCTTTGACACAGCGGACGCGGGCCTTTCGCAGCTGATCCGGGTCAATCTCTATGTCGGCGGCCAGGATATTCCCCATGAGGTTTTGATCCACCGACAGCTTGAACAGCAGGTGTCCCATCCGTTTACCGAATGCATTCAGCTTGCCTTCCAGCACATCGGCGAGGACCCGGGGCAGGTAAGCATCGGCAGACTCCGCGTCAAGGTAACCGGAATAGAACCGAATGGCCTTCTCAATAAATTCGTTTCTGGTGGAGCAGTTATCTCGCCGGTAGCGCGATTCCACCTCGGTCCAGGCGGATTCACTGAGCCAGACGGAATGTTTCTTATTTTCCTTTTTCAAATTCAAAATCCTCTCCTTATTGCATCAGCGCCGCCCGAAAGCCTGTCACAGCGTGGATTCAGGCGGCTTTTGAGAAAAAACAGCGCCAATCTCAAATCAGGTTGGTCGGAACAGCGCCAACTCCAACCCCTGAAACCGCCCGCACTGCGGGCGGAAGTGACCGCCCAGGCGCCATAAAAGCGCCAGGGCTTTCTCCTGCTTGTCGTCGTCGCAAGCTCCACAGCCCTCGTTTCCGCCCCGCAGGGGCGAAAACTCACTCGTTCCACTGCTCCTCCTCTCCCCAGCGAACCCGCTGCGCTGGGCCTCGCCGGGGGCCCCATTTTGCCCTCTCCCGAAGCCCCCCGAAATCGGGCCAAATCCGCCCTGAAAGCCCCCAGTGGGGCAGGGACTCTGCCCCGCCCCCAAAGAGGGCACACAGCCCCTCACAGGCCGTTACACGGGGAGAGCTGCTTGCTGCAGGGGACGGCGTACTGCGGCAGAAAAATCCGGCAGTATTCCTCTGGCCCGGACACCAGATGCCAGTGCATCATCTCCCCGCACTGAAACATCTGGAACACCGCATTTCGATAGCAGGCCTTGATTTCCTCACGGCACTCCTTCGCAAAGATTCTTTGTTCATCTGTCAGGGTTCCACGGTTCTCATCGCAGAGGAACAGGGCCACCCCGTCTTCGTCGATAGGTTCCTCGTGCGTACGGTTCCACCGGTTGACAATGTACCGCCGCATGTCTATGGTGCGCCGTGCTGACAGAGACGGGTCCTGCTCGATCAGGCAGTCGATCATTTGCATCAGCATCCGGATGCACACTCCTTTCTCTTCAGCGCTGCCATGCGTTGTTCCGCTCTCTGTCGTTCCAGCGCTAGGTCAGCTACGTGGAGCTGCCGCTCATAGAACTGTTCAATGGACATCTGGATGGGCAGGATGTAGTAACGCAGACAGCCGTTGAGGGTGCGGCCGTCCCGGGTGGTGACGGTGGTGCGCTCCGTCCGGATCAGACCCCGTTCCTCCAGCTCGGTCACATACTTGCGCACCGTGTTGACGCTCATCCCCACAGCCTCTCCGATGATCCGGTAGCTGGCCACGCACTGATAGGTCTTCCGGTCCTCACGGTGGAGGAGAAATCCGTAGACTGCAATCGCCCCAGCAGACAGTCCCAGGGAGAAGATCTCGTTGGGGAGGGGGAAGTAGTTCTTGATAGGGTCCCGCTTGGGCCAGTGCTGTTTTCTCATTTCGTACCTCCCGACTGTCCCTCCGCCCACTGGATGAACTTCTCTTTCGGAACTACCATACGGCTCCCCACCCGCAGCGTGGGGAAACCGGGATCGTTGAGCAGCTCGTAGGCGGTGGAGATGGACACGCCCAGTACCTGCGCCACCATCTTGGCGTTGAGGAACAGAGGCAGGTCGTCGTAGGATTTGTAGACAGACAGTTTCAATGTTTAGTACCTCCGGTGTTCAAATTCAGAGAAAAAATTTCTTGCGTTTCGGAGGTCTCTCTGTTAAACTGGGACACAGATCAGGCTGTGTTTTCCGAAACGCGGCAGGCCGCTGAACTGTTGCAGCAGTTCAGCGGTTTTTTACAGGGTCTGTCTTTTTCTTTTCTGTCTTTCTGGGTTTGGCCATACACCATACCTGTTCCTGCCCTGCGGCCTTGTTTGACCAACACAGCGTTTTCTTCCCCTTGGCACGCTCAATTGTCGGTGCTCTGCGACAACGTCCTGGCGTTACTTCCCCGTGGAGTATCGTCTCTGGTGATGGGTATTCATTTTTCAAGGTGCCGTTCCGAATGTTGGGGACCAATTCCCCGTTGACAACCGGATTTGCGGGTGTTAGACTATTGTAAGATTATTTTGACAGTCCCCTGTGAGAGTATTGTAGCATGTGAACCTACCCCCTTGTCAAGGCTATTTTATAAATTTTTTACGATTGTCTATTTTGGAGGGCGCCGACATGTGGTATGCCAAGATGTACTTCTCTGAGAAAAAAGAGGTTTTCCAATTTGATAGCTACGGGGTCCAGGGCGTTCCCTCGACCTACAAGGAACTCCCGTTCCTGGAAAGCCTGCTGTCTTTTCTGGAAATGGACTGCGACGAATTGACTCCATCGCTCCGTAGGATCGCAGAGAGCTGGGAGCGTCTGTTTCAAGATGGAGACCGGGAGGCTGGCACAGCCACCATGGTGGAGCTGGGCCAACTGAAGAGCTGGCACATCTATCTGGAACTTCTGTATGTGCGCTGGTATGACCGCTTCTCCCGGATAGGTGCGGATATCCCGGTCAGCGAACAGGAGGACCGGCAGATGCTGGAGGAACTGCGGAGCCTTCCAGAGCAGCTCCCGCTGTATCAGCGGCAGGTGCAACGGTTCTTTGACCTGGTACTGGATGTGGATCAGGCGGGGCGTGACCCGCAGAAGCAGGCGGCGGCACACTATCTCTACGACGCTCCCAAGGACCCGGAGTTGTTTGTGTTCCACCCCATTCCCCTCAGCTTTGAGCCGGTGGAGCTGGGCCGATGCTCGTCGGTCCTGTATCCCCTCCATATTTCGGACATGATCGACTACTCCCTGCGCAGCTGTGTGGAGCGCGGGATCACCGTCCGGCGGTGCAAGAACTGCGGCCGCTGGTTCCCACAGACCGGCCGAGTCAGTGCGGAGTACTGTGAGCGCCCAGTGGCCTCCGGCCAGCAGACCTGCCGGGAGGCCGGGGCCTTTCAGCAGTGGACCAAAAAGCAGTCCGATGATCCGGTGTTCAAGGCCTACCGGAAGGAGTACAAGAAGCGCTTCGCCTGGATCAAGGCCGGCCGTATTACCGACGAGCAGTTCTATGCCTGGAGCGAACAGGCCAGAGAGATGAAAAAGAAATGCGACCGGGAGGTCATCACCCTGGACGAGTTCAAGGACTGGCTGGGGAAGCCGTGAGGACAAATCGGCAGAAAATGAGCAACGGGACGCGCCCAAAGGCGCGTCCCGTGTATTCTTTGTATCGGCGATGCAGTTTTTGCAGGGGGTACATGTGTTTAGGCTCCCTATTTCCGGGGCTATGACTCCGTCTCATAGGGCCAGGTGTTGATACCGCCGAATTCGTAGATGTTGGTGTAGCCCAATTCCGCCAAGGCAGAGGATGCCGTCTTGCTGCGGTTCCCGCTGCGGCAGTAGACCAGAACAGTGGAATCCTTTTCGGGGATCACCTCAGCGGCGGTATCCTCGCCGATGCTCCCCACCGGCAGCAAGACCGCGCCGGGGATGTGGCCGCTGTCGTACTCGTCCTGCTCCCGCACATCCAGGATGATGACCTCCTGGGTGTCCATCATCTCTTTGGCCTCCTCTTGGGTGATTTGCTGGTATCCATCCGCGGAGTTTCCGCCGCACCCGGTCAACAGCAGAAGAGATAAAAGGATAGGCAGGATTCGTTTCATTTGAGTTCCTCCAGAAGTCCGGCGGCAAAGGCTCTGTGCCCCTGCTCCATAAAGTGGACGCCGTCGTAGGCCAAGGGGATGTTCCACTTTCCGGCGTCGGCGAAGCAGATGCCCAGATGCTCCGCCAGGGCCTGACAGAGCCAGACAAAGGCGTGGGAGTCATCAATGAGCTGCTGGCTGGGTACCCACGCTCCCAGAGTCATCGGCGGCGGGGCGATCACCAGGATCTTGCTTCGATCCAGGGAGATGCCAGAGAGGAACCGATCCAACCGTTTAACGGCCTGTTCCGGACTTCTGCCCTGGAGCAGATCGTTGGTCCCAAGCATGATGATCAGCAGATCGGTATCAGCAGGAAAGTCAGGGACCGACGTGGGAATCTCCCGGCCGTTTTCACCCAGGTTACGGACGGTCCAGCCGGTTTCCTCGGCCAGGATATCCACCCACTGGCTGTCCGCAGCGTAGCGGCCACCCAGATAGGAGCGGGGGTCATAGCCGTATGTGTTGGAATCGCCGAAGCAGATGACGTTCATCTCCCATTTTTCCTTTCTCTGTCTGCTCGTGTTTCCCAGTGTAGTCAAGGAGGTTTCCATCTAATTTTTCTACTTGGTCGATAGTTTTAGCCTTGTTAGAATCTCCTCATCTGCCGGACAAAAGGCGTATTGATCAATTTCATTCACTGCAATCCACTGGATATCATTGTGCTCCAGTTTTTGAGGAATACCTGTTTGAATAGATGCGTTGAACAGGGTAAGATGGACAGTCAAATCTGGATATTTGTGAATCACATCCATAAATATTTCGCCCACATCCAATGTGATGGCCAGTTCCTCCTGGCATTCACGGATCAGTGCCTGCTCCTTGGTTTCGCTGGGCTCCACTTTCCCGCCAACAAACTCCCATAGAAGGCCTCTGGCCTTATGGGCTGGGCGCTGGCAGATCATGAACTTGCCCTGATCCCAGATCAGGGCTGCTACTACTTCTGTCATTCACTATCACCCATAACCTATTCTTTCATTCTAACTATAACTGCATTAAGTTGTTATTCTTCAATATTTATCTTCGTTCCCCGGGTAACTCCAGCTTTATATTTGGCTCCCCGACCTTTAGTTACTATTGGAATCAAAAAGCCAGCATTTTTCATTTTGCGTAACAAGTAGTTCGCCCTGTTATTTGAGACACGAAGAGATTCTATCACATCACGGCGAGTGATCGTATCTTGACTCCAAGCCAACTCTAAGAGTAGATTCGCTTGGGCTTTTGTCATTTTTTTAAAACATGACAACATAAAAAGGGCCATTTCTTCAATAACAGGAATTGTAACTGAATTACCAAATTGTTTATATTTCTGGGTTCGAGTTGTGTTTTCTGGAAAACTAAATGTTTCATGACCGTTTTCGTCAAGAAATGCATAACCTATAAAACCTTGTAACCGTCCCCATTCAGTAGGGGTCATTACACGGATGCCTTCACTATTTAATCCGGTTTTTTTGTCGGGAGTTTTTTCCCTGCAATACCAGCTTTGGGTTGAAAAATCAGATTGCGCTCTTTCCCTGAACCACCAGTAGCAAGGATAGTACTTGCAATAGGGTGCTCAATCCCTGGAGCATTAACTATCACATAGCCAAAGCCATGTCCCTTTGCTTGCTCACGCATTTTATGTTTTTTTAGTGTATCCCAGTAACCACTGGACATGTAATAAACGTCGTCAACCTCTGGTTCAATAATTGAATTTAAATCTTCAGAAATTACCTTGTGGTTAGAAAATGGCATATCATCTGTTAACACCTTTACTGCATCCCCAAACATTTTTTTACTAAAAGCCATTATGTAAGTACGTGGCCTGTTTTGAGGTAATCCAAAATTCTTTGAATTACGTATAAAGGACTTGGTATTATATACATAAGAACCATCTTCGTCCATAGTTACTCCGATAATTCGATAGCCGAGTTCATCCTCTAAAGTAGTTACAATACGCCTAAGTGTTTCTCCCTTATTATGAGATACAAGATTTTCAACATTTTCCAAAAAGATTGCGCGGGGATTGGTTCTGGAAATGATGTCGGCGATATCAAAAAAAATGGTTCCTTTTGTTGTATCGCGAAATCCCATTTGTTGTCCAACTCGGCTAAATGTTTGACAAGGGAATCCTGCCAACAAGATGTCATATTCAGTCCTTGATACAAGTTCTTTGAACTCTTCAGATGTTAAATCGTTTTTGGGGTTTTCTCCAAACAAATGCTCATAAGTTTTGCAAGCATACTCATCAATTTCAGCTGAGAGTACATTTTCAAATTTACCCGTCAACTCAAATCCACGGCGAATTCCACCAATGCCGGCGCATAAGTCGATTGTTTTATATATCATGATTTGCTCCTTGCACCATTGACTCTGAAGTCATTCCGCTTAAATCAACGGTGTATGTAATTCCTGTTACGCCCGCTGGTAGAACTCCGCCAATAAAAGACTCGGGTGTAATTCGAGGAAAGTCAGAATTTATAGTATATCTCAACATTTCGTGAAGAAGAAATGTTTTGTTGCGAGAGCTCATCCCTTCTTCAAATCCGAGTTCGGACAACTTTTGATTCACCAATTTAACATTATATCCAAGTTCACCTAACTTTTCTGTTATTTTATTAATAGAGACCCCAGATTGGATAGATGGTTCAAAAACACACAAAACCAGATTTAAATTCTTACTTGAAGTATCGAGCTGAAACTGATTGTTCACAGTAATTTCGCGTTTACTCCTGGACAAGGTAGATTTTACTTCAATAAATTTATCATCGGTTTCGATATCATAGGATGCTCCGTCCGGACCATTCCAAGCAGCATTTTCACCAGATTGTAGCAATACATATAAAACGCACAGCTCTCCGAGAACATCATAAATTCGTGCATCAATATTCTTGTTTCCCAGTAATTCTTTCCATTTTCCCCACCAAGCAACGGGATCATTTAAAACAGCAATTCTTGAACTGCCATCAGTGCCTGGATCAATAAATTCCGCGCAAAGTGAAGCGAAGGGTTGTTCGGCTTCAAAAGAGTCCGTAGTCAATACCAACGAACGCTGAATAACCCCAGGTGAGGCCATAATATTATCTGTGCTGAAGATGCGTACATTGGAGAAACTTTCGTTAACATCGTCGCCTGAATATGGAATTGCAACCCCGTAGCCATCAACAAGTTTTACTGTATGAGCTGGGTATTTTGTATCTTTCAGAGATGAAATGACCTGTGCATAACCGAGAATATCCGTTTTCCAGTTGTTTTTTATATCCTCCAGCAGCATTTACTCCACCTCCTTCGGAGCAGATACCTCTTCCAACAATTTTTGGGCGTATGCGGCAACTCCGCCACAGGTCAATTCTGGTTCAATTGACACACACTTTGCATTATTGAGTTTTGTAAATGCTGCAAAGTCCTTAACCTTGTGCGGACGTGTTTTATGATACTCTAACATCATATGTCTGAACAGTTGCAGACGATATCCCCGCCCAGGTGTTTCAATTAGTTTATTAATATTATCAACACCGTTGTCTTTCAATACTTCAAAGGTATCCTCTGCGTTGCCTTGCCAACTTAGATAGATATACCACCAAAGTGTTTTTAGCCAGATGCGGCGAGTATGAGAGAAGAAGCGTTTTTGATTAATCCGAATACTTCCTTTTTCTGGGGTTGGATATCTGAGATATGTAATATCGGGCATAACTTTAACTGAGATATATCTCCATATATCATCATTATTGGCCTCAATAATAGAAAAATTGGAATCCAAAGGCATCAATTGGAACAACTTAATACCTACTCTCAGGTCCAAAAGGTATGTCATTTTTCCGCTGGTTTCAACAAGGGCAGAATTAAATTCGGCAAGTAACTCATGTCTGAAATCTTCATAAGAAGGATCAAAGGCAGATGCAGACACATCATTGGCTCTCCAATGATGTTCAAGATCCTTAAATTCATTATCATCATAACTATCATATTCCGCAATGATAACCTTTGCATCACTGTATGAAAGCTTTTGATATCGAATCATTCTTCATCACCTGCCATTAATCTGTTCCTGATTTCTCTTTGCAGACTCTTAAGCAATCTTTCAGGAGTTTCAAAATGAAGCTCCTCCTCACAATCTTCAATAAACTGGTGAAGAATACTGCAAATAGAATTAGACTGAAGGCCTATATCTTGCCGAGTCGCCCTCAGATCATCATCGCTAAGGCGCTGGAAAATCATAAAATAAGTAGTAGCAAGGATATCTATTAGCAGATCAACATTCTTGATTGTTCCGTCCGTCATAGGACAGGCAGAATAATATGGGTTGAGATACAAGCAAATGTTATCCTTAGTAAACTCGTCACTGGTTTTGGGGTCTTCCCATTGGGAAAACTCGACCCACCATAAAGGTTCTTTATCACTCTTGTATTCTTCAATGGGGAATTCCATGTAGATGCTATTAAAGTCTAATATAACCGAATCGATTTCACCGATAGAAACACCTTCCTCATTCATAAGAATTTCTTCATCGGAACGAATGACATTTGCGGCTTTTTTGATATATGCCGAAACAGTCAATTCAAGGTCACCGGTAATCATCCCGGGTTCGAAACTATAGGAGAATTTACACACTCTGCCTTGAGGTGTAATTACATCGGTTTCTGGCAAAATGCAGCCAGTTTGGGTCAACTTCTTATTTGTCCAAATAATACAAATCCCGATTTCAGCATCACTACATGCAACGCCGTCTTTTCCGAACAATAAATTAGGATAGGCAATCCGCACTGTTTTCTCAAAATTAAGCCCCTCCGTCTCAATTTTCCATATTTCACGGGGGTCTGAAATACGAATTGTTGAACTTCCCTTTTGCAACAGCCCAAAATCTTGACCTTGGTACGAGTATGTAAACACATACTTCGTTACAGAACAGCCGCAATTTTCAAGCAACTTATCAGTAAGTTTAGGATAGAAATATATGTTTTGCATATCTTTTATCCTCCTTACTCAACCCTAATAGAAAAGCGATATTTCTTATCATATGCTCTGATTTTCAGTAGCCCGTAAAGCTCCATGTTCAGGATATGTGCAGTTACTTTGACCGAGCTAAGCTCATGGCTTCCTTCAGCATGTAAAAGTTCTGCCGATAGTTTCTCAGTATCAAACAAAAGATTTTTAGATGAACACCCATCATTAAGTTCGATCGGCTGCGCATCAATATTGGAAGTCACAGTATGCACAGTAAACGACTCGATAGTTGCAGGAAATAAAGTGCCGATATCGCTTTGCCAAGAGGAAGGGGTAATCCATCCGCCTTCTGAAGCTACTATAAGCTCAAGATCAGCCGTTTTCTTTCCGTGCGAGAGTTTTAATCTGAATGGGATCTCGATTTCATTGCTCGATATCAATGTGGGAAAGATTTCAAACTCAATATTTTTGAGATTACCAGAACCGCCCCCACTTCCGCTTCCACCGGAGCCATTTTTCTTCTTACCGTACCCGACGCGAGGCAAAAGCGACCTTCCAAGTGTTGCAGCAAGTTTACTGGCAGTTGCTTCAAATTTCGGCTCATTATTTTTTACAATTTTATTCTCAATCTGAGTTACTGTGTTTTTTTGAATTCTGGTTACAATCTGCATTTTTGCGGGATCATCCCATCCCATATGGTCAGATGCTTCACACGCTCGCAGATACTCGCCCAAATTCATTCCTGCGAATTCGGGAGCAGGAAGGTCATTTTTTAGTATTTTTGTTGTTGTAGGCATATAAAAGGCAAATATAAATTCATCTTCACTTTCAGGCAAAGAGATACCTTTTACCCATGGGCCAGTCACAGAATAATCAATAACCATTCCTGGATCTCTTGCATACATTACGATGGGTTCATTTTTCCCCCTCTCGGCTTCAAATTTCCCGATATATACATAAGGGCTTAGCACATTTTGCGTACCGTTCAGCTCATCACGAGATATTTTAATTGCAGCCACAAAGCCTGATGTAGAGCCGCCTTCAAAATACCGCTGGATGTTAACCGCAAGGCATTGGATTTGCGGTAACCACTCACTGCGGTATTCACTCCCGTAAGTTTTTGCTATTGCAGCTGTATAAAGTTCTTGTACCAGTTGGAAAAACGGAAGCATGTCTTTCCTGCGGATAGGAATGTTGTTTACAGATGCGTACAACCATTTTTTATCACAAAACTCGGGTAAACTGCGATTATGAATTTTAGGTGCATACCATCGTTGTATAGCAAGTTTAAGATAATCAGCAAGCGTTGATGTCCAGTTCGTTTCAAAATGATCTCGAATTCCGGATTCAATTTCTGCATCCGCAGGAATAATATCCTCAAGGAGCTTTGACGGATCTATATATGGTATAATGACAGAAGTTCCAGTTTCCTCTCCAGTAAATGGTTTAAGCCCAAATGTATCTAATAACGGAACAATGAATTCATCATCTGAAATCGGCAATAAGTCTTCTCCGTCGCGTATTCCCCACCAAGCTTTTCCTGCAGAATTGGGATCCAATCGATTTAAAATGGTCGCATCACTTCCGTCAGGATTTTTTTTGCTCTCATCTTCCACCAGAGTCACAATTAACCTTGACTCATAGCCGGTTTCATTTTTAATACGAGAATAAAAGATAACAATTCCGATACCTACACGGTAATAAACACTTTTACCAAATCCCCAGTTACCTCCGGCACCAGCTTGTGTTTGACGCTTTCCTGTATCATAAATAAGCTTAAAAAAGTTACCGTGATCTTCTTTTTTAATATCTGCTTTACGAATACACCCTGTTAATCCAGAAGTCTTTAAATCACGAATTTCTAAAAAATCTGCATGCTCAGACGGAAAACGATCATTGAGATATTCTTCAATCCCCGTCATATAAAAGTTAAATTTAGAGGGGCAAAAGGAGCCAGTTGTAAAATTAACAATAAAGAACGGATCAGTTTCTTGTAGCGACGCATCTGAACTGTTTTGGATAGCTTCCCGCACAAGAAGATCCAACTCTGGAACATTATCATTTTGGAGTGATTTTAATGTAACGCTTCCGTAAGAAACACCGTAATCAATCGGGAGGACAAATCTTTCAAGCATTGTTGTCACACTTTCTTTTATTGAACAGGGATTTTTACCCTTACTGATTTAACATGACTTTTGCCGATAGAGTCACCCGGCACGATTATACTGAATCCAATTACATCTTCGGTACTCCCGATTTTTTCTCTGGTTTTTGTATCTTTACCTTGATCTTTGCTAATTCGGTAAAGGAGCAAAAGCGGGATATCCTCTAAGCCTATTGTACCACGGACGGAAATTAGGTTTTTTCCAGTTTTTATTGCGGTATCCAATATAAGCTTTTGACCTGGTGTCAATGCGCTTTTCTGCACATCACATAGGACATCACGACCAGAACGCAACGATCCAATATCAATGTATCCGGGAGTATGCGTCTTTTTCTTAGTACGAGTTATTTTACCGATATTCTTATCTTCGACATACCAATATTCAGCCGCCTTGCTGTCTCCAGAAACTGCTACATTCCACTTTAAATAATGGCCGTCAGCATTCATTCCTTTAAGCCATGTAAGAAATACGGGAATGTCTGCAGACAAAGAAGAGCAGTCGAAAATATGATATTTCCCATTTCCCAAGAACTCATTTAGAATGGTATTAACGGGAACATTTCTCCAGATGTATGCGGAGTCACTTATCTCGGATTTTTTTGCTGTTCCGAGTTTTTTTAGAAAAGCTTCGGTTTTTTGTATATTTTCAGAGAGTATATTCTGATCGTCCATAAAGTCAGTAGTCTCATAACTGTCCCCGCTGAAATCAAATTCACATTCTTCAATATTTTGAGTTTTATTTTTTGCCGAAAGCATAAATTTAGCTATTTTGGCCGTGCTCATAATCTTAGGACCGAATTGTGCCGGACTGCGGCCCTTCTCCATAAAGTCTTCAAATTCGGCTTTTAGCTTTTCATCAATTTCCTCCATCAATTCAAACTTTTTTCTAACTGCCGAAGGCATCCAGATTCGTTGTAACAATTCATATCCGCTTCTATATCCAAACCACCGTGCCATTTGCATAAGTGTATCCGCCTGGTTAGAGCTGCGTGCGAAATAAGTACATACTAAACCGTCAATTGTAAGGCCTCGAGACAGTGTATTGCCACCCATAACAATAAACACGGGGGCCTTGGACATGCAACTTAACTGCTCCGAAGTAGGATAAATAACTCGAAGATATGTCCCCTCTTCTGCCAGCCTATTTGCTTTGCAGTTATCCACACAAAGGTGAATTCCATCTTCCCGATATACAGGACTTTTATCTTCCCCCATCATAATATTTTGAATATTTGATAGGAGAATTCTGATTTCCGTCTCAATTTTATCAAAAACTGGAAACTCGGAATTTACTTGACTTAAACGCCCATAATCCGGATATGCCTCAGATAAATCCTTTAGTGTAAATTCATCTTTTTCAGACTCATATACATCCCGACACAATTGCAGAATGCTTCCTGTGTTTGCCTCTCGAATCAACCAGTTCTTTAAAACATCATATTCTTCAAAATGGCCGCTTTGAAGGGCTGTGGTATGAATTAACATACTTATCGGCTTTTTATGTTCACGTGACCTCAGTATGGCAGCAGCACACAAAAACCAACAAATCGACTTTTTGAATTCATCTGGAAGGGTAAATGCGCCACCGTCATGAAGTAGTTTTAAAGTTTTTAGTTCAGCCTCAGGGATCTCACGAACAATATTCAATCCTGTATGTTTAGCGTCGTCTTTGCTTCCGAAAATTACTTTTGCTCCGAAATATTCATTAGATTCTGGTAAACTGCAAATGAAGTTTTTAGGATACAAGGAGCTTTCGTACGCTTCGTTCAAGACATTAGCATAGGGTGTAGCAGTATAGCTGATATAATTCATCGCCTGAAAAGGTGCCTTTGACGGAGCACCTTCATGATCTTTACCATTTATTAAATCAATGATCAGCTGATTTACAGCTGTACGTTCCTGCTCCTCTTCATCCAGATCTTCTTTCATCTTCCGCGTATTTACACTGGCTTGGTCAGCTTCATCGTCGATAACAAGAATACGAAGTTTTGCTGCACGCTGGGGTTTTGCCTGCAACCATTTTATCAAATTACGTAAACGAGTGGAATTCTTTAGGCATACAGTTACATATCTATGCATCCACATACCGCTGGTTTTTCCATCTTGATATGTATTTAAGTGCAAATCTTCAAGCAGATATCTTTCTTTTGTTTTAGGTTTCTTGTCGCAGACGGCCTGTTCTGTCGTGAAATAGACGGGCTGTTTTGTCGGTCATC
>CAUWDA010000029.1:0-28275 GCA_963557075.1 uncultured Flavonifractor sp. | reverse complement strand
TATAAAGCCCTTATAGGGCTTACTCAAGCCTCCGGCTTAGCCGGAGGTTTTGACTGATCAAGGATGGGGAGAGGGGCGGCGGCTCTTCAGATTGCGGATGGTCTCCAGCACGGTCTCCTGATGGAGCTCCGCGGCCTGGAAATGGAGCAGAGCGAAGTTCAGGTTGAACAGGGTGCCCAGCCCAACGGCGGAGATCACCGTGCCGATCCCCACCTGGCCGCCCAGCAGCCAGCCCAGCAGGATGACGCCGACCTCTGCCACCGCCCGGCACAGCCCCACCGACCGGCCGGTCTTTCGGGCCAGAGCCACCATCAGGGAGTCCCGGGGCCCGGAGCCAAGGGCGGCCCGCATATACAGCCAGGTGCCGATGGCCAGCAGCTCCAGCCCCGCCAGCAGCATCAAAATGCCGGGGAGGGTGCTGTCCATCCGGGGGATCCAGTTCCGGGCCAGCATGAAGTCGATAAAGAGGGCGCACAGGGTGATGTTGAGGATGGTCCCCAGGCCGAAGCTCTCGCCGCAGAGAACGGCCAATCCGATGGCGGCGGCCCCCACGATGACGGAGGCGGCGCCGTAGCTGATGCCGAAGGTCTGGGCCATGCCCTGCTGGAGGACGCTCCAGGGCTCCAGCCCGATATTGGCCTGGAGCATGAGGACGATGCCCACGGCGCTGACCACCATGCCAAGCACCACCCAGAGCAGACGGCGGGGGTAGTGAAAGCCGGAGGGAGGCGGGCGGTCCATGGCTCAGCCCTCCTCCTTGCGGATCTGGCTCAGATAGCGGTAGACGCTGGCCTGGGAACACTCCAGGGCGTCCGCCACGTCCTTCACCGCGCCTTTAAGCAGGAAAATGCCGGCAGCGTCCAGGGAGGCGATGATCTGGAGCCGCTCCTCGGGGGTGAGCCGCCCGGCGTCGATCTTCCGCCGGTCCAGCTCATCCAGAACGGCGTCGGTGGCCACGCCGTGGATGGAGTTGTGAAAACGCTCGGCGGAACCGGCGGGCTCGGCGAGGGCCTCGTCCGCCTGAAAATTGATGTCCACGAACTGGTCCGGGTGACACAGCTTCATCAGGGCGTCGCTGACGGACTGGAACCGGCTGTCGTCGAAATTGACGCACAGCATACCGATCAGCTTGCCGTCCTGCTTGATGAACATCGTGGAGGAACGCAGCGTCTTGCCGGAGGCGGATACCCCCAGATAATGGAGCAGGTAATCCTGTTTCTCATAGCTTTTGTCCCGCAGGATACGCAGCGCCACGTTGGTGAGGGGGGCGCCCACATCCCGTCCACTGACGTGCTTGTTGGCGATGGCGATAATGGAGCGGTCTTTTGTGGTCAGGTCATGGAGCGCGACCTCATAATCAGGTCCCAGGGCATATCCCAGAAATTCCGTCAGCTTGATGTAGTGCTGCAGCAATGGACTGGCCAAGTGACTCACCTCTATTATGGTCCTGTGATGATCTCGATTCACTGTGTCAAACGGAGCGGTACGGATGGTACAAAAATTGCAAGGTTCTTGTCATTCAGTATAACTGATAACGGTTAGAATGTCAAAACAAGATTAGAGAAAAATTCTCATGAGAAAAATAAATTTGTAAACCGAAAAAATTTTGTATAGATAATTCCCACAAAAGCGGAGAGCAAAATTGTGGATTCGTACGAAATGAACAAAAAGTAGTTGACAAAATTTTCTCTTGGTGATAAATTGATGTCAGTACCCGGAAAGGAGGCAGAAAAGCAAACATGAAAGAGATCGTAAACACCAACCAGGCACCTGCTGCTATCGGGCCGTATGCCCAGGCTGTCGCCATCGACGGACTGGTCATTACTTCCGGCCAGCTGCCCATCGATCCCGCTACCGGCGCGTTCCCTGAAGGCATCGCCGAGCAGACCCGTCAGTCCCTCACCAATGTGAAGGCCATTCTGGCTGAGGCAGGTGTGGGGATGGATCAGGTCATCAAGACCACCGTGTTCCTTAGTGACATGAACAACTTTGGAGCCATGAACGAGGTGTACGCCACCTTCTTCAGCGAGGGCAACTATCCCGCCCGTTCCGCCGTGGAAGTGGCCCGTCTCCCCAAGGACGCTCTTGTGGAGATCGAAGTCATCGCCGTTCGGTAACAACGCTGCTCAAAGACGCACAACATTCGGAAAGGTTACTGTCCGCCTGTTACAGGAGCCGGAAATACCGGTTCCCGACGACCGGGGTATCCTCTTATAAAATGATGGCGCAAAGCGCCTAAATTATGGAGGTAAACAAAATGGACAAGAATGTGAAGCACTATCCCCTGGCTGAAGAAGTCGCGATGCCCCAGCACTGCGCGTACGTGGTGCGCGATCTGCCCCAGGCTACTGTCGAGCAGCGTGAGCGCGCCCTGAACGCTACCCACTGGAACGAGTTCTCTTTCCCCTCCGGCCTGCTGACCGTCGACATGCTGTCTGACTCCGGCACCACCGCCATGACCAACCAGCAGTGGGCTACCCTGTTCCTGGGCGATGAGGCCTATGGCCGTAACACCGGTTACTATGTCCTGCTGGACACCTTCCGCGACATCTTCGAGCGCGGCGGCGAGAAGAACTGGAAGAAGAGCATCGACCTGGTCCGCACCGACTGCCGCGACCTGGAGAAGATGATGGACGAGCTGTTCCTCTGCGAGTACGAGGGCGGCCTGTTCAACGGCGGCGCCAAGCAGATGGAGCGCCCCAACTCCTTCATCATCCAGCAGGGCCGTGCCGCTGAGTCCGTGCTGATGGAGATCGTGAAGAAGATCCTGGCTGCCCGTTATCCCGGCAAGGTCTTCACCATCCCCTCCAACGGCCACTTCGACACCACCGAGGGCAACATCAAGCAGATGGGCTCCATCCCCCGCAACCTGTACAACAAGGAGCTGCTGTACGAGATCCCCGAGGGCGGCAAGTACGAGAAGAACCCCTTCAAGGGCAACATGGATATCGAGAAGCTGGAGCAGCTGATCAATACCGTCGGCGTGGAGAACGTGCCCCTGATCTTCACCTGTATCACCAACAACCCCATCTGCGGTCAGCCTGTCTCCATGGCTAACATCCGCGAGATCAACCGCGTGGCCCACAAGTATGACATTCCTCTGGTCTTCGACGTGGCTCGCTGGGCTGAGAACTGCTACTACATCAAGATGAACGAGGAAGGCTACGCCGACAAGTCCATCGCTGAGATCGCCACCGAGATGTTCTCCTACTGCGACGCCTTCACCATGTCCGCCAAGAAGGACGGCCACGCCAACATGGGCGGCATGCTGGCCTTCCGTGACCAGGGCCTGTTCTGGAAGAAGTTCTCCGACTTCAACGAGGACGGCACCGTCAAGACCGACGTGGGCGTGCTCATCAAGGTTAAGCAGATCTCCTGCTACGGCAACGACTCCTACGGCGGCATGTCCGGCCGTGACATCATGGCTCTGGCCGCCGGCCTCTACGAGTCCTGCGACTTCGAGTATCAGCATGACCGCGCCATGCAGTGTGAGTACCTGGCTCAGGGCTTCTACAATGCCGGTGTTAAGGGCGTCGTTCTGCCCGCCGGCGGCCACGCTGTGTACATCAACATGGACGAGTTCTTCGACGGCAAGCGCGACCACACCACCTTCGCCGGCACCGGCTTCTCCCTGGAGCTGATCCGCCGCTATGGTATCCGTGTGTCCGAGCTGGGCGACTTCTCCATGGAGTACGACCTGAAGACTCCCGAGCAGCAGGCTGAGCTGGCCAACGTGGTCCGCTTCGCTATCGACCGCAGCCGCCTGACCAAGGAGCACCTGGACTACGTCATCGCCGCTGTGGCTCAGCTGTACAAGGACCGCGAGTCCATCCCCAACATGCGCATTGTCTGGGGCCACAAGCTGCCCATGCGTCACTTCCACGCCTTCCTGGAGCCCTACCCCAACGAGGAGAAGTAAGACGCGCCGCGTGTCCTGAAACACAATATGACGTAACTGCATCACGCGGAAGAATGCAGGTACAATGAACGGCGGCGCCCGCGAACTCCATATTTCGTTCGTTGGGCGCCGCCTTTCTGGTTTGGCAAAGGTATGTCAGAGATTCTAAAGAGGGAATAAGGAGGGTCTATTATGTCAGGCTCCGCTCCTAGCAATGTTGAAAACCGGGATGGTTTTAAAAGCAAATGGGGATTTATCCTCGCTTGTATCGGCTCTGCTGTAGGCATGGCCAACATCTGGCGCTTCCCTGCAATGGTCTCCAAATACGGCGGCATGACGTTCCTGCTTCCGTACTTCCTGTTCGTTGTTCTGATTGGTATGTCCGGCGTTATGGAGGAGTTCTCCCTGGGCCGCTGGGGCGGCGCGGGTCCTGTCGGTTCTTTCGGTAGAGCTGTTGAGGACCGCGGCGGCAAGCGCGGCATCGGCGAAATCATCGGTGCTATCCCCGTGATCGGCTCCATGGGTCTGGCTATCGGCTACTCTGTGGTCATGGGCTGGATCTTCAAGTACACCAAGATGGCCATCACTGGCGAGCTGTTTGGTCTGGGTCAGGAGATGAGTGCCATCGGCGGCGCTTTCGGTTCTGTTGCTCCCGAGACTGAGACTCTGGGCGAGGGTGTCAGCATGATGGTTCAGAACGGCATCTTCGGCGTGGGCAACGGCGTTTGGATTATCATCGCCATCGTGGTCTCCGTGGTCATCATGGCCCTGGGCGTGTCCGGCGGCATTGAGAAGGCCTGTAAGGTTATGATTCCCCTGCTGTTCGGCCTGTTCCTGGTCATGGCTGTCTACATCGCCACTCTGCCCGGTGCCATGGACGGCTACAAGTTCATCTTCTCTCTGGATCCCAAGGGCCTGCTGAACTGGGAGGTTTGGATCTTCGCCTTTGGTCAGGCGTTCTTCTCCCTGTCTGTGGCCGGCAACGGCTCCGTCATTTACGGCTCTTATCTGGGCAAGGATGTGGAGATCTCCTCCTCTGCCCGCAACGTGGCCGTGTTTGATACCCTGGCTGCTCTGGTGGCCATGTTCGTCATCATCCCCGCTATGGCTACCACTGGTCAGGAAGTTTCCGGCGGCGGCCCTGGCCTGATGTTCGTGTCTCTGCCCTTCGTGTTCAACGGTATGGGCGGCTTCGGCTGGGTCATCGGCGCGTTCTTCTTCATTGCCGTGCTCTTCGCCGGTACCACCTCCATCATCAACCTGTATGAGACCCCCGTGGCTTTCCTGCAGGAGAAGCTGAAGCTCAACCGGCTGGTGTCCACTATTGTGATCCATGTCATCGGCCTGGTCGTGGCTCTGCTCATCCAGCCTTGGACCTCTCAGTGGATGGACATGGTTTCCATCTACATCTGCCCCTTCGGCGCGGCTCTGGCTGGCGTGATGTTCTTCTGGGTCATGAAGAAGCAGACCGCTCTGGATGCTGTCAACGAGGGCGCCAAGAAGCCCATCGGCAAGTGGTTCTACCCCTTCGGCAAGTTCGTCTATGTCCCCCTGTGCATCGTGGCTCTGATCGCCGGCGCTGCTCTGGGCGGCATCGGCTGATTCGGAGCGGAACACAAATTGGTGCTGTAGGCACTGTGAATCTAGGAAAAAAGGGCCTGCTGCGTATGCAGCAGGCCCTTTTCCTTACCAAAGGAGGAAAAGGCATGCAGACGCCGGAGCACTATGAGACCGACCTGCTCTTCTATTTTGGGGAGAAGGAGGAGGAGTACCGGTTGTACCGCCGCTTTGCGGAGCGGCTGGCGAAGACAGTTCCTCCGGAAGTCACCGTCAAGGTGCAGAAGAGTCAGATCAGCTTTTACGGCAAGCATCTCTTTGCGGCGGCCTCTCTGCCGGTGAGGCGAAAGAAGGACTGGCCGGAGCACTGCCTGCTGGTGACCTTCGGGCTGCCCGCCCGGCTGGAGGACCCGCGGATCGCCGTGGCGGTGGAGCCGTACCCGAATCGCTGGACCCACCATGTGGTGGTGAGCCGGGAGGAGCAGCTGGACGAGGACCTGTTCGCCTGGATCGGGGCGGCCTATGCCTTTTCCCAGCCCAAGCAGTGACGGCAGGTCCTGCTAAATACGAACAATTTGAAAAACTTTGGCTGAACCTCTATGCAAACATGGAAAACTATATTAAAATAAGATAGTATGATTTTCCGGAAAAGGGGTTGAACATATGAGTGAACCGCAGTTCAAGCGGATCCTTCTGAAGGTCAGCGGCGAGGCTCTCGCCGGCGAAGCCAGCCGTGGGCTGGATTTCGATGTGATCGGCAGTGTGTGCGACGTGATCAAGAAGTGCGTGGACGTCGGTGTACAGGTAGGTATCGTGGTGGGCGGCGGCAACTTCTGGCGGGGCCTGAAAGACGGGGGCGACCGGATGGAGCGCACCCGGGCCGACCACATGGGTATGCTGGCCACCACCATCAACGCGCTGGCTGTGGCCGATGTGCTGGAGCAGAAGGGCGTGGATGTGCGGGTGCAGACCGCCATTGAGATGCGCTCCATCGCCGAGCCCTATATCCGCTCCAAGGCCATCCGCCACATGGAGAAGGGGAGAGTGGTCATCTTCGGCTGTGGTACCGGTAATCCCTTCTTCTCCACCGATACCGCCGCTGTGCTCCGGGCCGCTGAGATCGACGCCGACGCCATCCTGCTGGCCAAAAACATCGACGGCGTATACTCCGCCGATCCCAGAAAGGACCCCAACGCGGTGAAGTACGACAGCATCACCTATGACGAAGTGCTTGCTCAGCACCTGGAGGTGATGGATTCCACCGCCACGTCCCTGTCCATGGACAACAAGATCCCGGTGATCCTGTTTGCGCTCAAGGACCCCGAGAACATCCTGCGGGTGGTCATGGGCGAAAAGATCGGAACCATCGTCAAGGAGGAGTCTTGAAATGAAGGAACTGAATAAAGAAGTAGACGTCAAGATGAAAAAGACCATCGACGTGGTGGTCAGCGATTTTGCCAGCGTCCGCGCGGGCCGGGCCAACGCCGCCGTGCTGGATAAGATCACCGTGGACTACTACGGCGCCCCCACCCCCCTGAACCAGGTGGCCGCCATCTCCTCTCCCGATCCCCGCTCCCTGATGATCCAGCCCTGGGACGGCAGCCTGCTCAAGGCCATCGAGAAGGCCATCCAGACCTCCGACCTGGGCATCAATCCCCAGAACGACGGGCGGGTCATCCGCCTGGCCTTCCCCCAGCTCACCGAGGAGCGCCGCAAGGAGCTGTCCAAGCAGGTGAAGAAGTACGGGGAGAACGGCAAGGTGGCCATCCGCAACATCCGCCGGGACGCCATGGAGAAATTCAAGGCCATGGAGAAGAAGGGCGAGATGACCGAGGACGACCGGAAGGACTATGAGAAGGAGCTTCAGGAGCTCACCGACAAGCGGTGCAAGGAGATCGACGAGCTGACCGTCAAGAAAGAGACCGAGCTGATGGCGGTCTGATCCCCAAAACAAACAACAAGGACCGGTGCGGGGCGCCTGACGCGTCCCGCACTGGTGTCGTATAGGCGGGTTATCAATGGCTTTATTCAAACCGAAGGCGGAGCCGGCGGAAGTGGATCTTCAGCGCCTGCCCCGCCACGTGGCGATCATTATGGACGGCAACGGCCGCTGGGCCAAGAGCCGGGGCCTGCCCCGGACGGCGGGGCACGCCGCCGGCGCGGAGACCTTTCGCACCATCGCCACCTACTGTCAGGAGATCGGATTGGAGTACCTGACGGTGTATGCCTTTTCCACGGAAAACTGGAAGCGCCCTCTGGAGGAGGTCTCCGCCATCATCGGGCTGCTGAAAAAGTATCTGCTGGAGTCCATCGAGAAGATGGAGCGGGAGAAGATCCGGCTCCGCTTTTTCGGGGACCTGGAGGCCCTGCCCCCGGAGCTGCGGGAGCTGACGGTCCGTACCGACGATATTTCCACCCGGTATGAGGGCATGCAGGTCAACGTATGCTTCAATTACGGCGGGCGGGACGAGATCGTCCGGGCGGCCCGGGCCTTCGCGGCGGATTGTGCAGCGGGGAGAAAAACGCCGGACGACCTGACGGAGGAGGCCTTTTCAGGCTACCTCTACTCCGCCGGGGTGCCCGACCCCGATCTGGTGATCCGGCCCAGCGGAGAGCTGCGGATCTCCAATTTCCTGCTGTGGCAGTCGGCCTACGCGGAGTTTTATTATACCGACGTACTCTGGCCCGACTTCGGCAAGGAAGAACTGCACAAGGCGCTGGCGGCCTATCAGAGCCGCTCCCGCCGATTTGGAGGTGTCTGAGTGGCAAAGCGAATCATCGTATCGGCGATCCTGGTCCCGCTGCTGTTGGTGATGCTCTATGTGATCTCACCCATGTATTCGGTAGTCATGCCCATTATGGTGGCCGCCCTGTCTATGGTCGCGGTACACGAAGTGCTGTGGTCCACCGGTTTTCTGAAGCATACGCGGATATCCGGCTATTCCATCGTGCTGGCCGGTCTGGTGCCCTTCTGGGTCTTTTACAGCGGAGCGCCTACCCCCGCGCTGTGCGCCATGTTCCTCTATGTGGTGCTCCTCTTTGCCGAGGCCATTGCCAGCAAGAAGCGCATCACCCTGGAGAAGATGGGCGGGGCCTTTTTCCTCAGCGTGGTCATCCCCTTCTTCCTGTCCTCCCTGGTGCGTATCCGCCAGATGGATGCGTGGATCTGGCTCATCATCCTGCCTTTCCTGGTGGCCTTTACCAGCGACGCCTTTGCCCTCTTTGCGGGTATGGCCTTCGGCAAGCATAAGCTGGCCCCCCAGCTCTCCCCTAAAAAGACGGTGGAGGGCGCGGTGGGCGGCCTTGTGGGTGCCGTCGTGTGTACGGTGGTCTACGGTGTGGTGCTCCGGCTGGGCTTCCAGGTGGAGGTCAACTATCTGTATCTGGCCCTCTACGGCGCCCTGGGCAGCGTGGTGTCCCAGCTGGGCGACCTGTCTTTCTCTTACATCAAGCGGGAGTATGGCCTGAAGGACTTCGGCAATATTTTTCCCGGGCACGGCGGCGTGCTGGACCGTTTTGACAGCGTGATCTTCTGCGCACCTCTGATCGAGCTGCTGATCCGGTTCCTGCCCGCAGTGGGAGGCTGAATATGAGTCATTGTATTTCTTTGCTGGGTTCTACCGGCTCCATCGGGCGGCAGTCACTGGATGTGATTGCCGCCTGTGGCATGCGTGTAGCTGCGCTGACCGCCAACCGGGATGTGGCCCGGATGGAGGAGCAGTGCCGCCGGTTCAAACCGGCGCTGGCGGTCATGATGGACCCGTCTGCCGCCGCCGACCTGCGCTGCCGGCTGGCCGATACCGGGGTCCGGGTGGCCGCCGGGCCGGAGGGCCTGGTGGAGGCCGCCACCCTGGAGGCTGCGGACACGGTGCTCACCGCCGTGGTGGGCATGGTGGGCCTGGTGCCCACCCTGGCCGCGGTGCGTCAGGGCAAGCGGATCGCCCTGGCCAACAAGGAGACGCTGGTGTGCGCCGGGGAACTGGTGATGGATGCTGCGGACCGGTACGGCGCTGAGATCCTGCCGGTGGACTCGGAGCACTCCGCCATCTTCCAGTGCCTCCAGGGCAGCCGGGACAGGGGAGAGGTCCGCCGCCTCATCCTCACCGCCTCCGGCGGGCCCTTCTGGGGCTGGGACAGGGAGAGGGTGGCCTCCGCCACCATCGAGCAGGCCCTGAACCACCCCAACTGGTCCATGGGGGCCAAAATCACGGTGGACTCCGCCACCCTGATGAACAAGGGCCTGGAGTTTATCGAGGCCATGCGGCTCTACCGGATGCCGCCGGAGCAGATCTCCATTGTGATCCATCGGGAGAGCATCATTCACTCCATGGTGGAATACTGTGATAATGCGATACTGGCTCAGATGGGGACGCCGGATATGCGCCTGCCCATCCAGTACGCCCTGACCTGGCCCGCCCGCACCCAGGCGGTGGCGAAGCCCCTGGACCTGCTGACCTGCCCGCCCCTGACCTTCCATGCCCCGGACTATGAGACCTTCCCCTGCCTGTCCCTGGCCCTGGAGGCCGCAAAGACCGGCGGCACCGCCACCGCGGTGCTCAACGGCGCCAACGAGGCGGCGGTGGGTCTCTTCCTGGCGGGAGAGATCCCCTTTGGCGAGATCGCTGAGCGGGTGGAGTGGGCCCTGGCCGGAGTGCCGGTGGTGCAGTCCCCCGCGCTGGAGGATGTGCTGGCGGCGGATCAGGCCGCCCGGGCGCTGGCCCTGAACTGACTTGATAGAGGTGTTTATGAACGTACTTTCCATTGTGCTCATCGTCCTGTTTTTCGGCCTGCTCATTGCCATCCATGAGTTCGGGCACTTCATCGCCGCCAAAGCGCTGGGGGTGAAGGTCAACGAATTTGCCATCGGCATGGGCCCCAAGGTGCTGTCCCGGGAGAAGGGGGAGACCCTTTACACCCTGCGGGCCTTCCCCATCGGCGGCTTCTGCGCCATGGAGGGGGAGGGAGAGTCCTCCGACGATCCCCGGGCCTTCAGCAACAAGGTCTGGTGGAAAAAGCTGATCATTCTGGTGGCCGGTGCGTTCATGAATTTTGTGGCCGGGGTCGTCCTGATCCTGGTGATCTTCTTTATGGCGGGCAGCCCCGCCATGCCGGTGGTCACCGGCTTCATGGCGGGGGCGGAGGACGTGGCCCAGACCGGGCTGCTGCCCGGGGACCAGCTCTATTCCATAGACGGCCACCGCATCTACTTCCAGACCAACGCCTTCTTCTTCCTGGAGCGGGCGGGGGAGCAGGTGGAGGTGGAAGTGCTGCGGGACGGGGCGCGGGTAGACCTGGGCACCATCAGCCTGCCCTACCGGCAGCTTGTGGATGAAAACGGCAACCAGGTGGAGAAGCGGGGCGTCTATGTGGGACAGTTCCAGGCGGATACCCCTCTGACCTTGCTGCGCAACGTATGGTATCAGGCGGTGGACTATGTGCGGATGGTGTGGATCGGCCTGGGGGATCTGGTCACCGGCGCGGTGGGCCTGGGCGAGATGTCCGGCTTCATCGGTATCACCGCCATGGCCGGCGAGGTGGGGCAGGCGGGAGCGGCTGCGGCCGGCCTGTTCGGCCTGCTGGTGAATATCCTGGATTTCACCGCCCTCATCGCCATCAACCTGGCGGTGATGAACCTGCTGCCCATCCCGGCCCTGGACGGCGGACAGATCCTGTTCCTGCTCGTGGGCGGGATCTATCGCCTGTTTACCGGGAAAAAGATCAACGAGACCTACCTGGGCTATATCAATACCGCAGGATTTATCTGCCTCATCATCCTGATGGTGGTGGTGGCAGTCAACGATGTGATCAAACTGTTTTGACCGCGGGGAGGGAGCAACTATGACCAGACAGATCCTTGTGGGCGGCGTTCCTGTGGGGGGCGGCGCCCCGGTCACCATCCAGTCCATGACCAATACCCCCACCGACGATGTGGCCGCCACCGTGGCCCAGATCCTCCGGCTGGAGGAGGCGGGCTGCCAGATCATCCGGGTGGCGGTGCCCGATATGGCCGCCGCCAGAGCGGTGGGCACCATCAAGGCGGCGATCCATATCCCGCTGGTGGTGGATATCCACTTCGATCATAAGCTGGCCCTGGCCTGTGTGGAGGAGGGGTGCGACGCGGTGCGCATCAATCCCGGCAACATCGGCGGGGAGGACCGGGTGCGGGCGGTGGCGGAAGCCTGTAAAGCCAGAAACCTTCCCATCCGGATCGGAGTCAACGGCGGCTCCCTGGAGAAGCCCCTGCTGGCCAAGCATGGCGGAGTCACCCCGGAGGCCCTGGTGGAGTCCGCCTTTGGCCATATCGCCCTGCTGGAGCAGTATGACTTTCACGATATCTGTGTTTCGCTGAAATCCTCCTCGGTGGTCACCACCATGGCGGCCTACCGGCTGATGAGTGAGCGGAGCGACTACCCCCTTCATCTGGGGGTCACCGAGACGGGGACCACCCGTATGGGCACCCTCAAATCCGCCATCGGCATCGGCGGCCTGCTGGCCCAGGGCATCGGCGACACCCTGCGGGTGTCCCTGTCTGCCGACCCGGTGGAGGAAGTGCTCGCCGCCCGGGATATTTTGAAAGCTCTGGGCATGGCGGCCAATGAGCCCAACCTGGTGTCCTGCCCCACCTGTGGGCGCACCCGCATCGACCTGATCGGCCTGGCCAACCAGGTGGAGGAGCGGCTGAAAGAGGTCCACAAGCCCATTACCGTGGCGGTGATGGGCTGCGTGGTCAACGGCCCCGGGGAGGCCTCCGCCGCCGACGTGGGGATCGCCGGCGGACAGGGGGAGGGGCTGCTCTTCCGCAGAGGAGAGATCGTCAAGAAAGTCCCCCAGGAGCAGCTGGTGGACGAGCTGTTCCACCTCATCGACCAACTGTAAAGCAGGAGCGTGTCCTATGCCTGAAGCACAAAAGATCCCATTTTTAAAATTGTTTTCCGCCTGGAGGCCCGGGCCTGAACTGACCGCCATGGCTGGGGAATACCTGGTGACCCGGGCGGTCATCGACAAGCACACCCGGTCCATCAGGGCCCAGGTGGAGTGCGCGGTCCCTCCGGCGGAGAAGCTGCGCCGCACCATCGAGCGCAGCATCGCCCTGGCCTACCGGGTGGAGCGGGTGGAGCTGGAGATGAGCGCGCCTGCGGATGCCCCTGCCCCCACAGCGGCAGAGCCCCCGGCCCCGGAGCAGCCCGCCCCCGCCCAGCGGCCCACGGCGCCGCCGGTGGAGGATGAGGCGGCCGCCGCCTTCCGTCGCACCGAGGAGATCCGCCGCAAGGCGCTGGAAAGCCTGAAAACAGCCCGCCCCGCGGAGAAAAAGACGGCCAAGGATGGGAAAGGAAAACTCCTTTACGGACGCCATGAGATCAAAAAGGAGCCCATCCCCATGAGCAGCCTGGAGCTGGACATGGGCGCCGTCATTGTGGAGGGCGATGTCTTTGCGATCGAACACCGGGAGCTGAAAAAGCGGGGAGCCTGGGTGGTGTCCTTCGACATGACAGACTACACCGGCTCGGTGCGCATCAACAAGTTTTTCCCCGGCGACGAGGGCAAGCCGCTGGTGGAGGGGGTCAAAAAGGGCCAGCACCTCTATGTCCAGGGCAAGCTGAACATAGACCGCTTTACCGGCGACATGGTGCTGGAGCCCTACGCGGTGATGGAGGGCCACAAGGAGACCAGGGCGGATACCGCCCCGGAGAAGCGGGTGGAGCTCCATCTCCACACCAATATGTCCGCCATGGACGCCCTCACCGCTGTGGGCTCCAAGATGGACTCCCCCATCGGCGTGGATAAAAATGTGGTGAAACGGGCGGAGCGGTGGGGCCACCGGGCCATTGCCATCACCGATCACGGCGTGGCCCACTCCTTCCCCAATGCCTGGCACTCCGCCAAAAATATCAAGATCCTCTACGGTGTGGAGGCCTATTTCATCAACGATGTGGACGACCGGGTGGTCATCCATGGGGACAAGGAACAGGACTTTACACAGGATATCGTCTGCTTTGATATCGAGACCACCGGCCTGGACAAGCGCACCGAGGCCATCACCGAGATCGGCGCCGTGGTGCTGCGGAACGGGGAGGTGGTGGAGCAGTTCTCCACCTTTGCCGACCCCGGCCGGCCCCTCACCCGGGAAATCACCCAGCTCACCGGCATCACCGACGAGATGCTGGAGGGGGCGCCCTCCCAGGAGGAGGCGGTCAATGCCTTTCTGGACTTCGTGGGGGACCGCCCTCTGGCGGCCCACAACGCCGAGTTCGATATGGGCTTCATCGGTGAGGCCTGCCGCCGGATGGGCCGCCCCTTTGAGAATACCTCCCTGGACAGCCTCATCCTGGCCCAGAACCTGCTGCCTGAGCTGGGCAAGTACAAGCTGGATATCGTGGCCAACCACCTGAACCTGCCCGCCTTCAACCACCACCGGGCCTATGACGACGCGGCCACGGTGGGCTATATGCTGGTGCCCTTCTTCCGGATGCTGTCCGATATGGGGATCCACACCCTGCAGCAGATCAACCCGGCCATGTCCCGGCTGCGCTCCGGCGGCAAGGCCAGGCGGCAGCCCAAGCACCTCATCGTGCTGGCCAAGAACCAGCTGGGCCTGCGCAACCTGTACAAGCTGATCTCCGCCTCCTACCTGGACCACTTCAAGCGCTACCCCATCATGCCCAAGAGCCTCATCAACCAGCACCGGGAGGGCCTGATCATCGGCTCGGCCTGCGAGGCCGGCGAGCTCTTCCAGGCTGTGGTCAAGCGGAAGGAGTGGAACGAGCTCAAGCGTATCGCCTCCTGGTACGACTTTTTGGAGATCCAGCCCCTGTGCAACAACGCCTTCATGCTCCGCAAGGGCATGGTGAGCAGCAAGGAGGAGCTGCGGGACTTCAACCGCACCGTGGTGGCCCTGGGCGACGCCCTGGACAAGCCGGTGTGCGCCACCGGCGACGTCCACTTCCTGGACCCGGAGGACGAGATCTACCGCCATATCCTGCTAGCCTCCAAGGGCTTTGACGACGCCGATTCCCCCCTGCCCCTCTACTTCAAGACCACCCAGGAGATGCTGGACGAGTTTGCCTACCTGGGCAAGGAGAAGGCCTATGAGGTGGTGGTGCGCAACACCAATCTGGTGGCCGACTGGTGCGAGGATGTGGTGCCTCTGCCCAAGGGCCTCTTTGCCCCCAAAATTGAAAACTCCGCCGAGGAGCTGACCCGGCTGGTGTGGGACAAGGCCAAGGCGCTGTACGGTGAGGAGCCGCCCCAGATCGTGGTGGACCGTATCAACGCGGAGCTGGGGGATATCATCAAGTGCAAGTACGACGTGATCTACATGTCGGCCCAGAAGCTGGTGCAGGACTCTCTGGACCACGGGTACCTGGTGGGCTCCCGGGGATCGGTGGGCTCCTCCCTGGTGGCCTTCATGTCGGGCATCACGGAGGTCAACTCCCTGCCGCCCCACTACCGCTGTCCCCACTGCAAGCACTCCGACTTTGAGGCGGCCAAGGCTCTGGGCATCGGCTGCGGCGCGGATATGCCGGACGCCAACTGCCCCGTGTGCGGCACGCCCTATGCCAAGGACGGCTTCAACATCCCCTTTGAGACCTTCCTGGGCTTCGGCGGCGACAAGGTGCCCGATATCGACCTGAACTTCTCCGGCGAGTACCAGGCCAACGCCCACCGCTATACCTTCGAGCTGTTCGGCCAGACCCACGTGTTCCGGGCGGGCACCATCGGTACGGTGAAGGACAAGATCGCCTTCGGCTACGTGAAGCACTACCTGGACGACAAGGGCATGACGGGCACCCGGGCGGAGGAGAACCGGCTGTCTCTGGGGTGCAGCGGCGTTAAGCGCACCACCGGACAGCACCCCGGCGGCATGGTGGTCATCCCCCAGAACCGGGAGATCTACGACTTCTGCCCGGTGCAGCACCCCGCCGACGACCCCAACAGTGACATCATCACCACCCATTTTGAATATCACTCCATGGAGTCCAACCTGCTCAAGCTGGACATGCTGGGCCACGATGACCCCACCATGATCCGTATGCTCCAGGACCTGACGGGGGTGGACCCCCAGACCATCCCCCTGGACGACAAGGACACCATGAGCATCTTCACCTCCTCCAAGGTGCTGGGCTTTGAGGACGACCCCATTCTGGGTCCCACCGGCGCTGTGGCCATCCCGGAGTTCAACACCAAGTTCACCCGGGGCATGCTGGTGGATACCCAGCCTCACCAGTTCGACATCCTGCTGCGCCTGTCCGGCTTCTCCCACGGCACCGACGTGTGGCTGGGCAACGCCCGGGACCTGATCGTGGACCAGGGCATCCCGGTCGGTCAGGCCATCGGCTGCCGCGACGACATTATGATCTTCCTCATCTCCTGCGGTATGCCGGAGAAGCGCTCCTTCAAGATCATGGAGGCGGTGCGAAAGGGAAGGGGCCTGCCCGAGGGGGCGGAGGAGGAGATGCGGGCCGCCGGTGTGCCCGACTGGTATATCGGCTCCTGTAAAAAGATCAAGTACCTCTTCCCCAAGGCCCACGCCGTGGCCTACGTCATGATGGCCTTCCGCATCGCCTGGTTCAAGGTGCACCATCCCCTGGCCTTCTATGCCGCCTTCTTCTCCATCCGGGCCAAGGCCTTTGACGCCACCTGCATGTGCATGGGCATGGATGTGTGCAAGGCCAAGATGAAGGAGATCGAGTCCAAGGAGAAGCCTACCCCCGTAGAGGAGGACACATTGGTCACCCTGGAGGTGGTATACGAGTTTTATCTCCGGGGCTTCTCCTTTGCGCCTATGGACCTGTACCGGTCCCACGCCGTCAACTTCCTGCCCGACATGGAGAAGGGCACTCTGCTGCCCCCCTTCACCTCCATTCCCGGCCTGGGAGAGACGGCGGCCCTGTCCATTATGGAGCAGCGCAAGGGCAAGCAGTTTATCTCCATCGAGGAGTTCTCCGCCGCCTGCCCCAAGGTGTCCAAGACCCATATCGAGCAGCTCAAGGCGGTGGGCGCCCTGGACGGCATGCCCGACACCAGCCAGATCACCCTGTTTGACGGGTTTTAAGGCGGGCATGCCGTCGCCGCCGCCACGCGGCGTCCGAGCGTTTTGCCGGAGCCTGAGAAGAGGAGCGTGCCTTCCACTTGTTTTTTCCAGAGAAGGATGCTACTATAAAATTATCTTTTACATGATAGAGGTGTATTGCCATGTTGGATCAAAAGGTTGCCGACCTGCTCAACCAGCAGGTAAACAAGGAGTTCTATTCCGCCTATCTGTACCTGGATTTTTCGCTCTACTATGAGGAGATCGGCCTGGACGGCTTCTCCAACTGGTTTCTGATCCAGGCCCAGGAGGAGCGGGACCACGCCATGCTCTTTTTGCAGTACCTGCAAAACAACGGCTGCAAAGTTGCTCTGGATACCATCCAGAAGCCGGACAAGGTGCTGCAAGACAAGCTGGAGGTGCTGGAGTTCAGCCTGGAGCATGAGCGCTATGTCACCAGTCTGATCCACGCCATCTATGACGCCGCCCAGAGCGTCAAGGATTTCCGCACCATGCAGTTCCTGGACTGGTTTGTCAAGGAGCAGGGCGAGGAGGAGAAGAACGCCGAGGACAACATCAAGAAGATGAAGCTGTTTGGCGACGATGCCAAGGGACTTTATATGCTCAACAGCGAGATGGCTGCCCGGGTGTACAGCGCCCCCAGCCTGGTTCTTTAAGGGATAAAATATGGGCCCGTCTCAGAATTGAAACATTCTGCGGCGGGCCCATTTTATTCGGTTGACACTTGACAAAACAGCTGGTGATATAGTATATTAGCGTGGTAAAGCGATGAAGTAAAGGGAGTGCGCCCATGAAGTGTAACAGCAACACCCCCGAGGGGACCCGGGACCGCCTGTTTGCCGAGTGTCAGGAGCGGCGGCAGGTCCAGGGCAAGCTGACCCGCCTGTTTCGTCAGCGGGGGTTTCTGGAGGTCTCTACCCCGGAGACGGAGTTCTATGACCTCTTCGCCCGTTCGGGCAGCGCCATCCCCCAGGAGCGTATGATCAAGGTGGGGGACCCGGGCGGCAAGTTCTGCGTGATGCGGCCCGATTCCACCACCCCCATCGCCCGGGTGGCGGCCACCAAGCTGAAGGCGGTGCCCCTGCCCCAGCGGCTGTACTACGACCAGACGGTATACCGGGCCAACCCCGCTCACAACGGCGGCAGCCGGGAGATCCCGCAGTGCGGGGTGGAGCTGATCGGGGCCGGGGGAGAGAAGGCGGACGTGGAGATCATCGCCGCCGCCATTGACGCCCTGCGGTGCTGCGGAGCCCCCAAGTTCCATGTGGAGCTGGGCCACGCCGGATATTTTCGGGAGCTGGCGGGGCGGCTGGCCCTGGGAGAGGACGCCGTGGAGGAGCTGCGGGCCCTCATCGAGGGCAAGAACTTTGCCGCGCTGAAGGACTTTCTGGCCCCCTGGCGGGGGGACCCGGCCTGCGCCGCCCTGGAGCGGTTGAGCCGCCTCTTCGGCGGGGCGGAGGTACTGGGGCAGGCGGAGCGCCTGGCGGGAAAGACCCCGGCGGTGGATTACCTGGCTCGACTGTACGACGAGTTGTCCGCTGCGGGCTACGGCCCCTATGTCCGCTTTGACCTGGGTATGGTCCACCAGATCGACTATTACACCGGCGTGGTGTTCCGGGGCTATGTGGAGGGGGCGGGGGACGCCGTGCTCTCCGGTGGCCGGTATGACAATCTGGTGGGGCTCTTCGGCCGGGAGGCCCAGGCCACCGGCTTTGCCGTGGATGTGGACGCGGTGGCCCGCACCCTGCCTGAACTGGCGCCGCCGGTGCTGCGTACCCTGGTCCACTATGAGCCGGGCTATCTGGCCCCGGCTCTGGAGGCGGTGGACGGGCGCCCCGCCGGTACCTGTGAACTCTCCCCCTGTGCCGCGCTGGAGGACAGTCTGAGTCTGGCCCGGGAGAAGGGGGCCGAGCGGGTGCTGGTCCTGGACAAGGACGGAGAAAGGACGGTGGGGGTATGAGCGGGCGGATCAGGATCGCCATCACCAAGGGGCGTCTGCTGGACAGGAGCGTGGAGCTCTTTGAGCGGGCCGGTCTGGACTGTGCCCCCATCCGGGAGCCGGGGCGCCGCCTGGTCCACAGCGTGCCCAACTACCCCATGGACGCGGTGCTGGCCAAGGCCCCCGATGTCATCACCTATGTGGAGCACGGCGTGTGCGACCTGGGCATTGTGGGAAAGGACACCATTCTGGAGAAGGGCGGCTCCTTTTATGAGGTGCTGGACTTGGGCTTCGGCAGGTGCCGGTTCGCCCTGGCGGTGAAGCAGGGGAGCGACTTCTACGGGACCTACAAGACCCGTCGGGTGGCCTCCAAGTACCCGGAGGTGACCCGTGCCTTCTTTGCCGGCAAGGGCATGGATGTGGACATCATCAAGATCGAGGGCAGCGTGGAGCTGGCCCCCATTCTGGGGCTTACCGACGCCATCGTGGATATTGTGGAGACCGGGGCCACCCTGAAGGCCAACGGCCTGGAGCCCATTGAGGACGTAGCTCCGGTGTCTGCCCGGCTCATTGTGAACACTGCCAGTATGAAGCTGTATAAAACTCAGATCGAGGATTTTATCGCCCGCTGTGAGGGAGAATTGGAGCGAGGAACATGATTCAGATCGTAAGAGCAGACGGCAGCGCCGAGCGGGCGGTCATAGACGGCATGCGGACCCGGGCGGACCGGGCCAACCGGGCCATTGATGAGGCGGCGGCCGCTATCATGGCGGATGTCCGGGCCCGGGGATTTGAGGCGGTGCGGGAGTACTCCCTTCGCTTTGACGGGGCGGAACCCAGAGAGATCCCCCGGGCAGAGCTGGCCGCGGCCCGGGCCCGCTGTCCGGCGGCGCTGGCGGCCGCTCTGGAGCGGGCGGCGGCCAATATCCGGGATTACAACGAGAGGCTGCTTACCCGCACGATGGAGTGGACCTCCCCTGACGGGGGCGTGGTAGGGCGCATCGTCCGGGGCCTGAGCCGGGTGGGCATCTATGTGCCCGGCGGCACGGCGGCCTATCCCAGCAGCGTGCTGATGAATGCGGTGCCTGCCAGGGTGGCCGGGGTGGAGGAGATCGTCATGGTGACGCCCCCCACCGAAAACCTGAACGACGCAGTGCTGGCCGCCGCTGATATCGCCGGGGTGGACCGGGTGATCGCTGTGGGCGGGGTCCAGGCGGTGGCCGCCCTGACCTACGGCGCCGGCTTCATCCCCCGGGTGGACAAGCTGGTGGGCCCCGGCAACGCCTATGTGGCCGCCGCCAAGCGGCAGGCCTACGGTGCGCTGGATATCGACATGGTGGCCGGGCCCTCAGAGGTGCTGGTCATTGCCGACAGCGGGGCCGACCCCAAATTTGTGGCCGCCGACCTGCTGAGCCAGGCGGAGCACGACAGACTGGCCTCCGCCGTCCTGCTCACCGACTCGATGGAGCTGGCCCGGGCGGTGGACGGAGAGATCGTCCGCCAGACCGGCTATCTGAGCCGCTCTGAGATCATGGAGCAGTCTCTGCGGGACTTCGGCTGCGCCATTGTGTGCGACAGTCTGGAGCGCTGCGCCGCCCTGGCCAACGAAATCGCCCCGGAGCACCTGGAGATCGTGACAGAGGAGCCGCGGGCCCTGCTGCCCGCCATCCGGAACGCCGGGGCGGTGTTCCTGGGGGCCTGGTCTCCGGAGCCCCTGGGGGACTACCTGGCCGGACCCGACCATGTGCTGCCCACCAGCGGCACCGCCCGGTTCTTCTCCCCCCTCAGCGTGGACAGCTTCCTCAAGACCATGAGCATCATCCAGTACGACCGGGCCAGCCTGGCCCCCATCAGGGACCAGATCATCGCCCTGGCCCAGGTGGAGAAGCTCACCGCCCACGCCAATTCCATTCGAGTGCGGTTTGAGACGGCGGGGGCCGACAAGGAGGAAGTTTGATGGATATTCCCGTATGTCAGTCCGGCGGCCCCGTGCGGGCCTATGTGATAGAGCGCAGCACCAGGGAGACGAAGGTGAGGGTGGACCTCTCCCTGGAGGGGGGCGCGGTCAAGGTGGATACCGGCATCGGCTTTTTTGACCACATGCTCACCGCCCTGGCCTTCTATGGCGGCCTGGGACTGGAAATAGAGGCCAGAGGCGACCTGGAGGTGGACGGGCACCACACGGTGGAGGATACAGGCATCGTGCTGGGCCAGACTATGAGCCGGGCCCTGGGGAACCGGAAGGGCATCCAGCGGTTCGCGTCGGCCTGGATCCCCATGGACGAGGCCCTCTGCTTCACGTCGCTGGACTTCTCCAACCGGCCCTTTCTGGTCTTTGACGCCGAGATGCCCCAGCCCATGATCGGCGCCTACGACGCCTGCCTCACCGAGGAATTTATGCGGGCCTTCGCGGTGAACAGCGGCCTGACGCTGCACATGAAATGCCTGTACGGCAAAAACGCCCACCACATCACCGAGGCCCTCTTCAAGTCCCTGGGGGCGGCGGTGGGTCAGGCGGTGCGGATCACCGGCAGCGGCGTCACCTCCACCAAGGGGGTGCTGTGATGGGATGGATCGCCGTGGTGGATTACGGGGTGGGCAACCTGAAAAGCGTCACCAATGCCATGGACTATCTGGGCCTGAGGACCTGCATCACCAGCGAGCCCAAGGAGCTGGAGCGGGCCGATGCCATCCTCCTGCCCGGCGTGGGGGCCTTTCCCGATGCGGCGGACAAGCTCCGCCTGTCCGGCCTGGACCGGGTGCTGGAGACCCAGGCGGCGAAAAAGCCCATCCTGGGCATCTGCCTGGGGATGCAGCTGCTCTTTGACCGGGGCGAGGAGGTGCGGGAGTGTAAAGGACTTGGCCTTGTAGGGGGCTGTGTCCGTAAGATCGAGACGGACCTCAAGCTGCCCCACATCGGCTGGAACAGTCTGTGCTTTCCCAACCCGTCCCCGCTGTTTGCCGGGGTAGAGACGGGAGCTTACGTCTACTTTGTCCACTCCTTCTGCGGTGTGGCCGCTGACCCGGCCACCGTCATCGCCCGGACCGACTACGGAACTCCGGTGGTGGCGGCAGTCCAGAGGGGCAACGTATACGGCTGTCAGTTCCATCCGGAGAAGAGCGGCGAGGTGGGTCTGCAAATTTTACGGAATTTCGGAGGGCTGAACCCATGATCTTATTTCCCGCCATTGACTTGAAGAACGGCAAGGCGGTGCGTCTCTACCGGGGGGAGTTTGCAACGGCCCATCAGGTGGCGGACGATCCGTTGGCCATCGCCAGGGCTTTTTACGCCGCCGGCGCCCGCCACATCCACATGGTGGACCTGGACGGGGCCCGCAGCGGCACGGGAGAAAACGGCGCCATCGTGGAAGCGGTGGCCCGAAGCTCCGGCCTGAAAGTGGAGCTGGGGGGCGGTATCCGCTCCATGGCCGACCTGGAGAGGGCCTTCGGGCTGGGGGTGTGGCGGTGCGTCATCGGCTCCGCAGCCGTCAGCTGCCCGGAGTTTGTCCGGGCGGCGGCGGCCCGATACGGAGCGCGTGTCGCCGTAGGCATCGACGCGATGGACGGCGTCGTCAGGACCTCCGGGTGGGAGCAGTCCTCGGGGCTCGACTATCTAAGCTTTGCAAAGCGCGTGGAATCAATGGGTGTAAAGACGATTATCTTTACGGATATTGCCACTGACGGTATGCTGTCCGGCCCCTCCTTCGGGCGGTTGGCCGAACTGCAGAAGGCGGTGAACTGCCGGATCGTGGCCTCCGGCGGGGTGTCCTCCAACGGGGACCTGTCCAGGCTGAAGGACATGGGTCTCTACGGGGCCATCATCGGCAAGGCCTACTATGCCGGAGCGGTGGATCTGGCGCAGGCGGTAAAGGAGGCGGGGGAGCAGTGTTAGCCAAGCGTATCATTCCCTGCCTGGACGTGAAAGACGGCCGGGTGGTGAAGGGGGTCAACTTCGTCAACATCCGGGATGCCGGCGATCCGGTGGAGCTGGCCAGGTATTACTCAGACCAGGGGGCCGACGAGATCGTCTTTCTGGATATCACCGCCACCAGCGACGGCCGGGACACGGTGGCCGACGTGGTGGAGCGCACCGCATCCCAGGTCTTTGTCCCCCTGACAGTGGGGGGCGGCATCCGTACCCTCGCGGATTTCCAGCGGTTGCTGCGGGCGGGGGCGGACAAGATCTCGGTGAATTCCGCCGCCGTGGCCCGGCCGGCGCTCATCGCCGAGGCGGCGGAGCGGTTCGGCTCCCAGTGCGTGGTGCTGGCGGTAGACGCCCGGGCCCGGGGGGACGGCGGCTGGGAGGTAGTGGTGGCCGGGGGGCGCAGGCCCACCGGCATGGACCTGCTGGACTGGGTGAAAAAAGGGGAGGCCCTGGGTGCGGGGGAGATCCTGCTCACCTCGATGGACGCCGACGGCACCAGGGCGGGCTTTGACCTGGCCATGACAAAGGCGATGTCCGATGCGGTGTCCATCCCGGTCATCGCCTCCGGCGGCTGCGGCAGTCTGGAGCATTTTGCCCAGGTTTTTGCGGAGACCGGATGCGACGCGGCGCTGGCAGCCTCTTTATTCCATTTTGGGGAGTTGACAGTACCCCAGGTAAAGGAGTATCTTGGAAGCAGAAATATCCCGGTGCGATAATTCACACAAGGGGGAGATCACATGCTGGACGATCTTTTTAACCTGGTTACCGATCTGCTGGGAGAGGAGACCGGGCCGCAGCGCGGCGCGGGGCAGCGGCTGCCCGACGGGGCCCGGCGGCAGGAGCCGTACAGACAGAAGACGCCGCCGGCGGGGCGGTCTCAGCCGGACCGCCGGTCTAAGGCCTGTCCTGCGGCGGAGCAGCCGCCCAAGCTGGCCGCGCGCCGGAACCGCCGGGGAGGCGAGGACCCATGGGACTGGAAGGAAGAAAAGCCGCCCTGGGAGTTTTGAGGTGATACCATGACAGACCTGAACGACCTGTTCCAAAAGTCCGAGCTGATCCCGGCCATCATTCAGGATGCCGGGACCGGCGAGGTCCTGATGCTGGGTTTTACCAACCGTGAGGCGGTGGAACTGACCCTGAAGACCAAGACCGCCTGGTTCTGGTCCCGCAGCCGCCGGAAGCTGTGGAACAAGGGGGAGAGCTCGGGCCATTTCCTCCATGTAAAGAAAGTGGTGACCGACTGCGACACCGATACCCTGCTCTACCTCTGCACCCCGGAGGGCCCAACCTGCCATACCGGGGCGCGAAGCTGCTTTTTCAATACGATTTGGGAGGAGACGCCATGAGCGATACCATTCTGCGGGACCTGTATCAGGTGGTTCTGGACCGAAAGACCGCCCCCCAGGAGGGGTCCTATACCTGTTACCTCTTTGAGCAGGGGGTGGACAAGATCCTGAAAAAGGTGGGGGAGGAGAGCGCCGAGACCATCATTGCCGCCAAAAACGGCAGGCAGGCGGAGACGGTAGGGGAGATCTCCGATCTGATCTACCACCTGATGGTGCTGATGGCGGCCCAGGACATCCCCCTGGACGCGGTACTCTCCGAGCTGGACCGCCGCAGCCATAAGATCGGCAACCTGAAGCAGAGGAAGACCGTGGACCGGGAGACCTGAAGCAAGGGCCCCCCGGACCGGCTCAGGATGACAAATAGCGGGACCCGCCGTTGTACGGCGGGCCCCGCTATTTTGATGTGCGGCTATTGGCCGTGGGTGATAAAGACGGTGTACAGCCGGCTGAGCGCGTTCCAGCTGCCCTGATCCAGAGCGCCGGTCTGGGGCTGGCCGCTGAGCCGCTGGAGCCAGCGGAGGTTGTGGGTGGTGGCCGGGTCGTTGCGGCCGGTGGCCGGGCTGTGCTCCAGGCCGCTGAGTCTGTTGGACAGCGCCTGGAACATCGTTTGGGCCAGGGAGAGATGGACGCTATCCTGGCCGGGCTCCACCGTAACGCCGCCCTGGGGATAGCCCTGGAAGGGCAGAGGTCCGGACAGCTCCGCTCTGGCCCGGAGATATTGGGCGGCGATAGCGTCCCAGGTGGCCTGGTCCACCCGCCCGGTCACAGGGGGAAAGAAGTCCCGCTGAAAGAGCATAACGGCCTCCAGTGTGCGCTCCCCAAAGACCCCATCCGGGGTGAGGCGGGGCAGCGCGGCGTGGAGGAAGGACAGCTCCCGCAGCATGGTCTGGAGACTGCGGACCGGCTGGCCGATGAGCCGGATCTTCTGGGGGACGATCATGCGGATGCTCCTCTCTCGTCGGCGGAGCCCAGGGTCATGGGCCGGCCGGGGTATTGGGTCAGGCCGGTGGCCTGACTCTCGGGCAGGTCGGGGCGGAAGGGCTCGGGGATCACATTGGTGTAGGTCTCCACGGTGGTGACGATACCGGCGTACAACCGGTAGAGGACGGTCCAGGTCTGTGCGCCCATGATGCCGTCCTGAGACAGGCCCCCTATGCGCTGGACCGCCTGGACGGCCTGTTCCGTGGACGGTCCATAGATCCCGTCGATGGCCGTCTGGGGGACGTTGGTGTAAAATTCCGACACCACCGACAGCATGTACTGGATGGTGCGTACGGACTCCCCTCTGGCCCCGGGAGCCAGCACGGTGGGGAAGGGCTGGGCGCTGCTGCCGGGGTAATAGGTCTGTCCTTCGCTGATGAGCTCCGCCAGGTCCAGGACCCCCACGTAGAGAAAGACCATCTTGTACCAGGTGGCATTTCCCACGATGCCGTCAGCCGTCAGGTCGAAGATCTCCTGAAAACGGCGGACGGCCCCTTCGGTGGCGGGGCCGAAGATACCGTCCGCCGGGTCCACCTTGGGAATGGCGGGAAAATCCCGGGAGATCCGGTTGAGCATGACCTGAATCCGCTGTACCGCCTCCCCGCGGTCTCCCCGGCGGAGCGGGGCGCCGGGATAGGAGGAGCGAATGCCCTGGACCGGGGCGTTGCTCACCAGCTCAATGTTGTCGCCGTAGTAGGCGCGGAGGATCTCCATGGAGTCGGCCCCCTCCTCCGCCATGCCCTGACTGCCCCACTGGGAGAGACCGTCGCAGGTGACGGTGGTGCCGTTGCAGAATTTGGCGGCCAGGGGTTCCACAAAGCCGATCCGCCGGATATAGGTGTTGAACAGTTCATCCACCAGCTTGCTGATGTTCTCAAAGATATTGCGGCCTTTGATGAACTTCTGGTCGTAGGCGGTGCTGGCGGTGATGTTGAAGGGATAGCCCCGGCTGGGATAAAATTCGGTGTAGACCCGGTTGAGCGCGAAGGAGATGATGGCCAGGATGTTGGCCCTAAGGGCGGCGGGCTTCCAGGTGGGGTAGATCTCGCTGGAGGCCACATTTTTGACATAATCGGGAAAGGAGACCGTCACATTCTCGGCGTTGGAGCCGGGGGGACCGAGATGGACCGTGATGTACTGGGGCACATAGGGAATGATGGGCAGTGGCTCTGGCATATACACCCTCCTTTACAGCGTCTGCGGCGGGATGAGAACGGGGTCTTCCGGGGTCAGGGCGGCAGACTGCTCCGGCAGAGGGATGAGCCGCAGCTCCTGCAGCGTCTGGGTGCCGGGGAAGACCTGGACGTCCTCTACCGCCAGCAGCTCGTATCCCGGCGCCTCCGCCCAGATGTCGCACACCGCGAAGGGGGTGTCCGTGCCGGGGGACTCGCTGGCGGCAAGGTCCGGGGTGGCCAGCTGAACGGGGGCGGTGATCCCGTTGCCGTCGGTGACCCGCAGGGCCAGCAGGGCGCGGACCCCTCCGGGCTCCTGGCGGGTGAACACAACGGTGGCGCCGGCGATGGGGATCTGTGCCCGGGAGGTAAAGACCCGGGTCAAAATGGTTCCTGTCGCTGTCAAACGGCATTCCTCCTTTTCCCTCCACTCTATGCGACGAAGGGAAGAATTGTCCCGCAGACGTTGACATTGGCGGCAGTTTTGAGTAAACTGGGTAGAAGAGATATCCTCTGGAACGAGTGTGATAATACATGAGAAAGCAAAAGGTGTCCAGTGCGGTGATCCGGCGTCTGCCCCGGTATTACCGGCACTTGACCGATCTGTATCTGGCGGGGGTGGAGCGCATCTCCTCCAGCGCCCTGGGCCGCTCCATGGGCCTGACGGCCTCCCAGATCCGGCAGGATCTGTCCTGCTTTGGTGAATTTGGCCAGCAGGGCTATGGCTACAATGTGAGCAAGCTGCGGGGAGAGATCGCCGATATCCTGGGTATGAACCGGGGACATACTGCCGTTATTCTGGGCGCGGGCAACCTGGGCCGGGCCCTGATGGAAAATTTTCATTTTGACCGTTCCGGCGTGACCCTGGCCGCCGCCTTCGACGTGTCCCCCGAGATCGTGGGGCAGGTCCGCTCCGGCGTACCGGTCTACCATGTGGATCAGCTGGAGGAGTATCTGGCGGACCATCCCGCCAGCATTGGGGTGCTGACTGTGCCCCGCAGCGTGGCCAATGCCACCGCGGTCCGGCTGGTCCGGTCCGGGGTGCGCGGCATCTGGAATTTTACCAACAGCGAGCTGAAGGTGGAGGCGCCCGGCGTGGTCATCGAGAATGTCCACTTTGCGGACAGCCTTCTGGCCCTCAGCTACATGATCTCGGAGGAAGTATGAAAAAAGCAGCGGCGATCCTGCTGGCCGGGGCCATCCTGGCGGGCAGCGGGGCGGTGGTGGCCGCCGGCGGCCAGTCTCTGGTCAGCAAGAGCTATGTGGACAAGACCTTTACCGGGCAGGCGCTGGAGCAGGTAAGCAAGCGGGCGGAGAGCCAGATGAGCGCCGCCTACGACCGGGCGCTGAATGATCTGAACAGCAGGCACAGCGGCTATCTGGGGCAGTCCGGGACGGGAAGCTCCGGCGGAGTGGTCACGGTCTCCGGATTTGCGGACCGTCGGTTTAAGCGGGGGGATGTGCTTAACCTGACCCCCGGCTCCGGGGTGATGCTGCTGGCCGGGGGCGCGGCCTCCTCCGGCGGGGTCCTGGTGGACGTCACCGCCGGCGCCGCCGTGGCTGCCGGCGGCGGGCTGTCGGTCCGGCACCGCTGCCTGGCGGGGGAGAGCGCCGCCACGGTGGTGACAGTAACGTCCGACACCGCTGTGCTCAGCCTGGAGGGGAGCTATACCCTCTCTCCCAGCGGGAGCGTGGACTATAACGCCATGGCCGACGGTTTGGCGGAGATGGGCCTGCTGAAGGGCACCGGGGCGGCCTACGGTTCCGGCTATGAGCTGGAGCGGCAGACTGTCCGGGTGGAGGGCCTTGTCATGTTCATCCGCCTGATGGGGGAGGAGAGCGCGGCCCTGGCCAGTACGGCGGTCAACCCCTTTGTGGACAGTCCGTCCTGGGCGGACCGCTATCTGGCCTACGCCTACGAGCGGGGATATACCACCGGTGTCGGGACCAATGCCGCCGGACAGCTGGTGTTCGGCCCCAACAATACCTTTACGGCGGCCCAGTATATGACGTTTGCCCTTCGGGCACTGGGCTACTCCGACGGGGGCGATGCCCCCGACTTCTCCTGGCAGAACGCCATGGATGCGGGACTGGCCTATGGAGTGATCCGGCAGAGCGAGCTGGCGATGCTGAACAGCAGTGCATTCTGCCGGGCGCAGGTGGCCTATCTGTCGGTGTGCGCGCTGTCTGCCCCTGCCAAGACAGGCGGGACCCTGCTGGACAGAACGGTCTCCAGCGGCGGCTTTGACCCGGGGACCATGGGGGCGGTCCTGGAGCGCATCTCCGCCCTGCGGATGAGCGGAAGCTGACGGCAGGGCAGGCGTCCCGGCGGTGCGCCGGGCAAAGAAACGGGCCTGCCGCAAACACGCAAACCGCACAAAAGACCTGTCATTCCGAGAAAAATGGC
>CAUWDA010000028.1:0-30308 GCA_963557075.1 uncultured Flavonifractor sp. | reverse complement strand
CTAAAATTTTTTGCTAATCCATTCATTTCAGGCTTGACTTTTAATAGTTAGTCTTCCAGTAAAACAGCGGCTCACCAAAGTCCTCCATTCCATAGGACTCCACCGCAGTCCGTCCGGCGTCGCTGAGCAGCCAGTTGACCAGGGCGGCGGCGCCCTCTGTATTGATGTACACATCGTCTACAGGGACCCCGTCGGCATCGGTAAAGGGGGCGTCCGGGGCGACCGCCAGCAGGGAGTAGTTGTTGATCATGTCGTCGTCAGCCTCATAAAGAATGGTCAGGTCCACCCCTTCGGCGGCAGGCGACGGGGAGGGAGACGGCGGCTCCTGGGGCGCCGGCTGGCCGCAGGCCGCCAGCGAGAGGGCCAGCAGGGCGGAACAGAGCAGAAGGACAGGCGTTTTTTTCATGGGACCCATCTCCAATCGTACAGTCCGTACCAGCAGACCGGACGGACCAGTTTACTTCTAAACTAATCCGTCCGATGTTTCTTGTCAACCGTTTTCAGCGACGTTTTCAGGCCCGGACCAGGCGGTCAAAATCGCTGAAAATCCAGTAATGGCGCGGCTTTGACGCGTCTCCATGGATTGGAAGGAGAAATGCCGCATAGAAACATGTGCCGGGGCAAAGCTATGCTCGGATCATCGATCCAACAAAACGTTTGCAAAGGAGATGCAACATCATGTCTAACCGAAGCAACAACAGCAATCAGCCCGTGGTTTCCGAGGCCCGTGAGGCCCTGAACAAGTTTAAGATGGAGGCCGCCTCCGAGGTGGGCGTCGATCTGAAGAAGGGCTATAACGGCGATCTCACCAGCCGCGAGGCCGGTTCTGTGGGCGGCCAGATGGTCAAGAAGATGATCGAGGCCTATGAGAACGGTATGACCGGCAAGTAAGACCGGACGAGGCACAGCCCCGCAGAGGGTCGCTCTGCAACCAACAAAAGGCCGCCGGGAAGGGGGAGACCCTTTCCCGGCGGCCTTTTTCACAAGCGCGAGAGTGGAGGGAGCCTAGGAGACGACTCGTACATGTTTCCAGTATCCTTGCCGGAACCGGATCACGGTGATCAGACAGGAGATGATCCATGCGGGGGGTGTGCTCAGATAGACGGCGCGGAAGGATACCGGAGTCAGAGAGAGCAGTGCGGTGAGCAGCAGGCGCAGAATGAGGTCTGTAAAGCTGGAGATCACCGGGATGCGCACATCTCCGGCGCCCTGCAAAGCGCCATTCAGCACCCGATTGACGGTAAATACCGGCAGAAGAAGGCACATGATATCCATGTGCTCCTTGCCCCGGAGCATGGACTCGCCCGTGATGTTGAAGAGCTGAAGAATGTGCTGATCGCACAGCAGCATGACCCCGCCCAGGACAACAGAGAGGATCAACATGCCATAAAGTGCAAACCGGACCCCGCGCTCTGCCCGGTCTATCTGCTGCGCCCCCATATTTTGCCCCACAAAAGAGGCGAGGGCTGTGGAGATACAGATGATGGGGATGTGCATCAGCTCCTCGGTTTTCCCCATAGCGGCAAATCCTTCAATGCTGGCGGGGCCAAAGGAGTTGACCATGCGCTGCAACAGGAGGAAGCCGGCGGACTGGACCACCATCTGAAACGTAACAGGCAAACTGACCCGGGCGATGAGAGAGAGCTGCTGGCGGTCCAGCCGGAGCTGCCGGAAGGCGGAGGATATGTGGGGATAGCGTACGATCAGGTAAACGAGTGCGGCGACAGCGGATCCGGCCTGTGCAATGACAGAGGCCAGCGCAGCACCGACGACACCCCAATCCAGAAGAATAATAAACCCGAGATCCAGGACCAGGTTCAGGATGGCGGCTACCAGCAGAAAGAGCAGGGATGCCTTGGAATCTCCAAAGGCCCGTGTGATGCCGTAAAAGACTTGGTACAGAAGCTGGAAAAAGAAACCGATGCTATATACAGCCAGATAGACAGTGGCTTCCCATTCCATCTCGGTGGGCGTCTGGAGGAAGGAACGGACGATGGGACCGGAGAGCAGAGCGCAGAGTACGCTCAGAACAATGCCCAACAGACCGCAGAACAGGACGGAGGTGGCGGCGGCGGAGCGGACCTCATCCTCTTTTGAGGCGCCAACATACTGTGCCGCAATAATATTGGTTCCTGTACCCATGCCGGAGGCGATGGAACTGACGACCCAGATAATTGGTCCGGGTACGCTGACGGCACCGAGAGCGGTGGCGCTGACGAAGTTTCCGACTACAATAGCATCCACCATGGAGTAGGTGACCTGCAACAGCTGAGCGCCCATCATGGGGAATGCAAAACCGAGGAGCTGCCGCCATTCGGGGCCTTTGGTCAAATCTCTTCCCACTGGCAAACAGCCCCTTTCTTACTCTGTGCCGCGGCCTGGCCGGAGATGGAATACCAATTCCGTGCGGCCCACGGGAGTGTGGTGGTTATTATAAATCATCTGGTCCTGATACTCGTTTAGACCGGCCAGCTCGTCAGCGGAGATCACGTCCAACTCACGCAGCACCTGGAGCAGCACATAGGGGATCAGAGAAGAGGCGCCGTCCTCCAGCTTGACCGCAATACCGATGCCGCGCTCTTTCAGACCAATGGCATAGAAGGCGCTGGCGCCGGACTTACAGAATAACCGGTCTCCAAAGTGCTCCATCAGGAAGGTGCAGATCCGCTCTGCACCCGCCACCAGATAGGGATGACTGGTCATGGCGCTGGTGATGCGGCGGATGGCCAGAGACCGCTGGGGACTGAAATGATCGGGCAGGGACATTCTGGCGTAGCCCTGGGCAAATCGGTAGAGTGGGAGGGCGTGGACCGGAACGCCACAGCCGTCGATCGCTGTTGCCAGTTCGTGGGCAGGGCTGCCGCACACATCCAGAATAGCAGCGGTGATGCGGCGCTGTACCGGATGCTCCGGCTGCTCATAACAGTCCAGCGGTTCGCCCAGGTGCCGGGCTGTGATCAGCATACCGGCGTGTTTGCCGGAACAGTCGCAGTAGATGGGCTGTCTTGGTTTGTCGGCTTTTTTCAGAGCGTCCTCCGCCGGAACATACATGGGGTACTCTGCGCCGCACCGCAGCGCGTCGGGGCTTAGACCGGCTTTATCCAGAATGCGGGCCACTGTGCGGATGTGGATGGGCTCCCCGTTGTGGGAGGCGCAGATCACAGCAAGCTCCTCGTCTGTGATGCCGAACGCATCGACCGCTCCACTCTCTACCACCGGAATGGCCTGTATGGGCTTAGCGGCGGATCGGGCAAAAGTGGGTCTGTCGGGATCTCCCCAACGCCAGAGGACCTTCCCGGTATGGTCTGCTACGACGATGTGGCCCCGGTGGACCTGATCCACAAGGGCGCCGCGGTACTGATAGGCAATGTCTGGCATATCCCGTCACAGCCTTTCTCATCAAAATACAAAATAGAAGAAACGCAGTACCTCACCGTAATCATCGGTGTCAAAGGTCAGTGTCGTGGGAGAGACCAGAACGGCGCCGGGGTAGTGAGAGCAGCCATAGGCGTCGTAATGGTGGTGATAGGTCACCTCCACATGGAAGTGGTCCGGGAGCGGAAGCGGACTGATCTCATCCATATGGCGGAGCAGTTCCCCCGCCTGCGCCGTCAGTTCTTTTTGTACAGCCTCCGGGGTTTTGGTCAGCACCCCGTAGCCGCACCCTGTCTTGGTGGGGACTGTGCGCACGGAGGGAATGCTGTGCTTGGCTGCGGCGCACACGCCTGCGTCACCGCTGACAAAGAGCGTGGGAACCCCGCGGTAGGCGGCGGCATAGGCAAACATCTCAAACTCTCCCCAAAGCATTCCGTTGACCTTCAGCTGGAAGATCCGGGAGCTGACCATGGTGTGGGAGGTCGGGTTGGCGGGGGAGGAGGCGGCGTCATGAAAGCCGACCATGAGGACGCCGTCGAAACTCTCATCAAAGGGGCCGGTCTTGCCAAAGATCTCATGAGTCAAGCCCCGCAGCAAGGTGACCTGGGGCGGCAGCAGATTGCAGTCGATGTTGCGGCCGTCCCCGTGGGCATCTTCGATGATAATGCTGTGGTCGCCGCAGTTGAGCAGACCCTTGGCGACGCAGGCGGTCTCCAGGCTCATTTCACGCGCCATGGCAGAATACTGGTCTCCGGACGGTCTGGCCTCATCCCAACAGGATAGACCGGCGACACCCTCGATGTCGCAGAGCATATAGAATTTCATTGTGCATACAGCTCCTTCCTGGTTTATTTCATCAAGTTACAAAAGTATGAAAACAAGTATTGACATTTAATTATCGCAAATGTATAATTTTTTATCATAGATATTTTAACGCAATATAGAGCGAAAGTAAATAGCAAGATTTTGGACTTGCCAAATAAACGAGAAAATGTGCAAGCGACAGAGACTTTTTGCAGCTGGTGGTAGGATCAGAAGGGACTCAATGTGATGAAATAGGGACGTCTTGTTTTGCCTGCAGAGAGGCGGGCTGAGATAAGAAAAAGAGAACGTACGAAAAAGAAAGGAAGAAGGAGGCACTAAAATGAAAAAGAGGATGACATCATTGCTGCTGGCGGGAGCGATGCTCCTGACCTTGTCCCTGACCGGCTGCCAGCCTGACAGCGCCGGCGGAGACAGCCAGAACCCCGGCGGAGCAACAGTAACAGAAACGCCCGAGGCGAAGAGCCTGGTGATCGGCGTTGTGACCGACGTAGTCTCTCTGGACCCCGCGGTGAAGGACAGCTCTGCTGAGCAGCAGGTCACCGGCCACATCTATGACCCCCTGGTGTCCTACACCACCGATCTGGAGCGTATTCCCGGTCTGGCTGAGAGTTGGACGATCCTGGATGACGGCGTGACCTGGGAGTTCAAGCTGCGTCAGGGTGTCAAGTTCTCTAACGGCAACGACTTCAATGCTGACGACGTGGTGTACTCCCTGGAGCGCATCATGAACGACCCCACCCTTGAGATGGGCGTATATCTGATGCGCCTGAAAGAGGTCAAAAAGATCGACGACTATACCGTTCATCTGGTGACTAAGATCCCCTATCCGGTCTTCCCCGGCAGCCTGAGCATGATCATGATGCTGGATAAGGAGACCTGCGAGGGCAAGAGCCCCGATGAGATCTCCGCCAATCCCGTGGGCACTGGCCCGTACGTCCTGGTGGAGCACGTGAAGGAGTCCAGCATCAAGCTGCAGCGCAAGGACGACTATTGGGGCGAGCTGCCTGACGCGGAGACGGTGGAGTTCCGGGTCATCACCAATGCGGCGACTCGTACCACCGCTCTGCTCAACGGCGAGGTGGACTTTATCAGCAACATCCCCGTGATGGATGTGGAGCGCATTGAGAACGCTGAGGGCGTCCAGGTCGTGAGCGCGCCCAGCCTCTCCTGTACTTACATGGGTTTTGACCAGTATCATGAGACTGGCTCCGCCGGTACGGACGACCCCAACCCCCTCATGAATGTCAAGGTGCGTCAGGCCATTGCCCACGCCATCGACATCGATACCATCATTGACACGGTGCTCAATGGGCACGCCACTGTGGCCAAGTCCTATATGCCCGAGATCTGCGTAGGCTACGATCCTGCAATGGAGCGTCCCGCCTATGATCCTGAGTACGCCAAGCAGCTGCTGGCCGAGGCTGGTTACGCCGACGGCTTCAACCTGCGGATCGATGCCCGCAGCGACAGCGATTTCGGCGCCGACCAGGTGGCCCAGGCGGCGGCCAGCTATCTGGCCAAGGTGGGCATCAATGTGGAAGTCAACCTGCTGCCCCGTGCATCTTTCTATGAGAAGGTCAACCCGGAGGACCTGCAGTCTTCCTGCTTCATCGGTGGCTGGAGCGACACTTCCGGCGAAGGCATGGTCATTCTGAACGATATGGTTCATTCCTATAGCGACGGTATGGGTGAGGGCAACAACGGCCACTACAGCAATGCTGAGGTGGATGAGCTGCTGGGCCAGGCCTCTGTGGAAAACGATATGGAAAAGCGCGCCGAGCTGGTCAAGAAGGCTGACGCAATTTCCCGTGAGGAAGTTGGCTATCTGCCCCTGTTCTTTAAGGATCAGATCTACGGCGTCCGGGACGGCATTACCTATACCCCCCGTGCGGGCGACAACATCATGGCTTGGGATTTTGAATTCTGATCCTGTGCAGCAATGGGGGAGGGGAACGATATCTCCTCCCCCTTCTTCTTACAAAGCGGCACTATGAGCCGCGGCTACTGGCAGAGGTGATACCGTGGTTAAATACATTTTAAAGCGGCTGGTCCAGATGGTGGTCACCCTGTTGATCGCCTCCGTGCTGGTCTTTATTCTGGCAAACTGCATCGGAGACCCGGTCAATATGATCGTATCGCCCAAGGCGCCGCCGGAGGTGCGGGAGGAGGTGCGCGAAGCGCTGGGACTCAATCGGCCGATTTGGGAGCAGTATATTTCCTTTGTGTCCGATGCGGTCCGGGGAGACTTCGGTAAGTCCTATGTGTACAAAGAGGATGTACTGGGACTGATTCTGCAGCGGGCGCCTGCGACCCTGGAGCTGGTGTTCGTTTCGGTGATCCTGGCACTGGTGATCTCCATTCCGTTAGGTGTGTATGCAGGAGCGTTCCCCAAGCGGAAATCAAGCTCGCTGATTATGGGCGGCTCTATTCTTGGCATTTCGCTGCCCACCTTTTTTATTGGCATCGTATTGATATTTGTCTTTTCACTGGCGCTGGGATGGCTTCCGTCCTCGGGGCGCGGACCTACTTCCACGTTCCTTGGTATGAAATTCAGCCTGTTTGTGCAGGGCGGCCTAAAGTATATTATTCTGCCGGCTGTGACCCTTTCGATCACGAACATTGCATCTCTGGTTCGGCTGACCAGGGCGGGCGTGATGGAAAATATGCGCCAGGACTATATCAAGTTTGCCCGCGCAAAAGGTGTCTCTACGAAGAACGTCCTGTTTGGGCATGCGCTGAAAAATGCCCTCATTCCCGTCATTACCGTGTTCGGAATGGAGATCGGCTCCCTGATCGCCTTTACAACGGTAACCGAGACCATTTTTTCCTGGCCCGGTCTGGGGAAGCTGCTGATCGATTCCATCAACCAGGTGGACCGGCCGGTCATTGTAGCCTACCTGTGCCTGACGACCGTGCTGTTCGTGTTCATCAACTTTGTGGTCGATCTGCTCTATACGGTGATCGATCCCCGAATCGAGCTTAGGTGATGCGCTATGAGTGAACAAAGAAAAGAGAGGACGGCCGTCCAGGACGGCGCACTGAAAAAGTTTCTTCGATCAGAGTTTTTCTTTAATTACCGGCACAATGCAACGGCGATCATCGGTACAGTCATTGTGGCGTTGATCGTACTCATCGCCATTTTTGGCCCCCTGTTTGCGCCTCAGAACCCCTATGATGTGGCGGGACTCTCCCTGATGGATTCCTACAAGCCGCCGGCCTGGCTTCCGGGCGGGGACCCCCGCTTCCTTCTGGGTACTGACAGCCAGGGGCGGGATATGTTGAGCCTGTTGATCTATGGCAGCCGTATCTCCATTTTTATTGGCGTGGTTGGTACGCTGCTGGCCTGTACGGTGGGTATCACCCTGGGCCTGATTGCCGGTTACTTTGGCGGAAAGGTGGACGCGGTCATCATGCGTCTGGCAGACATTCTGCTGTCTTTCCCCGACATCCTGATCGCTCTGTTTATTATGACCATGTTTGGCCGGGGCGTGGACAAGCTGCTGATGGTCTTTACCATTCTTGGCTGTGTCAGCTATATCAGGACCGTGCGGGCGGAGGTCCTCTCCGTCAAGCAGATCGAATATGTGGATGCGGCCCGGGTCATCGGTCTGCCTAATCCGCTGATCATGCTCCGGCATGTGCTCCCCAATGTGGCCACTACCATCATTGTGCTCTCCACGATGAAGGTGGGTGGACTGATCCTTTCGGAGGCAACCTTGTCCTTCCTGGGCGTAGGTGTTCCGGTGACGGAGCCCTCGCTGGGCATGCTGGTCAAGAATGGCTTTGATGTGCTGTTCAGCGGCTATTGGTGGATCGCTGTGCTGCCTGGTATCTACATTATGCTGCTGGTCTTCGGGATCAACCTGCTGGGTGATTTCCTGAGAGACGAATTCAATCCGAAACTGAAGTAAGGAGTGGAAATTGTGGGAAAGACACTGCTTCAAGTTGAACATCTGCGCACCTATTTCCACACCTTTCGCGGCGTAGTCAAGGCTGTGGATGACATCAGCTTTTCGCTGGATGAGGGACAGGTCCTCGGGATCGTGGGCGAATCCGGCAGCGGAAAGTCTGTGACCAGTTTTTCCATTTTGAAACTGGTGGAGAGCCCCGGCGTAGTCCAGGCGGAGCACATTTACTTCAACGGCGAGGATATCAGCCAGAAGAGCGAAAAGGAAATGATGAAGATCAGGGGTAAGGACATCTCCATGGTGTTTCAGGATCCCATGACCTCCCTCAATCCGCTGTATACCATCGAGAAGCAGATCACGGAGATGCTGGATCTTCATCAGAAGGGAATGACCCGTAAGGAAAAACGGGAGCGCTGCATCGAATTGCTGAGAATGGTAGGGATACCAAACCCGGAGGACCGGCTGAAGAGCTACCCCCACCAGTTTTCCGGCGGTATGCGCCAGCGGGTGATCATTGCCATTGCTCTGGCGGCGAACCCCCGGCTGATCATTGCGGACGAGCCCACGACAGCGCTGGATGTGACCATCCAGGCCCAGATCCTGCGGCTGATGGACCGTCTGGTGAAGGAGCAGAACGCGTCGCTGATCCTGATCACCCACGACCTGGCGGTGGTGTCTCAGATGGCGGACCGCATCATCGTTATGTACTGCGGTAAAATCGTGGAGAGCGGGTCCCGGGACGATATCATCCGCCGCCCAAGCCACCCATACACGGTAGGACTGCTCAACTCCATCCCCCGCATGAAGGAAGATCAGGACCGGTTGGAATCCATTCCGGGTATGGTGCCCAGTATGTTGGATCTGCCGAAGGGCTGCTATTTTGCACCCAGATGCAAGTACTGTCAGGAGATCTGCCGGACCCAAGCGCCCAGCGATCAGGTCGTGGGCGAGGGGCATACCGTATGCTGCCATTTCCCGCTGAAAGGAGGGGACTAGGATGAGCCAGATCCTTCAGGTGGAGGACCTGATCCAGGAATTTGACCTTACGCAGGATCTGCTGGATCGGATCAAATTCAAGCATGGACACTTTTCCATGGAGCAGCGGGTGGTACACGCTGTAAACCATGTGAGCTTCGACATCGAAGAAGGCGAGGTGTTCAGCCTGGTGGGTGAGTCCGGCTGCGGCAAGTCTACTACAGCCAGAACAGTCATCCGGCTTCAGGAGCCCAAGAGCGGCCGGGTGATCTTTGACGGACAGGACATCACGCACATGAAGGCCAAGGAGCTGCGTCCCATCCGCAGACAGATGCAGATGATTTTTCAGGATCCCTACGCCTCTTTGAATCCCCGGCAGAAGGTATTGGATATCCTGACGGAGCCCATCCTCTTTCATAAATTGGCGGAATCCAGGGCTGTAGCGGAAGAAAAGGCGGTCTATCTGCTGGAGCGGGTCGGCCTGAGTGCGGAGCAGGCCAATCGCTACCCCCATCAGTTTTCCGGTGGACAACGGCAGCGGATCGGAATTGCCCGGGCGCTGGCGGTGGAACCAAAGTTTATCATTGCTGATGAACCGGTGTCCGCATTGGACGTATCCATTCAGGCCCAGATCCTGAATATCCTTATGGACCTCAAGGATGAGTTCGGCTTGTCCTATCTGTTTATCGCCCATGACCTGAGTGTGGTGAAGCACATCAGTGACCGGCTGGGAGTGATGTACCTGGGCACCATCGTGGAGCGGGCGCCGAAAAAGCGTCTGTTTCAGAAGCCGCTGCATCCGTATACCCAGGCCCTGTTTTCTGCTGCGCCCACGATCGATGAGACCAGCATCAGCCAGTCTCAGGAGCTGAAGGGGGAGATCCCCAGCCCCATCCATCTGCCCTCCGGTTGTCTGTTCCATGAACGCTGCCCCATGGCTCGACCGGAGTGCGCCGTGGAAATGCCGCGGCTGCGGGAGGTAGAGCCGGATCACTTTGTGGCCTGCCACATGGTAGCGCCAGCATCTGATCCATCTGTTGTTGAGGAAGGGAGGACCAGCCTGTGAAATTTGAACTTTGTTCCGGATATGAGGAACGGGAGTGGGACGGTGTCGTAGTTCCGGTGGTCCAGGGTGCGCTGGGTGAACTGCGGCTGCCCTGTGAAGGCGAACTGCGGGTGATCCGGGATCAGAAGATGTTCACCGGAAAGCAGGGTGAGGTGTACGGCTTTACCGCTCTGCGGGAAGACCGGATGATCCGCTATTTTCTGCTGGGCCTGGGAAAGGAAGCCAGTCTTGAGACTATGCTGCACAGCTGTGCCGGAGTATACCGTCAGTGCCATGAGGCCGGGTTGGCACGGGTCATGACGGATCTGCGGGGGCTGGCCGGCCTGACACCGGCTCTGCTCAAAAAGGCAGCCGAAGCCATGGTGTTGAGCGGCTACCGCTTTGATAAATATAAGTCGGAGCCAGACCCCAGCGGCGTGGAAAAGGCAGCGTTCTGCTGTGAAGATCAGAAGGAATATCGGGCGGCCCTGGATGAAGCGGAGATCTGCGGTGCTGCGGTCTGCATGACCAGGGACCTGATCAACGAACCGCCTACGATCATGACGCCGGAGAAGCTGGCCCAGTCTGCGGAGGAGCTGCTGTCCGGTACGCCGGTCCAGGTAAAGGTCTATGGCCGGGAGGAGATCCGGGCGCTTGGGCTGACTGCCTTCCTGGAGGTTGGCAAGGGCTCCATTCAGGAGCCGAAGCTCATTGTAATGAAATATGACGGCGATCCTGACCATCCGGACCACCGGCTTGGCCTGGTGGGAAAGGGCCTGACATATGACAGCGGCGGCTATTCGCTCCAGTCCTCTGAATTTATGGAGACTATGCAGCATGACATGAGCGGCGGCGCGGCGGTGATCGGTGCGCTGTGGGCAGCGCAGGCCCGTGGGCTTGCCATCAATGTGACCGGCGTTGTGGCAGCCTGTGAGAATAAGCTGTCCGCGACGGCCTATGTGCCTGGCGATGTGATCCGGTCTATGTCCGGCCGTTACATTGAAGTGAACAATACAGATGCGGAGGGCCGCATTACCCTGGCTGACGCAGTGACTTATATCAAGCAGTGCTGTGGGGTGGACCGGATCATTGATATCGCCACTCTGACCGATGGGATCCAGACGGCGCTTGGCGATGAGCGGTGCGGCCTGTTCACCAATGACCACAGCTTGTCCGCCTATGTGGAGGCGGGCGCAGCTGCTGCCTGCGAGCGGGTATGGGAACTGCCCTGTGATGAGAATTTGCGCCGGGTGCTGGATTCCCGGGTAGCCCATTTGAAAAACAGCGCGATGGGGTCCAGCGTAGGCGGCTATGCCACCGTTGGCGCGATGTTTGTTAAGGAATTTGCGGAAGATACACCCTGGGTCCATCTGGATATCGGCGGTACGGCCTGGAGCAGAAAGTGCGAGGGTATCTACTCCAAGGGTGGTATCGGCTTTGGCGCCAGGATGCTCTATGAGACCATGTGTGAAATGGAGAAGGGATGAGAGGATGGAACGACTTCAGCTGACCGACTTTCTCAAATACCGCTATCCGTCTGCACTGGCCCTTTCTCCGGACGGGAAGCGGGCGGCATTTGCAGTCAAGAGCATTGATTCGGAACAGGATCGCTACCGTTGGGGCCTGTGGGTCCATGATATGGAGCGGGGGACCTGTGACGAGCTGCCGGGTGGAGCAGGGCAGCGCAAGGCGGTCTGGGAGGACAGCGAGCATCTGCTGATCATTGACCGGGAGCCTGACCGGGAACTGCTGGCTCAGGGTATCGAGGTATCCTGGAGTACCTTGTCCCGGCTGAGTGTGCTTGACGGAGAAAAGGAAGTCCTGTTTCGGCTGCCGCTCTCTGTGGGCAGCGTATGGCCCACAGGAACCGGCGCCTACCTTGTTATGGCAGAGACACAGCTGGACCAACCCAATTTGCTGATGATGGAGGGGGATGAGCGGGCGCAGGAGGTAGAGCGCCGGCTCCATACCAGGGGTTACAAAACACTGGTAGAGCTTCCGCTGTGCGAAAATGGCGTAGGGATGTACAACCAGACCAGAAATACGCTCTTCCTTGTAGCGAGGGACGGTACCCTCCGGCAGATCACCGAAGACGATTGGGATGTGAACCGAGTCAGTGTGGAGCGCGGGCAGGTGTTGTTCACTGCCTTCCCCTTCCGGGATGTAAAACCTGTGACGGAGGGAATGTACCTTTGGTCGGAAGAGCGGGGCGATGTATGTACACTCATTACTCCGGACAAGTACAGCATCGACTTTGTGGGCTTCTGCGGCAGCAAGGCGCTTTGCCTGGGGCTGGTCATGAAGGACTACGGCGTATATGAGCATCCCACATTCTTCCTGGTGGATGAACAGGGAGAGACGGATCTGGGCCGGTATGACCGCCGTGTCAACTCGGAGGTAGTTACGGACAGCTTTGACGGCAGCATTCGCGGTCAGAAAATGGTGGGGGAAGCCCTCTATTTTCTGAACACCAACGGCGTGGGGACGCAGCTGTGCCGCTGGACACAGGAAGCGGGTGTAAGTCCCCTGTTCACAACAGATGACTATCTCATCGACTTTGATACGCTGGACGGCACGCACTTCGTTTTGGTGGCGGCAAAAGACCTGGATCTGCCCGAGATGTATCTGTGGCAGGGGGGAGAGCTGGAGCGGATCACCCACTTCAATGATGCCGTAGCTGCTGAGTGGGAGTTGTCCGTACCGGAAGCGATCCATGTCCTGGACCGGGATGGAATAGAGATCGATGGCTTTGTGCTCAAGCCTGCCGGGTATCAGCCCGGGCAGCGCTATCCGGGTGTGCTGCATGTTCACGGAGGTCCCAAAATGGTCTTTGGCCCGGGATTCCATCATGAAATGCAGCTGTGGGCTGCCCAAGGGTATTTTGTGTTCTATTGCAATCCCAGAGGAAGCTGCGGAAAGGGCAACGAGTTTGCTGATCTTCAGGGGAAATATGGTACTGTGGATTTCAACGACCTGATGGACTTCACGGACGCCGTCCTGGAGCAGTTCCCCGATATCGATCCCTCCCGGATCGGCGTGTGCGGCGGCTCCTATGGCGGGTTTATGACAAACTGGGTCATTGGCCATACGGACCGTTTCCGCTGTGCGGTTTCTCAGCGGAGTATCTCAAACTATTTCGGGGATTATCTGCTCTCTGATATTGGTTACTACTATGTGCCCGATCAGCAGTTGGGAACGCTGTGGGACCACCCGGAGCGCCTTTGGCAGGCATCGCCGCTGACCTATGCAGACCGGGTCACGACGCCCACCCTCTTCATCCACTCGGACAAAGACTACCGGTGTACTCTGGCGAACGGCTTGGAGATGTTTGCCGCGCTGAAACTGCACGGCGTTGAGACGAAACTCTGTATGTTCTACGGCGAGGACCACGGGCTGAGCCGCACGGGAACGCCGTCAAACCGAATTTGCCGTATGGAAGAGATCCTGTCCTGGCTGGATAAACATCTGAAAGAGGGGGATCTCCATGGGGAAGATTGATTTTGACGCCAAAGTGGAGCGCCGGGGCAGTCAGTCGTATAAGTGGGACGGGACCCTGGAGGAATTTGGGCGGGACAATGTGATCCCCATGTGGGTGGCCGATATGGACTTTCCTTGTGCACCGGAGATCCTGGAGGCATTTTCGGCCCGGATCGGTCATGGGGTCATGGGATACACGATCCGGTCGGAGAAGTATATTTCTTCGGTGCTCCATTGGTATCAGAGCCGGTACGGCTGGAAGGTCGAGCGGGAGGCACTGGCATTTGCGCCGCCTGGGGTGATTTTTGCCATCAATGTCCTGATAGATCTGCTCTCCGAGCCGGGAGACCGGATCGTCATGCAGACGCCAAATTATGATGCACTGATGAACTCTGTTACGATCGGTGGGCGGATCATTTCAGAGAATCCGCTCAAAGAGGTCGATGGCCGTTATGAGCTGGACTTTGAAGGATTGGAGGAAGTGCTGGCCCTGCCGCGTACCAAGATCCTGCTGATGTCCAACCCCAATAACCCCACGGGACGGCTCTGGACCCCGGAGGAGCTGCGCCGCCTGGGCAGCCTCTGTACTCAGTACGGCGTGACCATCATCAGCGATGATATCCACGCAGATCTTGCGATGCCGGGATATCGCTATACGCCGCTCCCCTCCCTTTCGCAGGAGCTGGCCGAGCACTCTGTTTTGTTGACCTCCACAAACAAGACATTTAATCTGGGAGGGTTGCAGCTGGCTACACTGGTGATCTACGATGAGGAACTTCGGAAGAGATTTAACCAAGTGATGGCCCGTTATCAGACCCGATTGGACAATCTATTTGGAGCGATCGCCCTCGAGACCGCGTATACGTCCTGTGGTTACTGGCTGGACGAGGTGATCGACTATATCGATGGCAACCGAAAAGCACTGGAAGCATTTATCCGGGAGAACCTGCCACAGTTGACGGTGCATCCGATGGAGTCCACCTATTTTTCCTGGATCGACTTTTCAGGGCTGGGTAAGGGCGAAGAACTGGAGGAATTTCTTTTGGACACCTGCGGCGTAGCTTTTACGCCGGGCAGGGAGTTTTCAAAGGGATACAGCCAGTTCATGCGGGTCAATTTGGCCTGTAGGCGGGAACTGCTGATAACCGCGTTCCAACAGATTTGTCAAAATATCTAAGGAAAAGCCGCCGGGACCTTTTCAAAAGGTCCCGGCGGCTTTTTTAGCCTTTTCCATTGCGGATCCGCTGAAGATAGCGGTAAACCGTAGGTTCAGAGATGTGCAGTTCCTTGGCGGCCAGGCCTACAGAGCCTTTTGTGGAAAAGACACCTTGGCTCTCTAGGGTGCGAATGATTTCCAACTTATCAGCGGAAGTCATATCTGCTGGAGAGAGGTCATATTTGCGTACGGTGGTGTGGATGATGTTACTGGAGAGCTCCGAGATGGAGTCGTCCAGATTTTCTGTATAGGGGGTGCGGCGCTCTCCCTCCAGCAAAAGCGGGTAGGCGTGCATCAGCTTATCCAAGTGCTCGGAGAGGAGAAAGAAATCCTCCACATCGTGATTGACACAAATCAATCCGCGAAGCTCCCCGGCCTCCTTGATAAAGAAGGTGGAGGAGACGAAACGTTTCCCGCCGCGGGTACGTCCTTCGTAGTTGGCGACATAGTTGTGTTCATGGTAGGCGCCGGTCTGGATCAGCTCTTTGGCCAATTCGGTCATGGGATCTCCGACTCGCCGACCACTGAGGTGCCCGTTGCAGGCAGCGATGACAGAGCGTTCCGGTGTAGAGACATCGTGAAGAATGATCTCGTAGTTTTTACCGCAAATCTCGCCCATAAACTGAACGACTGGAATATAACGCTCCAAATAGGCGTAATTACTCAAACTATCCCTGCTTTCTGAACTGCGATCCGTATGCTGAGGTCAATTGATACATTCAGCAAAGGGGGCGCTCTTCTGGTAATTGTACCTGATTTTCAGGAAAATTTCAATTCTATAATAAAAAATTATTACCAAGATTAAGTGAGTAAAGTGGGGCATTCTATTGACAAACCAACCATTGTCCCCCATAATCGAAGCAGAAAACACGGTTTCACAGGATGATCGGAGACGCATAACATGAAGTATGATTTTGATACGCCTGTTGACAGGAGAGGAACATCTTCTTATAAATGGGATACCGGAGTGGATTTTTTTGGGCGGGATGATATCATCCCTATGTGGGTAGCGGATATGGACTTCCCTTGTGCGCCCTGCGTGGTAAAGGCCATTCGTGACCGGGCGGCTCATCCGATCTATGGGTATGTGGTGCGGCAGCAGCCCTATTATGATACGGTTCTGAGATGGCTGAAGCATCGATATGGTTTTGAGGTGCGGCAGGAGTACCTCGTTTTTTCGCCTCCCGGCGTTATCCACGCCATGAATACGGTGCTGCGCATCCTGACTCGGCCCGGGGATCGGGTGCTGATCCCGACGCCGAATTATGATGCGCTCTTTGATATGGCGGAACGCAGCGGGAGAGTGCTGTTGGAAAGTCCGATGGTTTGGAGAGGTGGACGATATACCTTTGACTATGAGGATCTGGAGCGTAAGGCGGCGGATGCAAAGGTATTGATCCTGTCCAGCCCCCATAATCCAACCGGACGGGTATGGGAGCGGGAAGAGCTGGAGCGGGTGGCTGAGATTTGTCTCAAGTACCATGTCTTTATGCTGGCGGACGAGATCCACTGTGACTTTGTTTCCAGAGCGCATCCCCATACGACCCTTGGCCTTCTGGGGGACGACGTATTAAAGAATGCTATGATATGCTATTCCACCAGTAAGGGATTTAATCTGGGTGGATTGGGTATGTCCACGATTGTTCTGGCAGATGATGATGTGCGGCAGCGATTCAAAGAGGAGATGGGCATTGCGCAGACGCGGCTGGATAATGTATTTGGCGCGGCGGCGCTGATGGCTGCCTATACACCGGAGGGAGAGGAGTGGCTGGATCAGGCTATCGCCTATGTGGAGGAGAATAAGGTCTATCTGGCAAATTATCTGGAGACCCATATTCCGGAGATCCGCCTTTTTCCCTCAGAGGGTACTTATTTGGTCTGGCTGGACTGTTCGGGCCTGCCCTATCAAGGGATGGCGTTGGAGCATTTTATGATCAATAATGCGGGTGTGGCGCTCAGCCCCGGGTATGAATTCGGCGGGGCAGGGGAGCACTTCCTTCGCATGAACCTGGCCTGTCCGAGGTCTACTGTAACAAGGGCGCTGAAGCAGATAGAAGCAGCGGTGCGAGCCATTTGAGCAACAGCGGCAAAAGGCCGCCGGGAAGGGGAGACCCTTTCCGGCGGCCTTTTATGTGCCGCAGGGGAGGGACGAAACTGTACGCAAAACAGGAGCGCCCGCCTTCCGGCGGGCGCTCCTGTTTTGAACAGAGAGGTAAGAGAGAGAGGAGAATGGTTTGTCATTTGTTCCTGACGCTGTTATCATAACCGCTTTTCCCCTGGGGATGGTGAACAGGCTGTGAACAGATTCTAAAGGAATGATGAAGGTTTTCTTTTTTTCTCCGGCGGGAGAAGTCTGGTATATTCCGGCGGTCTGCCGCCATACTAAGGCCATCAAAGAAAGCTGGGGGACGCCCATGGAGACATTCAGACTGAAAACCGCCGTGTCCTTTGGGACCGGCGCACTGGCCGCTCTGGAGGAGCTGAGCGGCCAGCGGGTGATGGTGGTCACCGACAACTTTTTGGCCGGCTCCGGTCTGCTGGAGAAGGTAATGGCCCGGCTGTCCGGCTGCGCGGTGGAGACCTTCACCGGTGTGGAGCCGGACCCGCCCCTGGAGGTGGTGGCCCGGGGCGCCAGGGCCCTGGCCGACTTCGGGCCCCAGGCAGTGGTGGCCTTTGGCGGCGGATCTGCCCTGGACTGCGCCAAGGCCATGGTGGAGTACGGCAAAAAGCTGGGCGCACCGGCGGAGACCGCCCTCTGGGCGGTGCCCACCACCGCCGGGACCGGGTCGGAGGTGACCTCCTTTGCCGTGCTCACCGACAGCAAAAAAGGGGTGAAGTATCCCCTGGTGAGCGAGGACCTGCTGCCCTGCCGGGCGGTGCTGGACCCGGTGCTTCTGGCGGGGGTGCCCGCCGGCGTGACGGCGGACACCGGCATGGATGTGCTCACCCACGCCGCCGAGGCCTATGTGGCCAAAGGGGCGAACGTATACACCGATGCGCTGGCGGAGAAGGCCTTTGTCCTGGCCTGGCGCAGTCTGCCCGCCGCCTTTGCGGGGGATCAGGGGGCCAGAGGGGAGATGCTGCTGGCCTCCAATCTGGCGGGGCTGGCCTTCAACGGGGCCGGGCTGGGCCTGTGCCACAGCATGGCCCACGCCCTGGGCGGGAAATTCCACGTCCCCCATGGGCGGCTCAACGCCATGCTGCTGCCCCATGTGATCCGGTTCAACGCCGGTGACAGCGGCGCGGCGGGACGGTATGCCGGTCTGGCCCGGCTGTGCGGTCTGACGCCCACCGCCAGGGGTCTGGCTTTTGCCGTCCAGCGGCTGTGCATCCGCCTGGGCCAGCCGGACAGGCTGACCGCCTGCGGGGTGGAGCCGGGACAGGTACGGACCTGTGGGGACGAGGTGGCCGCTGCCGCCCTGGCCGATCCCTGTGCCCCCTCCAATCCCCGGAGCGCCACCGCCCAGGACGTCAGGGCCATTCTGCGGGAGCTGGCCTGATGGGGGAGCGGCTGCTGTCGGTCGGTATCGACCTTGGGACCAGCACCACCCAGCTCGTCTTGTCCCGGCTGACTCTGGAGAACCGGGCCGCCCCCTTTACGGTGCCCCGGGTGGAGGTGGCCGGGCGGGAGGTGTGCTACCGCTCTGCCGTCCACTTCACCCCTCTGCTGTCTGACACGGTGATTGATGCGGCGGGGGTGCGGGCCATTGTGGAGGAGGAATACCGCAGGTCGGGTGTTGACAAAGCTCAGGTGGACACCGGGGCGGTCATCATCACCGGGGAGACCGCCCGGAAGGAAAACGCCCGGGAGGTGCTTGCCGTCCTGTCGGAATTTGCGGGGGATTTCGTGGTGGCTACTGCCGGACCGGACCTGGAATCCATCCTGGCTGCCCGGGGTGCGGGCGTGGATGAATACGCAAAGGAACATCACAAGACAGTATTACACTTTGATATCGGCGGCGGTACCGCCAACCTGGCGCTGTACCGAAATGGAGCGCTGGTGCGTACCGGCTGCCTGGACGTGGGCGGGCGGCTCATCAAGGTGGACCGGGACAGCGGGCGGGTCACCTACGTCTCTCCGGTCCTTCAGCGGGCCGGCCAGTGTCCGGCCCCCGCGGTTGGAGAAACGGTCACACCGGAGCGTCTGGGACCTGTTATTGAGGTGATGGTGGAAGCTCTGGAGCAGGCGGCTGGCCTGCGTCCCGGCCGGGACAGGCTGGACGCCTTTCTCACCGGGGGGACCAGCTGGACGGTGGAGAAAGCGCAGGTGGTGTCCTTCTCCGGCGGAGTGGCCGACTGTATCGACCAGCCGCCGCCGGACTGGCTGGCCTTCGGCGATATCGGGGTGCTGCTGGGGCGGGCCATCGCCGCATCCCCCTGCTTTCATCGGGCGGAGCGGTTTCGGGGGCGGGAGACCATCCGGGCCACGGTGGTGGGGGCGGGGAGCCACGCCACCGATCTGTCCGGCTCCACCATCTTCTACCGGGATATCACCTTCCCCCTGAAAAACATCCCCATCCTCAAATTAGCTGCTGGGGAGGAAGGGGGACCGCCGAAGGAACTGGCAAAGCGTATTCAGGAGAAGCTGAGCTGGTATCAGGACCAGGGAGGGCTGGTGCAGCTTGCCCTGGCCCTGCGGGGAGAGAAGAATCCCTCCTACAGCCGTATCCAGGAGCTGGCCCGGGGCGTGGCGGCTGGCCTGCAACCCCTGACGGAGGGGGGCCTTGCATCTGTCGTGATCGTGGAGGCCGATCAGGCCAAGGCGCTGGGGCAGGCCATGGCCCCCCTGGTCTCCGGTCCGCTGCTCTGCCTGGACGGGGTTGGGGTGGACAACGGGGATTATATCGACATTGGAAACCCGGTGGCGGGGGGTGCGGTATTACCGGTTGTTATTAAGACCCTTGTGTTTCACAAATAGATATCGGGCGCGCACTGCGCGCCCCTACACCCATCTCCGTAGGGGCGCACATTGTGCGCCCGCCTGTAAAGGAGTCAAGAACTATGATACTCAGGACCAAGCTGCTGGGGCACGTCTATGAATTCCGGTCGGTGAAGGACGCTCTAGCCAAAGCCAATGAAGAGAAGTCGGGGGACCGGCTGGCGGGCATTGCCGCCGAGAACGCCGAGGAGCGGGTGGCGGCCAAGGTGGTGGTGGCCAACCTGACCCTGGCGGACCTGCGGGAGAATCCCGCCGTCCCCTATGAGGAGGACGAGGTCACCCGCATCATCCAGGACGATGTGAACGAAAAGATTTACAGTCAGATCAGAAACTGGACGGTGTCTGAGCTGCGGGAGTGGCTGCTGGATGAGAAAAACGACGGGGCTGCCATCCGGCGGGTGAGCCGGGGGCTGACGGCGGAGATGATCGCCGCCGTCACCAAGCTGATGAGCGATCTGGACCTGATCTACGCGGCCAGAAAGATCCGGGTCACCGCCCACTGCAACACCACCATCGGCCTGCCGGGCACCCTGTCCTGCCGGCTCCAGCCCAACCATCCCACCGACGACCCGGACGGCATTCTGGCCTCCCTGCTGGAGGGGCTGACCTACGGCGCGGGGGACGCGGTGCTGGGGCTCAACCCGGTGGACGATTCGGTGGACAGTGTGCGCCGGGTGCTGGACCGCTTCCAGGAGGTGAGGGACCGCTGGAACATCCCCACCCAGATCTGCGTGCTGGCCCACGTCACCACCCAGATGGAGGCGGTGCGCAGGGGAGCTCCCTGCGACCTGATCTTCCAGTCCATCGCCGGGTCCCAGAAGGGCAACGAGGCCTTCGGCCTGGATGGCAGACTCATTGAGGAGGCCCGGCAGCTGGCCCTCAAGGAGGGGAATGCCGAGGGGCCCAACGTACTGTACTTTGAGACCGGCCAGGGCTCCGAGCTGTCCTCCGAGGCCCACCACGGGGCGGATCAGGTGGTGATGGAGGCCCGGTGCTACGGCTTTGCCAAGCGGTTCCAGCCCTATCTGGTGAACACGGTGGTGGGCTTCATCGGGCCGGAATATCTGTATCATTCCAAGCAAGTGATACGGGCTGGATTGGAAGATCACTTCATGGGCAAGCTGACCGGCGTACCCATGGGGTGCGACGCCTGTTACACCAACCACATGAAGGCCGATCAGAACGACATCGAGGACCTGGCGGTGCTCCTTACCGCCGCCGGGTGCAACTACTTTATGGGCATCCCCCACGGGGACGACGTGATGCTCAACTACCAGACCACCGGCTTCCATGAGACTGCCGCCCTGCGGGAGATCTTCGGTCTCACCGCCATCCCGCCCTTCCAGCGGTGGCTGGAGGACATGGGCTTTGTGGAGAACGGAAAGCGGACTCCCCTGGCGGGGGACGGGTCGGTGCTGCTGGGGTAAGAAGGCAACGGGGCCCCCAACGAAGCCCAGCCAAAGCGGGTTTGTTGGGGAGAGGACGAACAACGGAATGAATAAGCCCTGCCGTTTACGGCGGGGCGAAGAATATGGAGTTTGTGAGGACGTTATGAATGAACAAGAGCTGCGCTCCATGGTGGAGCGGATGGTGCTGGAGCTGGCGGGGCAGCCTGCCGCTGTGACCGCGGCCCGGCCTGCCGTACAACAGGAGGATATGGGCCGGGACTGCCTGGAGGACATCACCCGGACCGACCTGCGGCGGCAGTACCTGGTGGACGATCCCCGCAGCGGCCAGGCCTTTCAGGACCTGAAATTAAAGACCCCCGCCCGGCTGGGGCTGGGGCGGGCGGGGGCCCGGTACCGGACCATCTCCATGCTGCGGATGCGGGCCGACCACGCCGCCGCCCAGGACTCGGTGTTCTCCCATGTGCCGGATGAGTTCGCGGTGAACAACGGCTTCGTGCCCGTCCAGACCCTGTGCCAGACCAAGGACGAGTACCTGACCCGGCCGGACAGGGGCCGCCGGTTCGACGAGGAGAACCAGGCTGTTATCCAAAAGACTTTCGGGCAGAGCCCCAAGATCGCCCTGGTGGTGGGGGACGGCCTCAGTTCCGCCGCCATTGAGGCCAACGCCGTGGACTGTCTCCAGGCGGTGCGGGCGGGCCTGAAGGCCTACGGTCTGGAGGGCGGCCCGGTGCTCTATGTGAAGTACTGCCGGGTGGGGGCCTCCGACCACATCGGAGACCTCACCGGGGCGGAGGTGGTGTGCATGCTGGTGGGAGAGCGGCCTGGACTGGTGACCGCCGAGTCCATGTCGGCCTACCTGACCTACAAGCCCCACATCGGCATCCCCGAGTCCAAGCGTACCGTCATCTCCAACATCCACAGAGGGGGCACCACCGCCGTGGAGGCCGGCGCGCACATTGCCGAGCTCATTAAGACCATGCTGGAAAGGAAGGCGAGCGGTATTGACCTGCGTTAAGGATACCGGCCTCTACGGGGCCCCGCACAGCGGGGCGCGCGCCAGCGCGTACAAGCGTTTTGCCGCCAGGCAAAACCTTGATGCCGGGCGAATTCACTTCGCCCGAGCAGATAAACATGCCCTTGGGGTCCCCACGGGGCCTGACCCGTGGGGCGTGGCCGGCGCGCACATTGCCGAGCTCATTAAGACCATGCTGGAAAGGAAGGCGAGCGGTATTGACCTGCGTTAAGGATACCGGCCTCTACGGGGCCCCGCACAGCGGGGCGCGCGCCAGCGCGTACAAGCGTTTTGCCGCCAGGCAAAACCTTGATGCCGGGCGAATTCACTTCGCCCGAGCAGATAAAAATGCTCTTGGGGTCCCCACGGGGCCTGACCCGTGGGGCGTGGCGGGGGCTCATATTGCGGAACTCATTAAAACCATGCTGGAAAGGAAGACCAGCGGCATAGACCTGAGGGGGTGATTCTATGGTAGACGATCTGATCCCGGCCAGGGTGCTGGCCACCCGTACCATCGCCAACGTCAGCGAGACTTTGGCCAAGAAGCTGGGCCTGCCGGAGAACTATCGCTCCATCGGTCTCATCACAGCCGACAGCGACGACATGACCTATTGCGCGCTGGACGAGGCCACCAAGGCGGCTGCGGTGGAGGTGGTGTACGGCAAGTCTTTGTATGCCGGCGCCGCCAATGCCTCCACCGCGCTGGCCGGCGAGGTCATCGGCATTCTGGCCGGGCCTGATCCGTCGGAGGTCCAGTCCGGACTGCGGGCCTGCGTGGCGTTCATGAACAGCGGGGTGGGGTTCCGCTCCGCCAACGGAGACGGCTCTGTGGTCTATTTTGCCCACACCGTCTCCCGCACCGGGAGCTACCTGTCCAAGGTGGCGGGGGTACGGGAGGGCGCGGCTCTGGCCTACCTCATTGCCCCGCCCCTGGAGGCCATGGTGGGGCTGGATGAGGCCATGAAGGCATCCGACGTGGAGCTGGCGGCCCTCTTTGAACCCCCCAGCGAGACCAACTTCGGCGGCGGTCTGCTTACCGGCACGCAGTCTGCCTGCGACGCCGCCTGCGCCGCTTTTGCCGAGGCGGTGAAGGCGGTGGCGGACCATCCCAAGGAGGTGTGATCCTATGGAATTTGATAAAGATCTGAGATCGGTTCAGGAGGTCCGGGACCTTCTGGCCCAGGCCAAACAGGCCCAGAGGGCCCTGGCCGCCATGACCCAGGAGCAGCTGGACGCCATCACGGCGGCCATCTCCCGCACCGGGGCGGAACAGGCCGCGCGCCTGGCGGCCCTGGCGGTGGAGGAGACCGGCTTTGGCCGGAAAGAGGACAAGGAGATCAAAAACCGCTTCGCCGCGGTGACTCTGTACGAGGCCATCAAGGACCAGAAGACCCACGGCATCCTGGCGGAGGACCGGGAGCGCCGGACGGTGGACATCGGTGTGCCGGTGGGGGTGGTAGCCGGGCTGGTGCCCTCCACCAACCCCACCTCCACTGTCATTTACAAGGCCATGATCTGCATGAAGGCGGGCAACCCCATCGTGTTCTCCCCCCACCCCGGTGCGGCGGGCTGCATCCGGGAGACGGTGGAGGTGCTCCGCCGGGCGGCGGAGGCGGCGGGAGCTCCGGCGGGGGCGATCTCCTGTGTTGCCACCCCCACCATGGAGGCCACCCATGCACTGATGCGCCACGATGCTACCCGGCTCATTCTGGCCACCGGCGGCGCGGCCATGGTAAAGGCGGCCTACTCCTCCGGTACCCCGGCCATCGGCGTGGGCGCGGGCAACGGCCCGGCCTATATCCACCACACCGCCGACGTGGAGCAGGCGGTGAAGCGCATCCTGGACTCCAAGACCTTTGACAACGGCACCATCTGCGCCAGCGAGCAGAGTGTTATTCTGGAGGCCCGGATGGAGCAGGCGGTAAAGACCGCCCTCCGGGCTCAGGGGGCCTACCTGCTGGACGAGGGGGAGACCAGGCAGCTCTCCCGCTTTATCCTCCGGCCCAACGGCACCATGAACCCGGCCATCGTGGGCAAGAGCGTGTCCACCGTGGCCCGTTTGGCGGGGCTGGACCGGGTGCCCCCTTCCGCCCGGGTGCTGGTGGCCAAAGAGACCGGGGTGGGCAGGGACCACCCCTACTCCAGCGAGAAGCTGGGCCCCATCCTGGGCTGCTTTGTGGAGCGGGACGAGGAGGCGGTGCTGGCCCGCTGCGTTGAGATCCTGGAGTGGGAGGGGGCGGGGCACACCTTCTCCATCCACACCGGGGATGAGGGGGTCGCCCGACGGTTTGCCGCCGCCGTCCCCGCCAGCCGGGTGCTGGTAAACACCCCCGCCGCTCTGGGCGGCATCGGGGCCACCACCTGCCTGTTCCCCGCCCTCACCCTGGGCTGCGGCGCGGTGGGCGGCTCGTCCAGCTCCAACAACATCGGCCCTCTGGACCTGATCAACATCAAGCGGGTGGCCTGGGGAGTGAGGGAGCTGGAGGAACTGCGGGGGAACGCTGGAGTATCCGCCGGGGCCTGTACGGTGGACGAGGCTCTGCTCAACCGCCTGGTGGAGCAGATCATGGGGAGGCTGAGATAAGATGAGCGAAGTCAACGCCGACGGGGTGCTGCTGGATCCCCACGAGGCCATTTTGCAGGAGGCTCAGAACCTGACCAACGCCCTGCTGGCCGAGCGGCCCCAGGGGATGGAGGATGACATGGAACACCCCGTACAGGCGGGCAACGGGGAGGAGGCGGGGCAGGCCGGCGGCGCTCCCCACCTGACGGTGGAGGCGGCCTTGGCCGCGCCGGAGCACAGGGGGGCCGGCAGCGGCAGCTACGCTGCCCAGCATCCCCCGGAGGCCCCCAAGAAGAAGGCCCGGCCGGGCCGCGGCAGAGCGGGCAGACCCGCGCCCACCCAGCCGGCGGAGCCGGTGAAACAGACGACTGACAGGAGGAAACAGAACATGGCAAATACAAATGCGCTGGGCATGGTGGAGACCCGTGGACTGGTGGGGGCCATTGAGGCCGCCGACGCCATGGTGAAGGCGGCCAACGTGCAGCTGGTGGGCAAGGAACAGGTGGGCGGCGGTCTGGTGACCGTCATGGTCCGGGGGGACGTGGGGGCGGTCAACGCAGCCACCGACGCCGGGGCCGCCGCCGCCGAGAAGGTGGGGGAGCTGATCTCCGTCCACGTCATCCCCCGGCCCCACGCCGAGGTGGACCACATCCTGCCCCATGCCGACCAGGGGCAGAGCGAATAAATGGAGCTGCTCACCCGTGAGGACGTGCGCCGCATGTCGGACAACGGCACCCGGGGGCCGGTGGTGGTGGACCGTGACCAAAAGCTGACCCCCGGGGCCCGGGACTGGCTGGCCGCCCACAAGATCCAGGCGGTCTTTCCGGCGGGGCGGGACGACCCGGCTGGGCCGGCCGCCGCCCGGTACCGCACGCTCTTCGGCGCCAGTCTCAACGAAAAGCCGGAGCACATGACCCATCTCAGGGGCAATATCCTGGTGTTCAAGGACCACCCCCGCATTGCCTTCCGGGGCATGATCGACGCCCTGGAGGGAGAGCTGATGCTGGCCCAGCAGGCGGCCCGGGCCCATCCGGCCCTGGTGGATGAGCTGGGGGAGGCCCTGGCCCTGGTGCGGCGGCTCATTCGCTGCGACGTGCTGGACGAGCCGGTGGGGGAGCTGCGCCTGTGCGGCTATGACGCCGGGCAGCTGCGGGAATACTCCCACTACCCGGACAAGTACCTGGGTCAGCCCCACTTCCTGCCCGCCTGGACCGACGGGCCCGCCCTGCTGGCGGTGAACAAGGTGCGCACCCTGGTGCGGCAGACCGAGCTTTCGGCCTATGCCGCGTTCAAAGATGTGGAGGGCAACGTGACCCGGGGGGATATCATCCGGGCCCTGAACCGGTTGTCCTCCCTCATGTGGATCCTGATGATCAAGCTGAAGGCGGGACGCTATGAACAGGCTTAATATGATCGACATCGAGGCCCTGGCGGAGCAGATCGTAAACCGCCTGACGGTGGAGGTGGAGGCCAGCGGCCGCCACGTCCATCTGTCCCAAAGGGACCTGGAGACCCTCTTCGGTCCCGGCGCGGCCCTGACCCGGGTGAAAGAGCTGTCCCAGCCGGGACAGTTCGTGTGCGCCCAGCGGGTCACGCTGGAGGGCCCCAGGGGGACCATCCCTAACGTGGTGGTACTGGGGCCGGAGCGGAAGGAGAGCCAGGTGGAGATCTCCCTCACCGACGGCATTGTGCTGGGGATTACGCCCCCGGTGCGGCTGTCGGGGGACATTGAGGGCACCCCCGGCATCACGCTGCGCAACGGGGACCGCACCCTGCGGCTGGATCGGGGACTGATCGCCGCCAAGCGGCATATCCACATGACGCCGGCCGACGCCGCCCGGTTCGGCGTGGAAAATGGCCGGGAGGTGCGGCTCAGGTGTCTCACCCGCCGGCCCCTGACCTTTGAGGGGGTGGAGGTGCGGGTATCCCCCCAGTTTGCCACCTTTGCCCACATCGACTACGACGAGGCCAACGCCTGCGGATTCAAAAAAGGCGACCGGGCCCTGCTCCTGCCGGAGGGAGGGGGACGCGGCCATGGATGAGCTTGGCCGAGGAGTTACCGCGCCTTTTGGCGCGTCACGAGGGTTTTGCCCCTGGCAAAACCTCGGCGCAGGGCGAATTCACTTCGCCCGAGCAGGTGAAAGGTCCGGGGCTCCCGCAAAAGGCTGTGCCTTTTGTGGGGAGACAGAGGCCAACGCCTGCGGATTCAAAAAAGGCGACCGGGCCCTGCTTCTGCCGTGAGACTGGAGTGGCGGGGCCGCACGCTGGTCATCACCTGGCTGCCGGTGGACGCCATGGGGCGGCTGGCGGCGCTGGCCCCCGGCAGTCCGGGGGAGACCGAGGTACTGGCCGCCCTTCTGGCGGGGGCCAGGGTGTGCCTGGAGCGGCGGGCGCTGGAATACCGGCGCTACCGCCGCACCGCGCCGCCGCCGATCTATCGCCGCTGTCTGGCTCTGGAGCGGCGGCTGAGGGAGATGGGGATCTGTGTTGCTGGGACAGGTGACAGGTAAGGTGTGGGCCACCAAAAAAGCCCCCGGACTCACCGGTCAGGCCTTTCTGACGGTGAGCGTGGGGGCGGAGATGCTGGTGTGCGCCGACTGCGTGGGGGCGGGCGAGGGCGAGCGGGTCCTCGTCGCCACCGGCGGGGCGGCCCGGGTGGCGGCGGGGGGCGGCATCCCTGTGGACGCCGCCATCGTGGGTATCATCGACCCGTAGGGGACGCGGTCCCCGGCGCCCGTATTCCGGGTATGAGAGAAAAGCAAAGGGGGACGATCTATGTCCATCAACGAGGTCATCGTCTATTTGATGGTGGCGTTCATGGCTCTGGGGGCCGTGGACCGCATCCTGGGCAACCGCTTCGGCCTGGGGGAGAAGTTTGAGGAGGGCGTCATGGCCATGGGCTCTCTGGCGCTGGCCATGATCGGCATCATCTGTCTGGCGCCCGTGCTGGCCGGCCTGCTGCGGCCGGTGGTGGTGCCCTTCTATCAGCTTTTGGGGGCCGACCCGGCCATGTTTGCCGGTACCATCCTGGCCAACGACATGGGGGGCGCGCCCCTGGCGAAGGAGCTGGCCCTCACCGAGGAGGCGGGGCGGTTCGGCGGTCTCATCGTGGGGGCCATGCTGGGCCCCACCATCGTCTTTACCATCCCGGTGGGGCTGGGCATCATACAGCCGGAGGACCGGCCAGCCCTGGCCACCGGCGTGCTGGCGGGGGTCATCACCGTCCCCATCGGCGCTCTGGCGGGCGGTCTGGCGGCGGGCTTTCCCCTGATGATGGTGCTGCGCAATCTGCTGCCCATCGTGCTCTTCGCGGTGCTCATCGCCCTGGGCCTGGCCCTTGTGCCGGGCGGCATGGTGAAGGGCTTTCAGATCTTTGGCCGCATCATCGTCATTGTCATCACCATTGGTCTGGCCGCCGCCATCATCGAGGCCCTCACCCCCCTCACCCTCATCCCCGGGCTCAACCCCATTGACGAGGGGGTGTCCATCGTGGGGGATATCGCCATCGTGCTGGCGGGGGCCTTTCCGCTGGTGTATGTCATCACGAAGGTCTTTCAAAAGCCGCTGATGAAGCTGGGGGGCCTGCTGGGCATGAACGACGTGGCGGCGGCGGGGATGGTGGCCACCCTGGCCAACAACATCCCCATGTTCCAGATGCTCCACGACATGGATCGCCGGGGGAAGATCGTCAACGTGGCCTTTGCCGTGTCGGCGGCCTTTGTGTTCGGCGACCACCTGGGCTTTACCGCCGGGTTCGACCCCACCATGATCTTCCCCATGATCGTGGGCAAGCTGGTGGGGGGCGTCACCGCCGTGGCGGCCGCCCTGTTTCTCACCCGAAAGGAGGGCGCTCATGGACCGAAATGAGCTGGAAGCGCAGATCCGTCAGGTGCTGCTGGAGCAGCTGGGGTGCGGCGGGGTGCGGGCGGTGAAGGTGCCCGCCCTCGCCGTTGCCGAGGCCCACCGGCTGGACACGGGCAACCCCGGCGACCGGGTGTATACCCGGGACCTGTTCACACCGGAGCAGTCCCCCCGGCTGGGTGCGGGCGTCATGGAGATGACCGATACCACCTTCTCCTGGACTCTGAATTACGACGAGATGGACTATGTGGTGGAGGGGCGGCTGGACATTCTGTGCGGCGGGCAGACGGTGTCCGCCGGGCCGGGGGAGCTGATCTATATCCCCAGGGGCAGCGAGATCCGCTTCTCTGTCACCGGCCACGCCCGGTTTCTCTACTTCGTTTACCCTGCCGACTGGCAGAAGCAGCCGTAACCCCCCATGGGCCACAGGGCAAAAAGAGGACTGCCGAACAAGGCCGGATGGCCTTGTTCGGCAGTCCTGTTTTGTTAGAATTGGACCTTGACGATAAAAGAGATCACGATGATGACGACGGCCATCACGCGGGTGACCACAACGGCCTGCTTCTGGCCGTAACGGCGCTGAAAGGAGCGGGGGGGAACGGGGAAGATCAGGAGAAAGACGCCCAGGGCAGCCCCCGACAGGCTGGTCAGCAGGTTGCTTTTCAGCGTGATATTGTTGATCATGAGCAGCAGGAAGAAAAGGGCGAACCAGATAAAGAACAGCTTGGGGAAGGTCAGGTTTTTGAAATGCTTGTTCATGTTTGTAACACTCCTTTTCCCTATCATACCCCAGCGGGGGCGCGCCGTCAACCGGGACCTGCCTGGGCATAGGGGGGGACAAACCCGCATATATATCCCACAGCTACCAAAACAGGCAGGAGTGAGGATGGATATGCAGACAGGATGGAACGAGAACCGGGCGCTGCTCCGGGGGACCGCGGCGGCGGACCCGGCGTGGTCCCATGAGACCCACGGCGTTGTGTACGAGACCTTTCCCCTCGCGGTCCTCCGGCTGTCCGGGTGGTCGGACACCATTAACGTCATTGCCCCCCGGGAGCTGCTGGAGCAGTGCCCGGTGCAGGCGGGGATGCCGGTGGAGGTGGAGGGGGAGGTGCGGTCCTTCAACAACAAGAGCGGGTCCGGCAGCAAGCTGGTCATTACCCTCCACGCCAGGAGCCTCCGGCGGGGGGAGGGCCCCAACGAGAACCGGCTCACGCTGGCGGGGGTGCTGTGCAAGCCGCCGGTCCTCCGGCGCACCCCCCTGGGCCGGGAGATCTGCGACCTCATGCTGGCGGTCAACCGCAGGTACGGGCGGGCGGACTATCTGCCCTGCATCTCCTGGGGCGGGCTGGCCCGCTGCTGCGGGGAGCTGGAGGTGGGGGACGGGGTGCGGCTGGAGGGGCGGCTCCAGAGCCGGGCCTACACCAAGCTGGAGAACGGCGAGAGCCGCCAGCGCACCGCCTTTGAGGTCTCGGTGATGCGCCTGGAGGGGGTGGAGACCTGAGCGCAGGGCGGCGGGGGCCAGTCCCCCGCCGCCCCGAAAAAGAAAAGTGCGGAAGCCCCTTTTCAAATGCTGGAAAGTATGCTAAAATACAACTATCGTTGGAGCGATGGGGGTTGACAGGCATGACCGCCCGCCATATACTCAAGCAGAGCAGAGCAGAGCAGAGCAGAGCAGAGCAGAGCAGAGCAGAGCAGAGCAG
>CAUWDA010000027.1:0-30910 GCA_963557075.1 uncultured Flavonifractor sp. | reverse complement strand
CTCGGTTGGCTTTCGCCTCGGGAGTTCACCGTCCAATATGTTTGACAAACCTACAGGCGGACGGGGGCAGAAAAGGGCCCGAACCGTCTTTGCCGGCGGTTCGGGCTTCTGATCATGCGGCATATTTATTCAGCTCCGCCAGCGCCTCCCCCTGGGAGTCGGCGGAAAACCGGAAGCGTCCGGAGGCGTCGTATACCTCGATGTGTCCGTTTACATAGCGAAGTTCAAATTCCATGGTTCAGCGCCCCTTTCCTGTATCGTTGGGTACAGAATAACAGAGCAGCTGTCCGATAAACAGGACTATTCTTTCAGGTCAGACAGAAAATCATCCCAGGCCTGGGGGTTGCGGACATAGTACAGGGGGCACTCCTTGCCGGTGACGTCGTAATGGCGGATCACCTGATCGGCGTCCAGGTGGTACTCCTCCATGAGCCAGCGGACCAGCCGCACCAGGGAGTCATAGGTGGCCTGGGTAAAAGCGCCGGTGTCGTCCGGGTGGCAGCACTCGATGGAGATGGTATCCCCGTTCCGGGGGCCGGTGCAGTAGGCGATCTCATCCAGAGGGACGTTGCAGATGATCTCCCCCTCCAGGCCGATGAGGAAATGGCTGGAGGCATAGGCCTCCCCGCTGGTAGCCAGATTATTGAAATAGCTGTGGTTCTGCTCCGCCGTGGTGCCCGGGTTGCCCACATAATGGACCACCACGCCGTTGATCTCCTCCAGCGCCTCGCCGGGCCGGGAGTAGGGGTTGACGGGAAGCAGCTCCTCCCGGATCCAGTCGGGCAGATCTCCCGAGGGCCGGGGGATGGACAGGACCAGCCGCCCGACGAGAAAGGACGCGGCCGCCAGTGCCAGGACCAGCAAGATCAGCGGCAGAAAGTTCCGGCGGCTTTTTTTGACTCGTTTGCCCATAGGCAATTCCTCCTTTTGGCGGAAAACGCAGAAACACAGGCCCGCCGCCTGTTGCGGGCCTGTGTTCCCAAGATCTGAAAAAGAGAGGAAAGAGAGGTGTGGTTGCTTCTGACCACGCTGTTATCCTATTCTCTCTCTGTGAACCCGCTTTGAACCAAATGTGAACCTTTTGTTAAAGCTACTCCAATTACTCTGCGAGAGCCTTGGCCACGTCGGTGAGGTAGTTGGTCTCCAGGTCCTCGATCTTTCCGGCGTCGCAGGCAGCGGCCAGGCTGGGATCGATGGGCAGACGGGCCAGCACCTTCAGGCCCAGGCCGGCGGCCACCTGCTCGAGGTTGCTCTCGCCGAAGATGGCGTGGCGCTTGCCGCAGTCGGGGCACTGGAAGTAGGAGTAGTTCTCCACCAGGCCCAGCACGGGGATGTGCATCATCTCGGCCATCTTCACCGCCTTGGTGACGATCATGCTCACCAGGTCCTGGGGAGAGGTGACCACCACGATGCCGTCGATGGGCAGGGACTGGAACACGGTCAGGGGCACGTCGCCGGTTCCGGGAGGCATATCCACGAACATGTAGTCCACGTCGCCCCAGATCACGTCGGACCAGAACTGCTTGACGGTGCCGGCGATGACAGGTCCGCGCCAGATGACGGGGTCGGTCTCATGCTCGGTGAGGAGGTTGAGGCTCATGATGCCGATGCCGGTCTTGGTCTCAGCGGGATAGATGCCCAGCTCGCTGCCCTCGGCCCGGGTGTGGATGCCAAAGGCGGCGGGGATGGAGGGGCCGGTGATGTCGGCGTCCAGTACGGCCACCTTCTTGCCCATGCGGCGCATGGCCACCGCCAGAGAGGAGGTCACCAGGCTTTTGCCTACGCCGCCCTTGCCGCTGACCACGGCGATGACCTTGCCGATATGGGACAGTCCGTTGGCGGGGACGTGAAGATCCTGGGGGGCGGTACGCTCCGAGCAGCTCTCGCCGCAGGAGGAACAGTTGTGGGTACATTCTGACATGGTTGATTTCCTTCTTTCCTATGTTGTTACCAGGGATTTGAACAGAAATAAGTCCGCAGGCGAATTTACTTCGCCGCAGGACACTGCTGCTTGCTCCGCCACTGGCGGGCAACCACCCGCGTAGGCGCGGGTGAGGGGGGTATCAGTCCCGCTGTGCCGCTTGCGGCGCGGTGGGACTGTATCCAGGGGGGACAAAGTCCCCCCCTGGACTTTTATCAATAGTGATAGCTGCCCCCGCCGATGAACTCCCGGATGAGGGACTCGGTGGGTACCAGAGCGGGGTCCACCGGCTCAAAATGCCGGAAGGCGTCCACCAGGTCCCGGAACTCCTGAGCGCGGGGGTTGTCGGCGGGGATCTGTTCCGCCGCTTCCCGCAGGCCGTCGGCGTAGTTGGCGAACACCGACACCTCATAGGGCAGAGAGGAGTCGATGATCACATTGGCCCTGTTTTTGAAGGGGGAGATGTACATCTTCTCGCCCCGGCGCACATTATACCACATCAAAAGGGTCTCCAAAAGGTCTGTGCCCCGGAAATTGTAGTCCCGCACTGCCCGGCGGGAGATCCGCATCCAGGTGCCCTTGAACCGCAGCTCCTCGTCCTCCAGTACGTTGGAGCGGGCGGAGATGTACAGCCCCGTGGCCTCGGGATGGCGGCCGAAGATGTCGTCATTGAGGGCGTGGATGCCCTCGAAGATGGCGATCTCATTTTTGTCCAGCTTCAAGAAGGTGCCCCGGCTGTCGTTGCGCATCTGGCGGGCGAACTCGAACTTGGGCACCACCACCCACTCCCCGCGGGACAGCTTGGAGAAGGTGTCGTCCAGCAGCTCCATGTCCAGCAGGGCCGGGGATTCGTAGTCGATGTCCCCCTCCGGCGTGCGGGGGGCGGTCCTGCGGTTGAGGGTCTTGAAGTAGTTGTCCATGGAGATGGTGTGGGTATTCACGCCCCGGCGCTCCAGTTCTTGCTCCAGCTTGAGGGCGGTGGTGGTCTTGCCCGAGCCGGAGGGGCCGGAGAGCAGTACGATGGGGCTCTCCTTCATCCGGGCCAGGATCTGGTCCACCGCGCCTTCCACCCGGCTTTGGTAGGCGGCGTCGCACTGCTCCAGAAAGCCCCTGGGGTCGGTGCGGATGCTGTGGTTGATCTCCTTGAGCTGATAAGGCATAGCGATCCTCCTTACAGGGCGCCGTGGAAGCGGGCGACCCGCTCCTTCCCGGCGCAGACGGCGTCGATCTTCTCGATATATTCCCTGGGGTACTTGGGGTTGGCCACCCGCTCGATGTATCCGGTGTTCGGGTCCACCAGCTTGGTCACCCCGCCGCCTCCCAGCGATACGATGGTGTGCAGCTCCTCCATCATGCAGATGTTGTACAGGCTCTCGGTGCCCGGCAGGCACCAGCCCACGTTCTCAAAGGAGCCGGACATATACTTCTGACGGTAGAGGTAATAGGGGATCTGCCCCGCCGTCCGCAGGGCGGACCAGGCATACTCCAGCATGGAGGCCACGTCGTCGTCCGAAGGGACGCCGGCCCCCTCCTCCGCGTCCTCGGGGGCCTTACCCTTGTTGGAGGCCCCGTTCATTAATCGGGAGCCCTTCTTCATGGCCAGGGTGTGGACGGTGATGTTCTCCGGCGCCAGGGCGATCACCTGGTCCAGGGAGGCACGGAAGCCGTCCGTGCTGTCGGCGGGCAGACCGGCGATGAGGTCCATGTTGACGCAGGGGATGCCGCTGTCCCGGGCCAGCGCGTAGGCCGACAGGATATCCTCCGCCCGGTGGGCCCGGCCCATGGCGGCCAGCACATGGTCCTGCATGGTCTGGGGATTCACCGACACCCGGCCGCACCCCCGGCGGGCCAGGACGGCCAGCTTTTCCCGGGTAATGGTGTCGGGCCGGCCCGCCTCCACGGTGTACTCGGTGCAGGCGGACAGGTCGATAAAGTCGGCCAGCTCCCCCATGAGCCGGTCCAGCTGGGGGGGCGACAGCGTGGTGGGGGTGCCGCCGCCGAAATAGACGGAGCGGACCTTCAGCCCCGCGCCGGCCAGCATGGCCCCGGTGGCTTTGATCTCCCGGGAGAGACCCTCCAAAAAGGGGTCGATGAGCTTGAGGGCGCGGCCCACGTCGGCGGACACAAAGGAGCAGTAGGCGCACCGGGTGGGACAAAAGGGGATGCCCACATAGAGGGAGACTTCCTCCGGGCGCAGGCTGCGCTTGGCGTCCAGACTGGCCTGAGCGCAGTCCATGGCCAGCTCCCGCCGCAGAGGGGACACCCGGTAGGTGTCTTTCAGCACCCGCTCCGCCTGGGCGGGCGTGGCCCCGGCCAGCATGGCTTTGGTGGGGATCTTCACCGGCCGCACGCCGGTAAGGGCGCCCCAGGGGGGCTCGCTGCCCCGGGCGGCCACCCCGGCATCATAGAAGGCCAGCTTCAAAATGCGCTGCAGCGCCCGGTTGGTGGAGAGCTGGTCGGTGAGCTCTGCTACCCTGCACCGGCGGCTGGCCCCGCAGGTCCGTCCCTGCCAGGTCAGCTTGGCGGTGGCGGTGGCCCATACGGCGCCCTGATGCAGGGAGAGGACCAGTGCGTCCTCCCCGTGGCCGGGGGGCGCGTCAGAATATTCCGGCCGCTGGTCGGGGAAAAGCGTCAGTAACATTTGCTCGGCGGCGTATTTGTAGTTGTGGCCGTTCAAATACAATTTCATGGAGGAATGATCCTTTCCGGGGAAATAGGAGGCCTGCCCCTTACCCCATGGCCGCCTGCATATAGTAGTTGGTGTTCCGCTCGGTCTCCAGGGAGGACACGTCCATGTGGCCGGGGAGCACATGGAAATCGCCGGGCAGCCGGGCCAGCCGGGCCAGAGAGGCCATCAGCTCCTCATAGCTGCCGCCGGGCAGATCGGTGCGGCCCATGGAGCCCTGAAACAGGGTGTCGCCGGTGAAGAGGGCGTCCCCTGCCATCAGGCACACCCCGCCGGGGGTGTGGCCGGGAGTGTGGAGCACCTGCACGTCGATGCCCCCCACCTTGACCAGATCCCCGTCCCGATAGAGGGTGGGCTCCATCCCCAGGTCGGGGAAGAGCTGGTTGCCCAGCCGGCCGGCGTCGTCGGGATGGAGGTAGACCGGGATATGGGGCAGGGCCTTGTGGAGACCGGCCACACCGGAGGTGTGGTCATAGTGGGCGTGGGTCAGCAGGATGAGCCCGATCTCCATCCCGTCCTCTTTGGCCAGGGCCAGGATGCGGTCGGCCTCGTCGCCGGGGTCCACCACGGCGGCGGTGTGGGTATGCTCATCTTCCAGCAGGTAGCAGTTGGTGCCAATGGCGCCCACCTGCATCACACGAATTTTCATGGGTCATCACCTCATCGTCTGAATTCTGGGGATGGGGTGGGCACAGGTCCCGCCCCGCGGTATCTGTCACATAGTATCGGTATCCAGCAGAATGGTCACAGGGCCGTCATTCTGAGAATAGACCTGCATATCCGCGCCGAATGCCCCACAGGGCCGCGGCCCTGCGGGGACCCCGTCTCTTTGTATCTGCTGGGGCGGAATGGATCCGCCCGGCATCGAGGTTTTTCCGGTGGCAAAACGCTCGGACGCGCAGAGCGCGGGGGCGAATTCGGCGTTACATCTGGTCGGTATCCAGCAGAATGGTCACAGGGCCGTCATTCTGAGAATAGACCTGCATATCCGCGCCGAATTCGCCGTGCTGGACGTCAAAGCCCCGGGCGGCGCACTCGGCCATAAACTTCTCATACAGGGGGATGGCGACGTCCGGCTTGGCGGCCCCGGTGAAGCCGGGCCGGCGGGACTTGGTGTCGGCAAACAGGGTGAACTGGCTCACCACCAGCAGGGCGCCCCCCACTGTGGCCAGGTTCAGATTCATCTTCTCGTTCTCGTCCTCAAAGACACGCAGGCCGCACACCTTGTCGGCCATCTTTATCGCCTGGGCCTCGGTATCGCCGGGGGCCACCCCCAGCAGCACCAGAAAGCCCTGACCGATCTGGCCGTTTATCTGGCTGTCGATGGTGACGGAGGCGTTCTTCACTCGGGTCACAACTGCTCGCATAATATAAAATCCTTTCTGTGATCGGGCTGTGGGATGGGCGCAGGGGCGGCCCTTGCGGCCGCCCTACGGAAAACCACCATTTGCCCTACCGGTATTCACGAACAAATCCCTTGGCAAAGATAGGGTCGATATCGAACACCGCCGTATCCCCGGCGGCGCATTTCAGTTCGGTCACGTCCACGATGGTCTCGATGGCGCCGATGCCGCCGATGACCCGGGCCTTCTGGCCGTTGACGCGGACAGTGATCTTCCGCCGGGTGAGCCAGCGGCGGATGGCGGACAGGAGACCGCCCGCCCAGGGGCGGCCCATGCCGAAGCCGTTCTGATACCCCACCGGCAGCACCGCCACCCGGGTATCCTTTTTCAGGGGGGCGGGGGCGTTGCCCCCCACCAGATGGCCCTTGGGCACCCAGCGGATCTCCTCGATGCCCACCTCGCCGTAGCCCACCCGGCGCAGGCCGTCTCCCCTGGCCCGGCGGCACCGGCCCATCAGCACGCTTCCCGCCCGGACGCCTCCAAGTCTGGCCTCGGGGCAGTGCATCAGCACATAGGACCCGGCGGCGTGGACGGTGCCCGTCTCAAAGCCGGCGGCGTGGATGGCGGCCACGGTCCGGGTGAATTCCTCCAGCTGGGGAGGCGCTCCGCGGCCCTTTTCCCCGCCGGTGCAGAGCTGGGTACACACGCCGGTGACGGCGATACCGGGCAGGTCCCGGAAGGTGGAGAGGATCTTCTCCGGCTCCGAGGCCAGAAAACCGCCGAAGCCCATGCCGGTGTCCACCTGGATGTGGGCCTCCGCCACGGTGGAGCGGGCCTCCGCCACTCCGTTGAGGGCCAGAGCGCTGTCGTGGGAGCCCACGGTGCAGATCACGTTCAGATCCAGAAGCTCCTCCAGCTCTGTCCGGTCGGTGGTGCTGCGGAGCATAAGGATCTCTTCCTCCACAAAGCCGGCCTTCCGCAGGGCGGCGGCCTCCGTCACCTCGGATATGGCGAAGCGGCCGATACCCTCTGCCCGGAGAGTCCGGGCCAGCTCTACCAGGCCGGCGCCCTGGCCGTCCCCGGTGAGTACGCCGTAGATCACGGACCCCTCCGCCCGCTCCTTCACCACAGCGATATTATTCTTCAAAGCGTCCCGCTCGATGACCAGTATTTTCATCCCTTCGCCGCCTTTCCGGGGATAGTCCTTTCCATTATATACTCCCTGCGGAAATGAGTCAATGACAAGGGGACGGCCCTTGTGTTTGACGCTGAAAAGTGCTATGATTAAGCATTGATACCGACTTTTGGGGAGGAACCGTTTTGAACCGACAGACCACCAAAATTTCCCCTGCCGACGTGGCGCGTCAGCGGGAGTTCTGCCACATGCTTCAGGAGCGCAACGCCGCCCGTCCCACCCCGCCGCTGGCCTTTGTGGATACCTACGGCTGCCAGCAGAACGAGGCCGATTCCGAGCGGCTGCGGGGCTACCTGCGGGAGATGGGCTACGACTTTACCGACAGTGAGGCCGAGGCCGACCTGATCCTCATCAACACCTGCGCCATCCGGGAGCACGCCGAGATGCGGGTGCTGGGCAATGTGGGCGCCCTGGTCCACACCAAGCGACAGAAGCCCAACCAGATCATCTGCGTGTGCGGCTGCATGGCCCAGGAGCCCCACCGGGCCCAGAAGATCAAAGAGAGCTACCGGCAGGTGGATCTGGTGTTCGGGCCCCACGCCCTGTGGCGGTTCCCGGAGCTGCTGTACCGGCTGGTGACCCGCCGGGGCCGCATCTTCGACATCGCCGATGAGCCCGGCTCCATCGCCGAGGGCATCCCGGTGGTGCGCCAGGACAAGGTGAAGGCCTGGGTGTCCATCATGTACGGCTGCAACAATTTCTGTACCTACTGCGTCGTGCCCTACGTCCGGGGCCGGGAGCGCTCCCGCCAGCCGGAGGTGGTGCTGGAGGAGATCCGGGGCCTGGTGGCCGAGGGGTACAGGGACATCACCCTGCTGGGCCAGAATGTCAACTCCTACGGCAAGGACCTGGATGAGCCCATGGAGTTTGCCGACCTGCTGAAGGCGGCCGCCGAGATCCCCGGGGATTTTCTGCTGCGCTTTATGACCAGCCACCCCAAGGACGCCTCCCAGAAGCTCTTTGACACCATGGCCTCCTCCCCCAAGATCGCCCCCTGCTTCCACCTGCCCTTCCAGGCGGGCAGCGACCGGGTGCTCAAGGCCATGAACCGGGTGTACGACCGGGCGGGCTATCTGGATAAGGTGCGCCGCCTGCGTCAGGCCATCCCCGACGTGGTCATCACCTCCGACGTCATCGTGGGATTTCCCGGGGAAACCGCTGAGGAGTTCGAGCAGACCATGACCCTGCTGGACGAGGTGCGGTTCGACGCCCTCTTTACCTTCATCTACTCTCCCCGTGTGGGCACCCCCGCCGCCAAAATGGACGACCCCGTCTCCAAGGAGGAGAAGGCGGCCTGGTTCCAGCGGCTGGTGGAGCGGCAGGACCAGATCTCCGAGGAAAAGCACGCGGCCTATATCGGCAAAACGGTGCGCTGCCTGGTGGACGGGCGGGACGAAAAGGGCCTCACTGCCCGCACCCCCGGAAACCGCCTGGTGCGCCTCGCCGGGGACGAGTCCCTCATTGGGCAGTTTGTGGACCTGAAGATCACCGGGGCCAATAAGTGGTCCCTGATGGGGGAGAAGGCGGAGTAAATACGGATTGCCACGCCAGTGTGCGCACTGGCTCGCAATGACAGGCAGGAGGACGGAGCCATGTATTGCGTCTATATCCTGGCAAACGCCACCAATGTAGCCATTTACACCGGGGTGACCCGGGAACTGGCCCGCCGGGTCGCCCAGCACCGTGCCCATGCCGATCCCGCCAGTTATACCGCCCGTTATGACATTACAAAATTGGTCTATTTTGAGGCCACCCCATCCATCCAATCAGCAATTGCCCGAGAAAAGCAGATCAAATCCTGGTCCAGGAAACGAAAAAACGCCCTGGTGAACCGCCGGAACCCGGAATGGAAGGATTTATACCCCGATTTATAGGGACGTCATTGCGAGCCAGTGCGCACACTGGCGCGGCAATCCGTCCCTCTCCACTACAACCATGATTTCTTAGTAAAGGAGCGCCCGCCATGCCGTCCGAGATGACCCCCATGATGCGCCAATATCTGAAAATGAAGGAACTCCATCCGGACTGCATCCTCTTTTTCCGGCTGGGGGACTTTTACGAGATGTTCCAGGACGACGCCAAGCTGGCCTCCAGGGAGCTGGATCTCACCCTCACCACCCGGGACCGGGGCAAGCCGGAGGATCAGCGCACCCCCATGTGCGGCGTGCCCTACCACTCCGCCGATGCCTACATTGCCCGGCTCATTGCCAAGGGCTACAAGGTGGCCATCTGCGAGCAGATGGAGGACCCCGCCACCGCCAAGGGCCTGGTGGACCGGGAGGTCATCCGCATCGTCACCCCCGGCACCGTCATCGCCTCCTCCATGCTGGAGGAGGGCCGCAACAACTTTATCTGCGCGATCTATCAGGATTCCGCCGGGGCGGGGCTGTGCTTCTGCGACATCTCCACCGGCGAGATCTCGGTCACTGCCTTCGACGGCCCGGACGCCCGGGAACACCTGTGCAACGAGCTGGGCCGGTTCTCCCCCCGGGAGGCCATGCTGTCCGACGGGGCCTACAGCGACGCCGGCCTGCTGGACTTCCTCACCAATAAGCTGGACTGCCGGTGTGAGAACGGCGGGGAGGCCCGCTTCCGCCCCGACGCCGCCCGCACGCTGGCGGAGCGCCAGTTCACCGGCGGCCTGGACCAGCTGCCGGAGGGGGACGACCACGCCCTCCAGGCGGTGGGCGGTCTTCTGAGCTACCTCTACGAGACCCAAAAGACCGACCTCTCCCACATCACCAGGCTGAGTTGGTTCACCTCCGGCCAGTTCATGGAGCTGGACCTCACCGCCCGGCGCAACCTGGAGCTCACCGAGACCCTCCGCTCCAAGGAGAAGAAGGGCAGTCTCCTGTGGGTGCTGGACAAGACCCGCACCGCCATGGGGCACCGGCTCATCCGGGCCTGGATGGAGCGGCCTCTCCTCTCCCCGGTCGCCATCAGCCGCCGGCTGGGGGCGGTGGAGGAGCTGGTGGGCGACCCCATCGGCCGGGAGGAGCTGAAGAGCACCCTCCGGGAGATCACCGATCTGGAGCGGCTCATCGGCCGCATCGTATACGGCACCGCCGGCGGTCGGGATCTGACCGCCCTGGCCTCCGGACTGGGCAGGCTGCCCCGGCTGCGGGAGCTGCTGGCCCCCTATTCCGGAGCAATGCTGTCTGCCCTGCGGTCCGGGCTGGACGATTTGCCCGACCTGCGGGAGCTGATCGGCCGGGCCATTGTGGACGAGCCCCCCTTCTCCGTCCGGGAGGGCGGCTTCATCCGGGAGGGCTACCACCCCGAGGTGGACCGGCTGCGGGATATCCTCACCAACGGCAAGGACCTGGTGGCCGCTGTGGAGGCCCGGGAGAAGGAGCGCACCGGCATCAAGAGCCTGAAGGTGGGCTTCAACAAGGTGTTCGGCTACTACATCGAGGTGTCCAAGTCCTACTACGACCAGGTGCCCGAGGATTATATCCGCAAGCAGACCCTGGTGAACTGCGAGCGGTTCATCACCCAGGAGCTGAAGGATCTGGAACACGAGATCCTCTCCGCCCAGGACCGGATCTGCGCGCTGGAGTACCAGCTCTTCTGCGAGCTGCGGCAGCAGGCCGCGGCCCGGGTGGGGGACATCCAGCGCTCCGCCGCCGCTGTGGCGCAGCTGGATGTGCTGGCCTCCTTTGCCGCCGTGGCCGCCGAGAACGGCTACTGCCGCCCCGAGGTAGATCTGTCCGACACCATTGAGATCACTGAGGGCCGCCACCCGGTGGTGGAGAAGATGCTCAAAAACGCCCTCTTTGTCCCCAACGACACCCGGATGGACGGGCGGGACAATACGGTAGCCATCATCACCGGCCCCAATATGGCGGGCAAATCCACCTATATGCGCCAAGTAGCCCTTATTGTCCTCATGGCCCAGATGGGCTCCTTCGTCCCCGCCCGCTCCGCCCGCATCGGCATCGTGGACCGGGTATTTACCCGCATCGGGGCCAGCGATGACCTGTCCGCCGGCCAGTCCACCTTCATGGTGGAGATGACCGAGGTGGCCGAGCTGCTGAGAAACGCCACCAACAGGAGCCTGCTGATCCTGGACGAGATCGGCCGGGGCACCTCCACCTACGACGGTATGTCCATCGCCCGGGCGGTGCTGGAGTACTGCGCCGACAAAAAGAAGCTGGGGGCCAAGACCCTCTTTGCCACCCACTACCACGAGATCACCGCCCTGGAGGGGGTCATCCCCGGGGTGAAGAACTACAACATCGCCGCCAAGAAGAAGGGGGACGACATTCTCTTCCTGCGGAAGATCGTCCCCGGCGGGGCCGACCAGAGCTACGGCATCGAGGTGGCCAAGCTGGCCGGGGTGCCGGACCGGGTCATCACCCGGGCCCGCCGCATCCTGAAGGAGCTGGAGGCGGGGGGCGTCCAGGCCGCCCCGGTCCAGGCGGCTCCCGCCACCGACCAGGTGTCCCTGCTGGACATGGGGAGCGGAGAGGTGGCCCGGCGGCTCCGGGCCGTGGATCTCAATACCCTCACCCCCATCGAGGCCATGAACCTGCTCTTTGAATTAAAGCAGTTGGTATGATGAGGGCTGGCGCCCCACGAACCCATCACCACACACGAAGGAGGAGCACACCATGCTGACCGGACGACGGCGCCCCTGGTGCCCCCAGCTCACCCGGGCCGAACAGGGCCGGGGGTGGGTCTTTTTCGCCCTGTATGTCTTCCTCTTTCCCTGGCTCATGGGCTGGGTCCAGCGCTCTTACCAGGGGGAATTCCCGGTGGCGGAGGCCAATGTGGTGTATTACCTCATCATTGCCGCCCTCACCTTTCTGGTGTTCTGGTCCTACCTACGCCACGGGTTCCGGCTGCTGCTGGACTGGCTGCCGGAGAACCTGTTTGCCCTGATCACCGGCCTGGCGGGGGGCGAGCTGCTCCGCCTGCTGGTCTCCCTCATCCCCCTGCCGGTGGAGGATCCCAACCTGACCATCTACCCGGAGCAGTTTGCCTTTGCCCCCGCCGCTACCGTCTTTATCCTGGTGGTGCTCATCCCTCTGGTGGAGGAGCCTCTGTTCCGGGGGGTGCTCTTCACCACCGCCCGGAATTACAGCCGGGTGCTGGGCTATGTGCTGTCGGTGGGGGTGTACGCCCTCTACTGCGCCGCCCAGTTCGTGTATATTTACGGCGAACTGGACCTGCGCTATCTGCTGCTGACGGTGCAGTACCTGCCGGTGGCGCTGGGACTCACCTGGTGCTACGACCGGGGCGGCTCCATCTGGAGCGCCATCGCTCTGCACATGCTCTTTAACGGCTTTACGCTGGTGGGGGCGCTGAGATGATTGCGGGCGGGTGTGGGCGCCCGCCCCTGCAAAACCCGCCTATCCGTAGGGGCCGACACCCCAGGGTGGCCTCTCTTGCCCCGTTGGGGCAATTCGCCTTCTGACCACATCGTCGGCACAAGCTTCACATCCTTCGCGTCCCCGTAAACGGGAACGCTCCCTCGTTTCTCTGTGCCTCCTCTTCCCACGGGACCCGCTCCGCTGGGCTCCCGCGGGGGCCCCATTTCACGTTTAGAAAGCTGGTGACCCCTATGCCTCACATCCAACAATTAGATTCCCACGTGGCCGACCTGATCGCTGCCGGCGAGGTGGTGGAGCGGCCCGCCTCCGTGGTGAAGGAGCTGATGGAGAACGCCATCGACGCCGGGGCGGACAAGCTGACGGTGGAGATCCAGCACGGGGGTATGACCCTGATCCGGGTCACCGACAACGGCTGCGGCATCGACCCTGACGAGGCCCCCATCGCCTTTCTCCGGCACGCCACCAGCAAGCTGCGCACCGAGTACGACCTGGAGGCCATCGGCACCCTGGGGTTCCGGGGGGAGGCGCTGGCCGCCATCTCCGCCGTCTCCCGGGTGGAGCTGCTCACCCGCACCGCCGATTCCCCCCTGGGGACCGCCCTCTCTCTGGAGGGTGGGGTACTGGTGAACCGGGAGGAGGCGGGCTGCCCCCAGGGCACCACCATGGTGGTGAAGGACCTGTTTTACAACACCCCTGCCCGCCTTAAATTCATGAAGAAGGACTCCGCCGAGGGGGCGGCCTGCTTCGCCATGGTGCAGCGGCTGGCCCTGTCCCACCCGGAGGTGAGCATCAAATTCCTTCGGGACGGCAAGCAGGACCTGCTCACCCCAGGCGATGGCAGGCTCCAGTCCGCCCTGTACGCTGTGCTGGGCCGGGATCTGGCCCTGGGCTTCACCCCGGTGAAGGGCTCCGGGGAGGATATGGCGGTCACCGGTTTTGTGTCCCTGCCCACCTGCTGCCGGGGCACCCGGGGGTATCAGCACTTCTTTGTCAACGGCCGGTATGTGAAGAGCCGCACCATGATGGCCGCCCTGGAGGAGGCCTACGCCAACCAGAAGATGGTGGGCAAGTTCCCCGGCTGCGTCCTGCACCTCCAGACCAAGCTCAACGCCGTGGACGTGAACGTCCACCCCACCAAGCAGGAGGTCAAGTTCGGCAGCGAGAAAAAGGTGTTTGACGCGGTGTATTACGCCGTGAAGTCCACCCTGGAGGCCGACCGGTCCCGGCCCTCCGCCCTGCCTGCGGAACCTGCGGGGGCCGGTTCCCGGCCGGCCCGGACGAGCCCTCAGGATACGGTGACCCCCCATCAGACCACCTTCCGCACCATGACGGCGGAGCAGTTCCGCAAGCTGGCGGACAGGCCCGCCCCTTCCCTGCCCCTTCACGACTTTACCGCCCGGAGCGCATCCCCGCAATCGAAACCGGCGGACGGCGGGCGGCAGATTGCCGCCCCAACCACCCGGTTCGCAGGGACCGATGCCCACATCGGCCCGTCCCAAACCACCCAGCCTGCACGGACGGAGCCCAAACCGGCCCCCGCCCCAACCACCCGGTTCGTAGGGGCCGATGCTCACATCGGCCCGTCCCAAACCACCCAGCCTGCACGGACGGAGTCCAAACCGGCCCCCGTCCCAACCACCCAGTTCGTAGGGGCCGATGCCCACATCGGCCCGGCCCAAACTGCCCCGCCCGAATCCGAGGAGCTCCCCTGGCGGATGGCCGGGGAGGTGCTCAACACCTACATCATCGTGGAGCAGGGGGACAAGGTGCTTCTCATCGACAAGCATGCCGCTCACGAGCGGATGAACTTCGACCGGCTGAAGGCGGCGGGGTACACCCCCATGGTCCAGACCCTGCTCACCCCGGTGGTCTTTACCCCGCCGGCGGAGGAGGGGGCCGCCCTGCTGGCCCAGCTGCCTCTGCTGGAGCGCTTCGGCTTTGAGGCGGAGGATTTCGGCGGCGGGGCCATCATTGTGCGTACCGCCCCTGACGACGTGGACGCCGCCGCCATCCCTGACGTGCTGCTGGAGCTGGCGGGCAAACTCCTCACCTGCGGCACCGCCGACCCGGACAGCGCCCGGGACGCCCTCCTCCACACCATGGCCTGCAAGGCCGCCATCAAGGGCGGCCAGAAAAACGGGGAGGCCGAGCTGCTCAAGGTGGCCAAGGCCGTCATGGACGGCACGGTCAAGTATTGTCCCCATGGGCGTCCGGTAGCAATAGAGCTGACCCGCCAACAGATCGAGAAGCGCTTCGGGAGGGCGTAAACTTGACCGTGTGCGCGCCGCCGGCGCGTCCAAGCGTTTTGCGGAGCAAAACCTTGCCGCAGGGCGAATTCACTTCGCCCGAGGATGCTAAATCACCGGGGTCCCCGGCGGGCCTGCCCGCTGGGGTTCAAGTACTGTCCTCACGGCAGACCGGTGGCAATAGAGCTGACCCGCCAACAGATCGAGAAGCGCTTCGGGAGAGCGTAAACTTGACCGTGTGCGCGCCGCCGGCGCGTCCAAGCGTTTTGCGGAGCAAAACCTTGCCGCAGGGCGAATTCACTTCGCCCGAGGATGATAAATCATCGGGGCCCCCGGCGGGCCTGCCCGCTGGGGTGCAAGTACTGTCCCCATGGGCGTCCGGTGGCAATAGAGCTGACCCGCCAACAGATCGAGAAGCGCTTCGGGCGGGCGTAACTCCCCGGGAAATGTGGTCCCTTCCCCCTGATCCGACGAAATTCGCCTGATAATTGGTATATATTGGATGCATCTCAGAGAAAAAGGAGTGCATCCAGATGCAAAAGACACCCAATCTGCAGGACCTGTTCCTGCTCCGCGCCCGGCGTACCCACGCCAACCTCACCGTATTTCTGATGAACGGCTATCAGCTCAAGGGGCAGATCGTGGGCTATGACGCCTTTGTGGTGGTACTTATGACGGGGGACAGGCAGCAGGTGATCTACAAGCACGCCATCTCCACTATCGTGCCCGAGCGGGCCCTCTCTCTGGAGCGGGAGGAGCGTGGCGACTGACAAAAGGAGTCTCTATGAAGCAAGGTTCTTTGAATGCCCGCATTATTATGCTGCTCATGCTGGGGGCCATCCTGCTCTCCATCGGCGTGTCCGCCTGGGGCAGCCTGCGGGAGCTCTATCCCACCGTGCTGGCCTATGCCTATACCGTCAGCGACGGTGTGGAGGCCACCGGCCTGCTGGTGCGGGAGGAGACCGTCCTCTCCGGCCAGGGGGGGACGGTGGAGCTGCTCCCCGAGGAGGGGGAGAAGGTGAGCCGCGGGGAGACCGTGGCCCTGCTCTACCAGAGCGACGCCGGTCTGGCTCAGCGGCAGACCCTCCGGCAGCTGCTCATGGAGCAGGAACAGCTGGAGTACGCCCTCTCCCAGACCGGCGGCAGCAGCGACGCCGCCCAGCTCAGCACCCGGGTGGCCGACGCCATCGCCGACCTGCGGGGGGCGGTGGTCTCGGGAGACCTGACCGGTCTGGAGGGACAGACCATGGATTTGAAGAGCCTGATCTATAAGCACGGCTATACCTTTACCAACCAGCAGGCCGACTCCTCCGCCGCCCTCCAGGCCTCTCTGGAGGAGATCAATGCCCAAATTACCACCCTCACCGCCCAGGCCGCCCAGAGCACCAGCCGGGTGACCGCCGCCCAGTCCGGAGTCTTTTCCGGCCTGGTGGACGGATATGAGAGCCTGATCACCCCGGCCATGCTGGCCGCCGTTACGCCCAGTCAGCTGACCCAGCTGGCCCGTCAGGACCCGGCGGAGGACGGAGCGGCCATCGGAAAGCTCATCACAAACTCCACCTGGTACTTCACCTGCGCCCTGCCGGAGGCGGACGCCGCCCGTCTGGTAGAGGGGCGCACCATCACGGTCCGCTTCTCCCGGGACTGGTCCGGCGATGTGGAGATGACGGTGGAGCGGCTGGGTGACCCGGAGAACGGGCAGGTACCGGTGGTGCTCTCCGCCGACAAATTCCTGTCGGACATCACCCTGCTGCGCCGCCAGACGGTGGAGCTGGTCTTTGACAGCCGGACCGGTATCCGCCTGCCCAAGGAGGCCCTGCGGGTGGAGGAGCAGACCGTCACCGATGAGGACACCGAGGAGGAAAAGCAGGTGCCGGTCACCGGCGTGTACGCCCTGGTGGGCCAGCAGGCCGAGTTTAAGCCGGTCACCGTTCTGGCCGAGGAGGAGGGGTATATCCTGGTGGCCCCCGTAGCCGCCACGACCCCCACCCAGAGTAAAAAGGCCCTGCGGGCGGGTGATAAGATCATCATCTCCTCCGGCGAGCTGTACGACGGCAAGGTCATCCATTGACGCCGGCCTGCCCTGCGGCAGGCGGCGGCGTCCCTATGTGTGTATTATATTTGGAGGTGCTTATCATGTCCCTGGAAGAGAAAGTAGCGCAGGTCAAGGCCAATATCGCCGCGGCAGCCCGGGAGGTGGGCCGCGACCCGTCTGAGATCACCCTGGTGGCGGCCACCAAGGTCCAGACCTCGGACACTATCCGGCAGGCCATCGCCGCCGGGGTCGCCATCTGCGGAGAGAACCGGGTACAGGAGATGACCGCCCACCTGGCAGACGACGCCTATGCCGGCGCCGGGCTCCATTTCATCGGCCATCTGCAAACCAACAAGGTCAAGCAGGTGGTGGGCCGGGTGGACCTCATCGAGTCGGTGGGCTCGGAGCACCTGCTGGACGCCATCGAGGCCCAGGCCGCCAAGCTGGACCTGGTGCAGGACATTCTGCTGGAGATCAACATCGGCGGGGAGGAGTCCAAGAGCGGGATCACCCCGGCGGAGCTGCCCGCCCTGGCGGAGAAGGCGGCCCACAGTCCCCATATCCGACTGCGGGGCCTGATGGCCATCCCTCCTGTAGCGGAGGGACCGGACGGAAACCGGCCCTTTTTTGCGAAAATGCGGCAGCTTTATGTTGACATAAGCCGCAAGATGTCGGATAATGGAATCACCATCGACTGCCTTTCCATGGGCATGAGCGGCGATTATGAGGACGCCGTCCGTGAGGGCGCCACCCTGGTGCGGGTGGGCACTGCTCTGTTCGGTCCCCGCCCTCCCATGCATAAAGCTTGATACGATTCAGGAGGTAACCGAATATGGGATTGTTTGATGAACTGCGGCGGCTGGCCCGCCCCTATGAGGACGAGCCGGAGGATGACTACGAGGACGACTTCGAGCCTGTCTCCCGCAGTGAGCGGATGGACCGCACCGGCGGCGACCGGCTGGAGCGCAAGAACGCCAAGAGCCAGGCCGTTTCGGAGCCCACCGGCAGCCTCTACTCTCCGGACCCCGACCGCCGCAACAAGGTGGTCAACATCCACACCACCACCCAGCTGCAGGTGGTGCTGGTGAAGCCCGAGCGCTTCGAGAATGCCAGCGAGATCGCCGACCACCTGCGGGAGAAGCGCACCGTGGTGCTCAACCTGGAGTCCACCAATAAGGACGTGGCCCGCCGTGTGCTGGACTTCCTGGCCGGTGCCGCCTATGTCAATGAGGGCAAGATCAAAAAGGTGGCCATTTCTACCTACATCATCACGCCCTACAACGTGGATATTCTGGGCGATCTCATCGACGAGCTGGAGAACAACGGGCTGTACTTCTAAAATGGCCACCGGGCCCCGCCTCGGGCGGGGCGGCAGTTATGCCGTTCAAGCGTTTTTGCGCAGCAAAAACCTTGATGCCGGGCGAATTCACTTCGCCCGGGCAGATCGAAAACCGGGGTCCCCGCGGGATGCGAAGCATCGTGTGGGGCGGCCATTTCTACCTACATCATTACGCCCTATAACGTGGATATTCTGGGCGATCTGATCGACGAGCTGGAGAACAACGGGCTGTACTTCTAAACGCCGGGCTCTGCACCGTGCGAGGGGCGCACCATGCGCACACCTACAACAATGACTCCGGGATTTGCGGCAGGGGCGGCCTGCGGTCGCCCGCCGAATGCCCGGCCGCGATCTGTACAAGACACAAAAAATCAGGGGGAATCGACTTATGCTGACGCCGCAGGAAGTCTCTGAGCACGCCTTTACCAAGGCGTTTAACGGCTATAATATGACCATGGTGGACGAGTTTCTGGATATCCTGACGGCGGACTACACCACCCTTTACAAGGAAAACGCCACCCTGAAGGCCAAGATGAAGGTACTGGTGGAGAAGGTGGAGGAATACCGCTCTACCGAGGACGCCATGCGCAAGGCCCTGATGACCGCCCAGAAGATGGCGGACGATCTGGTGGCCGAGGCCGAGGCCAAGCGCAAGCAGCTGCTCCAGAACGCGGAGGAGGACGCCAAGGCCCGTATCGCCGAGCTGCAGCAGTCCATCCGGGACGAGCAGATGCGTCTGGCTGCCGCCCAGCAGTCCACCGCCGCCTATGTAGACAAGCTGAAGGAGCTTCATCAGCACGAGGTGGACTTTCTGTCCGGCCTGTCCCGGCTGACAGCCGCCGAGCCCGCCGCCGACCCTGTGGAGGAGACGGCCCGGGACATCGAGGCCCATGTGGAGCAGATCATCCAGAAGGAGCAGGAGGAGGCCGGTCAGGCGATGCCCGAAGCCCCCAGGGGGGAGAGCAGCCTGTACGACGAGCTGATGGAGCTCAGCGGCCGCAAGGCGTCTGCCGCCTCCCGCCCGGCAGAGCAGGAGGAGCGGGACAACGGCGCGGAGGAGCCCACCCGCCGGATCGACTTTGACAACCTGCAGTTCGGCAAGGATTACGAAATCCGCTGAATCCTCTTGACAGAAGCCCTGCAAACAGGTAAGATACTGGGAGACGCCGAAAAAACGGCGTCTCCCAGCGATTTTCATCTGAAACATGCTGTGACGAGGACGAGTACCGCCCCCAACCCTGCGCAGAGAGCCGCCGTTTCGGTGCAAGGCGGACAGGACGGGCCGGGAAGATCACCTCCGAGCATGGCCGCCGAAGAACAGTAAGCGGCCCCGGCTGGCCCCGTTACCGGCTGTCGAGTGGTTCCGCTATGCCCGGAACAATGAGAGTGGTACCGCAGAGGTGTGCGCCTTTGTCTCTTAGGAGACAGGGGCGCTTTTTGTTTGCCTCAGCTCAGGCTTTCCCCATCTGTTTGCTTTAACTTAATTTCACAATAAAGGAGAACCACCCATGGATTACAACCAGACCGTCCATCTGCCCCAGACCGACTTCCCCATGCGGGCGGGCCTGCCCAAGCGTGAGCCCGACATGCTCCAGGAGATGTACGACCACGACCTCTACAATAAGATGGTGGGCCGCAACGAGGGCAAGCCCTCTTTCGTCCTCCACGACGGCCCTCCCTACGCCAACGGCAACATCCATATCGGCACCGCCCTGAACAAGATCCTCAAGGACATCATTGTCAAAGAGAAGAACATGACCGGCTTCTACGCCCCCTATGTGCCCGGCTGGGATACCCACGGCCTGCCCATCGAGTCCGCCGTCCTCAAGGATAAGAAGGTCAAGCGGGACGAGATGACCACCGCCCAGTTCCGCACCAAGTGCCGGGAGTACGCCGAGGGCTATATCGCCAAGATGACCGAGCAGTTCAAGCGCCTGGGCGTGCTGGGCGAGTGGGACGACCCCTATATCACTCTGCTGCCCGAGTTTGAGGCCAAGCAGGTCGAGGTCTTTGGCAAGATGGCCGAGAAGGGCCTCATCTACAAGGGCATGAAGCCGGTGTACTGGTGCCCCGCCGACCAGACCGCTCTGGCCGAGGCCGAGATCGAGTACGCCGACGACCCCTGTACCACCATCTTCGTCAAGTTCCCCGTCCGGGACGACAAGGGCAAGCTGGGCCAGTACTGCGACCTCTCCAAGACCTACTTCGTGATCTGGACCACCACCCCCTGGACCATCCCCGGCAACTTCGCCATCTGTCTCAACGCCGACTATGACTATGTGCTGCTCCAGGTGCCGGGCGGCGATGTATATGTGCTGGCCAAGGACCTGGCCGAGAGCGTGTGCAAGGCCGCCGGCATCGACTACAGCGCCTGCCAGGTGCTGGCCGAGCTCAAGGGTTCTGAGTTTGAGCTGATGACCGCCACCCACCCCCTCTTCGACCGTGAGTCCGTCATCCTCAACGGCGAGCACGTCACCCTGGAGGCCGGCTCCGGCTGCGTCCACACCGCCCCCGGCTTCGGCGCCGAGGACTTCCAGATCTGCCAGCAGTACGACAAGGCCGGTCTGACCCACATCGGCGTGCCCGTGCCCGTCAACGCCAAGGGCGTCATGACCGACGAGCGCTACAACGGCCAGTTCTATGCCAAGGGCAACGACCTGGTGGTGGAGGACCTGGAGAAGGAAGGCTACCTGGTGGCCAAGGAGCAGATCACCCACTCCTACCCCCACTGCTGGCGCTGTAAGAACCCCATCATCTACCGGGCCACCGAGCAGTGGTTCTGCTCCGTGGACGCCATCAAGGACGCCGCCGTCAAGTCCTGCGACGGCATCCAGTGGAAGCCCGAGTGGGGCAAGGAGCGCATGATCTCCATGATCTCCGAGCGCAACGACTGGTGTATCAGCCGCCAGCGCGTGTGGGGCGTGCCCATCCCCATCTTCTACTGCGACGACTGCGGCGCCGACATCGTCACCCCCGAGACTATCGCCCATGTGGCCCAGCTCTTCCGGGAGCACGGCTCCAACGTGTGGTTCGACCGGGAGCCCCGTGACCTGCTGCCCGAGGGCTTCGTGTGCCCCAAGTGCGGCAAGACCCACTTTTCCAAGGAGTCCGACATCATGGACGTGTGGTTCGACTCCGGCTCCACCTGGGCCGCCGTGGCCAACCAGCGCCCCTACCTGAAGTATCCCGCCGACCTGTACCTGGAGGGCGGCGACCAGTACCGCGGCTGGTTCCAGTCCTCCATGCTCACCTCCATCGCCGTCAACGGCGTGGCCCCCTACAAGCAGATCGCCACCCACGGCTGGACCGTGGACGGCGAGGGCAAGGCCATGCACAAGTCCCTGGGCAACGCCGTGGCGCCCGATGAGGTCATCAAGGACTACGGCGCCGACATGCTCCGCCTGTGGGTGGCCTCCGCCGACTACACCCAGGACATGCGCATCTCCAAGGACATCATGAAGCAGCTCTCCCAGGCCTATCTGAAGATCCGCAACACCGCCCGCTACATGCTGGGCAACCTGTGCGACTTCGATCCCGATGCCGACGCCGTGCCGGTGGCGGAGCTGATGGAGCTGGACCGCTTCGCCCTGTCCTCCCTCAACGACCTGGTCAAGACCGTCCGGGCCGCCTATGACCGGTATGAGTTCCACGCGGTCTACCGGGCTATCTACAACTTCTGCGTGGTGGATATGTCCAACTTCTACCTGGATATCATCAAGGACCGGCTGTACTGCGGCAGCGAGGCCCAGCGCCGCTCCGCCCAGACCGCCCTGTATCACATCCTGGATGGCATGACCCGTCTGGTGGCCCCCATCCTGGCCTTCACCTCCGACGAGATCTGGCACGCCATGCGTCACGCCCAGGGCGTCAACGCCGAGAGCGTGCTCCTCAACGACATGCCCGAGGTGCGGGAGGAGCTGAAGCTGTCCGATGAGTCCACCTTCCGCTGGGGCCTGCTGGTCTCCGTGCGGGACGCGGTGAACAAGGCGCTGGAGAACGCCCGTGCCGCCGGCGTGTTCAAGAAGGCCCAGGACACCGAGATCACCATCTCTGTGGCCGAGCAGAAGGACGCCGATTTCCTCGGCAGCGTGGACCTGGCTTCCCTGTGCATCGTCTCCAAGGTCACCGTCACCACCGACGGCGTCGAGGGGGAGAAGAACGAGGAGTGTCTCATCCCCTGCACCATCGCCGTCAAGCTGTCCGAGGCCCCCAAGTGCCCCCGCTGCTGGAACCACAACGAGCACATCGGCACCGACGGCCATCACGCCGAACTGTGCCCCCGCTGCGCCGAAGTGGTGGGCGAGTAACGTCCGGCACAGTTCGGCCCCCGCGAAGCGGGGCGCGCGTCAGCGCGTCCAAGCGTTTTGGGCCGACGGCCCAAAACCTTGATGCCGGGGCAATTCACTTGCCCCGAGCAGATAAAAATTATTGGGGTCCCCGCCGGGCTGGGCCCGGTGGGGTACTGTGCCCCCGCTGCGCCGAAGTGGTGGGCCAGTAATCCCATATTGTCAAAAAGGACGCCGCTTTTGCGGCGTCCTTTTTCTCTAAACTTGAGGTAACTGCCTCCGGCGGACCCCTTTCTGAGTGGCCAGAAAGGGGTGAAAGAGCCAGTCAGGGCGGGGGATTTCGATTTTCCCCGCCCCGACACCCCACCCCTTAAAACGACCAATCAGGGGGGCTGCGGCCCCCCTATTGGATGTACCCCCGGAGGGGCACTTGCGGCACCCACCCGGTGCGGCGGGGCCTTACTCTGTAACGGCCCCGCCGCTGGTGAGCTTGCAGTAGAACAGCCTGGGGAAGATTCCAAAGAGGGGGAACCACAGTTCCCTCTCTTTGGTCGTTTCAAGGGGTGGATCATTAAGGCGGGGGAAATCGAAATCCCCCGCCTTAATTGGCCTTTGCCCACTTTCGGCCAGTCGAAAGTGGGCCGCCGGAGGCATGACCGACTGGGAGTCACAGCCCCATCACTTTGGAACAGGCCCATTTTCTGCCTCATAGTCCCTGATCTGTGCCAGCAGCAGGTGGCGGACGTAACCAGACAGGCTGCGGCAGGACTGCCGGGCCAGCCAGGCCGCTTTTTCTTTGGTCTCCGGGGTGACCTGAATCAAAATCTTCTGCGTTTTCCGTTCAGATTCCATATCAGTCCCTCCTTTTTCTTAATAATAACACTCAAATAGATACAGTCAATATCTTTTTGTATCTTTAAGAACTATTGTACGAAAAATGGGTAAAAGATATGATTGTAGCATCTATTAGAGTCATTAGGAGTGACGATTATGTCTGTCCAGTCCAATCCATATCCGCTGCGCCTGGAACAGGAATACATGGATAAAATCCGCGTTCTTGCCAAAGAGGAGCGCCGCTCCATCAACATGCAGCTGTGCATTGCCGTGGAGTCCTATCTGGAGCAGTATGAAAAGGAACACGGGGAGATCCACCTGCCGGACGAGGATTGACCCCTCCGGGCCGTCCATGTTACAATGAAAGGAACTTTTGATCAAAGGAGCCTGAAATTATGCTCTATGCCATTTTGGCCGCTGTACTGGTAGTGCTGGACCAGGTGGTCAAATTCCTGGTCCGGGCCAACATCCCTCTGGGGGAGGGCGTCCCCTTTTTGCCCCATATCCTCCAGCTGACCTATTATCAGAATACCGGCGCGGCCTTCTCCCTGCTGAATGAACATACCTGGATCCTCACCCTCATCTCGGCGGCGGCCTCGGTGCTGCTGGTGGTGCTGCTGGTCCGAAAGACCTTCCCCCACCCCCTGGGCATGACCACCCTGAGCCTGGTGCTGGCGGGGGCGGTGGGCAACCTCATCGACCGACTGTTCCTGGGCTATGTCACCGATATGTTCCAGACCCTGTTCATGAACTTCCCCATCTTCAATGTGGCGGATATCTGCATCGTGTGCGGCGGGATCGGTTTCTGCATCTACTTCCTGCTGTTCTGCAAGGAGGAGGAGAAGGCATGACCCCCCTGCGACTCATCGCCGACCAGCCGGGGGAGCGCGCCGACCAGTTTCTGGCCCGCACCCTGCCGGAGCTCACCCGCTCAGCGGCCCAGCGCCTGCTGGAGGAGGGGGCGGTCACGCTGGGCGGATTGCCGGTGAAGAAGAATTACAAGACCAGCCCCGGGGATGAGCTGGTGCTGGTCCTCCCCGACCCGGCCCCTATCGACGTTCTGCCCCAGGACATCCCCCTGGACGTGGTGTATGAGGATGACGATGTCATCGCCGTCAACAAGCCGGTGGGTCTGGTGGTCCACCCCGCCGCCGGTCATCCCGACGGGACTTTGGTCAACGCGCTGTTATATCACTGCGGAAATTCACTTTCCGGCATCAACGGCGAGCTGCGCCCCGGCATCGTCCACCGCATCGACCGGGATACCTCGGGGCTCATCATCGCCGCCAAGAACGACTTTGCCCACCTGTCCCTGGCGGAGCAGCTCCAGGACCACTCCCTGTACCGGGAGTACGAGGCGGTGTGCGTGGGCAACCTGAAGGAGGAGTCCGGCACGGTGGACGCCCCCATTTTCCGCCACCCCACCGACCGGAAGAAGATGGCGGTGAACAAGCTCCAGGGCCGGCGGGCGGTGACCCACTGGTCGGTGCTGGAGCACCTGGGGGGGTATACCCACATTCAGTGCCGCCTGGAGACCGGACGCACCCACCAGATCCGGGTCCACATGGCCTACATCGGCCACCCCCTGCTGGGGGATACGGTGTACGGCGCCAAAAAGCCCTGGCCGGGGCTGGCGGGCCAGTGCCTCCACGCCCGGCGGCTGTCCTTCCGCCACCCCCGCACCGGGGAGCGGATGACCCTGGAGTGTCCGCTGCCCGACTGGTTTGAGGCGGTGTTGACAAAATTGCGCGCTATCGTATAGACTTTAGGACAAGAGTATGGAAAGAAGGTGGCCCCTATCGGAAAATTCGACGGCGTTCTGCTGGTCAGCGACTTTGACGACACCCTGTACGGTGAAACCATGCGGGTGGCGCCCGTCAATCTGACCGCGCTGGCGTATTTCACGCGGGAGGGCGGGACCTTCACGGTGGCCACCGGCCGGGCCCACCCCACCTTTGCCCCCCATGTGGGCTGCGCGCCCATCAATGCGCCGGTGGTACTGTCCAACGGTTCTGCGCTGTATGATTTCGCTGAGGACCGGATGGTGTACGAGACCTTCCTGCCCCCGCGGGTGCGGGAGGATCTGGAACAGGTGGCCCGGGATATCCCGGAGATCGGTTTTGAGGCCTACCACCACGACGATATCTATGTCTACCAGCCCAACGAGGTCACCCACCGGCACCTGACCCGGGCGGGGGCCACGGCGGCTGAGGTGCCCATTGCCCAAATGCCCCTGCCCTGGAGCAAGGTGATCCTCCAGCAGCGCAACGAGGTGCTGCTGGAGACCCAGCGGTATATGCTGGACCGGTGGGGGGAGCACTATGAGGTCATCTTCTCCAACCCCTACCTGCTGGAGCTTACCCGCAAGGGGAGCAACAAGGGGGGGATGGTGGCCTATCTGGCCAACTACCTGGGGATGGACCCCAAAAAGATCTACTGCGTGGGGGACAATCAGAACGACATCCCCATGCTGGCCATCTCGGCCATCCCCTTCGCCCCCTCCAACTGCGCCCGGGAGGTGAAGGACTGGGGGGCCCGCATCCTGTGCTCCTGCGAGGAGGGCTGTCTGGCCCAGATCGTGGAGATTTTGGACGGGATCTATTGAGAGATCGAAAATATGGAAGCCGCTTCCTGGGAAGCGGCTTCTTTTTGTTTTAAGTAAGAACGTCTATTTTGGGGTAACCCACTGATGACGGGGTTCCATATATTACATCCTCTTTTCCTTGCTATTCGTAAAAAAAGTGATATACTTGGAGTAGAAAATAGGTATAAAATTTCAAAAAGCATAAAAGGCAACTGTAAATTGCCTATATGTAACCCGCTTGTGGTTTACATTCACCCCTTCTTTTGTTAAACTTCGAGATGTAATTGAGGGATGAGCAATGACCTTAGATAAAAAGCTGGCTTGTCTGCGGAAGAAACAAGGATTATCCCAGGCAGATGTATCGGAAAAATTAGATATCTCCAGGCAGGCTGTTTCAAGATGGGAGAATGGGGTAGCGATACCTTCTATTGAAAACCTACGATATCTGAGTAAATTATATCATGTCTCTTTGGAGTACCTGCTCGACGATACCGCAGATGAGACAGAGAAAATTGAGATTTCTGATCACAGGGAAAGGGATGTTGACAATCTATCTTCCAATTTTGAAAAGCATCATAAGTACCGGACAAAACAGATAATTATAATAGGGATATGCATTGTCCTGATAATATGTACTTTATTTGCTGTTTTTGTGGCCGCAAAACCAGAACGCACCACAACCAAGATAGGAGATACAATCAAGGAAAATATTGATGATGTACCCAAATTTCAATTTGAAATTGAGTGGTAACTTTAGAAAGGGGATGAACTATGATAGGTAAACGGTTCCTTTGCTTAGCGATTACCTGTGTAATCATAGCTGGCTGTCCCGATATTTTTGCAAAAGCAGTTAATGAGGCGGAAACCCGCGCGACTGGTAAATTCAGTATTGAGATCCCTGCAAATACGGTTGCTGAGGCTGGTACGTCTTTCCCATTAGAAGCAGGTGAGGCAGTTTCAATCCATGCAGTTTATACTCCAAGAACCGCAAGTGTCTCTTTTGGACTAGTTGCACCAGATGGATATTTATATTCCATAATAGCTTCAGACGGAGATTTTGATAAAACCATTACGGTAGATCAGAAAGGGTATTATACACTAGCGATTAGAAACAGATCCTTAAATACAGTTAATGCTTCAGGATATATCAATTATTAAGGATGGGAGGGACTATCTTAAATGAGCAAAGCATTCCTCATTTATTTCAAGCAGGAGGCGCCGGTCTTCTTGACCCTGGCCCTGTGCTCATCCCTTCTGCTTTTCTTTCTCCTGTCCACCATCCACTCCATCGCGGAAAAGCAGGCCAGTTGGAAAAAGGACGCCATCATCTCCGCGGTTCTGTTGGCGGCTGTCCTGATCTGCGTATTTGCCTATTTTTCCCCCTTTCCTCCCTTTCGGAGCGCCTCATAAAACGCCGTGCAGGCCCGGTTTTCTCCTCATGGAAGGCTGCATTTCCCCAATACATCCCCTTTTAGAAACAATGGCAGGAGCTTTATCCAGCTCCTGCCATTGTTTGATTCTGCGGGTCTGACGCGGCCGGGACCGCCCCCGCCGGTTACACATACCCCAGCAGACCCCGGACGGAGACCTCCCCGGAGGAGAGAGCCTCCCGGGTGCCGTCGTCCCACTCCACCACCAGGGCGAAGGTCTCATCCACCCCCACTGCGGCGCCGGTGCGCTCTGTGCTCCCCCGGAGCACCTTGACGGGGCGGCCCACAGTGATGCAGTCTTTTCGGTACCGCTCCAGCCACCGGTCCCATTGCCCAGGAAAGTCCCGGTCCAGCCTGTCCAGGGCGTCCAGCAGGGCGGAGGCCATCTCCGCCCGCCGGGGGGCCTTCCCCAACGCCTAGGCCAGGGAGACGGCCACCGCGGCCACTACGGCCAGGATGCCCGCCGAGGCCAGCAGGTCGGCGGCCAGGGCAAGGTCGGGCCGGCGGCGGGGCTTGGGGTCCTCCCCTTCCCCGGCGCGGGGCGCCTCCTCCTGAGCCGCGGTCTGGGTCGCAGGCTCCAGCGCCCGGCGGCAGGCCTCGAAATCCAGCACCTTCCCTGTCTGATGGGGCGCCTTTCGCCGGGGCAGCACGGTATAGCACACGGTCCCCTGCCCCACGCAGGCATTCTGGTCCAATTCATTTCCACAGACGGTGATCCGTCTGGCGTCCAGATTCACAAAAACGGTCTCCATATCGCGTTCCCTCCTGCTCCGGTAGTTGCCCCCAGTATAAGGGTCGGGCCGTCCCATAAACCGTACAGTCAACGGTCTCTCTGTTCTTCAGACGAAAAAACAGGGTAAAAAGTTCTCTCAAAAAGAGTGGAACTTGTGTTCGAGTTGAGTATACAACATATGTTCGAGAAAAGCAAGCATAAAATTTGAACGGCGGGATGGCGGGCAGGTTTTTCTTGCGCCCCGGGGGCCGGTCTGTTATACTGAGCCAAACTGTTTGAGAGGGGACCTGCCGCTGTGGAGAGGAAGAATATCACGCTGATCGGAATGCCGGGTTCAGGCAAGAGCACCGTGGGGGTGCTGCTGGCCAAAACTCTGGGCTACCGCTTTCTGGACGCCGACCTGCTGATCCAGCGGCGGGAGGGCGCGCTGCTCCAGGAGATCTTGGAGGCCCGTGGAGTAGAGGGCTTTCTGGATGTGGAGGAGGCCGTGATCCGGGAGCTGGACTGCACCGATACCGTTATCGCCCCCGGCGGCAGCGCCGTGTGCCGGGAGGGGGCGGCCCGCCGACTGAAGGAGCTGGGCCTGGTGGTCTACCTCCATGTCCCCCTGGCCGAGCTGGAGCGGCGCATCCGCAACATCACCACCCGGGGCATCGCCATGGAGCAGGGGCAGACCCTGGCGGATGTGTATGCCGCCCGGGAACCGCTCTACCGGAAGTATGCCGACCTGACCGTGGATGTGGCGGACGGCAGCAGCCTGGAGCAGACGGTGGCGGCCGTGCTGGCCCGGATGGGCTGACCGCCCCCCTTGTATTTTTGGGAAAGAGTGATATACTATACCTTAGAAAAGTATCGTGACGCCGCCAAAAGTCCCTTTGGCGAGCGGAACGCCCGCGAAATGCCCGCCGGCTGGCCGGCGGGCTTCGTCGTGTTTTTTCCTGCCTCCGCGCGGCAGTGACAGGACCCATGCCCCCGGCGCGGAAGGGGCAGTTACAACGAAAGGAACGAACCGCATGACATTCCAGGAACTCGGCCTGAAAGCGCCCATCCTGAAGGCGCTGGCCGAACAGGGGTATGAGAGCCCCTCCCCCATTCAGGAAAAAGCCATCCCCCCCGCCCTGGCGGGGAAAGATGTGCTGGGCTGTGCCCAGACCGGCACCGGCAAGACCTGCGCCTTTGCCGCCCCCATTCTCCACCGGCTGTCCGACCGCAGAGGCAAGGGCATCCGGGCCCTCATCCTCACCCCCACCCGGGAGCTGGCCCTCCAGATCCAGGAGAACATTGTGGCGTACAGCCGCCACCTGCCCCTCCGCTCCGCCGTCATCTTCGGCGGCGTGGGCCAGAATCCCCAGGTGGAGCAGCTGAAGAAGGGCGTGGACATCCTGGTGGCCACCCCCGGCCGCCTGGGCGACCTGTATAACCAGAAATTTGTGGACCTGTCCGGGCTGGAGGTCTTCGTGCTGGACGAGGCGGACCGGATGCTGGATATGGGCTTTATCCACGATGTGCGCCGCATCCTGAGCTGGCTGCCCAAGAAGAAGCAGACACTCTTCTTCTCCGCCACCATGCCCCCGGAGGTCCAGGGTTTGGTGGATTCCCTGCTGGTGGACCCGGTGAAGGTGGCGGTGGACCCCGTTTCCTCCCCGGTGGAGGTCATCGATCAGCAGCTCTACTATGTGGACCGGGGCAACAAGACCAAGCTGCTGGCCACCCTGATCCTGAGTCCTGACGTGAAGAACGCCCTGGTGTTCACCCGAACCAAGCACGGCGCCAACAAGGTGGCCGGCGACCTGATAAAGGCGGGCATCGCCGCCGCCGCCATCCACGGCAACAAGAGCCAGACCGCCCGTCAGCAGGCTCTGGCCGACTTCAAGAGCGGGCAGATCCGCGCCCTGGTGGCCACCGATATCGCCGCCCGGGGGCTGGATATCGAGGAGCTGAGCCACGTCTTCAACTACAACCTGCCCGACGTGCCCGAGACCTACGTCCACCGCATCGGCCGCACCGGCCGGGCGGGCCACGGCGGCACCGCCGTCTCCTTCTGCGACTGCAACGAGCGGGAGGAGCTGAAGGCCATCCAGAAGCTGCTGGGCCGGGCCATTCCGGTGGTGGAGGACCACCCCTGGCCCATGGAGGTCTTTGAGCCCCTGCCCCGGGACAAAAAGGGCCGGGTGATCAACCCGGAGGACGCGGAGGCCCGGGCTGCTGCCAAAGAGCGCAAGGCCGCCCGGCGGGCCGGCGCGGAACAGGCTCAGCCCGCCAAAACGACCCCCAAAACGGCCCCCAAAGCGGCCCCAAAGGCGGAGCCCTCCGCCCAGCCGGAGAAGAAGCGCGGCCGGCGCGGGGTGCGCAACAGCGCGACCCTGGAGGAGGCTCTGGTGGCCACAGCGCCCGCCCGTCCCTCGGCGCCCGAGCCGGAGACAGGGGATTTCCGCCGGCCCGATCCCCTGGCCAGCGACGTGATCATGGACGCCACCGCCCGGCTGCTGGCCCCCCGTAAGCTGCCCCAGCGGGCGGAGAAACCCCGCCGGAAGGAGCAGCCCCCGAAGGAGCAGCAGAGCCGCAAGGGCCGTCCGGCCCCCAAGGAGCAGCCCGCCGGCCCGGAGAAGAGACCTGCTCAGGGGCAGCCCGCCGGAAAAGGGCGCAAGACTCAGGGCAGACAGAATCAGCCGCAGCAGCCCGCTCCGGCCAAGAGCGGACGGAAGAAGCGGGGCGGCGGCCGGGCCGGGCGTCCGCCGGAGGTGGTTCTGCGCACCAACGGCCAGAAGGACTCCACTGAGCAGCCCAGCCTGATGAAGCCCTACTACCTCAGCGACGACTGAGGCCGCATGACCGGAAAACCAGCGTGACACACAGGAAAAGAAGCGCGCCGCAGCAGCGGCGCGCTTTTTTGTATAAAGAAAACCACTCGCTAGGCGAGTGGTTCAAAAAAGCCTATGGCG
>CAUWDA010000026.1:0-33589 GCA_963557075.1 uncultured Flavonifractor sp. | reverse complement strand
ATCGCTTGCTGAACTGAGGTGCGCGACGAGCGGCTTTGAGGCCGTACTTCTTACGCTCCTTCATACGAGGATCGCGGGTGAGGAAGCCGGCGGACTTCAGGGCAGCCCGGTACTCGGGGTTGACCTGCAGCAGGGCGCGGGCCACACCGTGACGGATGGCGCCGGCCTGGCCGGTCACGCCGCCGCCGGTAACGGTGGCTTCGATGTCCACCTTGCCCAGGGTGTCGGTGGTGGCCAGAGGCTGACGCACGATCAGCTTCAGGGTCTCCAGACCGAAATAATCGTCAATGTCGCGGCCATTGATGGTGATGGCGCCGGTGCCGTTGGGGAAGAGATGCACGCGGGCCACGGAGGACTTCCGGCGGCCGGTGCCATACAGATAAGGCTTCTTGCTCTTATACATTCCTTTGTACCTCCTGCTTAGTTGGCCGCCCAGGCTTCGGGCTTCTGGGCGTTGTGGGGATGCTCAGCGCCGCGGTAGATGTGCAGGCGGGACAGAGAATCCTTGGTGATGACGTTGCGGGGCATCATGCCGCGGATGGCCACACGCATGGCCAGCTCGGGCTTCTGCTGCATCAGCAGGCGGTAGGGGGTCTCCTTCAGGCCGCCCACCCAGCCGGAGTGGGTGCGGTAGTACTTCTGCTCCAGCTTCTTGCCGGTCAGAACGGCCTTCTCGGCGTTGACGACAACGACGAAGTCGCCGCAGTCGGCATGAGGAGTATACTCGGGCTTATGCTTGCCGCGCAGCAGGTTGGCCGCGGTAGCGGCAGTCTTGCCCAGGGGCTTACCAGCCGCATCGAGGATATACCACTTGCGGACGATGTTCCCCTTGTTGGCCATAAAAGTGGACATGGTGAAACCTCCAATTTTGATGATATCTTAAAAATATGTCTAAACAGAATACAGGCCCCAATCTTTACGATTGGAGCGTTTTGTATTATAATACCTAGGACCTTTTGTGTCAACCGCTTTTCCGGTTTTTTTATATAAAGAATATCTATTCTCTTGAAATCGCACGCAATCTCTTGTTTGCTCCCGAATGCTCCATTTCATTTTTCGAATTTTGAGGTGCCTATGAATAAGATTCTGAGCTATGTCCGCCGCTGTGTGGAGGACTACGATATGATCCAGGCCGGGGACCGGGTCGCCGTGGGCGTATCCGGCGGCAAAGACTCTCTGGTGCTGCTCACCGCCCTGGCCCGCCTGCGGGAGTTCTATCCCAAGCCCTTCACCGTGGAGGCCTACACCCTGGATATGGGCCATGTGGATGGGGGAGTGGGGATGGATTTCGCCCCGGTGGCGGCGTATTGTGAGGAGATCGGCGTGCCATACACGCTGCTGCCCTCGGAGATCCACCATATTATCTTCGACCTGCGCAAGGAGAAGAACCCCTGCTCCATGTGTGCCAAAATGCGCCGGGGCGCTCTTCACAACGCCATCAAAGAGCGGGGCATCTCCAAGATCGCCCTGGGACATCACTTTGACGACGCGGTGGAGACCTTCTTCCTCTCCCTGTTCTACGAGGGGCGGCTGTCCTGTTTCCAGCCCGTGACCTGGCTGGACCGGATGGGCATCAGCCAGATCCGCCCCATGCTCTACTGCGGAGAGGGGATGATCCGCAACGCCGCCCAGCGCAACGGGCTGCCGGTGGTGTTCAATCCCTGCCCTGCCGACGGCAATACCAAGCGGCAGGAGGTCAAGGAGCTCATCAAGACCCTGGACAAGCAGTACCCCGGCCTGAAAAGCCGGGTGTTCGGCGCGATGCAGGGCCTGCCCCTGCCCGCCTGGGGGCCGGTGGAGCACCGCCGGGTCCCCCTGCCCGAGGGATGACCCCCGGCATTCAGTCAAAAAGAGCCGCTGCGGAATTTTCCGCAGCGGCTTTTCTGTTATGGCTCGTTTAAGAACTGTTCCACCGCCTGGGTGGCCTGGGTGAGGAAGTCCCCCTCCATGTCCAGCCACAGTACGCCCTTATCCCGGCTGAACCACTGGACCTGGCGCTTGGCAAAGCGCTTGATGGCCCGGCCCAGCTCGTCCTTCAGGGCGTCCAGGGAGGGGAGCTCGCCCTTCAGATAGCGGAGGATGTAGCGGTACTCCAGCCCCAGTCCCTCCAGAAACGCATCGGTAGCCCCGGCCTGACGCAGACCGGCCACCTCTTCGATCATGCCCGCATCAATACGGGCCTGGAGCCGGTCGTCAATGCGTCTGCAAACAGTTTCCCGGGGGAAATTCACCCCCAGCAGCAGGCAGCGGTACCGGGGCTGGGACTGGGGGGCGTCCCAGTGGTCGGAGAGGGCCTTCTCCACCGAGCGGACCAGCCGCTGGTGGTTGTTCTCCTCGCCGTTGGCCAGGGTGACGCCCGTCTTTTCCCGCAGGATGGCGTACAGCTCCGCCGCGGTCTTGCTCTCCAGCTCCGCCCGCAGGGCAGGGTCGGGAGTGGCGTCAGTGAAGGCGAAGCCCTCTGTCACCGCCCGGACATACAGCCCGGAGCCCCCCACCAGGAAGGGGACTTTCCCCCGGGCCAGGATGCCGTCGATGGCGGCGTAGGCGCCCTCCTGAAAGTCGGCGACCGAATAGGGCTGGTTGGGGGCTACCACATCAAGCATGTGGTGGGGCACGCCCTCCATCTCCTCCGCCGTCACCTTACCGGTGCCCAGGTCCAGGCCGGTGTATACCTGCCGGGAGTCGGCCGACACGATCTCGCCGCCAAAGCGCTTGGCCAGCTCCACTCCCAGGCCGCTCTTGCCGCAGGCGGTGGTGCCCAGCACCACCACCAGCTTAGGCAGGTCCGCCCGGGTGAGGGCGTCCAGCAGAGCGGAGCAGCCGGCGTTCACGTCCTGCCAGGTGGCTTCAAAGTCGCCGGTATACCAGGGGTCGGAGATGCCCCGGTCCAGTCCCGCCCAGGACAGCAGGGAGCTGACCTTGCCCTCGGGGTCCCCTCCGAAGAGACGGCGCATATTGCGCAGGTTGGCTTCGTCCATGCCCAGAAACAGATCCCACCGGCCGTAGTCCGCCGCCGTCAGCTGGCGGGCGGCGTGCCCGGAGCAGGCGATCCCGTGCTGAGCCAGCTTTTTTCGGGCGGGGGGATAGACCGGGTTACCCAGCTCCTCGGCACTGGTGGCCGCGGAGGCGATGGTGAACCGGGACTCCAACCCGGCCTTCTTGACCAGGTCCTTCATTACAAACTCGGCCATGGGGCTGCGGCAGATATTCCCATGGCAGACAAACAGCAGTTTTTTCATGTGGCCCTCCCAGGCGCGGCGCGAAGTGCGCGCCGTACTATGTATGGGGGTATTTTACCATACTTTTCGCGCAAAGAAAAGCAGGCCCGGAACAGGGCCTGCCCGGCGGGGGATCGACTCAGAGGAGAAGCGCCAGCAGCCAGCAGAGCGTGGCTCCCAGCGCGCCGCCGGCGGCATAGGCCGGAGCGGGCAGCTTGCGCCATGCCCGACCCCAGCCGGAGGCACGGCGCAGGTAACTGTCCGCCGCACGGCGGGCTTCCCGGAGCACTGCGTCCGCCGAGGCGCCCCGGCCAAAGGCGTCCTCCTTTATAATAAAAATAGCCTGCTCGAAAAAACGGGGATCGGGGGACCGGACCACGATGACTTGACGGGATACGCCCTGGACCACCTGCTCACATCCTTTCCTGTTTCTTCCTCAGTGTTTCCGGAATTTGCGCCGGATATACAGGCAGGAAGGGATTGGCGGGCATAACCGGCGGGCCGCCGCCGTACACTACCTGCGGCGGAATGGGAGGGGAAGCGATGAACAGACGGAGACAGATCGCGGCGCTGACCCTGGTGTTTGCGGTAAATATAGCTCTGATCACCCTGGCGCAGGGGCTCCGGGCGGTAGCGTGACGGTTGGGGAGTGCCGCCGCGCCCGCCCCTACATACCGGAGCGGGACATATCCTCCAGGCATTGCGGGCGGGGGCGGCGCGCAGATGTAGAAAGACCGTCTCCGCTGCCTGCGGTGCGGCAGGGGAGACGGTCGGAAGCTGGATTCAGGACTCCATGTGCCGGCCCAGAAATCCGGCGATGGTCTGTGCCAGCTTGTACTGGGTCTGGCCGCTTTGCAGGCTGCCTTCGGTGCCGGCGAAGAGCACGCAGCCCAGCACGTCCCCCTCGGAGAGGATAGGGGCGGCGCAGGATACCAGATAGGCGTCGCTGCCCTCGCAGACGGGAACGGGGGCGAAGCCTTCCTGGTGCTGATAGATCTGCCGGCCCTCCATGATCTGCTCCAGGGAGGCGGAGATCTGCTTGTCAGTCAGCTCCCGCCGGCCGGCTCCGGCCACAGCGATGCAGCTGTCCCGGTCGGTGATAACGGCGATCTCGCCGGTGGTCTTGTTCAGGGTCTCGCACATTTGACCGGCGAAGTCCCCCAGGCCGCCCATCAGGGAATATTTTTTAAAAATGACCCCGCCGTCCTTGTCCGTATAGATCTCAAGGGGGTCACCCTCCCGGATCCGCATGGTGCGGCGGATCTCCTTGGGGATCACAATGCGGCCCAGATCGTCGATCCGGCGCACGATACCAGTGGCTTTCATGTCGATTCTCCTCCTGCGGTTGTGGTTACGCCCCTTAGTATCCGCAGGTTTCTTTTGCCTATGCGGGCTGTGCCCTGGTTTCATCTGGAAGCGGGGATAAAAAACCGGCAGACCGGGCTGAAGCCCGGTCTGCCGGAAGCGATGGTTCAGACAGGAGATCTCAGTTTTCCTCCGAGGCGGGCTTTTCCGCGTCGGAAATGGCGGCCTCGATGGTGCGGCCCTCCGCCTGCTTGGCGTGGCGGTCCACATCGCCCTGATTTTTTGGGGAGCGAATGAGCTGAGCCGGGCCCTGGACGCAGCCGCCCTCGCAGGCCATGCCCTCGATGAAGTTAAAGTCGCCCACACCCTTGGCTGCCTTCAGGAAAGCCAGCTTGCAGGCCTCAAACCCGCTGCAGGGCATAGGTTTGGCCTGGAACTTGCTGCCCCGCTCCTTCAGCGCCTGGGCCACGGCGGCAGAGACGCCGCCGCTGTGGGCAAAGGAACGGCCGAAGCCGCTGGCCTGATCCAGGTCGGAGTCCTCCAGCTTGGACACGTCGATGCCCCGGGCGTCGAACATGGCGTACAGCTCCTCGAAGGTGAGGGCGCTGTCCACCGCCCGCATGGTCTTGCCCAGCTTGACCTCTTTCTTCTTGGCCACGCAGGGCCCGATGAAGATGACCTTGGCGGAGGGGTCCTTCCGCTTGATGTACCGGCCGGCCATGATCATGGGGGAGGGGGTCTCGGAGATCAGATGGGCCTGGTCGGGGAAGTTCTTCTCCACATATTCCACGAAGGCCGGGCAACAGGAGGAGGCCAGCATACCCTTCTCTTCCAGCTCGCCCGCCTCGGTCTTGGCGGTCATGTCGGCGCCCAGAGCCACCTCGATCACATCATGGAAGCCCAGCATCTTCAGGCCGGTGACCACCTGCCCCAGGTCGGCGGGGGCAAACTGGCCGGCGATGGAGGGAGCCACGGCGGCATAGACGTTGAAGCCCCACTTCTCCGCACCCTGGAGGGTCTGAATGGCGTCCACGATAAAGGACTTGTCCATAATGGCGCCGAAGGGGCACTGGTAGATACAGGCGCCGCAGGAGGTGCACTTGGAGGGGTCGATGAAGGCCTTCCGGTCCTCGCCCATGGAGATGGCCCCCGCCTTGCAGCCCCGCTCGCAGGGGCGGGTCTTCTTTTCGATGGCGCCATAGGGGCAGGCGTTGATGCACTTACCGCAGGTAATGCACTTCTTGTGGTCGATCTGGGCCCGGTGATCCACGATGGAGATGGCGTCCTTGGGGCAGGTATGGATACAGCGGGTGGCGATGCAGCCCCGGCAGGAGGGGCCTACGGTGATCTCGGTGACGGGGCACTCGTCGCAGGCGATGTCCAGCACCTCCACCAGGTTGGGGTTGGTCTTGTCGCCGCCCATGGCAACCTTTACACGCTGAGAGATGATGGCCCGCTCTTTATAAATACAGCAGCGCATCTTGGCCTCGGGCCCGGGAATGAGTTCCTCCGGGATGTCCAGGATGCCGGTCTGCAGGTCGTCGTTCCAGGCCAGCCGGGCCACAGACCGCAGTACCTCATGCTTTAATTCCTGTACGCTGGTTTCAAATACGCGCATCAGTTACACTCCTTCCAATTCTTCGCTTCCCTCATAAAACCGTATACCAGCATGATAACCGGAGGGTAAGTGACCTGTCAATGAGAATTCTATCTTGTCTTGTACACTTTTTACTTCCCTTTTCTGAAAACCCAAAAGTTTATATGCCTGCCGGGGATAAAATGTGGTATACTGCAAGCAAATCGTGAGATCGTGAGGTGAGTATCATGCCGAACTGCCCCCTGTCCGGCCTGCCCCGTATGGATGCGCTGCTGGCCAGACCGGCCCTGGCAGAGAGCGGATTGCCCCGGTCCCTGCAGAAGGCGGGGGCCAACCAGGTGCTGGAGCAGCTGCGTCAGGCCGCCCGGGCGGGGAACGGCCCGGAACCGTGGGATCTGGACCGGCTGGCCGGGGAGGCCCGCCGGGCGGCAGAGGAGCTGGCCCGGCCCGGCCTGCGGCGGGTGGTCAACGCCACCGGCGTGGTGCTCCACACCAATCTGGGCCGCGCCCCCCTGAGTGCCCGGGCGGTGGCGGCGGTGACCGGGGTGGCGGCAGGCTATGCCAGCCTGGAGTACGACCTGGCGGCGGGGCGGCGGGGCAGCCGCACCGCACAGGTCGAGAAGCTGCTTGCCGGCCTGACCGGGGCGGAGGGGGCCTTTGTGGTGAACAACAACGCCGCGGCGGTACTGCTGATGCTGTCCGTGCTGGCCCCCGGCATGGGGGTGGCCATCTCCCGGGGGGAGCTGGTGGAGATCGGCGGCTCCTTCCGGGTGCCCGACGTGATGGCCCGCAGCGGCGCCCGGCTGGTGGAGGTGGGGACCACCAACAAGACCCGCCTGTCCGACTATGAGAGGGCGCTGGAGTGCGGGGAAGCCCAGGCCCTGCTGAAGGTACACCCCAGCAATTTCAAGGTGGTGGGCTTTACCCAGAGTGTGGAGGTGGAGGAGCTGGCTGCCCTGGCCGCCCGCTATCAGGTCCCGCTGCTGTGCGACCTGGGCAGCGGGGCCCTGGGGCCCGGCCCCTGGCCCCAGGAGTACCCCACTGTGCAGAAGTGGGCTCAGGCGGCCGATGTGGTATGCTTCTCCGGGGACAAGCTGCTGGGCGGCCCCCAGGCGGGCATCCTGGTGGGCAGAGAGGCGGCCGTCCGGAAGCTGAGAACCGACCCCCTGGCCCGGGCCCTGCGGCTGGACAAGCTCTCCCTGGCTGCCCTGGAGGCCACGCTGATGGACTGGCGGGACGGGGTGGCCGTCCCGGTCCGGACCATGCTGGAGGCCGGGCGGGAAGAATTGCGGCACAGGGCGGAGGAGCTGACGGCCCTGTTGGCCCCCCACTGTCCCTGCCGGGCGGTAGAGACCAGCGGAGAGGCGGGGGGCGGCGCCCTGCCGGGGGAGAAGCTGCCCTCCTGGGCGGCGGCGCTGGACCCGGCGGAGGGACCGGAGGCCCTGGAGTCCTTTTTCCGGGGGTGGTCCACCCCCATCCTGGGGCGCATCCACAGGGGAGAGCTGCTGCTGGACGTACGCACCCTGCTGCCGGGAGAGGATGAGGTCATCCGGGCGGCGCTGGCGGCGTGGAGAGGAGGGCGGCCATGATCCTGGGTACTGCGGGCCATGTGGACCACGGAAAGACCGCCCTGGTGAAGGCCCTCACCGGGGTGGATACCGACCGGCTGGCGGAGGAACGGCGGCGGGGCCTTACCATCGAGCTGGGCTTCGCGCCCCTGAGCCTGCCCGGCGGGCGGCAGCTGAGCATTGTGGACGTGCCCGGTCACGAGAAATTTGTACCCACCATGCTGTCCGGCTGTGCGGGGATGGATCTGGTCCTGCTGGCGGTGGCGGCGGACAGCGGGCCGATGCCCCAGACCAGGGAGCACCTGGCCATCCTGTCCCTGCTGGGGCTGCGGGGCGGGGTCATCGCCCTCACCCGGGCTGATCTGGGGCTCCGGGACGGGATATTGGATGCGGTGCGGGATCTGGTCAAGGGCACGTTTCTGGAAAACGCTCCCATCATCCCCACCTCTGCGGTGACGGGGGAGGGGCTGGAGGAACTGAAAGGGGCGCTGGCCCGACTGGCGGAGGAGACCCCTGCCCCGGCGGGCGGGGGAGACTTCCGGCTCCATGTGGACCGGGTCTTTTCGGCGGCGGGCAGCGGCACTGTGGTCACGGGGACGCTCACCGGCGGCGTCCTCCGCCGGGGGGACCGGATACGGATCTGGCCGGGGGATCGGACGGCCCGGGTACGGGCGCTCCAGTGCCATGGCATAGCGGCGGAGGAGCTGCCCCCCGGCAGCCGGGCGGCGGTGAATCTGGCGGGGGTAGACCGGGCGGAGGTTTCCCGGGGGGACACCCTGGCCCCGGCGGAGAGCCTGATGCTGACCCGGCGGATGGACGTGACGCTGACTGTTTTGCCCCAGTCTCCCTACCCGGTCAAAAACAACTCCGCCCTCCACCTCCACCACGGGGGGCGGGCCCTGATATGCCGGTGCATCCTGCTGGGCCGGGACAGTCTGGCGCCGGGGGAGGAGGGCTTTGCCCAGCTGCGGCTGGACAGCCCTTTGGCGGTCAGGCCGGGGGATCGCTTTGTGGTCCGCTTTTTCTCGCCGGTGGTCACCGTGGGCGGCGGCAGGGTGCTGGACCCGGAGCCGCCGGTCAGAGGGCGGTATGCCCCGGAGCGGCTGGCCCGGCTGACTGACCTGGCGGCCGGAAAGGCGCCGGAGAGCCCTCCGCAGCCGGAGCGGCCGGCGCCGGCGGCCCCGCCGCAGAAGGCCGACCCGGACATGGAGACGGAGCTGGAGACCATCTACCGTGCGGCAGGGCTGGAGCCCCCCACCAACGAGGAGGTGGAGGGCCGCTTTCCCGGCCGGGAGGAGGCCTGCCGCCGGGCGGGCCGGTCCATGGCGGACCGTGGCGTGCTGGCCCCCCTGTCTCCGCGGGTGCGGGCCTGGAGAGAGAGCTGCGACAGGGCGGAGGTGGTGCTGCGGACCCGGTTTGAGACAGGCGTATTTACCCTGGCTCAGGCCAGGGATGCGCTGGGCGTCTCCCGAAAGTACGCTCTGCTGCTGCTGGAGTACTGGGACCGGGTGAGGATCACCCGAAAAATCGGGGAGGGACGCAGATTTCTGTGACTCCCCGCGATATGGGGGCGGAAGGGTATCTGGTGAGCCCCGCGGTCTTCAAAACCGTTGTGGACGGCGTTCCCGTCCTGGTGCGTTCGATCCGCACCCGCCCTCGCCACAGGTTTAAGCAACCTTATATCGGAAAAGGAGGCATCATGATGGAATTTCAGAGCAGTGCGGGCCGGCTGTGGGCCGAAAACGAGGAGGGGAAGCTGATCGCTGAGATCACCTTCCCGGAGGAGCGGCCCGGCGTGGCCAACATCGACCACACCTTTGTGGACGGCTCCCTCCGGGGCCAGGGCGTGGCGGGCCAGCTGATGGAGGGCGCCGTGGAGCAGCTGCGGCAGAGGGGCATGAAGACGGTAGCCACCTGCTCCTACGCGGTCAAGTGGTTTGAGGGCCATCCGGACCAGCGGGATCTGCTGGCGGAGTGACAAGCGAGAAATGACACAAAGCGCCCTGGGCTGCATCGGCAGCCCAGGGCGCTTTGCTGATAGCATGAGAGCGCTGCGGAACAGAGGGTTTACCGCAGGTCCAGGGGCACAAAGGGACGCATGGGAGCAACGGCCTTGTAGGCGGGACGGATGATGCGGTTGCCGGGCTGATAGACCTCCTCGATGCGGTGGGCGCACCAGCCCGCCATGCGGGCCACGGCGAACAGGGGGGTGTACAGCTCCTGGGGAATGCCCATCATCTTGTATACCATGCCGGAGAACAGGTCCACATTGGCGCACACCACCTTCTTCTCCCCCTTGACGGAGAGAAGTACCTCGGGGGTGAGCCGCTCCACTGTTTCGTACAGATCGAATTCGTCCAGCATGCCCTTGGTCTGGGCCAGCTCACGGGCGAATTTTTTCAGGACCACGGCGCGGGGGTCGGAGAGGGTGTAGATGGCGTGGCCCATGCCGTAGATAAGGCCGGACTTGTCCCCCGCCTCCTTCCGCAGCAGCTTGCCCAGGAAGGCGCGCACCTCGTCGTCGTCCTTCCAGTCCCGCACCGCCTCCTCGATGTAGCCGAACATCTCCATGACCTTCTTGTTGGCGCCGCCGTGCCGGGGGCCCTTCAGCGAACCCACTGCCGCGGCGATGGCGGAGTAAATGTCGGTGCCGGAGGAGGACAGCACCCGGCAGGTGAAGGCGGAGTTGTTGCCGCCGCCGTGCTCGGCGTGGAGCACCAGGCACAGGTCCAGCAGCTTGGCCTCCTGCCGGGTGAACTGGTTGTCGTGGCGGACGGAGTAGAGAAAGTTCTCCGCCACGCTCAGTTCCGGCTGGGGCCGGTGGAGGTAGAGGGATTCGTCGTCATAGTAGTGGCGCTTCACCGCGAAGGCGTGGGCCACGATGACGGGCACCCGGGCGATGAGCTGGATGGCCTGCCGCAGCTGGTTGGACAGGGACATGTTGTCGGGATCTTCGTCATAAGAGTACAGAGCCAGCACCGAGCGGGCCAGCTTGTTCATCACGTCGGGGCTGGGGGCCTTGAGGATCATGTCCTCGGTGAACATGTGGGGCAGGGTGTGGTTGTCGCTGAGCATCTGCTGGAAGGCGGTGAGCTGGGCCCGGGTGGGCAGGGCGCCGAAGAGGAGCAGGTAGGCCGTCTCCTCAAAGCCAAAGCGATCCTCGCTGACAAAGCCGTCCACCAGCTCCTCCACGTCGATGCCGCGGTAGACCAGCTTGCCGGGGGCGGGAAAGCGTTCGCCGTCCTGAAGGTAGTAGCCCATGACGTTGCCGATCTGGGTGACGCCGGCCATAACGCCGGTGCCGTCGGCGTTGCGCAGGCCCCGCTTGACCTGATAGCGCTCGTAATAGGCGGGATCGATCTGGTTATGTTTTTGATACTCCGCGCATAGAGTCTCTAGGAAAGCTGTGGACGCCGCGTTCTCTGAATTTTGCATTTCCGTCCCATCCATTTCTCAAATTCTTTTACACGGTATTGTACAACTATTTGAAAAAACAGTCAATATAGAAAATTGACGATTCAAAAATGAAACTAAATGAATTTAAACTTGCAAAAAGACGGGAGGTGATGAGGGATGAGGCAGGTGGTGGCCACCGCCCTGGCCCTGCTGCTGGCCCTCTTCCTGATGCCGCTGCTGCTGGTGCCCCAGGGGGAGGGGGAGCTTCCGGCGGAGCAGGGCGGTCTGCCCCTTGACCGCACGGTGGTCACGCCGGGGCCCTCCCTGGACAGCGGGCGGCAGGTGAAGGTGAAGCTGGCCGACGGCAGGGTGGAGACTATGGCGATGGACGACTACCTCTGGCGGGTGGTGGCGGCGGAGATGCCCGCCGCCTTTGAGCCCGAGGCCCTGAAAGCCCAGGCGGTGGCGGCCCGCACCTATACCTGCGCCAAGATGGAGCGCACCACCTCGGCCCACCCGGAGGCCGACGTGTGTACCGACGTGGCCTGTTGCCAGGCCTGCCGCACGCCGGAGGAGGCCGCCGCCAGCTGGGGGGCCAACGCCCGGATGTACACCGATAAGATCGCCGCCGCCGTGACGGACACCGACGGGCTGGCGGTGCTCTACGGCGGAAAGCCCATCCAGGCCGTCTTTTTCTCCTCTGCCGACGGGCGGACGGTGGACGCCGTAGAGGTGTGGGGCAATGCGGTGCCCTATCTCACCGGGGTGGACAGCCCCGAGGGGGAGGAGGTGCCCAACTACCACTCCACCGTCACGCTGACGGCGGAGGCGTGCAAAGCCAAACTGTTGGCCAAGTACCCCGGAGCGGATTTGTCGGGGGACCCGTCGGGCTGGTTTTCCAATACTGTGTCCAACTCTGCCGGCGGGGTGGAGTCGATGAAGGTGGGGGGCGTCACCGTCAGCGGGCAGGCGCTGCGCACCCTCTTCGCCCTGCGTTCCACCAGCTTTACTGTGTCCGCCGGGGCGGAGGGAGTGACCTTCGCCGTCACCGGCTATGGACACGGGGTGGGCATGAGCCAGTACGGGGCCAACGCCCTGGCCAGAGAGGGCAAGCGCTGCGAGGAGATCTTAAAGTGGTACTACACCGGGGTGGAGGTGGCGCGGTACGCGCCGTAGCCCCGGCACAGAAAGTTTATGGGCCGGAGGGGCAGATGGCCGTTGTCAAAGGGAAGCCGCTTTGGTATAATATCAAATTGGAGAGGCATGTGCTGTGCTTTTCCAAATATGACGTAAAGTGAGAGATCGCACATGAACACACGGTATGACGTTGCCATTCTCGGCTGCGGAGAGGCCGGTATTTTTGCCGGGTACGAGCTGATGCACCGCAACCCCGGGCTGAAGGTGGTGGCCCTGGACCAAGGGGCTGATATCTATACCCGCAGTTGCCCCATCGTAGCGGGCAAGGTGAAGGAGTGCATCCACTGCAAGGTGTGCGGCACCATGTGCGGCTTTGGCGGCGCCGGCGCCTTTTCTGACGGCAAGTATAACTTCACCACCGCCTTCGGCGGCTGGCTCACCGACTTCATGCCCCGGGAGGAGGTCATGAGCCTCATCGACTATGTGGACTCCATCAATATGAAGCACGGCGCCACCGATAAGGTGTTCTCCACCGACACCCCGGCGGCCCGCGCCCTGGAAAAGAAGGCGCTGGAGCACGACCTCCACCTGCTCCAGGCCCGGTGCAAGCATCTGGGCACTGAGAACAATCTGCGCATCCTCCAGAGCATCTATGAGGAGTGCCGCAAGGGCGTGGAGTTCCGCTTCAACACTGCGGTTACTAAGATCGTGGACCTGAAGGGGGAGGGGTACCGGCTCATCACCGAGAAGGGTGACGAGATCGACTGTACCTGGCTCATCGCCGGCCCCGGCCGTTCCGGCGCGGAGTGGTTCTCCAACCAGTGTAAGGAGCTGGGCATCCAGCTCATCAACAACCAGGTGGATATCGGCGTACGGGTGGAGATCCCCGCCAAGGTCTTTGAGCACATCACCGATGTGGTGTACGAGTCCAAGCTGGTCTACCGCACCAAGCAGTACGGCGATCAGGTGCGCACCTTCTGCATGAACCCCTACGGCCATGTGGTGGCGGAGAACGTGGAGGGCATCAACACCGTCAACGGCCACTCCTACTCTGACCCCGCCCTCCAGAGCGAGAACACCAACTTCGCCCTGCTGGTGTCCAATCGGTTCACCCAGCCCTTCAATGAGCCCTACCGCTACGGCAAGCACATCGCCTCCCTGAGCAATATGCTGGCCGGCGGCGTGCTGGTCCAGCGCTTCGGCGATCTGGTCAGCGGCATCCGCACCAACGAGCACCGGATGAGCAAGTCCTTCGTCCGGCCTACCCTCACCGCCGCCGTGCCCGGCGACCTGTCTCTGGCTCTGCCCAAGCGGCAGCTGGACGACATCATTGAGATGATCTACCAGCTGGACAAGATCGCCCCCGGCACCGCCAACTACGATACCCTGCTCTACGGCGCGGAAGTCAAGTTCTACTCCGCCCGGCTGGCCCTGTCCAGCGAGCTGGAGACCACCCTCCCCGGCTTCTTCGCCGTGGGCGACGGCGCGGGCGTCACCCGCGGCCTGGCTCAGGCAGGAGCTTCCGGTGTAAAGGCGGCCCAGGTGATTCTGAACCGGCTGAAACAGGCATAAGAGGTCTGGCTGCAAAGCAGGACCTTAAAGATTGGCAAAAAAAGTGAGTGAGGACCGTCAAAATGCCGGTCTCACTCACTTTTTGTATATTCAGATTTTGGTGCAGCCTGAAAGCGGGCCATCAGGCCGGATCGGGTTCGTTCACCGGGGCGGGGGCGATGCGGGTGACGGTGGCCCACTCCACCCGGCGCTCGGACAGCTCCTCCACCCGGATATGCAGGCCGTAGATCTCCACCTCGGGATGGCTGCCGTCCTCAGGGATGACGGAGAGCTGGGCATAGACCAGGCCGCCCAGGGTGTCGGCCTCCTCCTCGGGAAATTCCAGGCCGAGGGCTTCGGAGAGGTCCTCCAGCTCAGCGCTTCCTGCCACGCGCCAGCGGTCCTCCCCCAGAGGGATGATCTCCTGGTCCTCCTGCGGGTCGAACTCGTCGTAGATATTGCCTACGATCTCCTCCAGCAGGTCCTCCATCGTGACCAGACCGGCGGTGCCGCCGTACTCGTCCACCACGATGGACAGGTGGATCTTCTTGCTCTGCATATCCCGGAAGAGCAGATCGGTACGCACTGACTGGGGCACGAAATAGGCCGGGCGCAGCAGCTCCCGCAGGGGCTTGGGCTGGGGCTTGCGGGCGTTGATGAGCCAGGACCGGGTAGTGAGGATGCCGATGATGTCGTCGGCGTCCTCCTCGTAGACGGGGAAGCGGGACAGGCCGGACTGTTCAATGGTGGCCTCGATCTCCTCCGGCGGGTCCTCTGCCCACAGCATGACCATATCGGTGCGGTGGACCATGACGTCGGCGGCGGTCATATTGTTGAACTCGAAGATGTTTTCGATCATTTCTTTTTCTTCGGTCTCAATGGCGCCTTTCTCCTCGCCGATATCCACAAGGCGGCGGATACCGGCCTCGGAGACGGGGGCCCGGTCCGCTGCGGGATCGATGTGGAACAGCCGCAGGCACAGACCGGTCACCAGATTGAGCAGGGCGGTAAGGGGGAGCAGCGCCACGGAGAGCCCGTGGGCCATCCCGCACAGTCCGCGGGCCGCCTGGAGGCCCCGGTGGAGGGCGATGCGGCGGGGGATCATGTAGCCAAAGACCAGTCCAACCAGACCCAGGACCAGCATGGTGAGGATCAGGCAGAGCGCGCCCACAGCTCCGGCGGCGGAGCCGGAGAGGGACCATTGGGCCAGTAGCCGGGCGGACAGGGGGCGGGACAGCCCCTCGGCGGCGAAAGCGGCGCCCCACAGGATGCACAGCCAGGTACACAGCTGCAAGGTGGTACGGGTACGGGAGCCCTGCTCCAGCAGCTGGAGCAGCCGGGCGGCCTTCCGGTCGCCCTCCTCTGCCAGGGGGCGGAGTTCGTTCTCATTGAGGGAGAGGATGGACAGCTCTGCGGCGGAAAAGAGACCGCTGAGACAGATAAACAGGACCTGCAGCAGCAGCCGGGACCATAATGGGGGTAACAAGATGATTCCTCCTAGCGAAAATGCAGTTGTCTGAATGGTACTTCTGATAAGTATAGCACAGCACGGAAAAAAATCTATAAGATTGCGGAAAAAAGTTGGTATCCATGTTATAATGAGGGCCGAGACCGGCGCGGGCTATGGGCCCGGGCCGGCAACGGTCCCCCGGGGAGTGGGGCCGCCGGAGGGTGAGAGAGATGGAAAAAGAGACGGTACGCCGGTGGCTGGAGCAGCCGGCCACCTTTGTCAAATGGCTGATCTTCGGCGGGATCAGCGGTCTGTTATGCGGCGGTGTGGCTGCCGCTTTTTACTACGCCTTTGCGGCGGTCACCGGCCTGCGGAGCGAGCATCCCTGGCTGCTCTGGCTGCTGCCGGTGGGCGGCGTGGCCATCGTGCTGCTCTACCGGGTGTGCGGGATGGAGGGAGACCGGGGGACCAACTTCGTGCTGGCGGCGGTACGGGAGAACCGGCCCCTGCGTTTGCGTACGGCTCCGCTGGTCTTTGGGTCCACCGTGATCACCCATCTGGTGGGCGGTTCCTCCGGCCGGGAGGGGGCCATCCTCCAGATCGGCGGCTCCATCTCCTCCGCGGTGGGGCGGTGGATGCGCCTGGATGATAAGGACAGCCGTATCATCACCATGTGCGGGATGTCGGCGGCCTTTTCCGCCCTCTTCGGCACGCCGCTGACCGCTGCCATGTTTGCCATGGAGGTCACCAGCGTGGGCGTGCTCTACTACGCCGCCATCGTGCCCTGTGTGCTGTCCTCCGTCATCGGCCTGTGGGTGGCGCAGGCCTTTCAGGTGCCCCCCACGGTCTTTCACATGGAGGGGATCCCAAACCTGAGCCCGGTCACCCTGCTGCAGGTCATCGGCATGGGGGTCCTTTTCGCCCTGCTGTCCATTTTCTTCTGCCGGATGATGCACGCCGCTCCGAAGATATACGACAAGTACCTGCCCAACCATCTGGTCCGGGCGGCGGTGGGCGGCGGTCTCATCATCGCCCTGACCTATCTGGTCTGGCTGTGGAATCCCGGCAGCTATGACTACAACGGCGCCGGTGAGGCGGTCATCCATGCCGCCATCGGCGGCCAGGCCAGGCCGGAGGCCTTCTTCTTCAAGATGCTCTTCACCACCATCACCCTGGGGGCGGGCTTCAAAGGGGGAGAGATCGTGCCGGTGTTCTTCACCGGAGCCACCTTCGGCTGTACGGTGGCCCCCCTGCTGGGGCTGCACCCCTCCTTCGGGGCGGGATTGGGCATGGTGTGTGTGTTCTGCGGAGTGACCAACTGCCCCATCAGCTCCCTGCTGCTCTCGCTGGAGCTCTTTGCCGGGGACAGCCTGGGCATGTTTACCGGCCAGAGCCTGTGTCTCTTCGCGGTGTGTCTGGCGGTATCCTATATGCTGTCCGGCTATTATGGGCTGTACAGTGAGCAGAAAATCGTTTATAGTAAACTGCGGCCTGAATTTATCAACAAGAAGGCCAATGAAGAGGAAAATCACGAGGGATGACCGCGCCGCGCAGAAGCGCGGAAGACGGCCCCCGTGGGGCGAGTGAAGAGAAAGGCAGGACGCATAGCATGACGATTTTTGATATCATGGGCCCTGTTATGGTGGGGCCGTCTTCTTCCCACACTGCGGGAGCAGCCCGCATCGGCCTGATCACCCGGCGGCTGCTGGGAAGCCAGCCTGTGCGGGCGGAGCTGCTGCTCCACGGGTCCTTTGCGGCTACCGGCACGGGACACGGCACAGACCGGGCGTTGGCCGCCGGTCTGCTGGGCATGGCACCCGACGACCCCCGGCTGCCCCGCTCCTTTGAGCTGGCCGGGGAGGCCGGAATGGACCTCACCCTGGGGAAGACGGTGCTGCGGGGGGCCCACCCCAATACCGTACTCCTCCGGGTGGAGGACAAGGCGGGCAAGCAGCTGGAGGTGGTGGCCTCCTCCCTGGGCGGCGGCCGGGTGCGGGTGAATGCCATCGACGGCCTGGAGGCCAGCTTCTCCGGGGAGCTGCCCACCCTCATCATCCGCAACGAGGACAGGCCCGGCATGGTGGCGGAGGTATCTTCCATCCTGTCCCGGCGGCAGGTCAACATCGCTACCATGCAGCTCTACCGGAACACCCGGGGCGGGCTGGCGGTGATGGTCATCGAGAGTGACCAGCCGGTGTGGCCTGCGGCGGTGGAGGAGCTGCGGAGCTGCCCCGGCATCCAGCGAGTGACCTGTTTAAACCCGGACGAGGAGGGCTGAATCATGGCATTTTCATCGATAGCGGGCCTGCTGGAGGCGGCCCGGAGCACCCCGCTGTGGCAGGCGGTGCTGGAGGACGACTGTATGGACCGCGGCGTGGAGCCGGACCGGTCCCGAAGGAAGATGGCCGGCCTGTGGGCCGCCATGAAGGATACGCTGGCGCACTATGACCCGGCAGCCCGCTCGCCCAGCGGGCTCAGCGGCGGCAGCGGCGCCCTGCTGGAGGGGGAGGGACGGCTGTGCCCGCCCTTCCTGCGGCAGGTCATGTCCGCCGCCCTGAAGACAGGGGAGTGCAACGCCTGCATGAAGCGCATCGTGGCGGCGCCCACGGCGGGGGCCAGCGGTGTGCTCCCCGCTGTGCTGGCCCCGCTTCAGCAGCGGGACGGGCTGAGCGACGAGCAGATGGAGCAGGCCCTCTATGTGGCCGCCGGGTTTGGACAGGTCATCGCCACCCGGGCCTCTATCGCAGGGGCAGAGGGGGGCTGTCAGGCGGAGATCGGCTCGGCCTCCGGCATGGCCGCCGCCGCGCTGGTCCACCTGATGGGTGGGACGGCGGAGCAGATGGCCCACGGCTGCGCTCTGGCGCTGGCCAACACCCTGGGCCTGGTGTGCGATCCGGTGGCCGGACTGGTGGAGGTGCCCTGCGTCAACCGCAACGTGATGGGGGCGGTGAACGCTCTGTCCTGCGCTGAGCTGGCCCTGTCCGGCGTGAAGAGTGCCATCCCCTGCGACGAGGTCATCGACGCCATGCGGGCGGTGGGGGAGTCCATGCCCGCGGCCCTGCGGGAGACGGGCAGCGGCGGCCTGGCGGCCACGCCCACCGGGCGGCGGATCGCCGAACAGCTGTGACCATCCGGAAAGGAAGCACAACACATGACAAGATCGACAGACTGCCGCCGGAGCGGCTGCCAGACCGGGACCGTGGAGGGACCGGAGGATGAGTAAAAGCGAAATGGGAAACCGGCTGGCCTATGCCGACCTGCTGCGGACGGCGGCCATGCTGGCGGTCATCGTGCTCCATCTGGCAGGCTCCCGGCTGGGAGAGGTGCCGGTAGGCTCGGTGGAGTTTCAGGTCCTCAATGCCTATGATGGACTGACCCACTGGTGTGTACCGGTGTTTGTCATGCTCTCGGGCATGTTTTTGCTGGACCCCAAACACAGTCTGCCCCCCTCCAGGCTGCTGGGCCACATCCTGCGGCTGTTGGCGGCCCTGCTGGTGTGGGGGACGGCCTATGCCCTGGTGGGGCAGGTGTCGTCCGGCGGCTTGAACTGGGGGAGCGTCCGGGCGGCCCTCTGTCAGGTGCTGCTGGGTAAGACCCACTTCCATCTGTGGTTTTTGTATATGATGGTGGGCCTGTACCTCATTACGCCCATTCTGCGGGCCTTCGTGCGGGGCGCCGGGCGGGGGGACTTCCACTGGTTCTTCCTGCTGGTGTTCCTGTTTGGAAGCCTGCTGCCCACCCTGCTGCGGCTGTGGCCCAACCAGGCCGTAAAGCTGTGGATAAAGAACCTGGATCTGCATCTGGTGCTGGGCTATGCGGGCTACTATGTGCTGGGCTATTACTTAAAGACCTATACACTGGGCCGGGCGGCGGAGTATCTCGTCTATGTGCTGGGGGTCCTGGGGGCAGCGGTCACCGTGGGCGGTACCGCCTGGCTGTCCGGGCAGCGGGGCGAGCTGGTCCAGACCCTCTACAACTATGACAGCCCCAACATCGTGCTGATGAGCGTGGCGGTCTTTGTACTTTTCCGCTATGTGCTGGGGATCAGCGAGGAGCGGTCCCGCCGCCAGCGGGTATCCGGCGTGGCCCGGGTGTCCTTTGGCATCTATCTGGTCCATGTCTTTTTCCTCATGGTAATGGATAAGCTGAACATCTCTGTGCTCTCCTTTCCGCCGGTGCTGGCGGTCCCGGTGCTGGCGGCAGTGGTGTTCCTGTGTTCCTTTGCTGTGTCCTGGCTTATTTCCAAGATCCCCCTGGTGGGGCGTTACCTGACTTAAAGGAGGCAAATGCGTGCTTTTCTCCAGTTCCATTTTTTTGTTTCTTTTTCTGCCGCTGGTGCTGGTGTTCTACTACCTGCCCCTGCGCAGGTTTCGGCAGGGGCAGAATATATTCCTGCTGCTGGCCTCCCTGTTCTTTTACGCCTGGGGCGAGCCCTGGTTTGTCCTGGTGATGATAGCGTCCATCGTGGTCAACTATGGCTTCGGCCTGTGGGTGGCCCGCAACACTGCCCGGAGCAAGAGCTGCCGGCTCCCTATTGCGCTGACGCTGGTGATCAATTTAGGGATCCTGTTTGTATTTAAGTACCTGATGTTTACGCTAAGTATTCTAAATGGCCTGGGAGCGGGCTTTGTGATCCCGGTGATCAATCTGCCCATTGGCATCTCATTCTTTACCTTTCAGGCTCTGAGCTATGTGCTGGACGTCTACCGGGGGCGGGGGCAGGTGCAGCGCTCACCCTTGAAGGTGGGACTGTATATCTCGTTCTTCCCCCAGCTGATCGCCGGTCCCATCGTCAAGTACGAGACGGTGGCCGACCAGATTGACAACCGGCGGGAGAGCTGGGCGGATTTCTCTGCCGGCTGCGCCCGATTCGTGGTGGGCCTGGGCAAGAAGGTACTTCTCTCCAACCAGCTGGCCCTGATTGCCGACCGGGCCTATGGGATGGCGGGCGACGAACTGTCTGCCTCCTTTGCCTGGCTGGGAGCGGTGGCCTTCATCCTCCAGATCTTTTACGATTTTGCCGGCTACTCCGATATGGCCATCGGCCTGGGGCGGATGTTTGGATTTCACTTTTTGGAAAACTTCAATTATCCGTTTATCTCCACTTCGCTTGCGGAGATCTGGAGACGGTGGCATATCTCGCTGTCGACCTGGTTCCGGGACTATGTCTACTTCCCTCTGGGGGGCAGCCGGGTGGATACCAAGGCCAAGATGATCCGCAATATTTTTATCGTGTGGCTGTGTACCGGCATCTGGCACGGCGCCAACTGGACCTATCTGACCTGGGGCCTGCTCAATTTCTTCATGCTCATGCTGGAGAAATACGGCGGCCTTGGCAAGCGTTGGCCGGTCTTTTTCAAGTGGCTGTTCACCTTCATGGTGTTCCTGCTCACCGCTGTGTTTTTCCGGGCCGACAGCATGACCCACGCTCTGACCTATTTCCAGTCCATGCTGGGTCTCGGCGCCGGTCTGGGGGACGGGCTGACGGTGCTCTACCTCACCGAGTATTGGCTGCCCCTGCTGGCGGCGGTGATTTTTTCCGCCCCGGTGGCCCCCAAGGTGCGGGCCTGGGCGGATCGGCACAGTTGCGTGGCGCTGGACCTGGGCTACGCCCTGCTCATCGCGGGGGTGTTCCTGGTGTCGGCCAGCTTCATCATCAAGGGGACCTATAACCCCTTCATCTATTTCAACTTCTAGTAAGGAGCGGCTCCATGAAACGACGCAATACCATAACGGCGGTCCTCTTCCTGCTGATGACGGTGGGGGGATTTCTTCTGCTGGCCACCTCCTTCCTGGGGGGAGAGGGAAAATTTGAAACTCTGCTGAAGCGTTTCGCGGGGGATAGGGATGTAGGCGCCCTTCTGGCAGAGTCGGAGACCGCTATCAATCAGGACCTGGACCGGGACCATCTTTTCATTCAGCTCTACGGCGGGATCCAGCACCTCACCGGCCGGAGGATGGTGGAGGATGCGGTGGGGGAGAACACGGTGGTCAAGCTGTCCACCGGGGCCCTCAATTTTGTCAAGCCGGACAGCACGGCCCAGCCGGCGGAGACCGTGGCGGCCAACGCCGCCGCTACCGCCGCCTTCGCCCGGGAGCTGGAGAAGCTCCACATCCCCTACCTCTATGTGATGGCCCCCCAGAAGATCCAGCGGGGGCAGGACCTGCTGCCCCTCGGCATGGCGGAGAACGGCAACAGCAGCGCCGACGCGTTTCTGGAGGAGCTGGAGCAGTGGGGGGTGTTTGCCTACGACCTGCGCCCCTCCTTTGAAAACAACGGCATCTATTCCAACTGGTTCTTCCAGACAGACCACCACTGGAAGCCGGAGGCCGCCTTCTTTGCCTGGCAGCACCTGGCCCAGATCCTGGACCACCGCTACGGCTTTGTCACCGCCGACCTCCTCACCGATCCGGCGGACTGGACCACCACGGTGCTGGACGACTTTTTCCTGGGCAGCCAGGGCAAGCGGGTGGGCTCGCTCTATGCCGGGGTGGACGACTTCACCATCTACACTCCCAAGTTCGACACCAAACTGACCTATTCCAGCCCGGACGGCGGCTTTGAACGCACCGGGACCTTCAACCAGTCGGTGTGCTTCCCTGAGCGGGTGGCAAAAAAGGACTGGTTCAACGGCAATCCCTATACCTACTACTCCGGCGGCGACTATGGGATCGCCACCATGACCAACCACAAAAACCCCAATGGCCCGAAGCTTGTGCTGCTGCGGGAGTCCTTCTCCTGTGCGCTGGCGCCCTTTCTGGCCATGTCCTGCTCAGAGCTGACCACCATCGATCTGCGCCATTTCAGCGGGGACCTGCTGGAGACCATTGAGGGGCTGGACCCTGATTTGGTGCTTACCATGTATGCCGCCAGCAGCACCGGGCTGGAGCAGATGTTTGCCTTTGACGGGGCGGAGTGAGGAGACCTATGGAACCGCGTGAACAGATGCCGTCCCTGCGGCGGCTGGACTACCACTATATCGCCATGCAGGCCGGCTTCTGGGCCATGTTTGCCGCCATTGTGGCCTACCAGACCGCCCTGCTGCTGGACCGGGGGTTCAGCAACAGTCAGGCGGGGATGATGACGGCGGTGCGCTGCCTGTCTGGCATCCTCTTTCAGCCCCTGCTGGGGGGCTTTGCCGACCGCCATCCCCAGATACCGCTGAAGTACATCGTCACCCTGTCCATGACCGTCTCCCTGGCGGCGGGGGCCTGGTACTGGCTCTCCCCCGGTATGGGACTGTGGGAGACTGCCCTGGTGTGGGTCGTGATCGGCGGCCTGGAGGTGTCCTCCTATCCCCTGATGGACGCCATGGCGGTACAGTTTATCAACGAGGGAGTGCCCATCCGCTACAGCCTGGGCCGGGGGATCGGATCGCTGGCCTATGCGCTGGTGTGCGTGGTGCTGGGCTTTCAGGCGGGCAGGCTGGGCATGGAGAGCACTCTGGTGACCCATCTGATCCTGGTGGTGGTGGAGATCCTGCTGGTGGCCTCCTATCCGGCCTACCGGGGCAAGGCCCGGGCAGCGGGGGAGGAGGGGCCGCGGCCCCAGTCTGCCCTGGCTCTGCTGCGGCACAACCCCCGGTTCACCCTGATGCTGGCGGGAGTATTCCTGGGACTCACCGGCATTATGCCCCTGTCCAATTTCCTGGTGAACATCGTCACCAGCCGGGGAGGCAGCGAGACCGACCTGGGCATCGCGCTCTTCCTCATGGGGGCCTCGGAGCTGCCCACGGCCTTCTTTTTCCAAAAGCTGCTGCGGCGGATGGGCAGTGGAAAGCTGCTGCTGATGAGCATGATTTTCGGCACGCTGAAGGGCGTGCTGCTGCTGCTCACCTGTAACTGCCTGGGTGTACTGGCGGTACAGCCCATCCAGGTGCTGGGCTATGGCCTATTTACCCCGGCGTCGGTCTATTTTGTCAACGAGTCGGTGCCTGAGGCCGACCGGGTCCGGGGACAGACCATCATGATGGTAGCCTCCAATGGGCTGGGGGGTATGATGGGCGGTGTGCTGGCGGGCTGGACCTTGGATCTGGGGGGCGTTGACCTGATGCTGGCCGCCTGTATCCTCTCCAGCTGCATCGGCGCGGTGCTCTGTCTGGCTGCTCTGCGGCGGCCCGGAAAAGCGGAGCGGGTGTGCAGCCGGTAAGAGCGCAGAGCCTGTCTTACAGCGAAAAAAAGAAAACCGGCTGTTCCAATCTGGAGGGACAGCTGGTTTTTTAAAAAATTTTTTGAACTTTTTGTGAAAAATGCTGGTGGAAAACTCCGGAAAATGGGCAAAATGAAAATTCCCTCTATGCAAAACGGAAAGATTGGTGTATGATAATCCCGGTTTTGAAAAGTCAGAATTGAATGCCTGTTTTGGAGGTAAGACATGAGAAAAACAAAAATCATCTGCACGCTGGGTCCTGCCGTAGACAACGAGGAGACCATCCGCCAGCTCATTCTGGGCGGGATGGATGCTGCCCGCTTTAACTTTTCCCACGGTACCCACGCCGAGCAGTTGGCCCGACTGACTCTGCTGAAGTCTGTCCGGGATACACTGGGCCGCCCTGTGGCCACCATTCTGGATACCAAGGGACCTGAGATCCGCATCAAGTCCTTCGCCAACGGGTCTGTCACCCTGGAGCGGGGGCAGACCTTCACCCTGAGCACCGACGAGGTGGAGGGCAACGAGAATCAGGTGTCCGTCACCTACCTGAACCTGCACGAGGAGGTGGGCCCCGGCTGCCGCATCCTGGTGGACGACGGGCTCATTGAGCTGCTGGTGGAGAAGGTGGAGGGCCACAAGATTCTCTGCACGGTGGAGAACGGAGGCCCCCTGTCCAATAACAAGTCCATCAACATCCCCGATGTGAGCATCATGCTCCCCTCTCTCACCGACAAGGATCGGGATGACCTGAAGTTCGCCGCGGAGAACGACTTTGATTTCATTGCCGCCTCCTTTGTGCGGAAGGCCAGCGACGTGGCGGATATCCGCGCCGAGCTGAGCAAGCATGAGGGCGGCGAGAATATCCGCATCATTGCCAAGATCGAGAACCGGGAGGGCGTGGAGAATCTGGAATCCATCATCGAGGCCGCCGACGGCATCATGGTGGCCCGGGGCGACCTGGGCGTGGAGATCCCCGCCCATGAGGTGCCCATTATCCAGAAGAAGATGATCAAGGCCACTATCCGCCAGGGCAAGCCGGTCATCACCGCCACCCAGATGCTGGACTCCATGATCCGCAACCCCCGCCCCACCCGGGCCGAGGTGTCTGATGTGGCCAACGCGGTCTTTGATGGCACCTCCTGCGTGATGCTGTCCGGCGAGACTGCCTCCGGCAAATATCCGGTGGACGCCCTTCAGACCATGGTGAACGTGGTCAGCTCCGCGGAGAACGCCATCAGCTACTGGCGCCGCTTCCGGGAGCGTAACCTGCTGCCCGAGATCGGCGGCATCAACGACGCCATCACCCACTCCTGCTGCCTGACCGCCATGGACCTGGACGCCACCGCTATTCTGGCGGCTACCAAGTCCGGCTATACCGCCAAGGTCATCTCCCGTTTCCGCCCTGCCTGCCCCATCGTGGCCCTGTGTCAGAACGAATCTACCCGCCGTCAGCTGGCCATCTCCTGGGGTGTGTATCCCCTGCTGTCCGGTGAGGTGGACTCCACTGACCGGATGTTCTCTCTGGCTGTAGACGTGGCCCGTAAGGAGGGCATCGTGAAGCCCGGCGAGACCGTGGTCATCACCGCCGGTGTGCCTCTTGGCAAGTCCGGCACCACCAACCTGATCAAGGCCGAGGTGGTGGGCGAGCCTGTGTAAGGCGAGCCGCCGTTTCAACGACCTGTGCTCGGCGCCCTTGTGGGCGCCGGGCATTTTTGCTGTCAGCGGTACTTTCTATCCCCCGTTGCACATTGGGAAAGAGGTATGTATAATAGAGAAGAGCCGGCCCCGCGACGCGGGGCCGCCAGGGAGCATACCCTGAACAGAATGCTGGAGACTCCGGCGGTCCCTGCGGGGAGCCGGAGAAGAGAAGGAAGGAATACAGGCATGAAGAAGCCCGTTCTTGTGGTTATGGCAGCCGGTATGGGCAGCCGCTACGGCGGTCTCAAGCAGATCGACCCGGTGGGGAGCCACGGCCAGATGATCATTGACTATTCCATCTATGACGCCCGCCGGGCCGGCTTTGAGACGGTGGTGTTCGTCATCAAGCACCAGATCGAGGACACCTTTAAAGCCGCCATCGGCGACCGGCTCAGCCGGGTCATTGACGTGAAATACGCCTATCAGGAGCTGGACGACCTGCCCGAGGGATACGCCGTGCCGGAGGGACGGGTGAAGCCGTGGGGCACGTGTCATGCGGTGCTGGCCGCGCGGAAGGTAGTGGATGGACCCTTTGCCGTCATCAACTCTGACGATTACTACGGCCCGGAGGCCTTTCGGGAGATCTATCAGTATCTGGAGAGCCATCCTGATCAGCCCGGCTGCTATGAGTATGCCATGGTGGGCTACCGCCTGGGCAATACCGTCACCGAGCACGGGCATGTGGCCCGTGGCGTGTGCGCCGAGGAGGGGGACCACTACCTGAAAGAGGTGATGGAGCACACCCACATCGAGAAAGACGGAGCAGACGCCCGCTTCACCGAGGACGGCGGACAGACCTGGACCCATCTTGGGGGCGACACCATCGTGTCCATGAACCTGTGGGGCTTCACCCGCAGCTTCCTCACCGAGGCGGAGAAGCGTTTCCCCGCCTTTTTGGACAGGACCCTGACGGAAAATCCGGAGAAGGGGGAGTATTTCCTGCCCAGCGTTGTGACCCAGCTGCTGGAGGAGGGCAAGGCCCGGGTGAAGGTGCTGTGCAGCGCTGGCAAGTGGTACGGCGTCACCTACCGGGAGGACAAGCCGGTAGTGGTGGCCGCGGTGAAGGCCATGACCGAAGCGGGGCTGTACCCCGATGACCTGTGGGGCGCGGGTTGACGGACCGCCGCGGCCAATCTGTAAGAAAACACAGTTTTTAACAGCAACGGAGCCTTGCCCTAAGGGCAAGGCTCCGTTGCTGTCTGGTCATGTCGGTTCCGCGTCCACCGGAAGCGGCTGTTCTGCCGCCTCCGGGAAAGGCTGGGGGATGAGGGAGCCGGCACAGTAGCGGGCGGCGATGTTCCGGTCGTCCCCGTCGTAGAGGAACTGCTCCAGACGCTCAAAGGGGGTGCGTTCCACCAGGGCGCCCAGGGGGGAGGGACGGACCACCAGCGCGTCAAAGTCGAAGCCGGGCAGGAAGGCCCCCACGTCTCCGAAGAAAGCGCCCGGACCCCGGGTGGCCAGATAGAAGGCCTCCGCCAGGGGGAGGGGGGACTGGTCGTGGTGATCGAGCCAGTTCAGCTTGGAGGTCTGCACGGTGGCGGTGACACTGCGGGCCATAGCGGCGGTGTGGCCGCCGGCCACGTCGCTGGCCACGGAGCACCACAGACCACGGGCCAGGTTTTGACGCAGGGGCATGATCCCGCTGGACAGGTTGGCATTGGACAGGGGACAGTGGGCCAGCATGACGCCCCTGTCCCGCAGCAGGTCCTTCTCCCCGTCGGACAGGTGGATGGCGTGGGCCATGATGGTGTGGTCCCGTGGGAGCAGGCCGTAGTCGGCGTAGACCTGGGTGTAGGTGGGGATATCCGGGTGGAGCTGTGCCACCCAGGCCACCTCGCTCCGGTTCTCCGAAAGGTGGGACTGGACAGGCAGGGAGTACCGCTCCGCCAGCACACCCAGGCCGTCCATCAGCATAGGGGTGGTGGAGGGAACGAACCGGGGAGTGAGGATAAAGCGGGTGCGGCGCAGCTCCGTCCGGCTGCGGCAGATCAACTCCTCCGTGTCCGCCAGAGAGGCCACCGTGTCCTCCCTCAGGCTGTCGGGGGCGTTGCGGTCCATGTTTACCTTGCCGATGAGCCCCCGCAGGCCGGAGCGCTCGGCCAGCTCCATGAGACGCCAGGTGGCGGCCATGTGGATGGTGGCAAAGGCGGAGAAGCGCAGCGTACCCACCGCCCACAGGTGGTTGAGAAGGGCCTTCCAGGCCCGGTCCGCGAAGGCGGCGTCCGCAAAGCGGGCCTCCGCGGGGAAGGTGTAGGTCTCCAGCCAGGGCAGCAGCTCCTTGTCGTAGCCGATACCCCGGTTGATGATCTGGGGGGCATGGATGTGCAGGTCGGTAAAGGCGGGGATGATGAGGGAATCACCCCAGTCAGTCACCGGCTGCCCCTCATATTCCGGGGGCAGGGCGTCGTACAGCCCCACCACGGTGGTGTGGTCGGTGACCAGATAGGCGTTGGGCCGGATCTCCAGCTCTCCCAGGGCGGGGGTATGGAGGAAGGTGCCTTTTAGGATCATGGGATGCTCCTTTCGGTGGTGGCGGAAGGCGAAACACCGGGTTTACGGCGGAGGATGGCAGACCCGATGAAATAGTTCAGGGTACCAGCTCTACGGTATAGCCCAGTTCACGCAGCCCACTGACAATGCCGCCGGGGTCAGTCCCATGGACCGTCTCGGTCCATGGGGACCCGAAAGACCTTCATCTGCCGGACGGACAAAGTTCGTCCGGCATCAAGGCTTTGCCTCCGGCAAAACGCTTGGACCGCCTGGCGGCGGAGGATGGTGGACCCGATGAAATGGTTCAGGGAACCAGCTCTACGGTGTAGCCGAGCTCTTTCAGGCCGCTGACAATACCGCCGGGGTCCACCATGTGACCGGCGCCCACCGCCAGGAAGTAGGTGTGGCTCCCCGCAGTCTCCAGGTACTGGGCGGCGGCCCGGATCATGCCCGGATCCCGCTGGGTGAAGAGCTTGGCGTTGAGCTCGTCGGTGCTGTTAATAATGGCGGCCTTGTCGTATACCTGAGAGAAGGCCCCGGGATCCCGGTCCTTCCAGGCGGCGAACATACCGGAGAGCATCTCCTCCTGCTGTCCGAGGGCGTCCGCCGCATCAGGGGAGACGGTGCCGGACAGGGTGGACTCCAGCATGGACAGGGAGGCGTCCAGATAGGCCTCCTGATACCCGGCGGAGAGACCGTCAAAAATGCCGCCCTGGAAAGCGTAGGTCTCCACTGCGCCAATAGCCTTGCCGGAGTTGACCGCTGCGGCGTTCACATAGCTGTCGATGGCTATGGCGTTGCCGCCGGTGGAATCGTCCATCATGCTGAGGGTGGAGAAGCTGGCGGCCAGAGCCCAGGGCTTGTAGAGATCCAGCGCGTCCGCCCCCATGCCCAGCGCGGCGGCTGCGGTCTGCACCCGCTGATAGAGCTCCGGGCTGATGTGGTCGGCCAGGGTGGTGCCGTCCTGATAGGTCTGCATGCTCTGGAGCAGGGCAATGCCCTCCTGGTCGTTCAGGTCCAGCTCAAAGACCACCTCCTCGGCGGCCTGGATGGCGTCCCGCAGGGATTTGTGGAGGGGATAGACGTTGTCCCGGTCCAGATGTATGGTGCCCAGCAGGTACAGGGTATTATCCCCGTGGGTGGCCTTCCACAGCAGGCCCTTGGAGCCGGCGTCCTGCCGGTCGTACACCGCCAGGATCAGCCGGTTGGCCATGACCATAGCCTCCTGATAGGTGCAGATGCGCTCCAGGGCCAGGTCGCCGGCGGAGCCGCCCTTCACCACGCCCAGGCCGGTGAGGAAAGCGGCGGCCCCCTGCTCCACACCGGGCAGAGCATAGGCGGCGGCCTCCTGATAGAGGGCGTTCATCACGCCGCCCCGGGTGGTGTCCACCACCAGGCCTGCGCTGTCCGCCGCCCGCTGGTCAAGCCCCAGCAGGGCCAGCTTGGCGGCGACCACATCGGCCATAGACTCCAGCTGCTCTGTGGTCACCGGGTCCTCAATATAAGCGGCATAGTTGTCGTCCACCAGACCCAGGGCGTAGCTGTCGGCCAGCTGGTCCATGGCCCAGGGGGCGGGCTGCTGGGGCTCCGCCGCCAGAACGGGGAGGGTCAGCAGGAGCGCGGACATCAGTCCGGCCAGGATCTTTTTCAGCGGGTTTCCTCTCATGCGTATGCTCCTTTCCTTTTTGTGGGGCATGGATGGTTTAGGTCAGACTGAGGCTGGCAATATACTGCTTGGCGGTTCTGGGCGTCCGGCCCGGGTGGCGCATCTCCCAGCGGTCGGCGCCGGCGCGCAGGGCCTGACGGTCCATGGTGATACCGAACTGGGCGGCCATTTGCTCCACCAGGTCCAGAAAACCGGCCCGGTTCAGGGCCAGATAGGGGATGCGCAGGCCGAAGCGCTCGGCCAGGGAGGTTTTTTCCTGAATGGTCTCAATGGCATCCACCTCGTCCCCCGCCCGGTCGGAGAAGGTCTGCCGCACCAGGTGGCGGCGGTTGGAGGTGGCGTAGATAGCTACGTTGGCGGGGCGGCGCTCCAGGCCGCCCTCCAGAATGGTTTTCATGGCGGAGTAGGTGGTGTCGTCCTGGTCGAAGGCCAGGTCGTCGATGAACAGGATGAATTTGAGCCGCCGCCCGCCCAGGGTGCGGATGAGCCGGGGCATATCGGCCAGCCCCTCCTTCTGCACCTCGATGAGCCGCAGGTCCTCAAAGCCGGGGCGGGAGAGCAGGCTCTTCACCGTGGCCGATTTGCCGGTGCCGCTGTCACCGAAGAGAAGCACATTATTGACCTGATGTCCCTCCAGCAGGGCTTGGGTGTTGGCGATCACCTGATCCCGCTGGAGCTCGTAGCCCAGCATCTCGTCGGGGCCGGGGCAGTCGGGCTCCTCTACAGGGAAGAGCTCCCCGTCATCCCACAGGAAGGCCCGGCTGCGGGCGAAGAGACCGGAGCCGTGGGTACGATAGAACTCGGTGAGAGCGTCAAAGGAAAACGGGCAGACGGCGGGCCAGCGGGGCAGCCCTTCCAGCACCGGCAGCAGGCCGGTCTCCCCGGTCTGCACCATGGCAGAAATAAGCTGTCCGCAGTCCAGACGGCACAGCTGGGTAAAAAGCGCCACGTCCCGGCGGGCGGCCTCCTCCAGCGCGGTGTCGGAGCCCCCCTCCTCGACCAGCTGGGCATAGGGGGACTCAGTATAGCGGAGCTGGTCGTGGAGCCAGTCGCCCAGACCGGCATATCTGCCGCAGCGCAGAGCGAAAAACAGGCTGGCGTAATCCTCCGCAGCACCGGCGCCGTCCCCCCGGGCCAGCTTGTCCAGCAGGCTGCGGACCAGACCCAGTTCCGGCGTTTCAAGAATATGGCGATAGGCGGCGACGCCTCCCAGGGCGAAGCGCAGGGTCTCGATAGTCATATTGGAGCCTCCTTATCTGTGTCCATTTTATGCGCGGGGACAGCCTCTGTCAATGCAAAGACTTGACTTGTACGCCGGATTTCCGTATGCTTGATAGAAGAGATCCACAGGGAAAGGAAGGGATGCTGAATGCTGTTGCGGGAGCAGCGGGAGCAGGTGGTGGAGTACGGCAAGCGCCTGGTGACCACCGGGCTTACCGACGGGACCTTTGGCAACCTCAGTGTGCTGGACCGGGCGAGCGGCCTGATGGCCATCAGCCCCTCCGGCATGGACTATTTTGCCACCACGCCGGAGGATGTGGTGGTCACGGACCTGGAGGGCAAGGTGGTGGAGGGAAAACGAAAGCCCTCCAGTGAGCTGGACCTCCACCGGCTGTTTTATCAGCGGCGGCAGGATGTGAACGGGGTGGTCCATACTCACTCCACCTTTGCCACTGTGCTGTCCTGCCTGCGCTGGTCCATCGAGCCGGTCCACTATCTGGTGGCCTATTCCGGGCGGCGGGTGCCCTGTATCCCGTATTATCCCTTCGGCTCCCTGGAGCTGGCCGAGGCGGCCTGGGCGGGGATGGGGGAGCGCTACAACGCCTGCCTGCTGGGCAATCACGGCCTGCTGGCGGTGGGGAACAGCCTGTCCTTTGCCTTTGACGCCGCCCAGCAGCTGGAGTTTCTGGCCAAGATCTACTACTACACCAGACAGGCCGGCGGCGGTGTGGAGCTGACGGCGGAGGAGCTGGAGGCGGTGCTGGGTAAATTCGGCAGCTACCGTCAGGCGTGACCGCCCTTGCAATTCCGGCCCGTCCGGGTTACAATCTGGACGGAAGACCAAGGAAAGGAGTGTGCGAGCCAAATGAACCGGGACGAAGCCTTTGAATTTCTGGACCGTACCGCCCGCGGGATCGCGGAGATGTTCGGCTCCACCTGCGAGACGCTGGTCCACGACATGGGGGACCCCAGCCACCCGATCCTGTCGATCTACAACGGCCATGTCTCCGGGCGGACAGTGGGCTCCACCATGGACATCCTGGGCACCGCCAAGGAGCTGGATCGGGACGCGCTGGTCACCGATTTTGTGAATTTGTATGCAACTACCCCGTCGGGCCAGCAGATCAAGAGCAGTACCTTCCACCTGATCGGGGAGGACTTCAATCTGGCCCTGGGGATCAATTTTGACTACAGCTCGCTGGTGTATGCCAACCGTATCCTGGTGGACCTGATGAGTGCCGAAGCCGACCTGCAAAGCGCCATGTGGCACGGCGGGGAGGGCCAACTGACCCAGATTTTTGAGGAATGTCTGGCGACAGTGGGCAAGCCGGTCAATGTCCTGACCAAGCGGGACCGGATGAAGATCATTGCCCTGCTGGACCAGAAAAATGCCTTTTCCTTCCGTAAGTCGGTGCCCTTTGTGGCAAAGCGGCTCCAGGTGTCCCGGTACACGGTGTACAAATACCTGGGGGAGCTGACCGGCGCCGTTACGGAGGAGGAACAACCAAAGGAGGAGTGATACCCATGTATCAGGAGAAACTCAACGCCTATTTTGACGACCCCGCCCGCCGGCAGCAGCTGGTGGATATGATCTCCCGGCTGGTGCGTGTCCGCAGTGTCCGGGAGGAGGCCCAGCCTGGGATGCCCTTCGGCCCCGGTCCTGCCGCCGCGCTGGAGGAGGGACTGAAACTGGCGGTCGAGCTGGGCTTTGCCACCAAGAATTACGACAACTATGTGGGTGCTGTAGACTTCAACGACCAGGAGACCCAGCTGCATATTCTCTGCCACCTGGACGTGGTGGGGGAGGGCACCGGCTGGACCGTGACCCAGCCCTATGAGCCCATCGAGGTAGACGGCATGCTCTATGGCCGCGGCACCGACGACGACAAGGGCCCTGTGGCCGCTGTGCTGCTGGCGATGCAGGCCGTCCGTGACCTGGGCGTGCCCCTGAAGAAAAATGTCCGCCTGCTGCTGGGCACCGACGAGGAGAGCGGTTCTGAGGATATTGCCTACTACTATAAGAAGGAACCCTACGCCCCCTGCACCTTCTCCCCCGACGGCGAATTCCCCGTCATCAACCTGGAAAAGGGCAGCTATAAGCCGGTGTTCACCAAGAGCTGGGAGGCCGAGAGCGCCACGCCCCGGGTGAAGGAGTTCCACGGCGGGTTCCGCATCAACGTGCTGCCCCCCGAGGCATCCTGCGTGGTGGCGGGACTGTCTGAGGCGGCGGCCCGGCCTTACTGCGACAAGGCCGCCGCGGAGACCGGCGTCTCCTACGAGCTGACCGGGCAGGGGGACGACCTGCACATTCTCTGCAAGGGCAAGGGGGCCCACGCCTCTACGCCGGAGGAGGGCGTCAACGCCATTACCGGCCTGATCCACCTGCTCTGTACGCTGCCCCTGGCCAAGGTGGGCTCCACCGCCGCCCTTCACGCCCTCAACGCCCTCTTCCCCCACGGGGATCACGGCGGCAAGGCTCTGGGCATTGCCCAGGCCGATGAGATGTCCGGCCCCCTGACCCTGGCCTTCTCCCTGCTGGAGATGACCGAGACCGGTCTGTCCGGCCAGTTTGACAGCCGTGTGCCGGTGTGTGCCAACGAGGAAAACTGCAAAAAGGCCGCCGAGACCTCCTTTGCCCGGTTTGGCTTTGCCGCGGAGGGCGGGATGCAGGCGCCTCACTATACCCCCGCCGACACCCCGCTGGTCAAGACGCTCCTCAAGTGCTACGAGCAGTATACCGGCTTTAAGGGCGAGTGTCTGGCCATCGGCGGCGGCACCTATGTCCACGACATTCCCGGCGGAGTGGCGTTCGGCTGCGCCATGCCCGGCTTCAACGGCAATATGCACGGCCCCGACGAGCACACCTGCATCGCCGACCAGCTTACCGCCGCCAAGATCTTTGCCCAGGCCATTCTGGATCTGTGCGGCTGATCCATCCCTAAAAATGGGTGATAACCCCCTAAAAGGGGTTATCACCCATTTTTTATATTTTTTAGGCGAAAAAAGCGGCTACCTGGCGGCTACCGGTAGCCAGCAAAAAATCCGCTTTTCCTTGTGCCCCAATAGGTAGCCATAATACTCGCAAGATGTTCCCTCTTCATGGTCAAAATAAGTAAGGAGGAATTCCAAATGAGAAACCT
>CAUWDA010000025.1:0-35712 GCA_963557075.1 uncultured Flavonifractor sp. | reverse complement strand
AGACACGGCTGGCTACCGTGCCTTGATCCGTAAATATATTGTAATAGGAGGTGAACGCTTTTCCGCCCCTTTGGGAAAAAAGCCCTTGCCAAACCGGGCGGACCGTGCTATAATACCCAAGTCAGTTGAATTGCAGGTATAGTTCAGTGGCAGAACGTCAGCTTCCCAAGCTGAATATGAGGGTTCGATTCCCTTTACCTGCTCCAAAAGAAAATGCGACTTGTCGAAACAAGTCGCATTTTCTTTTGGGTTTCGCTCCCGTTGGTCGCTCCACCCTTCGGTGATTGAAATGCTCGGGCGAAGTGAATTCGCCCTGCGCCAAGGTTTTGCCTGTGGCAAAACGCTTGTACGGCGCAGAACGTTTGACCCGATCCATTTTTATAGTTGAAATTTTGAACGATACACGTTATCATCAACTCATAGTAGGAATCGCACCGTCTGTCCCCGTCGCAGCGTGTTCGTTTTCTGCGGAAGAACGCCCCGTGATCCATTCCGAAAAGAGAGAAGAAAGGATTGTCTGAAATGAATAAGCGCGCGCTTATGGCCGCAGCTTCCGTACTGGCCTGCTTTACGCTGGCCGGCTGCGGCGGCGGAGACCAGGGACCAAACGAAAGCACACCGGCCGCTCCGGCCCCAACCCCCAGCGCCAGCACTGCACCATCTCAGGCATCTGCCCCCGCGATACCCGGCAATTTCTGCGCCGCCGACTTGAGCGACTGCCGCGTCGAGCTCAAAAATGTCACGCTTACAGACGACTATGAGGGCGCCCCCGCCATCATAGTCACCTATGCCTGGACTAACAACAGCACAGAAACCACCAGCTCCATGACCTCTGTCTCCTGCTCCGCATACCAGGACGGGTCGGAGCTGGGGATCGCTGTGATCATGGATGAGGGCGCCTATGATGCAGAGGCATTCATGCAGAACATCGACCCCGGCGAGGCCCTCGATGTACAGGCCGCCTTTGTCCTGGATAACACCACATCTACGGTGGAAATCCAGCTCAGGGAATGGAACTCCCATAAGGATGATCCGCCAGCCGTATCTCTGGAGGTATCCCCCGACGAACTGTAAGGACACCCCCCTGGGTACAGAAATTTCAGGGGGCAATCAGAACTCATCAAAATAATAAGGAGGAAACATCATGGGACTGTTTGATAAACTGGGCGGCGCCGTCGGGCAAGGTCTCCTCGGCAACATGAGCGAGGTCTCCGCGGATGAACTGGCAAAGGAGTTTGGCGCGTACCTGATGGACGGGGAGACGATACAGCTCGGCTTCCGTCTGGTTCGGGACGTGGTGCTCTTTACCGACAAGCGCATCATCGACTTTGATAAGCAGGGGGCTACCGGCCAGAAGATGCGGGTAGACTCCATCAACATGAGCAGCATCATTCACGTTTCTGCCGAGACCTCCGGCTTTGGCATGGATGACAGCGAGATCAATGTGTACTACATTTCCTCCCCCTATTATCGGGCTTCCGCCGGTGTCGCTGTAGCGGAAAAGAAGTTTGAGTTCCCCAAGAAGTACAACATCCAGCCGCTCTACAAGCAGCTGCAGGAGATCGCATACCAGAATCACGAAAACCTGAACAAGTAAAAAGCCTGCCCGGGCCGGAACCCCGGGGGCAGGACACGGGGCAGAGGCTGCGTCAGCCATCTGCCCCTCTCTTTTATCCGGGCGGCATCCCTTTACCGGCTCAGATATACTGCTCCGATGGAACGAAACTGACGGGCCACCGAGCTGCACAGCTCATTATAGTAGCTCAGATAGTCCTTTTTCGCCTGGCGCTCCCGGCTCTTCTGCTGCTGAAACTCTGCCCAGCTGGCACAGGTTTTATGGCAGCCCTCACAATAGCTGGAACAGGTCTGTCCACACGGAATCATACCAGAAACCCCTTTCTTTTCCGGCGCGGCCCATCTGTGGGGCCGCGTCCCGGCCATGCCGCGCTTTCCTGCGGCATGTCTATTGTATCGGGTCCGTCCCGCGCTTTCTATCAAGTTTTGGTAAAAGACATTCAAAATCTTCTCCCTCACGCCCCGCTCCTTCCAACAAACAGCGGAAGCCATGCCCGCCGGGTCCGGCGCGCATGGCTTCCGCTGTTTCTCTTTCATTCATTGCTGCGGGGGAGCCGCTTCCTGTGCATAAAACTCCCGGTACAGCTCCGTCAAGGCCTGGTCCTGCGCCAAAAACTGATAGCGGAAGTGGGCCTCTCCATCCACCTGGGGGAGAGAGGCATTCAGCTCCAGCTGCTGCCGGATGGCGTCGGTCCCGTGCCAGGGGCTCTCCGGGTCAGGGTTGCCCGCCCGATAATCCGCCATGCCGATATAAAGAGAGACCTCCGTCCCCTTCACCACATCGGCCCACCATCTGACGATGGTCTCATAGTCCATGGAGGGGTGGCCGATGTACCAGTAGACCTGGGGGCAGATGTAGTCCACCCACTCCTCCTTCACCCACTTCCGGCTGTCGGCATAGGCGGCGTAGTAGCTCTCAAAGCCGCCGGAGGTATCGGAGCCCTGAGCCTGGCTCCGGCGGTCGGCCCACACGCCGGAGGGGCTGACCCCAAAGGAGAGGTCGGGATCGACGGCGTGGAGCCGCTCCCCCAGCTCCTTCACCAGCCGGTTCACGTTGTCCCGCCGCCAGTCCCCGAGGTCGGAAAATCCGCCGCCGGACCGGGCATAGGTATCGGCGTCGTCAAAGGCCGCTCCGGGATAGAAATAGTCGTCCATGTGGAGCCCGTCAATGTCGTAGTTGCGGGCCAGTTCCTCGGCGCTCTGGATGATGTACTCCCGCACCTCAGGCAGGCCGGGGTCGAAGTAGAACTTCCCGTCGTACTCCACCACCCAGTCCGGGTGGACCCTGGCCGGGTGATCGGCGGTCAGGCTGTCATACTCGCTCTGCCCTCCCTTGGTCACCCGGAAGGGATTGATCCAGGCGTGGAGCTCCAGCCCCAGCCCGTGGGCCGCCTCCACCCAGTAGGCCAGCGGATCAAAGCCCTCCGCCGGGGCCTGGCCCTGCCGGCCGGTGAGGTCGGCGCTCCAGGGGTAGTAGCTGGAGGGATAGAGGGCGTCGGCGGAAGGCCGCACCTGCAAGATCACGGCGGTCATCCCCATGCCGGCGCAGGTCTGCAAGATCCGGTCCGCGTCGGCCTTGAGCACCGCCGGGTCGGTGGTGGCCTGGCTGGGGTAGTCCAGCCGGTACACCGTGCTCACCCACGCCGCCCGGAACTGATCGGGGTCCTTCTCCTCCCCCTTCCCCGCGCTGGTCCGGGTATAGACCAGCCCGCCCACCAGCGCCAGCACGCAGAGCAGCGCCGCTGCCGCCGCGCCCCGTTTCCATCCTGTTTTCATCAAGTCCTCCTTTGCCTATCGCAGCGGGACGGCTATTTCCCCTGGGCCGCGATCTGCTCCGCCAGGTCGTTGAGATAGACCCACCGCTCCATCTTCTCCTCCAGCGCGGCCTCCAGCCGGGCCTGCTCCGCCTGGAGCTCCTGGAGGGCCACATAGTCGGTGGCCTTGGCCGCCTGCTCCGCCTGGACCTGAGCGATCTGCTCCTCCAGGGCGGCGATGTCGCCGTCGATGGTGTCAAACTCCCGCTGCTCATTGTAGCTGAATTTCAGTTTCTTGGAGACGGCGGGGCGCTCCCGCTCCGGGGCGGAGGCCTTGGGCGCCTGGGCCTTCTCCTCCCCCCGCCTGGCCTCCAGATACTCGGTGTAGCCGCCGGGATAGGCCCGCACAGCGCCGTCCCCCTCCACGGCGAACACCCGCCGCACCACCCGGTCCAGGAAATACCGGTCATGGGACACCGCCACCACCGCGCCGGGGAAGGAGTCCAGATAGTCCTCCAGGACGGCCAGGGTCTGGATGTCCAGGTCGTTGGTGGGCTCGTCCAGCAGCAGCACATTGGGGGCGGCGGCCAGCACCGAGAGCAGATAGAGCCGCCGCTTCTCCCCGCCGGACAGCTTGTGGATGGGGGACCACTGGACCTCCGCCGGGAAGAGGAACTGCTCCAGCAGCTGGGAAGCGGTAAGCATCCCCTCCGCCGTCTCGATGTTGTTGCCGATGTCCTTCACATAGTCGATGACCCGCCGGTCCCCGTCCATATCGGGCACCTCCTGGCGGAAGTAGCCGAAGCGGACGGTATCTCCCACCTCCACGGCGCCGGCGTCGGGAGTTAACCCCCCCGCCATCAGGTTGAGGAGGGTGGATTTTCCGCTGCCGTTGGCGCCCACGATGCCGATGCGGTCGTCCCGCAGCAGCATACAGTCAAAGTCCCGGACCACCGTCCGCCCCCCGAAGGCCTTGGTGACCCCAGTCAGCTCCACCGTCTTTTTTCCCAGACGGCTGGCCCGGGCGGAAAGTTCCAGGGTACTTTTTTCCGCCGGGCCGGTCTGGGCTTTCAGGGCCTCGTACCGCTCCAGCCGCTCCCGGCTCTTGGTGCCCCGGGCGGTGGGGCCCTGCATCACCCACTGGTACTCCCGGCGGAGAATGGCCTGCCGCTTGCGCTCGCTGGCCTTTTCGCTCTCCAGCCGGGCCGCCTTCCGCTCCAGATATTTGTCGTAGTTGCCCTCGTAGGTGTAGAGTTTTCCCCCCTCCACCTCCACCATTTTGGTGACGATGCGCTCCAGAAAGTACCGGTCATGGGTGACCATCACCAGCGCGCCCTTCCAGCCCTTGAGAAAGCCCTCCAGCCAGTTCACCATCCGGTCGTCCAGGTGGTTGGTGGGCTCGTCCAGCAGCAGCACGTCGCAGGGACGGGCCAGCACCGCCGCCAGGGCCACCCGGCGGCGCTCCCCGCCGGACAGCTCCCCCACCTTCTGGTCAAACCGGGACACCCCCAGCTGGTTCAGAATGGTTTTGGCCTCATACTCGGCCAGGGTGCGGTCATCCCCGTCCAGCCCCAGCAGCACCTGCTCCAGTACGGTATGTTCCCCGGGAAATACCGGATTCTGGGGCAGACAGGCCAGGCGCACATTGGGGTCGGGCCGGACGGCGCCCCCGTCCGGCTCCTCCGCCCCGGCCAGCAGCCGCAGCAGGGTGGACTTGCCGCAGCCGTTGACGCCGATGATGCCCACCTTGTCCCCCGGCTCCAGATAGAAGGAGACCCCGTCCAGCAGGACCCGGGTCCCGTAGCTCTTGGTCAGTTGTTCCGCCGATAGCAGCATAGTGTTCCCTCGCTTTACTTATATCCCGTATAGTATAGCGGAAATGGCCGGAAAAGAAAAGGGGGGCGGGCCGATGTGGGCGTCGGCCCCTGCAAGCCACGGCGCGCCGTGGTTCTCTCCCACAATGTCTCTTGACAAGCTACCGTATTACTCCTATAATACAGTTAGAAAGTGTATCAGTCCAGTAGTACAGTTGAAGGGAGGGATGGACTTGGTCGATTTCGATGCATTCATTCCGGCGGACGGCCTGCCCATCTACCTCCAGATCGTGCGCCATGTGGAGCGGGGCGTGGCGGCGGGGGCCATTGCCGACGGGGAGGAGCTGCCCTCCCGCCGGGTGCTGTCCGCCCGGCTGGGGGTCAACCCCAACACAGTGCAGAAGGCCTACCGTCTGCTGGAGGAGGAGGGGCTCATCACCTCCCGCTCGGGGGCCAAAAGTGAGATCTGCGTCCCGCCGGACCGGGCAGAGGCCCTCCGGGCCAGACTGCTGGAGCAGGAGATGGCCGGTTTTGTCCGCACCCTGCGGCAGTCCGGGCTGGACAAGAGGGCCGCTCTGGACCTGATCGACCGGCTGTGGGACCAAAAGGAGGAGGATGTATGAAGCAGTATATCAGTCTGATGATGGTGGCCGCCCGTTCCCGACTTTGGCAGGTGCTCCTCATCACCGCGGGCGCCTGTACGGCAGAGATTTTGCTCTTCCGCTCCCGGGTCGCCGTGCTTACCACGGAAACCTGGACCTCCCTTTATAATCTGCTCCGACAGTCCCGTTTCCCGCTGGTGTTTACGGCGGGGCTGATGCTGGTGTGCCTGTCCCTGGCCTCCTTCGGGATGGAATGGGGCGGCAGCAAACTGGGCTACACCCTCCGCCGTCTGCCCTGCGGGGAGGAGAAGGCCACCCTGGTCTTCGCCCTCCACCACTTTTTCTGCCTGCTCATCTACTGGGGCGGGCAGGTGGCCGTCGTCTGGTATATGGCCGGGCTCTACACGAATATGGGGCTCACCGCGATCCCCCCCATCGACACCTATTCTCCCCTGCTGCTGTTTTATGAGTGCGAATATCTCCATGGTCTCCTGCCGGTGGAGGACTGGCCCATCTACATCCGCAATGTGGCCATGCTGGCCACCCTGGCTATGGTGGCGGCCACCTGCTCCTATCACTGGCGGCGGGGGAACAAACCCTTCACCATCCTGCCCCTGTCCGTTTTTGCCGGACTCACCTTCCCCGCCAACACCGGTACCTTCGGTTTACCGGGACCGGGCAGCAGCTTCCCCGCCTCCCTGCCCGGGCTCCAGGTCCAGCCGGATGTGGATATTATCGCAAGCGGTCTGCTCTACCTGGCCCTGTTTCTGCTGTCTTTTGGGGTAGCCACCTACAACCTGTTAGGGAGGGCTCGCTATGTGGACACCTGACCGCTTCTACCCCCTGGGTTTTCCCGGCAGACAGGCCTTCCAGGTCACACTGGGCGGGCTGGCGGCCGCTTTTGGCGTGGGGTTTTTCCGGTTCTGCTATACCTTTGAAGCCGCCAAAGGTCAGCTGTACAACATCGTCTGGGTCAACGAGGAGAGAACGCAGGTGCTGATCGACGGCTCTGTGATCGTCCCCTTCCCTACCCTGCTGAACGGGGTCTCCCTTGGGCTTGTACTGGTGGCGCTGTGTCTGTTGGCCGCCATCCTGTTTCACTACCGCTGGCACTGGATGGGGAGCCGCAGCATCTACCGCATGAGGCTGCTCCCCCACCGGGGAGATCTGTGGCGGCGGGTGCTGACCATGCCCCTGGCGGGGCTGGCCGCCTGCGCGTTGCTGTGGGGGCTGCTGCTCTTCCTGTGCGCCCTGATCTATCGCTTTGGAACACCGGAGGGGCACCTGCCCCTAAACTGCTGGGGCTCGTTCCCCTTTACCTGGATGGGAGGTCGCTATGCTTGAATTGAAACAGGTCCGTAAAAAGTATATGGGCTCCACGCTGGCCCTGGACGATCTGTCCCTCACCATCGGCCCAGGAGAGATCGTGGGGCTGTTCGGGGAGAACGGCGCGGGCAAGACCACCCTGCTCAAATGCATCCTGGGTCTGCTCCCCTGTCAGGGGACGATCACCCTGGACGGCGCTCCGGTAAACCGGGCCAACATCGCCCGTTTCGCCTTCGCCACCTGCGAGCACTCCTTCTTCCCCAACCTGACCGCAGAGGAGCACAGAATTTTTCTCACGGGCCAGTTCCCCACGTTCCGGGAAAAACGGTTCCACGCTCTGCTGGATTTCTTTGAGCTGCCCGCCCGCAAGGCCATCCGGGGCTTCTCCACCGGCCAGAAGAACCAGTTTGAGGTCATCCTGGCCCTGTGCCAGGGGGCGGACTACATTCTGATGGATGAGCCCTTCGCAGGCAACGACATCTTCAACCGGGAGGACTTTTATAAGGTCCTGCTGGGCATTCTGGAGCCCAACGAGACCATCCTGCTGTCCACCCACCTGCTGGAGGAGGTGCAGCACTTCATCAGCCGGGCGGTGCTGCTGCGCAAAGGCCATCTGGTGGGGGACGCCTCCACCCTGGATCTGGAGGAGCAGGGAAAGAGCCTGATGGACTATGTGAAGGAGACCTACCGCTATAAGGCCGACCGGGTCAGTAAGGCCCTGGACGAGCTCACCGGCAAGGAGGGAGAGCCATGAGGACCGCGCTGGCGCTGCTGCTGTCTCTGGTGATCGCCTTCTGTGGGCTGCTGGGCTGGACCAATGCCCAGCTCCAACAACAGGCCTGCGACGTGACCGTGACAGCCACCACTCTGGCAGGTGATCCCGCTGCTGCCGCCGGTATCCAGGTCACCAGCTATGCGCACTATCTGGATCACCTCTTCTGGTCCGCCACCTATCCGGCGGACAACCCCCAGGCCATCCGCACCGACTACGGCTTTTCCCAGAACGGCTGGCATGAGATCTACAAAGACGTAGAGTACTTCCAGCTGGGCGTGGTAAATGGCGGCGGATGGAGCAGCAATTCTTCCATTGAGGACATGGTCCCCGACTCCTTTCTTCAGCTGCTGAAGAAGATCCAGGCCGACATTCCCTCGGTGGTGGATGAGGAAAATAACACCGTGGTGGATCTGTCCCGCTATACCGACCATTTCCCACTGGAGGTGTCCATTGGCTCCACCTCCTCCCTGTTCCTTGAGATCACGGAAGAGCAGCTGCTGGAGGTGCTGGAGTCCTACTTCTTCATCCCGGTGCCGGAAGGCACGCGGGCAACTGTACGGCTGGAGGAGCTGGAGAACGGTATGCTCTCAGGCTGTTCCCTGAGCCTCAACGGGGACCTTTCTATCAATTCCCAGTCCATCGTCCGGGAGGACGCCGTGTTTTTCACCCTCATCCCCGAAGGATCTGAGGGCGTCCAACTGGACACCAGCTACATTCCCGGCGGCCTGGGGGTCTATCGGCTCTCGGGCAACAGCCTGGAGGACCTGTCCCTCACCACCCTCTACTCACTGCCCGACGGCGTTCGGCCCCTGCGCTTTTTTGAAGGACCGGAGGGGGACGACAGTCTCTATCTGCTCTCCCTGGAGGAGGATACCCTCTACTTTACCCAGCTGGACGGCGAGAGCGGGCAGCCGCGGGTCCGCCTGCCCCTCTTCCCCTGGATCGAGGACAGGTACATCCGCGCCGTACTGTGGGGGGAAAACTGCCTGGCCATTTTCAGCGAAACCGGGCCCTTCGCGGTGCTGGTCCCCGACGGACAGGGCGGCTGGCAGGTGGACTTCACCGGAGACCAGTCCGCCCAGCAGGACCAGTACGGTTATCTGATTTCCTGGAATTACTCCCTGCTGTATGACGGAGACCGGCTGGCGGTAGTCGGCCGGTTGCCCACCCCCCAGCAGGGTAACAACTATTCCCTGTCGGTGTACGACCGGGACGGGCTGGCCTATCTGGGGGTCTATCGCTCCAGCCTGCCCGGTCAGGTCTCCCCGCTCTACCATGACTCCCCCTCTCATGTGCTCTCCTGGTCGGAAACTCCCTCTTGACAAAACTTCCCGGTTCGGCTAAAATGACGCTAATCAAATCCCAAACAGGCAATGATGGGAAGAAGGCACGTTCCGTCCCCCTCAGAGAACCGGTGGTTGGTGCGAACCGGCGGAGGAAAGCGTGCGGATCCTGAGCCCGGAGCCGCCTGCCTGAAGCGCTGTAGTAGGGCAGGCCGTCACGGCCACGTTACCGGCCGGGGCCTTGTTGGAGGCCGTGAGCGTCCGCCGGTGACGGCGGGCGGAAGCAGGGTGGTACCGCGTATCTTACGCCCCTGACCATGATCTGGTCAGGGGCTTTTTTGTACTCTGGCCCAAGGAGGAATTTTTGCTATGAAACCCGCACAGGAAAAGTACATCCCCTTCGTCCCGCTGAAAATGAAACAGCGCGCCTGGCCCGACAAGGAGCTGAAAGCGCCCCCCACTTGGTGCTCCGTGGACCTGCGGGACGGCAACCAGGCCCTCATCGACCCCATGAACGTGGAGGAAAAGCTGGAACTGTTCCACACGCTGGTGGACATCGGCGTGAAAGAGATCGAGGTGGGCTTCCCCTCCGCCTCCGAGACCGAGTATGAGTTTATCCGCACCCTCATCGAGGGGGGCCATATCCCCGACGACGTGACCATCCAGGTGCTGGTCCAGGCCAGAGAGCACCTGATCCGCAAGACCTTTGAGGCCATCGACGGCGCCAAACACGTCATCTTCCACTTCTACAACTCCACCTCCACCCTCCAGCGTAAGGTGGTGTTCCACACCGATGTGGCGGGCGTCACCCAGATCGCCGTGGACGCCGCCAAGCTCATCCGGGAGCTGAGCCAGCCCGCCATCGACGCCGGCATGGACCTGCGGTACGAGTACTCCCCCGAGTCCTTCATGGGCACCGAGATGGACGCCGCCGTGGAGATCTGCCAGGCGGTCATCGAGGCCATCGGGGCCACCCCCGCCCACAAGATCATCCTCAACCTGCCCACCACGGTGGAGAACTGCATGCCCAACTACTTCGCCGACGAGATCGAGTACTTCATCGACAAGCTGCCCAGCCGGGAGTGCGCCATCATCTCCCTCCACCCCCACAACGACCGGGGCGAGGGCGTGGCCACCGCCGAGATGGGCCTGCTGGCGGGGGCCGAGCGGGTGGAGGCCACCCTCTTCGGCAACGGCGAGCGCACCGGCAATGTGGACATGGTCACCCTGGCCCTCAACCTCTACACCCAGGGCGTGGACCCCAAACTGGACTTCTCCAACATCAACAAGATCCGGGATGTGTACGAGAAGGTCACCAAGATGAAGATCGGCGAGCGGCAGCCCTATGTGGGCGAGCTGGTATTCACCGCCTTCTCCGGCTCCCATCAGGACGCCATCAACAAGGGCACCCGCTACATGGAGGAGAGCGGCACCGAGTACTGGGAGGTGCCCTATCTGCCCATCGACCCCGCCGACGTGGGGCGGCAGTATGAGCCCATCATCCGCATCAACTCCCAGTCCGGCAAGGGCGGCGCCGCCTTCGTCATGCAGCACTCCTTCGGCTTCGACCTGCCTAAGGCCATGCACCCCGAGTTCGGCCACATCGTCCAGGTGGAGACCGACCGGGTGGGCAAGGAGCTCAAGCCGGAGGCCATCTACGACCTGTTCAAGGCCCACTACATCGACGCCGTCAAGCCCTACGAGATGGTGCGCCACTCCTTCGCTGAGTTCACCGATGAGGAGGGGCACTCCCACGTCACCTTCGCCGGTACCATCCGCCACACCGGCACCATGTTCCAGGTCCAGGGCTCGGGCAACGGCCCCATCGACGCCTTCTTCAACGCCATCCACGGCCAGAAGATGGACCGCTTCACCTTCGTGGACTACAAGGAACACGCCATCAAACGGGGCTCGGACTCCCAGGCCGTGGCCTACATCCATCTCCAGGACGAGGAGGGCCGGGACTGGTTCGGCGTGGGCATGAGCCACAACATCAACCTGGCTCCCCTGAAGGGCATCCTGTCCGCCATCAACCGGGCGGTCAACCACGACGGGGAATAAGCGCTCCCCCGCTTGCGTCCCGCCCGCAAATCCGCTATAATGGGGATACTTACCACAAGAGAGGACCGGACATTTATGGAACAGCAGCGGGAAACCCTTTTACGGCAGATCTGGGCGGCCCAGGATGAGGCCTACGACCTGATGTATGAATACGACTCCCTTCCCCATCAGTACGGAGAGAACACCCTCTATCAGGCGGAGGCCCACATCATTGACCTTATCGGCGAGCACCCGGAGATCACCGTCACCGAGCTGGCCACTGTCCTGAAAAAGACACCCAGCGCCTGCTCCCAGATCGTGCGCAAGCTGCGGGCCAAGGGCTGGGTGGAACAGGTGCGCAACAAAAAAAACAACCGGGTCTATAACTTATTACTCACTACTAAGGGGCAGCAAATTTATTTGGACCATACCGCGTTCAACCGCTCCTGCCAGAAAGCCACTTTTCAACTGCTGGATACCTTCTCCACCCAGGAGCTGGAGCACCACCTGATGGTGCAAAAAAAGCTGAACGAGGCCTATCAGGAGGATCTGCGAAGCAGCAGAGATCTTCATCGCTGACCAATCGGGGCGCGGCAATGCCGCGCCCCGATTTTTGTCGAATGTAACAAAATGAGAAGTTCTGTTTTGTGAAACCCATAGAATTGTAGAAAATAGACAGAATCAGCCTTGACTTTTCCGCCCGCCGAGATATGATATATACAGTTAATGATTAAGATAGTTAATCATTGAATATCTAAAAGAAAGGATTATCGCGCAGAGAAAAAGGAGGAGTTTTTGTGGAAGAGAAAGGGAAAAAATTAGGGTTATGGAACCTTGTTGGAATGGGTGTCGGAATGACCATCGGGACCGGTATTTTTGTTATGATGGGCTTCGGCATCGCTCAAACAGGCCGTTCTATTCCTCTAGTCATGATTTGCAGTGCACTAATCATGTTATTATCCAACTGGGCTATGGTTGCCATGTCCACCATGTTCGTCTTCAAGGGTGGAGATTACGCAATGAAAACTCTACTGTTTAACCCTTTGATGACTGGTGTCAACGCTTGGTTTACTGTTATCAATAGTTTTGGCTATACTTCATTGGCTCTTGCATTTACTAGCTATTTGTGCATCTTGTTCCCCGGCCTGGCCCCATATACTAAACTTGTAACACTTATTGTTATTATTATTACATTTGTAATCACCATGTTCGGCTCACGGACATTGACCCTTGTAGAAAATGGAATCACAGTTCTATTGATGGTTGCCCTGTTCCTCTTTGTTGTGGTCGGTATTTTCCATGTAGACTTCGGCAACTATTTTGATCCCGCTTACGATGGTGGATTGTTCCGAGGTGGATTCTCCGGTTTTGTCGGCGCAATTTCCACCATGGCCTTTGTATGCATGGGTGGAACAGCACCTCTGGCCTTTGCCGCTGTTACCAAAAAGCCCAAACGTACGGTTCCCTTGAGCATCCTGCTTATCACAATTACAACCGCAGCAATCTATGCATTGATGGCATTTGTGGCTGGCGGCGTTCTCCCCTATGACCAAATCGCTGGCGCAAACCTTAGTGTCACCGCTGAGGCCATTTTCTCCAAACCGCTCTATTTGTTCTTTGTGGTGGGCGGTGGTCTGTGTGCCATTGCAAGTTCCATGCTCGGCACTCTGGGCTACATTCGTTATCCTATGATCCAGGTAGCAGGCGAGGGATGGCTGCCCTCCATTTTCAAACGTCAAGACAAACGCGGATATCCTTATGTTACCTATGCACTGTATTTTATCGTTGCTGTAATTCCCTTGGCTATGGATATGGATATTGATTCCGTTGTTTCTCTGGTCATGATTCCCATGATGCTCATTCAGGGCTATCTTAATATCGCAAGTCTCACACTGCCTAAAAAATATCCGGATCAGTGGAAGCATCGTTCCATTCGTATTCCTATTGCACTTTATACTGCCTGTGGTATCCTAGGTGCTGTTGCATCTCTCGCTATTGCTTATATCCTCTTTAAGAACATGGCCCCCAATGAGATGATTTTTGCGGTCGTCCTTGTTGCCGTGCTCTTTGCACTCTCTTTTATCCGACTTAAGCAAGGCGCGGTAAAGCCTGAACACCTGGAAGAACAGCGCAAAACAATCATCACCGAAGCTCTTGCAGAAAACAACGATTATTAAGGTTAACAAGCCAGAAAGGTACTCCCATGAAATACGATTTTACTTCCATCATTGACCGCCGGGGCAAAGACGCCCTGGCGGTGGAGAACATCGGTCACAAGACCTGGGGCAACGAACCCGACACCCCCAAGGAAGGCTTCGACCCCATTCCCATGTGGGTGGCCGACATGAACTTCGCCACCTGTCCCGCCGTCCCAGCCGCTATCATCGAGCGGGCCAAGCACCCCCTGTACGGCTACTTCTTTCCCAAAAACGACTACTATGACGCCATCATCCGCTGGCAGGCTGAGCGCAACGGCTTCCAGGATCTGAAACAGGAATATATCGGCTACGAAAACGGCGTCCACGGCTGCGTTACCAGCGCGGTACAGGCCCTTTCCGCCCCCGGCGACAAGATCCTGCTCCACTCCCCTGCCTATGTTGGCTTTTGCGCCGATGTAGAGGGTCTGGGCCGCACCTCTGTATACAGCCCTCTGAAGCTGGATGAGAACGGTGTATGGCGCATGGACTACGAGGACATGGACCGCAAGCTGAAGGAAAACCACATCCATCTGGCGATCTTCTGCTCCCCCCACAATCCGGCGGGCCGGGTGTGGGAGCGTTGGGAGCTGGAGAAGGCCATGGAGGTCTTTGAGGCCAACCAGTGTTTCGTGATCTCTGACGAGATTTGGGCCGACATCACCTACACCGGCCACCAGCATATTCCCACGCTCATGGTCAATGACTGGGCCCGGGAGCACACTGTGGCGGTATACGCCCCCTCCAAAACCTTCAACCTGGCCGGTCTTATTGGCAGCTATCACATCATTTACAACCAGTATCTGCGGGACCGGGTCACCACCCAGGGCGACGCCACTCACTACAATGAGATGAATGTACTGAGCATGCACGCCCTCATGGGCGCCTACTCTCAGGAGGGCCGGGAGTGGACGGACGAGCTGCTCCAAGTGCTGGAGGACAACTGCAAATACGCCTGCGAGCACATCCGGCAGCACTACGACGGCGTAACCGTAGCTATGCCCCAGGGCACCTACATGCTCTTCCTGGACCTGACCGACTACTGCGCCCGTACCGGCCGCACTTTGGATGAAGTTATCAAAGCCGGTTGGGACGTAGGCATCGCCTGGCAGGACGGGCGGATGTTCCAGGGCCCCTGCCATATCCGCATGAACCTGGCCTCCCCCCTCTCCCGCATCCAAGATGCCTTTGACCGACTGGATAAATACGTCTTTCATATTTGACCCTCTTCCCTGGAAAACCCTGGGCTGCCGCGATGCTTTCGCGGCAGCCCAGGGTTTTTAGCAGGCCTATCGCCCGTTTTTCAAGTGCGTCAGACAGAGGTTCAGATCCACCCGGCCCTCGATGCCGTCCACCGCTCCGTCGCTGGAGTACTGCCAGATATCATAGTAGTACGGAAATGGGGTGGGCGTCCAGTCTCTGGTGTAGTGGGCCAGCCAGAAGGGGTAGTCCTGGATCTGACTCAGGTCGTACCCCTCCTCCACCATGTGGGGATTGCTGTAGGTCATCGGCTGATAGCCCATGGCTCTCACCACCTCGCAGAAGGCCCGGGTGCAGTCGATGATCTGCTGGTTTTCCATGTTGTAGGTGCGGCTGGAGCTGTCGCTGACATACTCCCAGTCAAACACCACAGGATAGGTCACGTCGTACCCCTCGATCCACTCCAGGGTCTGGAGCGCCTCCTCGATGGCCTCGGTCTCGTTCACCGCCTGAGAGAAGAAATAGACTCCAACGTCGATCCCGGCGGCCAGAGCCCCCTCCATATTGGCTTCAAAATAGGGGTCCTTCACAATGCCGCCCACGGTATAGCCCCGGAAACCGGCCCGGATGATCGCAAAATCAACCCCGGCGTCGGCCACCCGCTGCCAGTCGATCTTCCCCTGATGGGAGGAGACGTCGATGCCGATATAGCTGGGGGCGTCCCCCTCATAGGTGAGGAACCCGTTTTCATTCACCACAAAGGCGCTGCTGTCATAGGGATTGCCGGGGATGGGCAGCGGCGTGGGGGTGGGCTCCGGGTCCGGCTCGGGCTCGGGCTCCGGGTCAGGCTCCGGCTGAACAGGCTCGTCCGTCGGACCGGGGGTGGGGTCCGGGAGGGGCGTGACCTCCGGGCTGGGTTCCGGCTCAGGTTCCGGTTCCGGCTCCGGCATGGGCTCCGGCTGCCCGGTCCGGTCATAGCGGGCCAGGATCACCGCCGCCTCCGCCCGGGTGGCCTGCCCGCCGGGATCGAAGCAGTTGCCCGGCTTGCCGCCGATGATGCCCCGGGCACTGGCCCAGTCCGCCGCGGCACTGGCCCAGTCGGAGATGCTGGCGCTGTCGGCAAAGCCGGCGCTCCCCTCCGGGGCCGGGCTGCCCGCGTACCGCCACAGGATGGCGGCCATCTGCTCCCGGGTGACCGGGTCGCCGGTACCAAAGATCTGGCTGCTGTACCCCGTTATATAGCCGCTCTGCTGGGCCCACAGCACCGCGCTGGAGTACCACATGCCCTCTTCCGTATCCGTAAAGCTGTCCTGGCCCTCCACCGCCGGGCTGCCCACCATGCGGTAGAGCACGGTGGCCAGCATGGCCCGGCTCATGACCTGATCCGGGGCGAAGAGGCCGTTGGACACACCGCTCATCAGGCCGTTTTCCGCCACATAGCCCACCTCTCCGGCGTACCACGCCTCCGGCGCCACGTCGGTAAATCCGCCGCCCGCCGCCCGGCAGGTGGCTCCGGCGGACAGGCCGGCCGCCAGCATAACGCCCGCCAGTATGCGGGCCGCAATTCTCTTTCTCACCATGGGATATCCTTTCCTGTACCGTTTTCACGCATCCCCGCGGATGCCGTCCCGTATAGGATAACAGAATTCCCCTGGTTCGACAAGATTCGATTCCTGTTTTTTCAACTTTTCTCAAAAAGCCGCGTTCTTGCTTCAATAATGATTCCAACGGTAAACATAAGTTCTTCATTGTGCAACCGCATCCCCAGTTCACCGCCGGGAAGCAAAAAAGAAAGACATGACCATAGGTCATGTCTTTCTTTTTTGCAAAGGATGGTTAAAATCGATATCTCAAGTTCGCACGGCTTCCAGCAAACGAACCTACCGGCCATCCGGCCGGCGGCGCGTTTGCGCCGTACAAGCGTTTTCGCCGCAGGTGAAAACCTTGGCGCAGGGGCAATTCATTTGCCCCGAGCATTTGAAATACCGAAGGGTGGAGGCCGCCTCCGGCGGCCGGAACCCAAAAAGAAAGACATGACCATAGGTCATGTCTTTCTTTTTGGTGCGCGAGGCGGGACTTGAACCCGCACGTGCGTAATGCACACTAGAACCTGAATCTAGCGAGTCTGCCAATTCCACCACTCGCGCATATTCTGTTGCGCTGTCGTTCAGCGCGAGATTTATATTACCACGTCGAATCAGAATTGTCAACACTCTTTTTTATTTTTTTGCATTTCTTTTTTATATCGATAATCGCTATTGACTTTATATCGAATATCGTTATAGAATGAGCTTACAGAAAGGGGGCGGTCCGAATTGGCGCGCAAGAAGCTGGAAACACTGACAGAGCAGATGTTCTACGTTCTGCTGGCCCTGCGGCAGGAGCGGCACGGCTACGGCATCATGCAGACCATCACCGCCCTCACCAACGGGCGGGTCAACGTGGGGGCCGGCACCCTGTACGCCCTGCTGGAGCGATTTGAAAAGGACGGACTGATCCTGCTGACCCGGATGGAGCTCAACCGGAAATACTACCAGCTCACCCCCCAGGGAGACAAAGTGCTCCAGGATGAGTACCAGCGCATCCGACAGCAGGCGGCAGATATGGAACAGGTATTGCGAGAGGAGGGAGACCCATGAAGCGGAAATGGAGTTTATTTACCTATCCCGTCATGGATATCAAAGCGGCGGAGGCCATGCTCAACCGTCAGGCTCAGGAAGGCTGGCGGCTGGAGAAGATCCATCTGGGTGCATTCGCCTCGTTTCTCCCGGCGGAAAAGCCGGTCTGCTACTGCATCGACTGGTATGATCCTAACCGGGAGGACGGGCTGGATTACCGCCACCTGGTGTCCGACGCAGGATGGCGGCAGGTGGGCCAGCTCAGCTACTGGAATCTCTACGAGGCCCCGGCGGGTACTCCGCCCATCCAGACCGACGAGGAACTGGAGTACCAGCGGTTCCGGAAAAAATCTCTGCGGCGGATGGCGCTCGGCTGGGCGGTCTGCCTGCTCTGTTTTCTGCTGCTGCCCCTGCTGGGTGCGGCCACTGACTGGATGGACACGGGCAGCCCCTTGCTATACTGGCTGTGGTCCCTCAGCCGTTACAACACCGCGGCGCTGGTTTTCCTGTGCCTGCCCCTTCTGCTGGCCGGCGGTCTGCTGTGGTCCGGACGGCTGCTGCTGCGGCTGGCCCAGTGGAAGCGGGCGGCAGGCGCAGGCCTTCCCTTCCCCACGCCGGGGCCAAAAAGCGCTATGGCAGCCCGCCTGCTGATGGTACTGGGCCACCTGCTGATCCCTCTTTTCCTCCTGGCCCTGTTGCTGGATGCAAACGCCGGAGTATACCCTCGGGTCTATATGGTGGGCACTGTCATCGGCGCTCTGCTCTACGGCCTGCTCAAGCAGGCCCCGGCCTACCGCCGGGCCAGGCGTGGAAACTGGCTCATCGCAGGGGGCGCGGCGGTGATGCTGGCAGTCAGTCTGCTGCCCCTGTCCGGAGTGACGAGGGTCCTGTGCGTCAAGCCTCCCATGTCAGACGCGCCCCTTTTGCCGGAACGGATCAAAGCGGAGACGCGGGAGACCCACGCCACCCTTCTGGCCGCCCGGACAGAGTGGTATGAGGGCGGGCCGCTGGTGGAAGGCGGCTTTGCCTATGGCGAGGTGGAGGGCGAGGCCTGGGCGCTGCCCTGGTCCTGGCTGGCAGACCGGGTGACAGAGCAGTATCTGGACTGCATGGGCACCGCCTACCCGGCGGAGCTGCCCGGCTACCAGGACGTGTGGCTGTCCCGAGCCAGCTATCCGGCGGGCAACACAGAGGACCTGTGGCTCATCCGCCGAGGAAACACCGTTTTGTGGGTGGAGACCGACATGGGGCCGCTGGATACCCAGTGGCTGGACGGTATCCTGGCTCGTCTGGAAGAACAGTCGTAAGAGCTCAATGGAAACGGAGGTATCGTTATGAAGGCACGATGGAAGCTGTTTACATACCCCTTGATGGACGAAAAAGCCGCCGAGGCCATGCTCAACCGCCAGGCAGCCCAGGGCTGGCGGCTGGATAAGGTCTGGTTCCGTCTGCTGGCCCGCTTTGTTCCCGCAGAGACTCCGGTATGTTATTGCATCGACTGGACCGACCCCAACGGCGAGGAGGATACGGACTATGTGGAGCTGTGCGCCCAGGCGGGCTGGACTCTGCGGCAGCCCGCCGACCACTGGAACATTTACGAGGCCCCGGCGGGCACCCCTCCCATCCAGACCGACAGCCAGCTGGAATACCGCCGCTTCCGGGACAAGGTGCTGAGCCGGCTGAAGCTGAGCGCCATCATAGAGCTGGCCGCACTGGTCCTGCTGGGGATCATCTGCCTGGGCCAGCCGGAGGGTCTGGCCTTCCCCCTGACCCTTATCAGCAACTCCACCACCATGGGTCTGCTGCTCTTCCTCTTCCCGCTCTTCCTGGTGGGCGGTCTGCTGTGGATGGGCCGGCTGGTACTGCGGCTCGTTCAGTGGCGGGCGGCGGCCAGGGCCGGAGCGCCCATGCCCACCCCAGGCCCGGTCAGCGCCGCCATCGCCAAGCTGCTCTGTCTGCTGCCCCCTGTGTGGTATGTGATCTCCGTTCTGGCGCTGGCTGTGGACAGTCTGGACGGACGCGGGGGACCCATCGGCCTGGTCGCGGTTTGCGTCAGCACGGCGGTGGTCCTGCTCATTCTGCGGCGCTCCATCTCCCAGCGGCACCGCATCCGTCTCTTCTATGTCCTGTCCCTGGCCATTATGCTCCCCGCCTTTGTGATCCAGGCCCTGTTCGGCCCGGTAACTGCGGACCTCATGGTGGAGTCTCCCCTGGCCCGGTTCCAGGTGCTCCCACTGTCCCAGTCCGGCGGCGTGGATGAGAGCGCCGAGCTCTCGGAGATCCTGGGCTCCGATTCGGTGGGGGCCCGCTCTGAACACCGCTCCTTCTTCCTGGGACACAGCGGCTGGGAGGAAGAGGAATTCGACATCATTACGCTCATTCCGCAGGCGCCGCCCACCGACCTGGAGATCTATCAGAAGTGGGACGCCTGGACCGCCCGGTGGACCTGGCTGGCCGACGGGGTGCAGCGGGCCCTGGGCGGCGGAGAGATGGCCCCCCTCCCCGGCTATGAGGATGTGTGGACCGATGGGGAGCTCTACCTGACCCGCCGGGGAAACACCCTGCTGCGGGTGGACACCCCGCTGCCGGCGGACCAGTGGCTGCCCCAGGCGATCCAGGCATTGGAGGAGGTCCCGTCATGAACTGCGAGGGAAAAAACCGGCTGCGTTGGTTCCGCTATGCCGCCGAGGACGCCAAGGCCGCCCAGGCGGAGCTGGACGAGCTGGCGGACCAGGGATGGGAACTGGCGGAGCTGGGCATCTTTACCGCCACCTTCCGCCCTGCCGAGCAGCCCCGCCGCTGCTGGGTGGAGCCGGCCCGGTGGACCTCCATCCGCCGGAAGGATGAGCAGGCCAGGGCGGATTACCTGGCCCTGTGCGGCGAGGCGGGCTGGGACCTGCTGGACGAGGCGGGCGGTCTGTTTTACTTCCAGGCCCAGCCGGGCGCCAGCCCCGCCCCCATCCAGACCGACAGCAGCATGGAGTGGGAAGAGGTCCTGAAAAAGAGCCTGTGGGACCAGGCATACACCTTCTTCTATCTGGTGGTTTTCTGGACGGTCTGGTCCATTGGCCAGTTCTTCCGGAACTCGCCCCGTCTGTGGGAGATCTTCTTCTCCAACGGAGCCATGCTGGCCCAGCTGCTGCTCCTGGTCTGGGTGGGGCTGGAGCTCTTTCTGGGGCTGCGGGTGGTCCGCTACCGAAAAAAGTGCCGCAGCGCCGTGGAGCGGGGGACCCCCATTCCGGTCCCCGGCCGCAGGTCCGCCCGCTTCCGGGGCGCGGCCCCCCTGTGCTACGTGGTTCTGGCTCTGGGCATGGGCCTCAGCCTTCTGATGAGCTTTTCCGACAGCCAGACCTCCCTTGAGGGCAGCGGCCGCCTGAGCGCCGGGGGTTCGGTACTGGGACAGACAGCGGAATACCGCCGGTTCTCCCAGGAAGAGGGGGACCTGTGGGTGGAGTCCTACGACTGCCGCACCGGCTGGCTGGCCGGACTCATCTGCGATGACCTGCGGGCCATCGAGGGGGACCCGGACCGGCTGGAGCGCTACTTCCATCTGCACGGTCCTGCGGAGCTGACCCAGGCGGAGCTGGGCTATGACCAGGCCTGGACCTACCGATGGGCGGATGGCAGCGGTCTCATCTTCCGGCAGGGGGACCAGGTGGTCCACATCGAATCGGCGGTACTGGACCTCACCGACCGGAGCACGGTGTCCGCCATGCTGACCGATTTGGACGGGGCCGCTTGCACCCTTCGGGGATCTGTGATAGCATAGACAGGAAAACAGACGCAGGAGCGTGAGTCAAATGGAAGAACTTCTCTTTATCAATGCCTGCGTACGGGGAGACCGGTCCCGCACGCTGAAGCTGGCCCGCCGGTTTTTGAAGGGCTATCAGGCCGCCCATCCGGGCACGGTGGTCACCGAAGTGGATGTGTGCGCCCATCGGCTGTCCCCTCAGTATCCGGAGGTACTGGAACAGCGGGACGCCCTGTGGCAGGACGGCAAGCTGGACGATCCCATGTTCGCCCCTGCCTGGCAATTTGCCCGGGCGGATAAGATCGTCATCGCCGCCCCCTTCTGGGACCTGACCTTCCCCGCTGCACTGAAGATCTACCTGGAACGCATCTCTGTCACAGGGATCACCTTCGGTTATGATGAGGGCGGAAACAGCGTAGGTCTGTGCAAGGCCGACCGGCTGCTCTATATCACCACCCGGGGCGGCTGCTTTGCAGGCACCCCCATGGATGTGGCCTCCTGCCACATCAAGGGCCTCGGCGTGATGTACGGCATCCCTGACGTGCGCTTCCTGGACGCCGAGGGGCTGGACGACATCCGCAACGACAAGGAGGCCATTCTGGCCGCAGCTATGGACCGGGCAGACGCCCTGGCGGAGGTCTTTTAATGATCCCCCGCATCCTGCTGCTCACCACCGGCGGCACCATCGCCTCCCTGCCCACGGAGGAGGGGCTGGCCCCCGGCCTGGACGGGGAGGACCTGGCCGAGCTGCTGCCCCGGGGCGTCACCGACGCCTACCATATCACCATCCGGGACATCCTGCATCTGGACTCCTCCAACATCCAGCCGGAGGAGTGGCAGACCATCGCCCGCCACGTCTTTGAACAGCGGGGGAACTACGACGGCATCGTCATCACCCACGGCACCGACACCATGGCCTACACCGCCTCCATCCTGTCCTTCATGCTGCGGGGCATCGCCATCCCGGTGGTGCTCACCGGGGCCCAGCTGCCCATGACCCACCCCCTCAGCGACGGGATGGAAAACCTGCGCACCGCCCTGGCCATGGCGGCCTCCGGTGTGGCGGGGGTGTTCCTGGCCTTTGACCGGAAGGTGATGCTGGGCTGCCGGGCGGTCAAGACCCGCACCACCGACTTTGACGCCTTTGAGAGCGTCAACTGGCCCCTGGCCGCCTCGGTGGACGGCAAGGGGCTCCAGATCCACCGGGAGGCCATTCCCGCCGCCGCCGGGGCCTGCAGCCTGCGGGACAGGCTGTGCGACAAGGTCTTTCTCATCAAGCTCACCCCCGGCCTGGACCCGGAGATCTTCGACATGCTGCTGCAAATGCACTACCGTGGCATCGTCATCGAGGCCTTTGGCGCCGGCGGGCTCCACTTTGTCCGCCGGGACCTGATCGCCAAGCTCCAGGCCGCCGCCCAGGCGGGCATGACGGTGGTGGTGTGCAGCCAGTGTCTCTACGAGCCCAGCGACTTCTCCGTCTATGAGGTCGGTCAGAAGGTGCTGGCCCAGGGGGTCATCCAGGGCCGGGACATGACCACCGAGGCGGCGGTCACCAAGCTGATGTGGGTGCTGGGTCAGACCGACGCCCCGGAGATCATCCGGGACTACATGGAACGCTCCCTGGCGGGAGAAATGGCGTAAACGCAAGAGGATGTGCCGCAAAGACGAAACCGTCTGCGGCACATCCTTTTATTCTCTATCCCGCCACCGCCAGCTCCCCCAGCGTGGCGCCCCGGGCAAAGCGGCGGCGATAGTCGTCGGTGCAGTCCCGGAACATTTGAAACTGCCGCTCCGCCGCGCGGGGATCTCCGTAGCACTTCCAGCAGCCGCAGGCGGTAAACGCCCGCCCCTTACAGCGGATGAATCCCTTCACATCCTCCAGGGGATAGCCCAGAAAGACGCCGATCTCATGGGGAAACTCCCGCTCCAGACACAGCCGGGCGGCCAGCTGCCGCAGGCAGTCCCGCCCCCTGGTCCATGGGGCATAGCCCATCTCCTCCAGAAAGGCCCGGTGCTCCGCCCGGCCCAGCAGCTCCTCCAGCGCCCCGCTGCGGTAGAGATAGACCAGATAGGCGCCCGTCCTCCGGCATCCCTTCAGCAGGGTAAGCTCCAGCCCGCGCTCCGCCAGAGCCCGGCGGCAGACAAGAAATTCCTCCGGAAAGGCCGTCCCCTCCCCCGGGTGGACGTGAAACAGGCTGGCCGGCTTCAGCCCGGCCAGCGTTGGGGCCCCGTGTTCGATGAGGGCGGCTTGCAGAGTCATGGTGTATGCTCCTTCCGTAATTAGTTGTAGCTAACTATTCGGCATTTATTTTGGTTAGCTTTCGCTAACCGCTTTCTTAAAATAGCACAGGACTCCGCGGCTGTCAAGTCTTTTTTCCCTCCGGTCCGCTTGACGGCGGCGGCCCGTCCTGCTAAAATTTTCTGGAGAATGACCGTTACAAAGGAGCGGATGGCTTGATCGTATCGCTTGCCCCCATGGAGGGGCTGACTACAGTCTATTACCGGCAGGCCCTGGCCCGCTGGTTCGGCGGAGTGGACCGCTGGTTCACCCCTTTCCTCACCCCCACCCAGGACCACCGCTTCACCAAGCGGGAACTGCGGGAGGTGCTGCCGGAGCAGAACGGAGCTCTGCCCACCGTGCCCCAGCTGCTCACCCGCAGCGCCGACGACTTTCTCTGGGCGGCGGGAGAGCTGGCCGCCATGGGCTACCGGGAGGTCAATCTGAACCTGGGCTGCCCCTCGGGGACCGTGGTGGCCAAGGGCAAGGGCTCCGGCTTTCTGGCCCACCCGGAGGAGCTGGACATCTTTCTGGACAAGATCTGCTCCGGCGCCCCCTGCGCCATCTCTGTAAAAACCCGGATCGGACTGACTGATCCGGCAGAGTTCCCCGCCCTGCTGGCCATCTACCGCAAGTATCCCCTGGCAGAGCTCATCGTTCACCCCCGGGTCCGCACCGACATGTACAAAAACACCCCCAGGTGGGACTGCTTCGGGGCCGCGCTGGAGGGCTCCCCCTTCCCGGTGTGCTACAACGGGGACCTCTACACCCCCGGCGACGCGGCGGCCCTCCTGGCCGCCTTTCCGGGGACAGAGCGGCTCATGCTGGGCCGGGGCCTGGCCGGTGACCCGGCTCTGGCCCGGCGGCTCAAGGGAGGCCCCGCCGCCTGCCGGTCGGAGCTGGAGGGCTTTGTGGACCAGGTCTACGAGAGCTACGCCCAAGCCTTCGACAGCCGCCGCAACGCCATGCTGCGGATGAAGGAGGTCTGGTTCTACCTGATCCATCTCTTCCAGGGCGGCGAGAAGCTGTCCAAGCGCATCAAGAAGGCCAGGGACCCCCTGGACTATGAGGGGGCGGTGCGGGCCGTGTTCCAGGAGCTGGAGCTCTCCCCCGTTCTCCGCCCGGACTGGTAGGCGGCCATGGCCTATTTTGTCTACATCCTCCGGTGTGCCGACGGCACGCTGTACACCGGCACCGCCGCCGACATCGACAGGCGGGCCGCGGCCCACAACCGCGGCAAAGGGGCCAAATACACCCGCTCCCGCCTGCCGGTGGAGGTGGTCTACCGGGAGGCCTGCTCCGACAAAGGGGCCGCCCTGCGGCGGGAATACGCCATCAAACAGCTGAGCCGGCGGGACAAGCTGGCGCTGATCTCACATTCTCAAGGAAAGCTGGTATCGTTTATGAAAAAAGCGGCATTCATCGGCACAGGCAACATGGGGGGCGCCCTCATCCAGGCCGCCTGTCAGGCCATCGGCCCGGAGCAGGTGGTCATCACCAATCGCTCCGCCGCCAAGGCCCAGGCCCTGGCGGACGCCTGCGGCTGCGCCGTGGCGGCGGACAACTGCGCCGCCGCCCGGGAGGCGGAGTACGTCTTTCTGTGTGTCAAGCCCCAGGTGATGGAGGGCGTGGTAAAAGAACTGGCCCCCGTGCTGCGGGACAGACCGGACACGGTGCTGGTCTCCATCGCCGCCGGTCTTCAGATCGACACTCTCCGGGCGTGGCTGGGTCTGCCCTGTCCCATCCTGCGGGTAATGCCCAACACCCCCGCCGCCATCGGCATGGGCATGCTGGCCCTGACCGGCGCACCTGACACAGACGAGGTCCACTACCAGGCGGTGGAGACCATTCTGGCCAAGGCGGGCCGGGTGGAGCGGATCGCCGAAAACCAGATGGACGCCTTCTCCGCCGTGGCGGGCTGCGGCCCCGCCTTCCTCTACCCCTTGATCGAGGCTCTGGCCGACGGCGGGGTGAAGGTGGGTCTGCCCCGGAAGCAGGCCATGGTGTACGCCGCCCAGATGGTGCTGGGCTCCGCCGCCATGGTACTGGAGAGCGGCAAGCACCCCGGTCAGCTGAAGGACGAGGTGTGCTCCCCCGGCGGCTCCACCATCGCCGGCGTGGCCGCGCTGGAGGCCCGCGGCTTCCGCTCTGCCGCCATTGAGGCGGTGGAGGCGGCCTACCGCAGAAATGTGGAGCTGGGAAAGGTGTAAGAGACAGACGCCGCCCCGGTGCGACACCCGCCCTTTGGGACCACCCCGCCCCATGGGGACGCTTTTGCGATCCAGAGAAAAAGGGCCTGTTGCAACATGCAAAACCACACAAAAGACCTGTCATTCCGAGAAAAATGGCCGCCCGGTGGGCGGCCATTTTTTGTGGGGATCCGTCTCGCTTTTCTGAGAAAACGAATCGCCACGCCAGCGTGCTCGCTGGCTCGCAATGACAGGCTTGTGCAGAATAGCAAGTTTGCAACAGGCCCTTTTTTCTGCTTATTCCGCCGTAATAACGGCCCTCTCCCCGTCGGAGGTGGCGTGGATGGCGGCGATGGGATTCTGATAGCTGTCGATGAGCTTGGTGGCGATATCGTCTTCCAGATCCTTCTGGATCTGGCGGCGCAGGTTGCGGGCGCCGTAGGTCTGGGAGTAGGACTTGCGGACCAGGTGGTCCAGCAGGGCGTCGTCCCAGGTGAAGGTGATGCCCTTCTCCTTCAGGTTGTCCCGCAGCTCGCCCAGCATGATGGCGGCGATGGCCTTGAAGTTGTCCTCGCTGAGCTTGTTGAAGTAGACGATCTCGTCCACCCGGTTGATGAACTCAGGCCGCAGGAAGGACTCCAGAGCCTTCATGGTCCGCTCCCTCCCCTGCTCGTCGGCAGTGCGGCCAAAGCCCACGCTGCCGGAGGAGCTGCGGGCGTCGCTGCCCGCGTTGGAGGTCATGACGATGACGGTATTCTCAAAATTCACGTTGCGGCCCTGAGCGTCGGTGATGTGGCCGTCGTCCAGGATCTGCAGCAGGATGTTGAGCACGTCGGGGTGGGCCTTCTCGATCTCGTCGAAGAGGACGACGCAGTAGGGCTTGCGGCGCACCTTCTCGGTGAGCTGCCCCGCTTCGTCATAGCCCACATAGCCCGGAGGGGAGCCGATGATGCGGCTGACGGCGAATTTCTCCATAAACTCCGACATATCCAGCCGGATGAGGGCCTCGGGGGAGTGGAACATATCCATGGCCAGCCGCTTGACCAGCTCGGTCTTGCCCACGCCGGTGGAGCCCACGAAAATGAAGGACACCGGCTTGCGCTTGGAGGCGATGCCCACCCGGCCGCGGCGCACCGCGGAGGCCACGGCGTGGACGGCCTCGTCCTGACCGATGAGATGCTCCCGCAGGCGGTCCTCCAGCCTGGCCAGGCGCTCGTACTCGGCCTCCTGGATCTGACTGGCGGGGATCTTGGTCCACAGCTCGATGACCCGGGCCAGGTGCTCCAGCGTCAGGGGCGGAGCACTCTGGGCCTCCAGCTTGGTCAGCTCGTCCTGGAGCTGGATCTCCCGGCTCTTGATGACGGCCAGCCGCTCGTAGTCCTGGCTGCCCCCCTGGTCGGCCAGCAGCTCCTCCCGCTCCCTGGACAGGTTGTCCAGCTCCTTGCGGAAGTTGGCCTGCCGCCGCTCGTTGGCCCCCAGTGCCTCGGTGGTGGCGGGGTTGCCCATGAGGGAGTCGTGCTCGGCGGTGAGCTTGGACAGCTCCCGGCGGATCTCGCTCTGGCGGCCTTCGTTGTTCTTCAGGGAGGTCTGGCGCTTGTAGTCCCGGTCGTTGGCCTCCACCATCAGGTTTTCCCGCTCCTGGCCCAGCCGCTCCAGCTCCTTTTTCAGCTCCACCTCCCGGGCCAGGGACTTGTTGTGGAGGTTCACGTCGGAGCAGGCCTCGTCAATGAGGTCGATTGCCTTGTCGGGCAGGTAGCGGTCGGTGATGTACCGCTCGCTCATGGTGACGGCCAGGCGGCACATCTCCGGGGAGATGGAGACAAAGTGGTACTTCTCATAGTAGGGGGCGATACCCCGGATGATCTTCACGCTGTCCTCGATGGAGGGCTCCTCCACGATCACCGGCTGGAACCGCCGCTCCAGGGCGGAGTCCTTCTCGATATACTTGCGGTACTCGGTGAGGGTGGTGGCGCCGATGACCTGGATCTCGCCCCGGCTCAGGGCGGGCTTGAGGATGTTGGCGGCGTTCATGGAGCCCTCGGCGTCGCCGGCGCCCACGATGTTGTGGACCTCGTCGATGACCAGGATGATGTTGCCCAGCTTTTTGATCTCCTCAATAAGGCCCTTCATGCGGCTCTCAAACTGGCCGCGGAACTGGGTGCCCGCCACCAGGGCGGTCAGGTCCAGCAGATAGACCTCCTTGTCCAGCAGCTTATAGGGTACATCCCGCTCGTAGATCTTCTGGGCCAGGCCCTCGGCGATGGCAGTTTTGCCCACGCCGGGCTCGCCGATGAGACAGGGGTTGTTCTTCTGCCGGCGGTTGAGGATCTGGATGGTGCGCTGGATCTCCTCGTCCCGGCCGATGATGCGGTCCAGCTTGCCGTCGGCGGCCTTCTGGGTCAGGGAGATGCAGTAGTTCTCCAAAAACTTCCGCTTGGGGGGCTTATCCCCCTTCTTCTCCTTGTCGGCCCGCTCCGACCGGCCGCCCTCCCGCTCGGAGGGCTGCTGGCTCTGGGCATTCTGGCCGCCGCCGAAGAGCTTGTTCAGGAAGGGGAAGGTGGCGGTCTTGCCCTCGTCCTCCTCGTCCGGGTCGCCCTCCTCGCTGGGGATCAGGCCCTCCATGCCCTCGGCGCCGCCGAAGGCGGACATCATCTCATGGGTCAGGCCCTCCAGATCCTCGTCGGTAATGCCCATCTTCTGCATCATATCTTCCACGGGCTTGATGCCCAGCTCTTTGGCGCACTTGAGGCACAGCCCCTCGCTCTTGGTGGTGCCGCCCTCCATCTTCTGAATAAAAATGACAGCCACGTTCTTGTGGCATCTGCTGCAAAGTGTGGGTTGCATATCTGTTTCAGCTCCTTTGGCGGGGATGGTCCGGCGGACCTTCTCCCCGGAGAAATGATTCTAACCCGAAATTATGAACTGGGTATGAATCAGCCCAGCTTTCTTTCCCGCAGCGCCCGGGAAAACTGCACAATATAGCCCGCCAGGGCCGCCAGGGTCAGGGCCAGCGCACCGGCGATGAGCCCGGTGCTCCAGCTCCGGGGGATCTGGGGGAAGAGCACCAGCGCACCGCACACCACGAAAAACACCCCGGTGGACAGCTTGCCCAGCCAGTTGGCAGAGATCACATCCCCCAGCTTGCGGTACATGATGCACCCGCCGATGGCCATGGTCAGCTCCTTGCAGAAGAAGACCACCACCGCCCACAGGGGGATCACCCCGTCCACGGCGATGCAAATAATGACCGTAAAGGTCATCAGCTTATCCGCCGCCGGGTCCAGGATGCGGCCCAGCTTGCTGATCTGGTTGAAGTGCCGGGCGATCCATCCGTCGGCCACATCGGTGAGAAAGGCCACAAGGTAGATCAGTGCCGCATCCCGGTGGGCATTGGGGCCGGAGCCGAAAAAGACGACGGCAAACACCGGCACCAGGATCAGCCGGAAGAGAGAAAGGGCGTTGGGTACTGTCATATTGATTCACCTGATTTTTTCTTTGGTAGTGGAACCTTACATCCCGGCGAGCAGGTTCATCGGGTTGGTGGTCATAAAAAACTTGAGGAGCACCGTCTGCTCCACCGTCTCCGGCGGGATCAGCCCGCCCATGAACTGGACGGCCCAGGCGGCGATGAACAGGATGATACAGCCCTGGAGCAGACCAAAGAGGGCGCCCATCGTCTTATTGAGGAAGTGGAGCACCGGCAGCCGGGCCACCAGGTCCAGAGCCCGCCCCACCACCTTCCACAGAATCAGGATCACGATGAATCCCACCAGGAAGAGGACCAGATAGGCCGCAGACTGGGCGATGGCTGCCGCCACCTTGGCCGCCGCACCGGCGGCGACGCCGGTCATGCCCTGCTCCACCGCCCGGTCAACGCTGTTCACCAGGGTCTCATAGAAGCCCATGTCCCGTAGGGCATCGAGCACATCCTGCAAGGGCAGGTTGTCCGTCCGGGGCGGCTCCCCCTCCGCCTCAGCCTCCTCCAGCCGCTGGGCGATCTGTTCCTCCAGCTGCGCCTCGATGGCGGCCGCGAACCGGGGCTCCAGCGCGTCGGCCACCGCAGGGGACAGGGTGCGGGCCAGCACGCCCGCGCCGCTGAAGGCCACCAGCACCCCCAGCAGGCCGCACAGGGAGAGCACCAGTCCCCGTTTGGCCCCCAGGGCCACAAAGACGATGAGTATCACCGCCGTGATCACTTCAAAGATGATTGCCATAAACAGGGTACCTCCCGATCATTGGGGCAGATAGACCCGAGCGGTCCGGCTGCCGATGAGCAGCACGCTGCCGTCGTCCCGCTGCAAAGCCTTGCGGGCGCTCTGGGTGCCGTCCAGGGTGTGATAGCTCTCCAGCTCCCGGGTGTAGATATCCAGCCGGTCCGCGGTGAGCACCCCCACATACCGCCCCGCAGCAGAGAGGGAGAGCACCTGCTCGTCCAGAGGAAGGGCGGCCAGCTCTCCGCCCTGTTCATCCACCGCCACAAGCTGGGCGGTGCTGCCCGCCCGGTACTTGCCCAGCAGCAGGACGGCAATCCCGTCTCCGCCCAGGGAGAAGCCCTTCAAATAGCGTCCGCCGTAGGAGTAGCTGCCGGTCAGCTCACCGGCGTCGTCCAGATGGCTGATGCTGCTCTCCCCCAGGGTCCAGAGTCCGTGGTCATCCCAGGTCATCTCCAGAATGACCTCGCCCCCCACCGGGGTGCTGACCTGGGGGGAGAGCTCCTCGGTGGAGGAACCGGAGGTGGGATAGAGCTCCACCTCGCTGGTGAACATCCCGTCGTTCAGGCCCACGGTAAGCAGCGCCACCGTGCGGTTATCGGGAGACAGGGCGGCGTCGGTCACGAACTGCTCCGACACCTTGATCTGCATCCGGGCCGTAAACTGGTCGTCATAAACGGTGACCAGGCCCTTGTAGCCGCTGGCCCGGGTGACCACCACCAGCCAGCCGCTGTCGTTCACGTCGGCGGACAGCACCTGCTCATCCTCTCCCAGGCTCAGGGAAAAGACCTCCTCCCTGTCCCGGCAGACCAGCAGCGTGCGCCCCCCGGCATCATAGGCCAGAGCGGTACGTCCGGCGGCCACCGCCACCGGATGCTCCATGGTGACGGTGCGGTCCACATAGACCTGCCCGCTGCCGGAATAGAGCCGCACCCCGGTGGCGGAGCAGGCCAGCACGTCCCCATTCAGGCTGGCGAAGGTGCTGGTGCCGTCCACGTCGATGGGAAAGGACTCGGCCTGCCCGCTGTCCCCCTTGGTCAGGCTCCGGTAGGAGAACCACCGCTTGACAGCGTCAAAATTCAGTTTATCGTAATTGACGACAAGAACCACCGCGCCCAGAACCAGGGCCACGGTAAGCAGAAAGGCCAGCAGCCGAAGCAGGCGGTTGGGCCGCTTCTCCGTTCTGCCGGCCTGTCGGCCCTCCTGATCCTGTTCCAGTCTATGCGGCGGATTGGAATTTATGTGGCGGGGCATTATAACACATCCTCATTGTACCACAGCTTGGTCATATACAGGCCGCCGGCGGGCACCGTCGGACCTGCCGCCGTCCGGTTCCTGCCCTCCAGGATGGCGGGCACGTCATCGGGGGCAAATTTCCCCTCGGCGGCGTAGACACAGGTGCCCACCATGGCCCGCACCATATTGTACAGAAAGCCGTCGGCGCACACCCGGCACCGGATGATGGGTCCCTCCCGGTCGATGTCGAAATAGTGGACGGTCCGCACGGTGGTGCGGGTCTCGGTGCCCACGCTGCGGACGGCGGCAAAGTCGTGGGTCCCCACAAAGTGGCTGGCCGCCCGCTGCATCACAGTTTCGTCCAGATGCTTGGGATAGAACCAGGCCCGGTCCACATAGAAGGCGTTGCGGATATGGGAGTTATAGATGCGGTAGGTGTACTCCTTTTTGAGGCAGGAGCCAATGGCGTTGAACCCGTCCGGCACCTCCGTGGCCTTTACCACCACGATATCGTCCGGCAGCCTGGTATTCACCGCCAGGGGCAGCCGGTCACAGGGGATGCGGGAGGTGGTACGGAAGTTGGCCACATAGGTCTCGGCATGGACCCCCGCGTCGGTGCGGCCCGCCCCGGTGCAGCGCACCGGATGACCCACCACAGTGGCCAGGGCCTTTTCCAGGGTCTCGGCCACCGTGACGGCGTTTTTTTGGACCTGCCACCCGTGGTAGGCCGTCCCTACATACATCAGTCTTAACGCTATATTCCGCATGGCGGCCTCCCACGTCTCAAATCTGTTCTTCTACTTTGGTTCCCCTCCGCCGGCATAGCCGGCGGAGCCTACGCTACAAACGTGCCACCGGCACGTTTGCTATACGCTGCGGTGCCACCCGTGGTAGGCCGTCCCTACATACATCAGTCTTAACGCTATATTCCGCATGGCGGCCTCCCACGTCTCAAATCTGTTCTTCTACTTTGGTTCCCCTCCGCCGGCATAGCCGGCGGAGCCTACGCTACAAACGTGCCACCGGCACGTTTGCTATACGCTGCGGTGCCACCCGTGGTAGGCCGTCCCTACATACATCAGTCTTAACGCTATATTCCGCATGACGGCCTCCCACGTCTTTTTCTTTTTGTATCCTGCGTCCTATCTTACCTGAGATCTTCCGCAGAAGTCTTTAAGCGGGTCTTAAGTTTTGGTAAAGATCCGTTCCCCTTACCAGCCGAAGCGTCTCAGCAGCCCGATACCCACGCAGAGGGCCAGAGAGAGCAGCAGCGCCACAACGTCCACCCCGCCCATCTTCAGCTGGCGCAGGCGGGTGCGTCCGCTACCGCCGTGATAGCAGCGGCACTCCATGGCTACCGCCAGCTCGTCCGCCCGGCGGAACGCCGAGATGAACAGCGGCACCAGCAGCGGCACCAGAGCCTTGGCCTTCTGCACCAGGTTGCCGGTGTCGAAGTCGGCCCCTCTGGCCTTCTGGGCGGACATGATCTTGTCGGTCTCCTCGATCAGGGTGGGGATGAACCGCAGGGCAATGGACATCATCATCGCCAGCTCATGGATGGGCACCCTGATGACCTTCAGCGGGCTGAGCAGCTTCTCCAGGCCATCGGTGAGCATGATGGGCGAGGTGGTATAGGTCAGCAGGAAGGTGCAGCTGATGAGCATCATGATCCGCAGGATCATGAAAACGGCTGCCCGGATGCCCTCGGCGTAGATGGTGAGGATCCAGAAGGACACCAGCGGCTCCCCCTTGCCGGGGGTAAAGAACAGGTTGAGCACCGCCGTCAGGGCGATGATGATAAAGACGGGCCGCATCCCCCGCAGGATGCTCTTCACCCCGACCTTGGAGACTGCGATCAGAATGGCCAGCACCGCCATGAGAATGGCGTAGCTCACCAGGTTGGACGCCAGGAAGAGGGCCACGATATAGGCGATGGTCCCCAGCAGCTTGGTGCGGGGGTCCAGCCGGTGAATGATGGTCTTACCGGGGAAGTACTGCCCCAGAGTGATATCCTTCAGCGCCATCTCACTCGCCCCCCCTCTCGTCAGAAGCAGGCCCACGGCCCAGCTTGGCCAGGATCGCGTCTCTGGCCTGCTCAATGGTATAGACCGAGGGGTCGATCTCCACCCCCATGGCCCGCAGCCGGTGGAACACCCGGGTCATGGCGGGCACGCCCAGGCCGATGCGCTCCAGCTCGTCCCCGTGGGCAAAGACCTCCCGGGGCGTGCCGGTGAAGGGGAGCTTCCCGTGGTCCACCACCACAAGGCGGTCCACCGTCCGGGCCATCTCCTCCATAGAGTGCGAGACGATGATAATGGTGGCGTTCCGGGCCTGGTGGTAGTCCCGGATGTTGCTCAGAATGGAGTCCACACCCACCGGGTCCAGCCCGGCGGTGGGCTCGTCCAGAATGAGCACCGAGGGCTCCATGGCGATGACGCCGGCAATGGCCACCCGGCGCTTCTGGCCGCCGGACAGCTCGAAGGGCGATTTCTCCAGGATCTCGTCCTTCAGGCCCACAAAGCGGGCGGCCTCCCGCACCCGGCGGTCGATCTCCCCCTCGTCCAGGCCCATGTTGCCGGGTCCGAAGGCGATATCCTTATAAACCGTCTCCTCAAACAGCTGATACTCCGGGTACTGGAACACCAGCCCCACCTGAAAGCGGGTCTGGCGGGTGCGCTCCTTGCTCTCCCAGATGTCCTTGCCCTCGAAGAGCACCTTGCCCGAGGTGGGCTTGAGCAGGCCGTTGAGGTGCTGGATCAGGGTGGATTTCCCCGACCCGGTGTGTCCGATGATGCCCAGGTACTCCCCGCGGTAGGCGGTGAAGTCCACATCCACCAGGGCCCCATGCTCAAAGGGGGTACCGGCGGAATAGATATGGCTCAGGTGTTCCGTCTGTATGATCGGTTCCAATATGCTCAGTCCTTTATCACGATGGTGCATTCCCCTTGCAGGTATATCTGCTCCGTCAGGCCGTCAAGCCCTTTCAGAGCCAGCCTTACGGGGTAACGCCCTGATTCAGCAGCCGGTACAGCTCGCCGGCGCAGTCTTCATCGCTGAGGGCGTCCAGAGACACCTCCAGCCCGGCCTTTCGCAGTTCCCACAGCAGCTCTGTGGTCTCGGGCACGGTGAGACCCACCGCCTTCAGCTCCTCCACCCGGCTGAACACCTCCCGGGGGGTGCCGTCGGCGACTACCTTGCCCTTGGCCATGACCACCAGCCGGTCCGCCTGGGCCGCCTCGTCCATGTGGTGGGTGATAAGCACCACCGTCACGCCGAAGCTGCGGTTGAGGGCCTTGATGGTCTTTAAGACCTCCGCCCGCCCGATGGGGTCCAGCATGGCGGTAGGCTCGTCCAGCACGATACAGCGGGGCTGCATGGCGATGACGCCGGCGATGGCCACCCGCTGCTTCTGTCCGCCGGAGAGCAGGTGGGGGGCGTGCTCCCGGTACTCGTACATCCCCACCGCCTTCAGCGCCTCATCCACCCGGCGGCGGATCTCGGCGGGCTCCACGCCCAGATTCTCCGGGGCGAAGGCCACATCCTCCTCCACCACGTTGGCCACGATCTGGTTATCCGGGTTCTGGAACACCATGCCCACGGTGCGCCGGATCTCCATCAGCTTCTCCTCGTCGGCGGTGTCCATGCCGTCCACATACACCTTGCCCCCGCTGGGCAGCAGGATGGCGTTCATGTGCTTGGCCAGGGTGGATTTTCCCGACCCGTTGTGACCCAGCACCGCCACAAAGGAGCCCTCCTGGATGCAGATATCCACCCCGTCCAGCACCACGGGGGAGGGGCCCTCCTCCTCGTTATAGCGGAAATGCAGGTCCTTTGTCTCAAGAATGGCTTGTCCCATAGCGTCTCCTTCTCAGTCGCAGATCCATCTTCCGGTGGCCCCGCAGGGCAGCGCCAGGCCGGTGGCGGTCACCGGCAGGCCCAGCTCCTGGCTGTCGGTATGTCCGCCGTATTTCCGGGCCACCAGAGTCTCCAGCAGATAGGTGAGCACCGAAGGGGCCAGGCCGGTGGTGTAGGAGTTGATGAGGAAGAACAGGGGCTGCTCCGACAGCACCCCGGCCACCAGCTCCACAAAGGGGAAGAGATTTTCCTCCAGCTTCCAGATCTCGCCGGAGGGGCCCCGTCCGTAGGAGGGCGGGTCCATGATCACCGCGTCGTACTTCCGTCCCCGGCGGATCTCCCGCTCCACGAACTTGCCGCAGTCGTCCACGATCCAGCGGATGGGCGCGTCGGTCAGGCCGGAGGACGCCGCATTCTCTCTGGCCCAGCTCACCATTCCCTTGGCGGCGTCCACATGGCACACGCTGGCCCCCGCCGCGGCGCAGGCCACGGTGGCTCCGCCGGTGTAGGCAAAGAGATTGAGCACCCGGATGGGGCGGCCCGCAGCGCGGATGCGCTCCATGGCGAAGTCCCAGTTGGCGGCCTGCTCGGGGAACAGGCCGGTGTGCTTGAAGTTCATGGGCTTGATGTTGAAGGTCAGTTCCTTATAGTCCAGGGTCCAGCGGGGCGGCAGGTCCTTCTTTACCCACTGCCCGCCTCCGGTGGAGGAGCGCTGATAGCGGGCGTCATACTTCCGCCAGCCGGGGTTGCGCCCCTCCTGCCGCCAGATGGCCTGGGGGTCGGGCCGCACCAGGGTATGCTTGCCCCAGCGCTCCAACCGCTCTCCCCCGCCGCAGTCCAGCAGCTCATAGTCTTTCCATCCGTCCGAGATCCACATAGTCTCCCTCCCGGTCATTCTTGTCATAATCATCTTATTATATCATTGCCCCACCGCCTCGTCAACGAGAAGCGTACATCCGGGAGTGTCCAAACAAAGAGTTAAAGAAAGTCAAAGAGTGAAAAGGGCACAG
>CAUWDA010000024.1:0-37110 GCA_963557075.1 uncultured Flavonifractor sp. | reverse complement strand
TCGCTGAGTAATTTGGCTTTTAAAAGAAGACCCGTCTTTTGGCGGGTCTTCTTTATTTTGGAGAGTGTCCGCCCGAAGGAAAAGCGTTGTCATGGACATCGCTGAGTAATTTGGCATTTAAGAGAAGACCCGCCGTTTGGCGGGTCTTCTTTGTTTTGGAGGGTGTCCGCCCGAAGGAAAAGCGTTGTTATCGACATCGCTGAGTAATTTGGCCTTTTTAAGAAGACCCGCCGTTTGGCGGGTCTTCTTTGTTTTGGAGGGTGTCCGCCCGAGGGAAAAGCGTTGTCATGGACATCGCTGAGTAATTTGGCTTTTAAAAGAAGACCCGTCTTTTGGCGGGTCTTCTTTACTTTGGAGGGTGTCCGCCCGAGGGAAAAGCGTTGTCATGGACATCGCTGAGTAATTTGGCTTTTAAAAGAAGACCCGTCTTTTGGCGGGTCTTCTTTACTTTGGAGGGTGTCCGCCCGAAGGAAAAGCGTTGTTATGGACATCACTGAGTAATGCTCACACAGGGGTCTGCTGCAAAATGCGCAAACCGTAAAAGACCTGTCATTCCGAGAAAAAAGGCCGCCCGGTGGGCGGCTATTTTTCGTGGGGATCCGTCTCCATTTGCTGAGAAAACGGATCGCCACGCCAGCGCACTCACTGGCTCGCAATGACAGACTTGTGCAGAATATCAATTTTGCAACAGGCACTTGCATACAGGGTGGGGGTTGTCTGTAGAGAAAAGCTATGATAAAATGGGGCCAGAAAGGAAGGATGCTATGCTGAGCAATCTGACCAATATCAGCACGGAAGAGGCGGAAGAGACGCTCCAGACGGTGACCGGCTTCTTCAGTGACTTTACATTGGAAAAATTCATTACCATCGCCCTGCTCTTTGTGGGCTGCATGGTGGCGATGAAGGTGATTTTGAAGCTGACGGACCGGGCCTTCCAGCGCCTGGATGTGGAAAAGAGCCTTCATACCTTTATCCATGCCGCGCTGCGGGTGGTGCTGTGGCTTATTACCCTGTGTATCGTGCTGGATTACATAGGTGTCCCCATGACCAGTCTGGTGGCGCTGCTGGGCGTCATCGGCCTGGCGGTCTCCCTGGCCATCCAGGGGACCCTCTCCAATTTGGCCGGCGGGATCCAGGTGCTGGTCTCCAAACCCTTTAAGGCCGGCGATTTTGTGGAGGCCGGCGGGGTCAGCGGTACCGTCGCAGAGGTGGGGCTGGCCTACACCAAGCTGTCCACCATTGACAACAAAGTGATCTCGGTGCCCAACGGACAGATCTCCGCTGAGAAGATCATCAATTACACCACGGCGGAGCAGCGCCGGGTGGACCTGAAATTCACCGCCTCCTACGAGGACGATCCGGCCCGGGTGATCGCCGCCATCAAGGGGGTGGTGGGGGCCCATCCCAAGGCCCTGTTCACCCCGGAACCCTTTGTGCGGGTGTCCGCCTACCTGGACAGCAGCATCGAGTACACGGTCCGGGTGTGGTGCGCCACCCCGGACTACTGGGATCTGTATTTTGACCTGCTGGAGCAGGTCAAGACGGCCTTTGACCAGGCTGGGATCGAGATCCCCTATAATCACCTGAACATACATGTGATAGATGGAAAGGAGACTTAATATGAGCGGTTACCGGACGATAGGCGACGGGTTAATGTTGGTTTTTGTGGGAGAGATCCTCTGTATTTTTTCGTTCATTCCTCTGCTGGGCATGATTCTGGCTATCGTTGGGATCATTGTGCAGCTGGTGGGCCTGCATAAGGCCGGAGGAATGGAAGAGGGGTACCGTACCGCTTTTACGCTGTCCATTGTGGGTATGGTGGTTTCCGTTGTGGGGGCGATCGTGCCCTTCATCGGCATTATCAGCAGCATCCTGGCGATGGTGGTGATGTACATTGTCTGCAATACCACTGCCGATCTGCTGGATCACTGTGACGGCGAACTGGCCCGGCGGGGACGGACCGTCTGGAAGATCTACCTGATCTGCACGGTCATCATTGTGGTATGCGGCATCCTGGCCCTGATCCCGCTGGTCAATATTCTGGCTGGGGTGGTGTCGCTGGTGACTGGAATCGTTTCCATTGTGGGCGGCGTGCTCTATCTGATCTTCCTCTATCGTGCATCGGACTGCCTGCGCAGCGCAGGATAAGGGATGCGGCGCTCCACTGAGCGCCGCATCTTTTATCCCGGCATAGACAGACCGTGGAGGAAGCCGCCGGTCTGGGGAGAGAATACGTCCCCGCCCACGACGGTGCCGCGATAGATCAGAAGTCCGGCCTGGACCCCGGTCTCACCGGTGGGATAGTTGGAGATCTCATAGGTGTACCGCTTCACCCGCCTGCCGGCATACTCCGTCAGGTCAAAGCCCTGGGAGGACTGGAGCTCCAAATATTGCGTGTAGCGCTCATCAAAGGATTCCGGGATGAGCAGCTCCTCCACGGCCACAGGCTGGGGGGATACCTGCCACCCGCAGTCGGCCAGATAGGCGATGCGGTCCTCGTTGGTCCTGACGCCGTCCGGAGCGGCTCCGGTGGAGACGGCTGCCCCCCGGGACCCAAGTCCGGCCCCCAGCAGTAATGCCCCGCAGACCGCAGCGGCGGCCACGGCCAGAGCGGGTCCTTTCCGTACCCTGGCAGTAAAGATAAACAAAGCGCAACGCCCCTTTCCCCAAGTGCTGGTACCCATAGCCTATGCGGTCCGGGGACCGGTTATGCCGGGAGAGGACGGTTCGAAGGAGGAGACGATCTGTGGAACGTCTGGATAAGATTTTGGCCAATACCGGCCGCTGGAGCCGGAAGGAGGCCCGGGAGCTGGTCCGGGCGGGCCGGGTGAGCGTGGACGGCGTTACGGCCCGCAGCCCGGAGGAGAAGTACGACCCGGCGGCCCGGTTCACCGTGGACGGCGACCCCATCTCGGGGGAGCGGCTGGTCTACCTGATGCTCCACAAGCCCTCCGGACTGGTGTCCGCCACCGAGGACCCCAAGCAGCCCACGGTGCTGGAGCTGCTGCCCGACCACCTGAAACGGGTGGGCCTCTTCCCGGCAGGGCGGCTGGACAAGGACACGGAGGGCCTGCTGCTGCTGACCAATGACGGACCGCTGGCCCACCGGCTGCTGGCTCCCCGTCGCCATGTGGACAAGACCTACTTCGTCCGGGTGGAGGGGGTGCTGGACCAGGCGGATACGGAGGCCTTTTCCCGGGGAATGACGCTGGGGGACGGGCTGGTGTGCCTGCCGGCGGGGCTGGAGCTGCTGCCCGAGCCGGACACCGCCATCGTGACCCTCCGGGAGGGCAAGTACCACCAGATCAAGCGGATGCTGGCCTGCCGGGGGAAGCCGGTATGCTACCTCAAGCGGCTTACCATGGGTCCGCTCTCCCTGGATCCGGACCTGGAGCGGGGAATGTGGCGGCCCCTGACCGGGGAGGAAGTGGCCGCGCTCCGCGCTGTGGCGGGACTCTGAAGGGACGCCTTCGATTCCGGCGGTCAGCTTTTGCGGTTTTTAGTCAATATAACCAAAAAACTTTGAAAAACCTATTGAAAAGAGCGAAATAAACCGGTATAATAGAAGGCGCTATGTGGATCGGTCTGCCTAATCGCTTTTAATGCCTGGGTCTGCCCGGCGGGCGCAGTCAGACTGAGATGGAATGGGATCAGAAGAAATATGCCTCGGGGCCGCAGGGGAGACCCTGGGCGTTCCGCTGCCCGCTGTTTGCCGGGCAGAGACGGAAACGACGGCCATGCCGGGGCAGGGATAACGATAAGGAGGCATACAGCCATGTCCAGCAGAATTTTTCAAAGCGTTGTCTTGCAGATGAAAGACAGCACCGAACGGGCCATTGGCGTGATCGATTCTGAGGGAACGGTTGTGGCCTGTAACGAGCTCAGCTGCATCGGGGAGCACTGGCCTGTAGCGGTGGACACCGTCAACCGGGGCGAGGGCGATCCGGTCTGTTTTGAGGGGCGTACCTTCAAGGCGCTGGCCGGCTGGGGGTCCCAGTTTGACTATGCTGTGTTCGCCAAAGGCGAGGACGCAGAGGCCCATATGGTGTGCTCCATGGCCGCTGTGGCGCTCAATGGCGCCAAGACCTATTATGAGGAGAAGCACGACAAGGCTACCTTTGTTAAGAACATCATCTCCGACAACATCCTGCTGGGGGACATCTATGTCCGGGCCAAGGAGCTCCACTTTGTCTCCGAGACCCCCCGGGCGGTCTTTCTGATCCGCCAGATCGAGAGCGTGGACCCCGCCCTTATCGACGTGATCCACACCATGTTCCCCGATAAGCAGGTGGACTTTGTGCTCTCCATCAGCGAGACCGATGTGGCCCTCATCAAGCAGCTCAACGAGGGCACCGAGACCCGCGACCTCTTCAAGATCGCCAAGCAGATCGAGGAGAAGATCGAGGAGGAGCTCCACCTGCGGGTGGTCATCGGCATCGGCACCATCGTGGGCCACATCCGTGAGCTGGCCCGGGCCTATAAGGAGGCGGGCATTGCCATCGACGTGGGCCGGGTGTTCGACACCGAGAAGAGCATCATCAATTACGAGAACCTGGGCATTGGCCGGCTGATCTATCAGCTGCCCACCACCCTGTGCGAGATGTTCCTCCAGGAGGTCTTTAAGAAGAACCCCATCGACGCCCTGGATCAGGAGACTCTGTTTACCATCAACAAGTTCTTTGAGAACAACCTGAATGTGTCCGAGACCGCCCGTAAGCTCTTTGTCCACCGCAACACCCTGGTGTACCGGCTGGAGAAGATCAAGAAGCTGACCGGTCTGGACCTGCGGGAGTTTGACGACGCCATCACCTTCAAAGTGGCCCTGATGGTCAAGAAATACCTGATCTCCCGGGGTATTGACAACTGATATAACATATGCGGGCCGCAGAGGACGCCGGCATCGGCGTCCTCTGCGGCATGTGAGTTTATTCGGAATCCAACGGAAGAGGGATACAGCGTGATTCGTCTGATCGACATTCAAAAGTCCTATGACAACGGGACCAAGGCCCTGAAGGGGGTCAGCCTGCGCATTGACGACGGCGAGTTTGTCTTTCTGGTGGGACCATCCGGCTCGGGGAAGTCCACCATTCTGAAGCTGATCACCGCCGAGATCGCCCCCACCGGGGGCCGGCTGATGGTCAACGGCTACAATCTGAATAACATCAGGCCCCGGCAGGTGCCCTATATGCGCCGCACGCTGGGGGTCATCTTCCAGGATTTCCGTCTGATTGAGAAAAAGACGGTCAAGGAAAATCTGGTCTTTGCCATGCAGGCGGTGGGTGCCTCCCCCCGGGAGATCCGCAAGCGGGTGTCCTATGTGCTGGACCTGGTGGGACTGCTGGACAAGGGGGATCAGCGCCCCGATCAGCTCTCCGGCGGCGAGCAGCAGCGGGTGGCCATCGCCCGGGCCCTGGTGAATAACCCCCAGATGATCGTTGCAGACGAGCCCACCGGCAATCTGGACCCCATGCGCTCCCTGGAGATCATGATGCTGCTGGAGCGCATCAACGAGCTGGGCACCACCGTGCTGGTAGTCACCCACGAGCGGGAGCTGGTGGACCGCTTCTCGAAGCGGGTGGTGGCCATCGAAAACGGAAGGATCATCAGCGACGAGACAGGCGGGTATTACAACAATGAGACAACGATATAATTTTGGTTATCTGTTTTCCGAGGGATTTCACAGCATCTTTACCCACGGATTCATGTCCTTCGCGGCGGTGTGTATGATCGTGTGCTGCCTGCTTATCATGGGGTCCTTCTCTCTGGTGGCGGTGAACGCGCAGCACAATTTCAGCGACCTGGAGCGGGAGAACCAGTTTACAGCTTACATCGACGAGACCCTGACGCAGGAGCAGGCCCGTGCCCTCCAGGACGATATCGAGGCGGTGGACAATGTGGCCCGGGCGGAGTTCGTCTCCAAAGAGGAGGCCCAGGCCGATTTTGAGACCGACTATGAGGGCAACCCTCTCTTTGAGGGCCTGCCCTCCAGCGTCTACCGGGACCGGTTCCATATCTATCTGGAGGACCTGGGCAAGCTGACGGAGACCGAGACGGCCGTGAAGCAGGTGACCGGCGTGGCCTCCACCAAGTCGGCCCCCGAGATCGCCGAGGGATTTACCGTTATCCGGAACATCGCCGGCGGCGTGGCCCTCATCCTGGTGGTCATCCTGCTGCTGGTGAGCCTGTTTATCATCTCCAACACCATCAAGCTGGCCACCTTCAACCGGCGGGAGGAGATCGCCATCATGAAGATGTGCGGCGCGACCAACGCTTTCATCCGCTGGCCCTTCGTGTTTGAGGGCATGATCCTGGGCCTTACCGGCGCCGTTGTGGGATTCTTCCTCCAGTGGGGCGTGTACACGCTGGTGAGCCGGGCCATCAGCACCTCAGACACCATCCAGCTCATCCGGATCCTGGCCTTCCAGCCCATGGCCCTCTGGGTGCTGGGGGCTTTCCTGGTCACCGGTCTCATCATCGGTGTGGTGGGCTCTATGCTGGCCATCCGCAAGTTCCTACAGGTATAAGCGTCGGATACAGGCGCACAGCAGAAAAGGAGAAACAGACGTGGCGAAACACAGCAAACAGACCAAGCAGAAACGCGGCGAAAAGATGGAGCCCCGTCGTGTGGTGGTGGGCCTTCTGGCGGCAGTGCTGGCGCTGCTGATGCTGGTCCCCATCTTTTCCATGATCGTGGGCAACGCCGGCGCAGTGACGCAGGGCGAGATCGACGCACTGAAAAAGCAGCAGCAGGCCAGCCAGGCCAAGCAGCAGCAACTGAAGGACCAGCTGGCGGAGGTCAAGGAGGATCAGGCGGCGGCCCAGCAGCAGCGGCAGATCCTGACCCAGCAGCTCAACGCCATCAACGCGGAGATCGCCAATATCGACGCCCAGATCGCCTGGTATGACGGGGAGATCTCCAAGAAGGAGGCCGAGCGGGTGGAGGCCGAGGCCCGGGAGGCGGAGCAGTATGAGCTGTTCTGCCAGCGGGTGCGGGCCATGGAGGAGGAGGGCAGCGTGTCCTACTGGTCCATCCTCTTCAACGCGGACAGCTTTTCCGACCTGCTGGACCGGATCGCAGATGTAGACTCGGTCATGGACTACGACAATGCGGTGATGGACGAGCTCATCGCTACCCGGGAGGAGCTGGAGCGGCTCCAGGCGGAGCTGGAGAGCGCCCGGGCAGAGGAGCAGGCCGCGCGGGACCAGCAGGAGGTCAAGAAGAAGGAGCAGCAGGCCAAGGTGGCCGAGGCTCAGAAGCTGCTGGACCAGATCAACGCCGACGTGGCCGAGGTGAACCGCCAGCTGGACGCGGAGGAGGCGGGCGCCGCGGAGATCCAGGCCCAGATCGCCAAAAAGCAGAAGCAGCTGGAGGAGGAGCGCAGGAAGAACAATATCACCATCTCCTCGGAGAGCGGCTACCTGTGGCCTCTGCCCGGCTACTACCGGCTGACCTCCCAGTTTGGCTACCGTATCCACCCCATTACCGGCAAGGCTCACAGCCACACGGGGATCGACGTGCCCGCCCCTGGCGGGACCCCCATCCTGGCGGCCAAGAGCGGACAGGTGGTGACCTCTGCCAAGCACTACTCCTATGGCAACTATGTGGTCATTGACCACGGAAACGGCAACTCCACCCTCTACGCCCACATGAGATCCCGTGCGGTGAGCGAGGGACAGATGGTGAAGCAGGGCCAGGTCATCGGCTATGTAGGCACCACGGGCAGCTCCACCGGTAACCACCTGCACCTGGAGGTGCGGGATAACTACACCCGGGTGGACCCGGAGAGCAAGTACCGCTCCCTCAACCTCACCAAGCCCTGGTAAGGGGGTGACGGCCGCCGGCCCGGGCCGGCGGGGGAAATCACATAAGGAACTTCCGGGGCCTGTTGCCAGTGGCGCAACAGGCCCCGTCTGCGTATCACCCTACCGGGAAAGGAATGAGATCACATGAAGAAAAAACGGTTTTCTTGGCTCCACCTGGCTCTGCTGCTGCCGGTGACGGCGCTGCTCACCGCCGGCGTGGTGCTGGCGGTACTGTACGGGCTGGTGGGCAGGGAGGGGCTCTCCCTGCTGGAGGGATACCGGCTGGTCCAGTCGCGCTTTGTTGGGGCGTACGAGCCCCAGCAGGTGGCGGACGCCGCCCTGGAGGGCATGGTGGACGGCCTGGGGGACCGGTGGAGCTACTTCCTCACCCGGGAGGAGTACGAGGCGCAGAACCAGCGCCGCACCAACCAGTATGTGGGAGTAGGAGTGACCGTCAGCTACGAGTCGGAGGAGGGACTGCCCATCCGTGCTGTCACACCTGGAGGACCGGCGGAGGCGGCGGGGCTTCTGCCCGGCGAGCTCATCACCGGGGTGGACGGCTTTTCCCTGGCGGGGGAGGCCCGATACGAGGGAGCCGAGCGCATCCAGGGCCAGGAGGGGACCACAGTGGTCCTGGAGATCCGGGGGACCGACGGACAGACCCGGTCCGTGGAGGTGACCCGGGCCAGCCTGGACAGCGACCCGGTGAGCGCCCGTATGCTGGAGGACAACGTGGGCTATGTCAGCCTGAGCAATTTTTATGACCACAGCGCCGACCGCCTGAAGGAGGAGGTCGCCCGGCTGCAGGAGGAGGGGGCGGAGGCCCTGGTCTTCGATATGCGCAGCAACGGGGGCGGATACCTCCACCAGCTCACCGATATGCTGGACTTCCTGCTGCCGGAGGGGCCCATTTTCATCAGCCGGGACCGGGCGGGCCGTGAGGAGGTTACCCAGTCGGACGCCGCCTGCGTGGATCTGCCCATGGCGGTGCTGGTCAACGCCAACACCTACTCTGCCGCAGAATTTTTTGCCGCGGAGCTCCAGGAGCAGGGGGTGGCGGTCATTGTGGGGGAACCCACCAGCGGCAAGGGATACTCCCAGCAGACCTTTGAGCTGCCCAACGGCAGCGCCGTGGCCATCTCCACCGGCGCCTACTTCACCGGCAGCGGCGTCTCCCTCATCGGGACCGGCCTGACTCTGGATCGGGAGGTCTATCTCACGGAGGAAGGGGACGCCCAGCTGGAGGCGGCGCTGGAGCTGCTGAAGGAGGGCCGTTAGGCGGACAAGCGTGTAAACAGGCCCGTTGCAGAATGGTGAAATTCTGCAACGGGCCTGTCTGTTTTTGCTCAGGTGTGGTCCCGGTCCCGCAGGTCCCGGAAGAGCAGGGTGATGCACCACAGGGCCGCCAGACCCACCAGGGTGTACACGATGCGGCTGAAGGTGCTGGCCTGTCCGCCAAAGAGAAAGGCCACCAGGTCAAACTGAAAAATGCCGATGCTGCCCCAGTTGAGTCCGCCGATGATGGCGAGGACCAGGGCGATCTTGTCCAGGATCATAGGATATGCTGCCTCCTCCAAATTGAGATACCGGGACTAGCATATCCATCTTTGACGCACAATATGCGGACAGATCAAAAAATGGCTTCAAAGGCCGCTGAGCAGCCGGCCCAGCGGGTTTCGATGGAGCTCCACCGCCTTTTGGGGGCAGAGCTCGTGGCAGCAGTAGCAGCGGATACAGGCCTTTGCGCGGACCCGGGCTTTGCCGCCGGGGGCGGTCATGGTGATGGCCTTGCCGGGGCAGGAGCGGGCGCATATACCGCAGCCCACGCACAGCTCCTCCCGGACCCTGGGGGTCTGGGACAGGACCCCTTTGCACAGCCGCCGGGCGGCGACGGTAAAGGGCCCCAGAAACTCCATCAGGTCGCCCCTCACGTTGGCGGGGAACTGATAGTCCGGGATCCGCAGTTCCTCCAGTCTGGCGCCCACCAGCTCGATCTCCCCCGGGCGGGTGGGGGACAGCCCCCGGGCTTCCGCCGCCAGCAGCACCGGATTGTGGTCCCGGGGCAGGCCCATGATCTCCCCGGCGATAACGTCCAGGGCCAGCGGGTCCTCCGCCAGCAGCAGCAGACCCACCGGGCGGGGGGTGCCCGACGCGCCGGGCCCCTCTCCCTCCATGGCAAGGACCGCGTCCATGACGCACAGCCGGGGATGCATATAGCCTACCAGATCCAGCAGCACCTGGGCGAACCGGGCCTGGTCCGGGTGGGAGCCGTGAAAGCCCACCTTGGTCAGGCCGGGGATCAGCCCGAAGCTGTTCTTTACCGCGCCGGTCATGCCCATAAAGACGTGGGTCTTCATTTTGCACAGATCAAAGATGCCGTCGGCCTCCACCGCCGGGGCGATGATCTCGGCCTGCCGGAGCACCTGGCCGCCGGGCAGGTCAACCAGCCGGGCGGAGGGGTCCAGGCAGAGCTCGGCCCCGGACTGGCGGGCAGCCTGGGCCATGCCGGTCTTTTCATACAGGCCCCGCAGGACCGACTCCTTCTGTACCGCGCCGCCGGGGCTGTCGGCGATGACGGCGGTCCCTCCGGCCTCCCGCACCAGGGCGGCAATGGCGGCCACCACTGCCGGGTGGGTGCAGATGGCGCTCTCCGGCGGTGCGGGCCGCAGCAGATTGGCCTTGAGCAGGATGCGCTCCCCGGGACGGACGAAGCGCTCCATCCCGCCCATGGAGGCCAGCGCAGACCGGAGGGCGGACTCCGCCCCGGCGTAGTCGGCGCAGGGGACAACAAATACCTGCGCGCCCATCAGTCCAGCGACTTGGGGCCGAAGCCGTGGGGGAGCAGCTCGTGGAGGGAGAGCCGGACGAACTGCCGGTCCTTCCGGGCCACCAGGAGAGTCAGGTCGGGGGCGAATTCGTAGAGCATCTGCCGGCAGGCGCCGCAGGGCCAGCAGTAGTCGGCGGAGTTGCCCACCACAGCAAGGCGGACAAAGTCATCTCGGTGGCCTTCGCTCACCGCCTTCACCAGGGCGGTGCGCTCTGCGCAAATGGTGGAGCCGTAGGCGGCGTTCTCCACGTTGCAGCCGGTGAACACGCTCCCGTCGGCGCAGAGCAGGGCGGCGCCCACAGGGAAGTGGGAGTAGGGGACATAGGAGCGCTCCAGCATGGTAAAGGCCAGATCCACCAGTTCCCGATCGGTCATAGTGATCCCTCCTGTTCAAATCAAAAAAGGTAGTGAAATAACCGCAGATTATCAGCTGCTTGCAGGTGTGACAGCTGTCGTTCAGGTCCTGCCGGAGAAGGGGACCCGGTGGACCAGCAGGATGGAGGCCCCGCCGGTGACAGCCCCGGTGACCAGGGAGCACAGCAGCAGGGGGGGCAGATATGCCAGGGGCGCCCGGGTGCCCAGTACCACCATGGCCGCCAGGATCTGACCGGTGTTGTGGGCGGCAGCGCCGGCGATAGACACGCCGAAGAGGGACAGGCCGGGCAGATGGAGGGCCAGGGCCATCACCCCCAGGGCCAGCAGACCGCCGGTGAGGGAGAAAGCCAGAGCCATCAGGTTTCCGCCCAGCAGAGAGCCCAGCAGGCACCGGGCCACCAGGATGAGCAGCGCCTCCCGTCCGGAGAGACGGCACAGGGCGTACACCGTGACCAGATTGGCCAGGCCAAGCCGCAGGCCGGGGAGGGGGAAGAGGATGGTCAGGGGCACCAGCCCCTCCGTTACAGAGAGAGCCAGGGCCAGCGCGGTGAGTACCGCCGAGCGGGTGAGCCGCCGCAGGGAACCGGACATACCATGGTCTCCTTCCAGAAAAAGAATCTGAGATGTGGGAACTTTTCAGCCTGTCACTGCGTCGAAGTCATCGGCTCCTGCGCCAACCAGGGAGATGACCAGTCGGTTGGGCAGGCAGATGATCTGCTGGCCGGGGCGGCTGATCCAGCCGGTGTGTACGCAGTCCTGGGTGGGACACTGGCTGTGCTCGATGCAGATCCTCCCCGGCTCCACCCGGATGGTCAGCGGGTAGGGAGCATCATCCAGGGGAAGGGAGACCGGCTCCTCCAGCCGGTCCAGGCGGTACTGGGCGGAAATCTCTCCGTCCAGAGTGACTACGGCGGTGACAGAAGTGCCGGAGGCGGGGCGCAGCAGGATCAGCAGGACCACGGCGCAGGCGACAACGGCCAGTGCCACCAGACCGTCCCACAGGGTGGGACGGCGGCGCTCAGCGGCGGGCGATCTCATAGGTATACCCCCGATCTTCACCGGTGGGGCGGAAGCCTGCCTCCAGGCCTTCCGTGACGATGACGCTGCCGTCATCGGCGCACAGCACCAGCTCAAAATCATCCCGGCTCCGCCAGAAGTCCAGCGCCTCCTCCGGACCGGCCACGAAGAGCGCGGTGGACAGGGCGTCGGCCAGCGTATGGTCCGGGGACACTACGGTAACGGAGCGCAGGCCGCTGTGGGCGGGAAAGCCGGTCCTGGGGTCGATGATGTGGTGGTAGAGCACACCATCCTCCTCAAAATAGCGCTCGTAGCCACCGGAGGTGGAAGCGGTCTGGTCCGACAGGGAGAGGACGCAGAGCGCTTCTCCGGTGTCCTGAGGGTCCTTGACCGCCACCTGCCAGGGGCTGCCGTCGGCCTTGCTGCCGAGGGCGGTGATGTTGCCGCCCAGGTCCAGCAGAGCGGAGCGGACGCCGCCCTCCCGGAGGACGGTCTCGACCCGGGCGGCGGTGAAGCCCTTGGCCACGGCCCCCAGGTCCACCTCCATGCCCGCCTGCTCCAGCCGGGCGGCGGAGGCGGCCTCGTCCACGGTGAGCATGGCGCTGTCTGTCAGTGCCATGGCGGCGGCAAGGGTCTTGGCGGAGGGGACGCGGCGCTCCTCCGTGGTAAAGCCCCAGGCGTCCATGACCGGGGCGATGGTGATGTCAAAGGCTCCGGGCAGCAAGCCGGAGACCGACTTGGCGAAAGAGAGCAGACCGGCCACCTCCGGCTCCAGCCGGACCATCGTGCCGTCCCCGGCGTGGGCGTTGAGGGCGGAGATCTGGCTGTCCCCATTGGTGCGGGAGAGCAGCTTGTCCAGCCGCTCCACCTCCCGACGGGCGGCATGGAGGGTCTCTTCCCCGCCGCCGTCATAGATCCGAAGGGACATGACGGTGTCCATAGAGAAAAATTGCGTCTGGAGTGGCTCTGCCTTTGGGGGCTGGGCGGAGCAGCCGCTCAGGACGGTGAGACACAGCAGAAAGGAAAGAAAACGCTTCATGACAGACTCCATTCCGCAGGCCGCCGGACGCCGGCGGCTACGCAGCTTTGAGAAACAATGCAGACCTTATTTTAGCATAGTTTTCGCAAATTGAAAAGAGAAAAGGGATTCTTGACTTGCAAAGTACGGTGATTTCTGATACACTGTATGAGATTGATGATTTAGAGCGTCTGCCTGGGAGCGGGCGCTCGCCCACAGGAGATGGATACATGAACAAGAAAGAACAGAAAGCAGTTCAGCGCGCCCGGGAGGAGGACGTGGTCCTGACCAAAGTCCTCTGGTGGATCCTGGGTACCGTGGCTCTGGAGGCGTTGCTTCTTCTTCTGAATAAAGTATATGTCAATTTCAGCACCGAGCAGATCAACCTGGTCCTGGCGATCCAGGCGGCTTTCCAGGTCCTGGCCATTGCGCTGCCCATCTGCTTCGCGGTCCTGCTGGTGTGGACGCTGCTGTCTTGGAAGGCGAGCCGTTCGGCCCGAGTGCCCGGTATCCTGACGGTGATCAGTCTGATCCTGGCAGCCTGCGCGGTGGTCATTCGGGTGTACTATAGCAGCGGCATCCGATTCCTGTATATGGCTGTGCCCGCCGTGGCTGTGCTGGCTCTGATTTACTACCTCTATCAGCGGGAATTTTTCTTCGCCGCAGTGCTCAGCGCGCTGGGCCTGCTGGGTGTGAAGGTCGCCCCCCAGGCGCCCAGCGATCCTCTCACCACCTATGGTTATCTGGCGGTGCTGGCGGTGATCCTGGCTGTGGCGGTGATCTGCTTCCGGATGATCCAGTGCCGCAAGGGACAGTTCAAGCTCCTGGGCAAGCAGGTGGAGGTGCTATCTGAGAGCGCCAACTACGTGATGCTGTATGTGACCTGTGCACTGGTGGCTGTGGCGGTCATTGCGGCGCTGCTGCTGGGCGGACTGACGGTGCTGTATGGCGTGTTGGTGGCCTGGCTGCTCATCCTGGCGGTCTACTATACCGTGCGCCTGATGTGACGATACCCGATTGGAGAATCCAATAGAGCCGGTTTCGGACCGCTCATACAAGTTGATCGTGTTTCTGTGAAAGGAGGCTGTGCTCAGGCGCAGCCTCCTTCTTCGTTGTATTCTGAACGCCCCGCGGCTATGCCGCGGGGCGTTCAGAATACAACACAGGCTGGGGACCGGACTTGTCCGGTCCCCAGCCTGCTTGTCAATATGGCAGTAAGGGGGCAGGAAGATATCCCTATGCCTCCTGCCGCACGCATCGAACAGTAAAACGTGCGCTTCCCCTGGCCGTACAGGTAAAGAGGTGTAAGAAACTTTTTCGTATCATTCATAATGATTTCAAACTGGTTTCTCTCCTTTCATAGCCTTTTTGACCACATCATTTCCAAGTGCTCCAGAGATATCTGTGGCTGTTTATGTGGTCAACAAATGGGGGCCGTTGGTGAGTTCCAACGGCCCCCATCGCTATTTTTTATGGCTTGCAGGGATCATAAAAGATATTTCCATCATCGGACCACCGCAAGGCGTGCTATGCTATAGTCAAAGATAGAGACTCCGAATCAAACCACATTTTACTGATAAAAGCACATGGTGCATCATTTTCCTCTGCCGGCGGGCATCCCACCGGCAGAGGGCGGATATGTATCTGCATAAAAAAGACGGGTCTGCCGCAGATCACTGCGGCAGACCCGTCTTTTACAGGGCACAGGGTCAGCTGTTGAAATAGCTGTCATACAGCTCGGTCAGCGCGTCCTGCTGGGGGGAGATGATCAGGCACACATATACCCCGTTCCGCTGGACCTCGCTCTGCTCCACCACGGCGTACTGGTCGGGCAGATAGTTGTTGAACTCGTTGCGGCGGGCCTCCAGGCGGGTTTCCAGCTTGTCCTCCACCGCGTCGGCGCTCTCCTCGTCCACGGCCTTGACCAGCACGATCTCGTTGGCGGTGATCCCGTCGGCGGCCAGCTGAGCGGAGAAGGCCTCCATCTGGTCGGCCTGAATGCCGTAGAAATTGAGCATATCCTCCTGGCTCAGTTCCAGGCTCCCGGAGATGGGGGCCTTCTCCAGCAGGGCGGACATGACCTCATTGACGTCGGGCTGGGCGGGCTTGGACTCCCCGCCGCAGGCGGCGGCTCCCAAAGCAAAGAGGAGGGCCAGAGACAGCGCCACTGCGCTGCGCATACGCTTTTTCATAAAAATCTCCTTTCTGCGGCCTTGGCCGCATCAGCTGAGGGCAGCGGACTCAGCCCTGCTGCCGGGCGGCGGCGTCCTGCCGCAGGTAGTCCACCCAGATGCGGCAGGCCTCGTCGGTGAAGTGCATCCCCATGCCCGAGGCGTCGCTGCAATAGGCGTCGGGGAGAAAGCCCTCGCTGTCGGACAGCACGGAGGCGATATCCACATAGTGGTAGCCGTTCCGGTCGCACATCTCCCGAAGCTTTTCATTGTACAGCAGCAGGTTGGCATTGTTGAGCACCTTTTTCTCGTTGCCCCTGTGGATCGGGGTGGCGGACTGGACAAAGATCTCCAGGTCGGGGGTCTTTTCCCGGATGAGCTGGAGCAGCGTCTCCATATTGGCGGCCGCGCCGTCCACCCCGTACAGGCCCACGTCGTTCATGCCCAGCAGGATATACAGCTTTTTAGCCCCGCAGGCGTGAACGGAGTCCTCCAGCCGCATTTTGGTCCCCTGATAGAGGGGGTGGACCGACTTGTCGCTGACCTCCCACAGGGCGTTTCCGCTGCCCAGACTGCCGGCAGTGAGGAACTGGGCCTTGCCCAGGTACTCCGGGTCACTCTGACGGGTCTTGGTCACATAGCCCGTCAGCTTGAGGGAGACCGAGTCCCCCACAAAGACAGCGTCGTCAAACCAGCTCCAGCCCTCCTGAGGAAGGATGGCGGGGACGGTGGGATCTCCCGCTCTGGGGATCATCCCGGCCAGCTCCATGGTCTCATAGAGCAGGGCGGCGGCCTCTTTCCGGGTCAGGGGACCGCCGGAATCGGACGGACCGCCGGCCTGCTGGATGGAGGAGCCGTCCGGCGCGGCGACGGACTCCGCACCCAGGGCGGGGAGGGCCAGCCCCAGCAGAGTCAGCGCCTCCTCCCGGTCCAGGTAGGCGGCGGGGGAGAAGGGGACGCCGGGGGAGTCCTCCACAATGCCCTGCTGAACGGCCCAGGCCAGGGCGTCATAGACCCGATGGCCGGGCTGCACGTCGGAAAAGGCGGCGGAACCGCCGGAGGGGCTGCCTGCCGCCCGCCAGAGGCAGAGCAGGAAATCGCCCCGATTGATGGCTACCTGCCCCAGAAAATCGCCGGTCCCGGTGGTGTGCATAATGTCGCGCTCCACCAGAGAAGAGACATAGGGGTAGGACCAGTCGTCCTGGGGCACGTCCTGGATGGCGGTCCCGGATGCGCCGCCTGTGGTCAGAGTACAGGCCAGCAAAAATGCAAGCACCTGTTGAATCAGCATAGCGTTCCCTCCTGCTGTCATTTGAAATCAGTGTATCAGATTTTTTGCCCTTCGTCCAGTATGCTTCCCAGATCCGCCCGGTAAAATTACCGCTCACAATGGGATACCGGGGCGCAGGAACGGGCGGCCGCGCCGAAAGAAGGAACATTTGGCCGGGGAAAGCGGCACTCTTACATTTTTATGATGATTTCCCCGGCAGGGCGCGGACAGAAAAAGCCGCGGGCCGCCCGCCAAACGGCAGGGACGGCCCGCGGCGGGCGGGACTCAGTCGTCGATGGGCGGCTTCGTGTAGGAGTCGTCCGGTGTGGGGGAGGGGGTGTCGTGGGGCCCCTCAGAGGGGAGGGGGTAGGGTTCCTCTCCACCAGAGGGTCCGGTAGAGACAGTGGGGTAGGTTTCCGGATTGGTGGGGTCAAAGCCGGGCCACTGCTCCTGCGTGGGCCAGGTGGACTGGTCATCCAGCCGGAAGGAGGAGGGATCGTACTCCGTGGGGTCCGGAGGCAGGGGGGCGTCGGTGTGGACCGGGCAGGTCCCCTGGGCCTCCAGGAAGGCTTTGGAGTAGGGAGCGTCGGGCTCGCCGTCGGCCAGAACGCCGATGGACTGGACGGTGCCCTCGGCGATGCCCAGAGCCTCGTTCGCCTCCCGGGGGCAGAATTCCCCGGCCAGGTGATACAGCCCGCTGATGGGGTTCCCCTCGGCGTCCAGCACCGGGGATTCAGTACAGGCGTCCACCAGAACGTGGCGGGCGCACTTCTCCACCGGCACGTCGTCGGAGAAGAGGTACATCTGGACCACGCGCTCTCCTCTGGGATCGCTGTAGCAGGCCTCGGAGGCCAGCAGGCCGCTGTCCATACACAGGGTCACCGGCGTCAGACCGCTGGCCTTGGTGAAGCCCTTGTTGGACAGGCCCTGGTGGACCGGACTCATGACCTTCTGCCACATCACAGCGGCGGGGTTGTTGTTGGCGCGGATCCGCTCGGGGGTCTTGTAGCCCACCCAGACGGCGGCGGTGTAGTAGGGGGTGTACCCCACGAACCAGCGGTCGTTGTTGGCGGTGGTGGAACCGGTCTTGCCGGCCACCGTCATGCCGGAGATGCGGGCGGCGGTACCGGTACCGCTGGAGACGACCTTTTTCAGCATCTCGTTCATATAGTAGGTGGTCTCGTTGGAGAGGACCACTTCGCCCTCGGTGCCGGTGTTGTCCAGCAGCACCTTCTCCACGCCGTCCACCTCCTGGGTGACCTTGGTGTAGGTACGGGGCTCGATATACACGCCGTCCCGGGGGAAGACGGAGTAGGCGGCGGCCATGTCCAGCACGCTGACGCCGTGGGTCAGACCACCCAGAGCCAGCTGGCTGGAGCCATAGTCATTTTTGACCTCTCCGTTTTTCTGGTAGGACTCCTCCAGGTCGATGTGGAAGTTGTCCTGAACAAAGTTGAAGGAGGTCTCGGCCCCCATCTGCTCCAGCACCCGGACGGCCACCGGGTTGGAGGAGACCTCCAGAGCGGTCTCCACGGTGATGTTGCCCCGGTAGGTCAGGGGATTGTTGAGGGGCCAGTCCTTGCCGTTGAGCACCCGGACCGGCTCGTCGGCATAGACTGAGGCAGGGTTGACGAGATCCAGCTCCAGCGCAGGGGCATAGACCGACAGCGGCTTGATGGAGGAGCCGGGCTGCCGTACGGTGCCGCTGGCCATGTTCAGCAGGCGGTTGCCCTCTTTGCTGCCCAGGGCGCCCGCCAGACCCACCACGTTGCCCTGGGGGTCCACGATAACGATGGAGGATTGGATGTCCTGTCCCCGCTTGGAGGGAAGCTGGAGGCTGCTCTCATCGTAATAGACCGATTCCACGATGGACTGGATGCGGGGGTCCACGCAGGCGTAGATCTTCAGGCCGCCGGAGTAGACCATGTTCTCCGCCAGCTGCTCGGAGTAGCCGCACTCCGTCATCAGATCGTTGATCACGTCGGTGATGACCTGTTCGTCATACCAGTTGTAGATGGTGGAGGGGCGTTTTTCGCCGGTGTCGCGGGTAAAGACCAGCTCCTCCGCTACAGCGGCGTCGTACTCTTCCTGAGAGATCATCCCCAGGTCCAGCATCTTCCACAGCACCAGCTCCTGGCGCTGCTTGTTGCGCTCCCGCCCGGTGGTGACCACGCCGGTCTCCTCATTGGTGATGCGCACGTTGGAGTTGGGGCCGTACAGCGTGGGGTTGTTGGTGATGGAGATCAGGCTGGCGCACTCGGCCAGACTGAGCTGGGACACGTCCTTGCCGAAGTAGTTCTCCGCCGCGGTGGCCACGCCGTAGCAGTTGTCCCCCAGATAGATTAGGTTGAGGTACCACTCCATGATCTGGTCCTTGGAGTAGGTGGAATCCAAATCCAGGGCCGTGAAAATCTCCAGGATCTTGCGTTTGACGGTGACGTCGTCATACTGGGTGGCGTTTTTGATCAGCTGCTGGGTGATGGTGGAGCCGCCCTGGATGTCCTTGCCGGTGAACATGAGCAGCACACCGTTGAGGGTGCGCTTCCAGTCCACGCCGTTGTGCTTGAGGAAGCGCTCGTCCTCAATGGCGATGGTGGCCTGGACCAGATTTTTGGGGATCTGGTCATAGGTGACCTTCTTCCGGTTTTCCGCCCCATGGAGGGCAAGATGTTCCACGTATGACCCGGTGTCGGGGTCCATATAATAGATGGTGCTGGTCAGGTTCATGTCAAAGCTGGCGTCCAGATGGGCCTGGGGCAGGATAACGGTCTTGATGTAGACCATGGCGAAGCAGGCCAGGATGACCCCGGTGATCAGCATGACCAGCAAAAGGGTGCCAAATACTTTGCCTGCCAGCTTCAGGGCGTGGGCTGCGGGACTTCGCTTTTTTTCATTCCGGCGCCGCCGGGGGGAATTCTGATTGTCTTGTGATGGCAACAATAACACCTCCGTATAGGGTGAGACGGGCGAAAGGTTCGCTTTCTTCGGATCTTTCTCCAGGTAGAGAAAGGGACAAAGAATCTATGTTATTATATCACGTCCTGCTCTATTGTCCACACTGTCTTTTCCCTTTTCTGGAGGATCATGGGTCTCTCAGAAAATTTGATGCATCATCCTCTTGCTTTTTCCGCCGGTACAGGCTAAAATAGAGACGAACAAAAGGAAGGTATGGTGCCCGATATGAGTGAAGAATTTGGCCCCGACTTTATCACCGTTACCGATGAGGACGGCAATGAGTTTGAACTGGAGCATGTAGATACCCTGGAGTACAACGGCCAGACCTATATGGCGTTCTTCCCCGCCATTCAGGGGGAAGAGCAGGACGACGACACTGTGGAAGAAGTGGACCTGGACGACGAGGAGAACGGTCTCATCATCCTGAAGGTGGTCCAGGTGGACGGGGAGGAACAGCTCTCCACCCTGGACAGCGACGAAGAACTGGAGCTGGTGTATCAGCAGTTTATGGAGGCGCTCTTTGCCGACGAGGAAGAGGACCCCTCCTGAACCGAGATTCCTGCTCGGTGCGTGATGGGCTTTATTTAAACCCACATCTCTGAAACGGGACGCCCCCTCATACTGCGGACTGCAGGCCTCCCGGTGCCCCCTGAGGGACAGCTGGAAGTTGGAAGCAACGAAACAGCATGGAGGCGACCCACCCTGCCATCTCGTGCAGGTTTTAAATGGGCTCGCACGGCCAGAGTGGGACCCCCACGAAACATCTGTTTCGTGGGGTTTCTTTTTGCCCGGAAGGTGAATAAAGTGTAAAAGTGGTTTTTAGACTTGAAAGGCCGGGCGATTTCCTGTATAATACAACCTTGTCTATACAGATTTGGATATACAGCATCCCTGCCGGCGGCAGGAACAACGACGAGAGGACTGAAGCAACAAATGAGCGCATCCAGAGAAAAGAAGCAGCGCCGGGGCGACCCTGAGCAGGGCCTGACCCAGAAGCAGCGGGCGGAGCTCCAGGAGAAAAAGACGGCCCACCGGAAGACGGTGCTCTATACCGTCATCGGCATTGTCATCGCCATCCTGGTGGCTGCCCTGCTGGTGTGGCACTCCGGCATTTTCCAGCGCGGCGCCACCGCCCTTACCGTGGATGGCCGGAAGTACACGGTCAACGATGTGGAGTACTACTACCGTGCAGCCATGAACAAGGCCTATTCCAGCGGCCTGACCTTTGATCCCCAGAGCGACCTGCGGGAGCAGTATATGGACGAGGCCAAGAACCAGAGCTTCCATGACTACTTCCTCAAGCAGGCCACCGAGGCCCTGACCGAGACTGCGGCTCTGGAGAAGGCCGCTGAGGCGGAGGGCTATGCCCTTACCGCCGAGGATGAGGAGACCATCAGCGAGGAGCTGTCCACCCTCAAGACCTACGCGACCCAGATGGGCTATCCGGATTTCGGCACCTATCTGAAGAACAACTATGGCAAGTATATGACCACCAGCGCCTTTGAGAAGTGCCTGCGCCGGGAAGTGCTGACCGGCAATTTTGTAAACGACTATATGGACAAGCAGGAGATCACCGACGAGGAGATCCAGGCCTACTACGAGGAGCACAAGGACACGCTGGACAGCTTTGACTTCCGGACGATCTTTGTGGACGGCACCGCCCCCAGCGGCACCGACTCCGAGGGTAAGGCTGTAAAACCCACCGAGGAGGAGTCTGCCGCCGCCATGCAGGCCGCCAAGGCCAAGGCGGAGAAGTTCGCCGCCGAGGTGAAGGCCGCCGATGACCGCGGCGCCGCCTTTGCCGAGCTGGCCCCCGACTATGTGGCTGAGGACAAGAAGGACAGCTACACCGAGGATCCCGACTACTCCCTGAGCGCCGGCGTGCAGGGCGCCAACCTGGAGTACCAGGTCTATGGCAGCTGGCTGCGGGACGCCAAGCGTACCGCCGGTGACGTGGAGGTGGTGGAGAGCAGCAGCGGCTACTATGTGGTGCTCTTCCTGGACCGCTATCTGGACGAGACTCCCACCGTCGATATCCGCCACATCCTGGTGAAGGCTGAGCTGGACCAGGAGGATGACGCTTCCACCACCGACGTGGACGAATCCAGAGTGCCCAGCCAGGACTCTCTGGACGCCGCCAAGGCGGAGGCCGAGGACCTGCTGGCCCAGTGGGAGGCCGGCGACAAGACCGCCGAGTCCTTCGGCGCGCTGGCTGAGGCCAATTCCGACGACGCCGGTTCCGTCAAGAACGGCGGCCTGTATGAGAAGGTCTATCAGGGCCAGATGTTTGACGGCTTCAACGACTGGATCTTTGCCGAGGACCGCCAGGTGGGTGACACCGGTCTGGTGGAGAATACCCAGGCCAGTCAGCAGGGTTGGCATGTGATCTACTTCCAGGGCGAGAACGCGCCTCACTGGAAGAACATCGTCGATGGCACCCTGCGCAGCGAGGCGGCTCAGAGCTGGATGGAGGGTCTCACCGAGGGCCTGGAGGCCACGCAGGAGAGCGGCATCCAGTATGTGAACGGCTGATTGTGAGGAATAAAAAGGGCGGATGGCGCGATGCACCATCCGCCCTTTTGCATCGGGAGGCAATATGGACGAGAAATTTTTACGCACAGGAATGCTGCTGGGAGAGCCTGCCATGGAGCGGCTGAGCGCCGCCCATGTGGCGGTGTTCGGCCTGGGCGGCGTGGGCAGCTGGTGCGCCGAGGCGCTGGCCCGCTCCGGCGTGGGGGCCCTCACGCTGGTGGACCACGACGATGTGGGGCTCACCAATCTGAACCGGCAGGTGGAGGCCACGCTCTCCACCGTTGGGGTCCCCAAGGCCCAGGCCATGGCGGACCGCATTGCCGACATCAACCCCGGCTGCCGGGTTACCGTGCGGGTCGAGAAGTATGAGGCGGCCAACCGGGAGCGCTTCTTTTCCACACCCTGGGACTATATTGTGGACTGTATTGACCTGGTCTCCTGCAAGCTGGATCTGATTGAGACTGCCATCACCCGGAAGATTCCCATCCTCTCCGCCCTGGGGACGGGCAATAAGCTGGACCCCGCCCAGTTCCGTATTGGGGATATCTCCAGGACCGAGGGCTGTCCGCTGGCCCGGGTGGTGCGCAAGGAGCTGCGGGCCAGGGGGATCGTCCACCACCGGGTGCTGTGGTCTCCGGAGCTGCCCCGGGCGGCGGCTCAGCACGAAGCCCCGCCCCCGGGCCGCCGCTCCGTCCCCGGCAGTGTGGCCTGGGTGCCGCCGGTGGCCGGGCTGATGATGGCGGGCGACGTGGTGCTGACCCTGGCCGGGCTGGACCGGGCATAGCGGCATAAAACTTCATGCGCCTGGGGCGCACCGTGAAAATAGGGCAAAGGGTGCACATGGCAATTTTGCTGCGGCTTTGCATAGTAAAATCCCTCCGCTGACATACTACTGTCAACGGAGGGATGCTTTTTGGAGAAGAAAAAAGGGACCTGGCGCCGCCCTGCCCTGGCGGGGGCGGCGGCGGGGCTGGTCAACGGATTTTTCGGGGGCGGCGGCGGGATGGTCCTGGTGCCCCTGCTGGCCGGTTGGTGCGGCCTGGGACAGCGGAAGGCATTCGCCACTTCGGTGGCGGTGATCCTGCCCCTGTGTGCTCTGTCTGCCGGCATCTATTTGTTCCGGGAGGGAGTGGACCTGGCGGCCGCCCTGCCCTACCTGCTGGGCGGGCTGATCGGCGGTTTTGCGGGAGGCCACCTGTTCAAGCGGCTCAATATGGTCTGGCTCCGGCGGCTCTTCGCCCTGCTGCTGCTCTACGGCGGGGTGCGGGCCCTCTTTTTCTGATGGGCTGGCTGCTGGCGGTGCTGGCCGGGGCGGCCACCGGGATCCTGTCCGGATTCGGTGTGGGCGGCGGCACCCTGCTGCTCATCTACCTGACCACCATAGCAGGGATGTCTCAGGAACAGGCCCAGGGGATCAACCTGCTCTACTTCCTGCCCTCTGCCGGGGCGGCCCTCCCCGCCCATTTGAAGCAGGGATATGTGGAGAAGTCGGTGCTGCTGCCCGCCGTGCTGGCCGGGCTGGCCTGCGCCGCCCTGGCCGCCTGGGCCGCCACCGGGCTGGATACCGGGCTGCTGCGGCGGTGCTTTGGGGGCTTTCTGCTGGTGGTGGGGCTGCGGGAGCTGTTCCGGAAGGGATAGCGCCCGGTCAACTTCTGGCCCGCTTGAAGGTGAGGTAACCTTCCAAAATCAGAGTAGCCGCTACGGCGTCCACGGTTTTTCTGTGGTTTTTCATTTTCTTGCCGGAGGCGTGGAGGATGTTATGGGCCTCCACGGTGGTGCGCCGCTCGTCCCACAGCACCGGCTTCAAGCCGCAGACCTCCTCCACCTGGACGGCAAAGGCCCTGTACAGCTCCGCCCGGGGCCCCTCGGTGCCGTCCATATTACGGGGGAAGCCCATGACCAGCTCGTCCACCTGGTGCTCCTTCACCAGCCGGGCCAGCTCGGCGGCCACCTGCTCCGCCTTCCGGCTGTGGATGACGGTGGTATAGCCGGCCAGCAGGCCGGTGGGGTCGGAGATGGCAACGCCGGTCCGGGCGTCGCCGTAATCGATCGCCATAATGCGCAAGTGCAACACTCCTTTATCAACTTCCCTTACTATACAGGAGAAAAAGGGAAAAAACAAGGGGGAAATGCTTGACTTCTGCCCAAAGCTGTGGTATAGTTCAACTACCTATGAAGAAGGGCTCTTTTTTTGTGCGCATTTTTACGGTGTGATGACGCATGAAACCCTTTCCTCCGCGTGAGACATAGGGAGGCAAATGTGCCGAATCCGCACCGTGCGTTTTATCCGGCGGCGTTACGCGGCCGGTGCGTGCTGGATTCGGCCTGCGGCCGCATCCGGCATTTTTGCTGTTATGCGGTCAAACAATGAAGGAGGTGCCGAACATGGCGAAGGCCGGCAACCGGGTGAAGATCACCCTGCGCTGCTCCGAGTGCAAGCAGCGGAACTATAACACCAACAAGAACAAGAAGAACACTCCCGACCGTCTGGAATTGAAGAAGTACTGCCCCTTCTGCAGGAAGCACACGGTCCACAACGAGACCAAGTAAGAGTGCTGCAAAATGGCTCAGAAGAAAGAAGGGTTAAACGGAATGTCTGAAAACGAGAAGCTCGAGCAGGTCAAGCCCGCCAAGTCTGAGAAGAAGAAGGACGCCAAAGCGGACAAGAAGCCCGGCATCTTCGCTCGGATCGGCAAGTGGTTCAAGGAACTCAAGAGCGAGCTGAAGAAAGTCCAGTGGCCCACCAAGAAACAGACCATCAACAACACCGTGATCGTCATTCTCTGCTGCATCGTCGTTGGGATCTGCATCTGGGTGTTCGACGCCCTCGCCGGCTCCGTGATTCGTGCCCTGTTGGATCTGTTTGGCAAGGGTTAAGGTGTAGAGAATGGCTGAGAACGCGAAGTGGTATGTGGTGCATACCTATTCCGGCTATGAAAACACTGTGGCCGCCAGCATTGAAAAGGCAGTGGAGAACCGCGGCCTGCGGGATCTGATCGCCGAGGTCAGCATCCCTCTGGAGACCGTGACCGAGATCACGGACAACGGTCCCAAGACCGTAGAGCGCAAGGTCTTCCCCGGCTATGTGCTGGTCAAGATGGTCCTGACCGATGAGACCTGGCATCTGGTGCGCAACGTACGCGGCGTCACCGGGTTCGTAGGCTCCGGCAACAAGGCCATCCCGCTCACCGATGAGGAGATCGCCGCCCTGGGCGTGGAAAAGCGCGAGGTAGTGGTGAACTACCAGGTGGGCGACAATGTCAAGATCATCAATGGCGCCCTGGAGTCCTTCCTGGGCACCGTAGAGGAGATCGACCTGGACCACAGCAAGGTCCGCGTGGTGGTCTCCATGTTCGGCCGCGAGACCCCCGTGGAACTGGAACTGGACGAGATCGAGCCAGTCGAGTGATCCGGGCCCCGGCCCTTTCCCCCGCACGTGGGAGGGACTGCGCAGCAGTTCCGCTTCCAACCACATTTATCGTAGGAGGTGCTGTTTCAAATGGCACAGAAAATTACTGGTTATGTGAAACTTCAGATCCCCGCCGGCAAGGCGACTCCCGCGCCCCCCGTCGGTCCCGCCCTTGGTCAGCACGGCATCAACATCGCCGCCTTCACCAAGGAGTTCAACGAGCGTACCAAGAACGACGTGGGCCTGATCATCCCCGTGGTGATCACCGTCTATGCCGACCGCTCCTTCACCTTTATCACCAAGACTCCTCCCGCTGCCGTTCTGATCAAGAAGGCCTGCAACATCGAGTCCGGCTCCGGTGTGCCCAACAAGACCAAGGTGGCCACCATCAGCAAGGAAGATGTGCGCAAGATCGCCGAGACCAAGATGCCTGACCTGAACGCGGCCAGCGTCGAGGCGGCTATGAGCATGATCGCCGGCACTGCCCGTTCCATGGGCATCGTGGTGGGCGAGTAAGCCGAAGGAGGGAATAGAGCAATGTTTAGAGGCAAGAAATATCAGGAGAGCGCCAAGCTCATCGACAAAGGCGCCCTGTACGATACCGCTGAGGCGATGGAGCTGGTGGTCAAGACCGCTCCCGCTAAGTTCGACGAGACCGTTGAGCTGCATGTGAAGCTGGGCGTTGACTCCCGTCACGCCGACCAGCAGGTCCGCGGCGCCATCGTTCTCCCCCACGGCACCGGCAAGACCCAGCGCGTGCTGGTCTTCGCCAAGGGCGACAAGGCTGAGGCCGCCAAGGCCGCCGGCGCCGACTTCGTGGGCGAGATGGACATGGTGGAGAAGATCCAGAAGGAGAACTGGTTCGACTACGACGTGGTCGTGGCCTCTCCCGACATGATGGGCGTTGTGGGCCGTCTGGGTAAGGTCCTGGGCCCCAAGGGCCTGATGCCCTCCCCCAAGGCCGGCACCGTCACCCCCGACGTGGCCAAGGCCGTGACCGAGATCAAGGCCGGTAAGGTGGAGTACCGTCTGGACAAGACCAACATCATCCACTGCCCCATCGGCAAGGTCTCCTTCGGCGCTGAGAAGCTGGCTGAGAACTTCAACGCTCTGATGGGCGCCATCATCAAGGCGAAGCCCTCCGCTGCCAAGGGTCAGTACATTCGCTCCTGCGTGTGTGCTTCCACCATGGGCCCCGGCGTGAAGATCAACAGCGCTAAGCTGATGTAACAAGAAGCGCGGAGTACCCGGGAGCAGGGCAGCAGCGAAGCGCGCAGACCGAAAAACAGGCTGGGCACAGCCCAGCGGCATTTTCGACGGAGTGCTGAGCAGTTGCCCGTCGCGGAGGGTGCGCAGCGTGACAACAAGAAGCGTAGAGGCGTGCGAAGCAGCGCGGATGGACCGGAGCGAGGGCGAGCGCAGGGCCGTTATGCGGCCCAAGACCAGCCCGAGACGGAGGGAAGCCGCGCGTTGCGCAGCCGCCGCAGCGTGACAACAAGTAAAATGGGGAGCAGGTTTTCCTGCTCCCCGTTTTTCTCGCTCTTTTCCCCAGGATGTTCACAAAAAAGTGACCATTTTTCAAAAAAGTGCTTGACATCCTATGGGTTCTATTGTATACTATCAGTCGTGTTCAAAGACAGCAGGTGGGCGCAAGCCAGAAATCCTGCCGAGAATGCAGCCACAACGGAATGACTTCTTTGTGCTGTTTTCGCTGCTTTGAATGCGAAAACAGCTTTTTTGTTGCGTGCCTGCATCGGAAAAGTTGAACTCAAATTCAACGGAGGTGAATCCAAATGCCTAACGCAAAGGTTCTCAGTGAGAAGCAGGCCATCGTGGCCGGGCTGACCGAGAAGCTGCAGAACGCCGCCAGCGGCGTGCTCGTGGACTACAAGGGTATCACTGTGGCCGAGGACACCGCTCTGCGCGCCGAGTGCCGCAAGAACGAGCTGGACTACGCCGTGGTGAAGAACACCCTGCTGCGTTTTGCCGTTGACAATGTGGGTCTCAGCGAGATGGACGAGGTGCTCAACGGCACTACTTCTCTGGCCCTGTCCAACGGCGATCCCATCGCTCCCATGCGTGTGATCAACAAGTTCGCCAAGCAGTTCAACGGTGCTAAGTTCACCATCAAGGCCGGCTTCATGGACGGCAAGGTCCTGTCCATGGACGAGATCATGGCTCTGGCCGAGCTGCCCTCCAAGGAGGTCCTGCAGGCTCAGGTCCTGGGCACCATGCTGGCTCCCATCACCAGCCTGGCTATCGTCATCAAGGCCATCTGCGAGCAGAAGGGCGGCTCTGTCGAGGCTTCCGAGCCCGCCGAGGCTGCCGCCGAGTAATTCCCCGCACCAATCTGTATCAATTATAATTTATTTAGGAGGTTACCTATCATGGCTTCTGAGAAAATCACTGCCCTCATTGAAGAGGTTAAGGGTCTGACTGTTCTGGAGCTCTCCGAGCTCGTGCACGCTCTGGAGGACGAGTTCGGCGTGTCCGCCGCTGCTATGGCTGCTCCCGCCGCTGGCGGCGCTGCCGCTCCCGCTGCTGAGGAGAAGACCGAGTTCGACGTGGTGCTGGCTGAGGTCGGCTCCGAGAAGATCAAGGTCATCAAGGCTGTCCGTGAGATCACCGGCCTGGGCCTGGCTGAGGCCAAGGCTGCCGTCGAGGCTGCCCCCAAGGCTATCAAGGAGGGCGTCTCCAAGGACGAGGCCGAGGAGCTGAAGAAGAAGCTGGAAGAGGTCGGCGCCAAGGTGGAGCTGAAGTAATTCCGCTTTTCAACTGCGAAACAATACACCCCGGGACCATGCGGTCCCGGGGTGTATTTTCTTTTCAGGCGCCCGTATCGGGGGAGAAGGGGCGGACAGCCGCCTGCCTGGAGAAAAAACGTGGCCTGCCGTCATAGACGGCAGGCCACGCACAGCTTAGCGGGAACGTTTGCGCCCGCAGGTCTCAGGGGAGATCAGGCAGGGCGGCCAGCAGGCCGTCCACGTCGGCCTCGGTGGTGTTGAAGCAGGCCACGAAGCGGATCACGGTATGCTCCTCATCATAGGGGCACCAGTCCTCGTACTGGCAGACCTCGTCGATCTGGGGCTTGACCGCGTTGGGGGCGATGACAAAGACCTGGTTGGTGGGAGACTCCACCCACAGCTTCCAGCCCTTGGCCTTCAGTCCATTCTGGAGACGGGCGGCCATCTCGTTGGCCTGGCGGCCCATCTTGAAATACAGATCGTCCTCAAAGAGGGCCAGGAACTGGGCGCCCTGGATCCAGCCCTTTTCCATCACGGCCAGCATGCGCTTCTTCATCCGGAAGAAGCCCTCGGTCAGCTCGGGGCGGTTGATGACCAGAGCCTCGCCATACATGGAGCCGTTCTTGGTGCCGCCAATGTAGAAAGCGTCACACAGGCTGGCAAACTCGGGCAGGGTCATGTCGTTGGCGTCGGAGGCCAGGGCGCAGCCCAGCCGGGCGCCGTCCACAAAAAGGAGCAGCCCGTTCTCATGGCAGAAGTTGTACAGGGCGGACAGCTCCGCCTTGGTGTACACCGCGCCGTTTTCGGTGGCGTTGGAGATGTAGACCAGGCCGGGCTTGGTCAGGTGTACGTCCTGATGGAGCTTCAGCAGGGGCACCAGCTGCTCCGGGGCGATCTTGCCGTCGGGGGCGGCGGGCACGGTGAGGATCTTGTGGCCGGTGGCCTCAAAGGCGCCCACCTCGTGGCCGTTCAGATGGCCGGAGTCGGGGCAGATAGCGGCCTCCCAGGGCTTGAGCAGGAAGGCGCAGGCCAGCACGTTGGCCTGGGTGCCGCCGATGACGAATTCCACCATGGCGTCGGGCCGGCCGCACAGCTGACGGATCCGGTCCTTGGCTTTTTCGGTGTACTTGTCGTCGCCGTAACCGATATTGCCCTCCAGGTTGGCGGCGCACACCGCCTCCAGGACCTTGGGATGGGCGCCAAAGGAGTAGTCGTTGCGGAACCAGAACTTCATGTTGATGACCTCCAAACCGGCGGCGCGGCAGTCCCGCGCCTGCCTTTAAAATTTAAAGCTGTCCTTCAGGCTCACGGACCGGTTGAACACCAGATGACCCGGTCTGGAATCCTTGCTGTCGGTGCAGAAGTAGCCCTGCCGCAGGAACTGGAAGGAGGCGGGGGCCTCCACGCCGGCCAAGCCGGCCTCCACCTTGGCGTCGGGGAGCACGGTCAGGGAGTTGGGATTGAGGCAGTCCAGGAAATTCTTGTCGCCGGCGTCCGGATCGGCGTCGGAGAAGAGGTTGTCGTACAGCCGCACCTCGGCGTCCACGGCAGTGGCGGCGTCCACCCAATGGATGGTGGCGCCCTTTACCTTGCGGCCGTCGGCAGGATCGCCGCCCCGGCTGTCGGGGTCGTAGGTAGCGAAGATCTCGGTGATGTTGCCGGCCTCATCCTTGGTGCAGCCGGTGCACTTGATGAGGTAGGCGCCCTTCAGGCGGCACTCGGGGCCGTCGGGGTAGAGCCGCTTGTACTTGGGCACCGGGGTCTCCAGAAAATCCTCGGCCTCCACATACAGGTTGCGGGAGAAGGTGATCTCCCGGCTGCCGGCCTCAGGATCGTTGGGGTTGTTTTCCACGGTGAAGGTCTCGCTCTGTCCCTCGGGGTAGTTGGTGATGGTGAGCTTGACGGGGCGGAGCACCGCCATCACCCGCTGGGCGGTGAGGTTCAGGTCCTCCCGCAGGCAGTGCTCCAGGAAGGCGTACTCCACGGTGGAGGCGGACTTGCTCACGCCGTTGCGCTCGGAGAAGTTGCGGATGGAGCGGGGGGTGTAGCCCCGGCGGCGCAGGCCGCACAGGGTGGGCATCCGGGGATCGTCCCAGCCGGAGACCCGGCCCTCCTCCACCAGCTGGCGCAGCTTGCGCTTGCTCATAACGGTGTAGTTGATGCCCAGGCGGGCAAACTCGATCTGCCGGGGCTTGGAGGGGACGGGACAGTTCTGGATGACCCAGTCGTACAGGGGACGGTGATCCTCAAACTCCAGGGAGCACAGGGAATGGGTGATCCCCTCCAGCGCGTCCTCCAGGGGGTGGGCAAAGTCATACATGGGGTAGATGCACCACTTATCCCCCTGACGGTGGTGGTGCATGTGGTTGATGCGGTAGATGACAGGGTCCCGCATGTTGAAGTTGCCGCTGCTCAGGTCGATCTTGGCCCGCAGGGTCATGCGTCCGTTCTCAAACTCGCCGGCCCGCATCCGGGCGAACAGGTCCAGAGACTCCTCGATGGGCCGGTCCCGGTAGGGGGAGCGGGCGGGGGTATTCACATCGCCCCGGTACTCCCTGAACTGCTCGGGGGTGAGCTCGCACACATAGGCCAGGCCCTTCTTGATGAGCTCCACGGCGTACTCGTACATCTTCTCAAAGTAGTCGGAGGCGAAATAGAACCGGTCGCCCCAGTCGTAGCCCAGCCAGTGGATATCCTCCTGGATGGCCTCCACGTACTCCACATCTTCTTTGGTGGGGTTGGTGTCGTCCATGCGGAGGTTGCACAGGCCGCCGTACTTTTCGGCGGTGCCGAAGTCCACAAAGATCGCCTTGGCATGGCCGATGTGCAGGTATCCGTTGGGCTCCGGGGGGAACCGGGTGTGGACGGTCATGCCCTGGAACTGACCACCTTGGGCGATGTCCTCGTCGATGAAATCATGGATGAAGTTCTGCGTCATGGTGGGGTTCAGTTCTTCTGGCATTTTGTTTCACTCCTTTATCTTAATACAAACAAATATTTTACCCCGAATGGGGGAAAAAAGCAAGAGCGGAACAAAAAAGGAGGCGGATCACTCCGCCTCCTGAAGGGCCTGCCGCCGCTGGCCGCCGGTCAGCAGAAGGCCGCTGGTGAGGGCGGTGAAGGGGGCCACTGTGACCAGACCGAAGGAGCCCACGATGGTGTGGACGATCTCGGAGGCCACATATTTGTAGTTCAGGATGTTCCAGATGGGGGTGCCCTGCGCCATAAACACCATCAGCAGGGCGACATAGCCGCCGGAATAGGCCAGCAGCAGAGTGGTGGTCATGGTGCCCATGGCGGCCCGGCCCACATTCAGGCCGGAGCGGACGGCCTCCCAGCGGGAGATGTCGGGCCTCTTTTCCACCACCTCATGGACGGCGGAGGTGATATCCACGCTCAGGTCCATCACAGCGCCGGAGGAGCCGATGAAGATGGAGGCCATAAAGATCTGGGTCAGGTTCAGATCCTGATAGCCGGCGTAGAGCAGGCTTTCGGAGTAGGCCATCACCGCGCCGTGGATCTGGAAGAGGTCGGTAAACAGGATGCCCAGCACGCAGGTCACCAGCACCCCCAGAAAGGCCCCCGACACAGCGGACAGACACCGGCGGTCAAAGCCGTAGACCAGGGCGATGATGAGCAGGGTGAGCACCAGGGTCACCAGCAGTCCCATGAAGATGGGATTCCAGCCCTTGAGGTAGAGGGGGACCAGCACTTTCCACAGCATAAGCACCGTCAGCACGAAGGAGGCGATGGCCCGCACGCCGGTGCGCCCGGCGAAGAGAATGAGGAACACGGCGAAGATGCCCGCCAGGATGGCCTCCTTGCCGATGCGGTAGTGGTCGGTCATGGTCACCGAGATAATCTCGTCCCCCTGGTAGCTCACCACCACCATGGCCTTGTCGCCGGGAGAGAAGAGCTTGTCCTGCTCCAGAGAGCCGTTGAGCAGGTTGACGCCGGTGGCGGTCTGCCCCTCAAAGCGCCCGCCCAGCAGCTCAAGCGTGCAGCGCTGCTCGCCGGAGCGGACCAAACCGGTGTCGATGATGGCGGAGTCGTCCACCGCCGTTACCAGAGCGGTACAGCGGTCGGCCTGCCGGTATTGCAGCGCCCCTTCAAATCCGGTGGGGGCCAGGAGCAGAATAGCGATCAGGGCCAGACAGAGAAGCAGCGGAGCATAGTAGCGCCGGGTCTCAGAACCGGCTAAACGGGATCTCATGGGGTGATCGTCCTTTCCTGACAGCAGACAGGGCGCGGCATACAGCCGCACCCTGTCTGCTGTCTGTATCATTGGAGTGGGAAGAAACCGCTTACTGGACGCCCAGCATATCGGCCAGCTTGGTGAAGATCTTGGTGTTGTCGTAATAGCCGTTGAACTGCTCGGCGTTGAGGCCGTGGGCCAGCACCGCCACCGGCAGGCCGGTGTGGCTGTAAGAGGTAAAGGAGACGCCGGACTTGTTGTTCAGAATGTGGGTGATGGTGACGCTGAGGGGCTCATAGGTGCCGTACATCACATACTCCTGCTGTCCGTCCATGCCGGTGGCGGTCTCATGGACGCTCTTCTCATAGGCGGTCTTCAGCTGGGACAGCTCGTAGGGGGTGAGGACCAGCTTGTCGCCCTCCTCGCCCTGGGCCTTCAGACCGAAGAGGGTCTCAATGTCGGCCAGCACAGTCTCAAAGGGGGTCTTGTTCTCCTTGTAGGCCGCCACATAGTCGCTGTCGTACTTGGCAAAGGAGATCTTCTGGCGCTCCAGCAGGTTCAGGTAGGTGTCGTAGTCGGTGCCGGCGAAGCCGATGGTAAGGCCGCCGGTCTCATGGTCGCCGGTGACCAGGATCAGGGTCTCGTCGGCGTGCTCTCTGGCAAAGTCGATGGCCACCTGCACCGCGTCGGCCATGGCCTTGGTGTCATGGATGCTGGCGGCGGCGTCATTGGCGTGGCAGGCCCAGTCGATCTTGCCCCCCTCGCACATCATGAAGAAGCCCTTCTCGTTGTCCAGGACCTCGATGCCCTTCTCTACATAGTCGGCCAGGGCCCACATGTCGTCGGTGCGGTCCAGCTCATAGGCCATGGCGTCGCCGTCGGCCAGGTGCTCGTCCACAATGACCACAGGACCGCTGGTGACCTGCTCGGCCTCGGCCTGGGTCTTGACCACCTGGTAGCCCGCCTTTTCCGCCAGAGCGTACAGGTCCTCCTTGTCCTTGTCCGGGCCGGTGGGTTTCAGCAGGCCGCCGCCGGCGAAGTATTCAAAGCCGGAATCCACCAGCTCCAGGCCGATCTCGTAGTAGTCGTTGCGGCTGGCCTGATGGGCGTAGAAAGCGGCGGGGGTGGCGTGATTCAGATTGACGGAGGAGATGACGCCCACCTTCATGCCCAGCTGGTCGTGGACCTTCTCAGCGATGGTCTCATAGGCGGTGGTGCCGGTCTCGTCCATGTTGATGGTGCCGGAGTAGGTCTTGTAGCCGGTGGAGATGGAGGTGGCGGTGGAGGCGGAGTCGGGGCAGAAGCTGTTGGAGTCGTAGGTAACAGCGGAGCCTGCGGCCTCGAAATTCATGAAGTTCAGATAGGAGGGGCCGTCCAGAACGGCGCCGCCGTTGTCGTCCAGGCTGGGCTCGGCCTGCCAGTAGTCGCCGTCCTTGAGGGCGCCCAGATAGTCGGCGGTGGACTGGATCTGGGGATAGCTCATGCCGTCGCCGATGAACAGGAACACATACTTGGGCGCCTTGACAGACTGCGCGGCCAGGTTCTGAGCCTCCGCCGCGGGGGTGGCGCTGGCTTCCGGCGTGGTGGCGGCGGGGGCGCCGCAGGCGGCCAGGGAGACGCCCAGGGTGGCGGCTGCCAGGGTGAGGGAAAGGGGTCGCTTCCAATTCATGATTTGATTCCTCCCAAATTAGGTTCAGGCGCGGGCCCTGTTTGAAAAACGGCGATCTCCCCGCGGGGTGTGCCGTCCATGTTACAAACAGGGTCTGCGCGTTTCAGAGACAACTGCATCATACCCGAAGGGGTGCGTCTCTGCTATCATGCTTTGGTAAAGGAATGCAAAACCGCGGTAAGGCTTTGTAAAGGGAAAGAAAAGCGTGGCATAGGGCGCAGGCGGGCGCATAAACTGTTCCGAGGTGAGCGGGTATGATCGGTGTGGTGGAGCTGATGGACCGGAAGGGGCGGAGGTTGAAGCCGGAGCACCGCTCCCTGCTGGGCCTGCGCTGTCTGTGGCTGGAGGTCCCGGCCCCGGCGGGCCTGGGGGAGAAGCGGCAGGCCCGCCGGGTGCGGCGGGGCGGTGGGCTGCTGCGGGAGGCGGGGGTGCGCCGGGTGCTGACGGCGGCGGAGTTTTCCAACTGGGAAGCGCTGTATCAGGCGGGGCTGCGCCCGGTGGAGCCGGAGGCCTTCTGCCAGGCCGTGGCCGCGCCCCTGGCGCTGGCTGCCCTGACCTGGCAGGAGCGCAGGCTGGAGCAGGCGGCGGTGCTCCTGTCTGGCCGCCGGGCGGAGCCGGCGCTGGTGCGGGCGGCGGAGCTGCTCTGTCCCCGGGTGCGGGATCTGGCGGTGGATGCGGGCGCGGACGGGGCGGCGCTGGCGGCCTGGCTGCGGGGGGAATTCGGCGCGGCAGTGCGGCCGCCGGAGACGGTGGATGCGGATGTGGCGCTCTGCTTTGGGCCGGAGGGAGCGCCGGGGCGGACGGTGTTCCGGCTGTGGGGCTCAGAGCCGGTGCTGGCGGGCTTTCTCCCGGCGCTTGCGGGGGGCGGACTGCCCGCCGGGCTGGACCGGCTTCCGCTGCTGGCGGCCCTGTGGGAGGCGGGCCTCCTGCCGCTGGAGACTCTCCGGTTTTTGCCACCAAATACCAAAGAATGCACTTGACAGAAGGGGTCAAACTACATATAATATCGTATTAACGTGGCGGAGTGTTTCTGTTCTGAATTTGCGGGGACCGGGACCGGTCCCGTCCAGATAGCGTAAAGCAAGGAAAGGTGTGCACGATCGACATGGCAAAAGAATTTAAACTCAGCGCCGAGCGGCTGGAGGAATTGAAGCAGGAGCTCAATTATCTGAAGACCGTTCGTGAGAAGGAAGTCGCCGACCAGATCAAGGAGGCCCGTTCCTTCGGCGATCTGTCTGAGAACAGCGAGTATGACGAGGCCAAGAACGAGCAGGGCAAGCTCTACTCCCGCATTGCCGAGGTGGAGAACATCCTGGCCAACTATGTGGTCATCGAGGAGCACGAGAGCGACCCCAACGCAGTCCGTCTGGGTTCCACCGTCAAGGTGCTGGACCTGGAGTTTGAGGAGGAGGAGGTCTACCAGGTGGTGGGCTCCCAGGAGGCCGACCCCATGAACGGCCGCATCTCCGAGGACTCTCCCTTTGGAAAGTCCCTGCTGGGCCGCGCGGTAGGCGAGGAGATCCAGGTGGAGGCGCCCGCCGGTGTATTAAGGTATCGTATCCTAGAGATTCAAAAGTAAGGAGCAAGAGCAATGAGTACTGAAGAGAGAAGCGTCAATCAGCCGGAGGAGCAGAACCTGTCCGAGCAGCGCCTGATCCGCCGCGCCAAGCTCAAGGAGCTGCAGGACGCGGGTCAGGATCCCTTCCAGATCACGAAATACGTGGTCAAGCATCACTCTGCCGATATCAAAGAGAGCTTCGAGGCCCTGGAGGGCAGCATGACCTCCGTCGCCGGGCGCATCATGTCCAAGCGGGGCATGGGCAAGGCTGTATTCTGCGACCTGCAGGACAGCAAGGGCCGGATCCAGCTCTATGTCCGGGTGGACGAGCTGGGCGAGGAGGAGTTTGCCAAGTTCAAAAAGGTGGATATCGGCGATATCGTGGGCGTGGAAGGCGAGGTTTTCAAGACCAAGCGGGGCGAGATCTCTGTCAAGGCCCACAAGGTAACGCTTCTCTCCAAGTCCCTCCAGCCTCTGCCTGAGAAATTCCACGGCCTGACGGACAAGGAGACCCGGTACCGTCAGCGCTATGTGGACCTGATCATGAACGAGGATGTGCGCCGCGCCTTTGAGATCCGCACCGCCTTCATCAAGCATGTGCGCCGGTATCTGGACGAGCGGGGCTACATGGAGGTGGAGACCCCCGTTCTCAACACCATCTCCGGCGGCGCCAACGCCCGCCCCTTCATCACCCACCACAACACCCTGGATATCGACATGTATATGCGTATCGCCACCGAGCTGCACCTGAAGCGCCTGGTGGTGGGCGGCTTTGAGCGGGTGTACGAGATCGGCCGCATCTTCCGCAACGAGGGCATGGACCCCAAGCACAACCCGGAGTTCACCACCATCGAGCTGTACGAGGCCTATGCCGACTTCAACCACATGATGGACCTGTTTGAGGAGGTGCTCTCCTCCGCCGCCAAGGACATTCTGGGCACTTACCAGGTGACCTGGCAGGGCGAGAACGTCGACCTGACCCCTGGCTGGCCCCGCCTGCCCATGCACGAGGCGGTGAAGCAGTACTGCGGCATCGACTTCATGGCCATCAACAGCGACGAGGAGGCCGTTGCGGCCGCCAAGTCCATCGGCGTGGAGCTGCCCGAGACCGCCGACCCCACCTGGGGCAACGCGCTGTACGAGTGCTTCGACCAGAAGGTGGAGGAGAAGCTGATCCAGCCTACCTTTATTACCATGCATCCCGTGGACGTGAGCCCCCTGGCCAAGCGTTCCCCTGCCGACCCCCGGCTCACCGAGCGGTTTGAGCTGTTCATCTGCCACAGTGAGATGGGCAACGCCTTCTCCGAGCTCAACGACCCCATCGACCAGCGCCAGCGCTTCCAGAAGCAGGCGGAGCTGCGGGACAAGGGCGACGAGGAAGCCGGCATGATGGACGAGGACTTTGTCAACGCCCTGGAGTACGGCCTGCCCCCCACGGGCGGCCTGGGCATCGGCATCGACCGGTGCGTTATGCTGCTCACCGGCGCCGACTCCATCCGGGACGTGATCCTCTTCCCCACAATGAAGACCCTGGAACCAAAGCGGGCTGAAAACAAAGCCGAAAAAG
>CAUWDA010000023.1:0-38823 GCA_963557075.1 uncultured Flavonifractor sp. | reverse complement strand
GCTCATAGGAGCCGTCACTATCGCCGCCCTGGTCGATGTAGCGCCACTGGGCAACCAGGGTCACATTGCCGGTTACGGTGTAGGAATCACCTGCGCCGCCAATACGGACACCATTTGCGTACCAACCCAGGAACTGATAACCGGGATAGGTGGGAGTGGGCAAGGTGATAGAGCCATTCTTGGTTACTACCTGAGTAGCTACAGCACTGCCTCCGTTTCTGTTAAAGGTAACGATAGCAGTTGTATCGGAATTAACAAAATTGCTAACATCCGCATTGGGGAAGGTACCACCGGTGACAGTGATTGTGCCATTGCCATTGTTGGTTATCTGCCCGGTGACCGTGCCGCCAGTCACAGTAACGGCAGCATTTTTCTGGTTAATCACATCGCCATTGATAACAGCATTTCCAGAAATCTCAAGCGAACCACCAGATTGCTTATCAGTAAGAATAATATCACCGTTAATAGTGCCGCCAGTGATATCAATGTCTCCGCTGTGGTTAGCACCTCCCATTGTGGTCAACACCGGTGCGCCAGTATTGGAGGTGAAAGTGCCGCCCCTGATCTCCAGTTTACCCTTGTCCAAATTTTCGTCTAAATAACCGTTAATAATAATGCTGTTCACGCCTGGTTCCGTTACAGTAAACTCACCACCGCTAATAACAGCCTCATTCCAGTTGAGGACAACTGCCTGGGAAACATTGGAGAAAGTGCCGCCCTTGATCTCCAGTTTGCCTCCATCATCGTTCTTCACAGTATTCAGGCCGCCGGAGAAATGACCGCCATTGATTGTGAGAGAAGGATGCTCAGCATTGGTTCCAGAGACATGTCCCGTGGAAGCATTGCCACTATTATAATTCTGATAGCCATTTTCGATCATGCTGGAGAAGTGGCCCTTCTGCTCCACGGTAACACCATCGTTGATGGTCATGTCACCATGGTTGACGATCGTATAGTAGGAGTTTCCACCAGCATTCTCACTGGTCTGCCCATTCTCCTGACTGCGGTCATACTTGCCGCCGTTGAGGATCGTCGTACCGTTATTCAGAATCGCTGCTCGAGCGTGGGACACATTATCCACAGTGCCGCCGCCTACACTGTCCTGCACAGTGAGACTGCCACCCAAGGCAACGGTGATGGTATGGCTTCCGGCCGTATTCGTGAGTTTCTTACCATTCAGTTCCAGCAGGACGGTCTTGCCACTGGGAATCGTGACGCTCTCCGTCACGTCCTTCAGCAGGGTGATGGTGGTGGACTCTGTGGGCGTCACCGCATCCACCGCATCCTGGAGGGTCATGTAAGGAACATTGCCAATCTTGGCCACGGCGTCCTCAGAAACCTCCACCTTGCCGGTTTCATCCTGGATATTGCCGCTGGGCAGATAATCGCCTACATCCACTTTATCGCCAGCCTGATTCTGGAAAGTGCCGCCGGTGACGGTGATATTTTCTTTTGTACCATCCAGTACTTTACTGCCTACGATTTTACCATCAGAAATGGAGACCTTGCTGCTATCATTTGCCTTAACCGCCGCCGACCAAGCGTTGCTCGTTTCGACGGTACCGCCTGTGATATTGACCGTACTATTACCGGCGCAACTGATTGCATAACTCTCCTTAGACTTCATGGCACCGCCAGTGATATTGACCGTACTATTACCGGAGCAACTGATTGCAGAAGTTCCCCATTCGGTTGCATTGATCGTACCGCCCTTCACATTGAGGACGGTATTCTCCTGCACCTGGATACCGCAACTATCTGCCGACTCAATCACAGCATCCCCGCCGATGGTCAGTTCCGCTCCTTGATATGCCTGGATGGCGCCCGACATGCCGCCAGCAAAGCGCAGCGTACCGCCGGTCATCGTAAAATTGATGGGACTTGGCGTTTTATCACTGGAGATATAAACGGCGGTACGGCCATTAAGACTCTCCATCTCGCCGCCAGTGATGTCTACGTTTATATTACTATAGCCGCGAACGCCCAGCACGTTATCATTGGTGCTGACCAGTTTGCCGCCGGAAATATTGACGGAAACATTTTGGGCAGTAGTGTAGATGTCCACCGTCTCCTGGGTGGTCTCAATGGTGCCAGCCAGCAGGGTAAAAGAACTGTTGCTGAGCAACTGGATTCCGTAGCCGTAACTGGAATCCGTGGCCTTGATGCTGCCACTCTTTCCCTCAGATCCATCCGTGACGGTCAGGGAACCGCCATTGATTGTCATCAGGAAGTTGTTGATTGCCCCGTAAGTGCTGGTGATGCTGTGGCCGTTCAGATCCAGCACCACATTCGTCGTGATTGTCCAGTCCTGTTTCTCATCCGTTGTGATGTCTCCGGTCAATTGGATGTTGCCGCCGGCTTCCAGCGCTGCGGACAGTTCCGCCGCCGAATCCACTTCGGTCCATTTTCCTTCCCCTTCCGCCGCAAATGCCGCCGGCATCAGCGACAGCACCATGACCAGCGAAAGGAACATCGAGAACAATCGTTTTTTCATGGTATCCACTCCTTCTATTCTTCTATTTTACAGGACAGGCCTGTAATAGACCAAACAAAAATGACGCGTTGAGGGCACCGGCATCCGGCGTCCTCAACACGTCATTTTTCCTGATATTTGGACAGCACAAAAGGCAGAGTATTGCTTACTCTGCTCTGCTCTGCTCTGCTCTGCTCTGCTCTGCTCTGCTCTGCTCTGCTCTGAGTATATGGCGGGCGGTCATGCCTGTCAACCCCCATCGCTCCAATGATAGTTGTATTTTAGCATGCTTTCCAGCATTTGAAAAGGGGCTTCCGCACTTTTCTTTTCCGGGGCGGCGGGGGACTGGCCCCCGCCCCACAGGAGATCCCGCTTCACTCCCCGTCCCGCTCGTGCGCCTCCGTCTCGCCCTTCGTGGCGGGCAGGAATTTGACGGCCACCAGCCGGTGGAAGACCGCCGCGAACACCAGCCCGAACAGCACCCCCAGAATGGTGTCCCCGATGCGCAGGAGCACCGCGCCGTGGAGCCCGTAGCTCCCGGCCCCCAGCATCAGCGCGCCCAGGCAGTTCATGGCCGTCTTACACCGGTAGTCGGCGCAGAAGCCCAGCAGCAGGCCGCCCAGGGGTCCCATCAGCGGGTGGACAGACTCCGGCATAAGCTGGTACAGGAGCAGGAAAATACCCGAACCCGCCACAACGCCCACGATGCGCTGCCAGAACCGGGTCTTGGTGTCGCTGGAGTAGGGGTACTCCGACAGGAGCGAGGAGCAGGCAAAGCCCATCCACATGAACCGTTCCACCCCGAACACCTGCCCCGCGGTAAGCACCAGACTGATGCCGATGGCCATCCGCAGCTGCCACAGGTTGACCAGGTTGGACAGATCGAATTTCTGCACCACATGGCGGAAGCGGACCGCCTCATGCTGGTGGCGGTGCTTGGCGAAGAGGATGCCGCCGCAGATCAGATAGCCCACCAGGGCCAGCAGCCCCCGCCGGATCAGGGCGTCCCCCAGGACCGGGTTGCCCGTCAGATAGATATAGGCAAAGCTGTACAGCCCGCCGTTGCCCAGCTCCGGCCGCTGGGCCGTCATGTACATCAGCGCGAAAAAGGCCGCCAGATGCATGGGGATGAGCAGCAGCGGGTGGACCACCGACACCACGCTGGGCACCACCACCAGAATGGCAAAGGCCACCGCCAGCGTCACCATCGAGTCCTTGATGCAGTACTCAAAGTTGACGAACCGGATCCCCAGCAGGATACAGAACAGCGCCACCGCCATCGGCGTATTTTCCGGGCCGAAGCCCGCCGTCATCAGACTGATGAACACAATGGCAAAGAGCACCGTAAGCACGGCCCGCACCGCCATGGCAAGCCAGTAGTATGCCTTCTCCTTCCGGGTCTCGCAGGCGCCGATTTTCCGTTTCAGGGCGCCTGGGTCCAGCTGCAGCGCGTCATAAAACTTCATGTTCTCTGTCCTTTCTCCATGTGCGCGGCAAGTCTGTCCGCACAGCGCATAAAGGCCTCAAAATCCTCCCGGTCGCTGCGCCACAGCTGATAGAAGGGGCGCAGGATGCTCTCGTAACCCGTCTTCAATTCCGTCAGGCCGGTCTCCGTGATAAACAGCTGATAGCTGCGCTCGTCGCTCTCCTGCCGCTGCTTGCGCACGCAGCCCTTCTCGTAGAGGGCCTTCAGGCAGCGGCTCACCGCCTCCTTCTTCATGCCGCTGTCCTGGCTGAGCAGGATGGGGGTGTTCTGCTCCGGGCGCAGATACAGCCGCGCCAGCAGCTCGAACTCGCTGACCGTCAGCATGGAGGCCCGGGCCGGCAGCAGCGCCCGGGTGATCTTCTGAATCTGCTGCTGATAGTGCGCCATGTCCGTCCATTCCATTGGGGCCCGGTCCCTCCATTTCTTCCTGTCTGCGGGCGGGAAGCGGGCATAGACGCTGCCCCGTCCTATTAGTTAACAAAGTTAATTATATGGGCAGACGCCTCCACTGTCAAGCGCCCATTTGTAAACAAATTGCGTCCATCCCCGGGCATAACGTCAAAAAGAAGACCGCCCTTGCGGACGGTCTTCCCTGAACTCTGTTTTGCAGCCCCGCAGATCACAGAGCCGCCTTCGCCTGCGCCACCAGCTCGGTGATCTTATTCATGGCATACTTGTCGGCATACAGGCTCACTTCCGGGAACTGCTTGTAGTTGGGCAGCATCTCCAGGGTGAGATAGTCGTCATAGCCGATTTTGGCGATCGCCTCTGCCACCGCCGGGAAATCCACATCCCCGGCAAACAGGTCCACGAAGGCCCCGATGCCGGCCTGGTCGAAGCGATAGTCCGACATGTGCAGCTTTTTGATCCGTCCGGCCAGCAGCTCGATCCACTGCTCGGGATAGCCGGTGTAGATCACGTTGCCCACATCCAGATACATCCCCACATAGTCCGACCCGATCTCATCCAGGAAGCGCCGGGTCTCCAGGGGGGAGAGCAAAAAGCGGTTCCACACATTCTCGATGCCGATGGCCACTCCGGCCTGCTGCGCGTCCCGGCTGAGGCGGGAGAGGGCGTTCTGGCTGCGCTCATAGGCCACGTCATAGCGGATCTTTTCCGGCTTGGAGGCAAAGGAGCACCCCACATATCCGGGCACCACCAAAATGGTGTCCGCCCCCAGGAGATGGGCCGCCTCGATCTGCTTTTGCACGATGGAGAACGCCTTGTTCCGGATGGTCTCCTGGTCCGACACCAGGTTGTTCTCCCACAGGCTCCATACGCCCACGCTGGGGATCTCCAGGCCCAGGTCCTCCGCCATGCGCTTCATGGCCAGGATGTCTTTTTCGCTGGTGGAGGGATTCAGGTAGCCGCTTTCGCTCATGACCGGCTCTACGCCGTCGTAGCCCGCCTTTTTTGCGTGCTCAAACATCCAGCGGACGTCGGTCGTCTCCGAAAAGGAGAACAGGCTGATCCCCTGCTTCATACTGTCTCCCCTCCCTCGTCCAGGTACACAGGGTCCCCGGTCTCCAGAGAGGTCTGGATCGCCAGAATGACCCGCAGCACCTGACGGACGTCCGCCGGCGTGATGGCGGTAATGGGAGTGCCGGCATCAATGTGGTCGATAAAGTGCTCCAGCTCCTTCTGGTAGGCGTCAAAGGGCTCCACATCCAGCCGCTCCGCCCGGCCCTCGCCATAGAGCCAGAGTTCCCGCACAGCGGAGGCCACGTCCTCCAGGTTGGCCCCGGCACGCATCCGGTAGGACAGCCCGCGCACATCTCCCACCACGTTCAGCTCCATGGTAAAGGGGAAGCCCTTGGGCATCTCAATGACGCTCTCCGCAGCGGCACAGACCCCATTTTCAAAGGTGAGGGAGGTGGCCACATGGTTCCAGCAGCCCACATCATTCTTCTGACCCACCGCATACACCCGGCGGACCCGGCCGAACAGGTAGCAGAGATAGTCAATGTCGTGCAGATGCAGGTCGAACAGTCCGCCGCCGCTGTTCTCCGGGCGGCGGTACCACTCGCTCCAGGCGGGGTGCTCCGAGAGCCGGCTGGCTCTGGCATACTTTACCGTTCCGAAGGCGCCAGCGTCGTACAGCTCCTTGGTCTTTACATATTCGGGCCAGAAGCGTACCGCCTGGCCGACCGCAAACTGCACACCGGCCTCCCGGGCCGCATCCAGCATGCGGTCCAGGGACGCCAGATCCAGGCTGACCGGCTTTTCGCAGATGATGTGCTTTTTATGCCTGGCCGCCAGCAGCGCATATTCCTCATGCAAAAACGTGGGCAGGCAGATATCGACCACGTCGATCCCGGCCTGGGAGAGCATTTCCTCCCCACCTGCGTACCACGGGCATCCGGCTTCTTCCGCCAGGGCGCGCCCCTGCTGCTCGTTCACATCGCATACGGCCACCACTTTGGCGTTATCCATCGACTGATAGGCGGTCAAATGGGTCTTGCCCATAAAACCGGCGCCTACGATCGCCACATGTACCAAGTCGATCTCTCCTTCCCTGCGTTATTTCTTTCTGATGTTATTGATGTTGCTCAGCACCACAGCGCCCACAATGATGGCGCCGGTCACAATGGTCTGGATGTTGTTGTCCACGCCCAGAATATTCATGGCATTGGAGATAACGCCCATGAGCAGGCAGCCCAAAAATGCGCCGCCGATGGTGCCCTTGCCGCCTTCAAAGGTGATGCCGCCGATGATGGCCGCGGCCAGAGCGTTGGTCTCGTAGTTCACGCCGGCATTGGCGGTGATGGAGTCGATACGGGCAATAAATACCATGCTGGCCACGGCGCAGAAGAGGCCGGCGATGCCGTACACGATCACCTTATAGCGGGTGACGTTGATGCCGGACAGGAAGGCGTTCTTCTCGTTGCCGCCCAGGGCTACCACCCTGCGGCCGAACTTGGTGTAATTCATGGTGATAAAGGCCAGCACCGTCATGACCAGGAGGACCAGGAGCATGGGGGAAAACACCCCAAAGAACTTGGTCTTCAGTCCGTCGAAGGCGCCGCCGAAGTTCATGATGCGGCCGCCGGACACGGTCAGGGCCAGACCGTAGAAGGCCTTGCTGGTGCCCAGAGTGATGACCAGCGGGATACACTTGCTCTTGGCAATGATAAAGCCGTTGAGCAGGCCGCACAGCAAGCCGGTAGCCAGTCCGGCCATGATCGCAATGGGAAGGGGTATGGCGGCATTGATGCACAGGTACATCACCACGCCGCTGAGGACCATGATGTTGCCGATGGACAGGTCGATCCCGCCGGAGATAAGGAGGATACTCATGGCCATCGTGAGAATGCCCAGCACGCAGATCTGCTGGAAGATGGACACGATATTTCCGGGTGCAATAAATTGGGGCTTGATCAGAGAAATGATCACCACAATCGCCACGATGACGATGGCCAACAGGACGCGCTGATCCTTCAGCAGCTTCTTGATGGCTGTCTTGGACTTCTTATCCGTCATTTTTCTTCACTCCTAACGCACGTTTGATGATCTCCTGCTCGTTGATGTCTTCTCCCGTCAGTTCACAGTCGATGTTACCATCCCGTACGACCAAGACACGGTCACTCATACTGATCAATTCCGGCATATCCGAGCTGATCATGATGATGCTCTTCCCCTGCTTTGTCAACGCGCACATCTGCTTGTAGAACTCCGCTTTTGCGTTCACGTCGATGCCGCGGGTAGGCTCATCAAAAATATAGATATCCTGCTCTGCATACAGCCATTTGGCCAGAACTACCTTCTGCTGGTTTCCGCCGGACAGGTAGACGGCCTCGGTCCAGATGCTGGGGGTCTTCAGGCGGAGCTCCTTGAGGAGGGGCGAGATCAGGGGCGGGAACTTTTTGATATTGATAAAAAAGCCCTTGATCTTCTCCCGCAGGCCCAGGATCGTTGCGTTCTCCAGCACACTGGCATTGAGCATAAGGCCCAGCTTCTGCCGGTCCTCTGTAATGAAGGCGATGCCTTCATTGATGCTGTCATTAGGCGTTTTAATGTTCACCTGCTTGCCCCGGATCAGGATCTGGCCGCCGAAGCGGTGGTCTGCACCCACCAGAGCGCGGACGATCTCGGTGCGGCCCGAGCCCACCATGCCGGAGAAGCCCACGATCTCGCCCTGACGGACCTCAAAGCTCACCTTGGGGCTGTCCTTGGTGAGCTGGAGATCCTTTACCTCCAGCATCACATCACCGATGGGACAAGTCTCCTTGTCGTAGAACATGTCAATGGGACGGCCCACCATGTCCTGGGTGAGGGTGGTGATGGGGATGTCCCTGTTTTCGTTGGTGTAGGTCCTGACCACGGCGCCGTCCCGGATCACTGTGATCCGGTCGGCGATCTGCACCACTTCATTGAGGAAGTGGGAGATGTAAATGATGCCGATGCCCTTTTCTGTGATCCGCCGGGTCAGCTCCAGCACCTTTTCCGCATCCTCCACGTTGAACATGGAAGTGGGCTCGTCCATGATGAGCACCCGGGGCTGGATGCTCAGGGCCTTGAGGATCTTCACGAACTGCTGATCCGAAACCGACAGATCTTCGATCTTCGTGTCCAGCTTCAGGTCGATACCGAGATCCTCCATCTGCTGCCGGACCTCAGCCTCCATGGCCTTGTAATCCACCCATCCAAAGCCCTTTACCTTTTCGTTGCCCACATAGACGTTCTCCACGACATCCATGCTGGGGACCAGGTCGTTCTCCTGATATACGATGTTGATCCCCAGTTCCTTGGACAGGACAGGGTCCAGCTTGGAATAGGAGACGCCATCCACCTCAATGGTACCGGAGGAGGGGGTATAGGCGCCGGAGAGGACCTTCATCAGGGTGGATTTTCCCGCTCCGTTTTCTCCCACAAGGCAATGGACCTCACCGGCATAGACGTCAAAGGTAATGCCGGACAGGGCCCATACGCCGGAGAATTCTTTTTTAATGTCGCACATGGAGATCACTGGCTTACTGTTTTCATAATCGATCGTCATGGCTGCTCTCACCTTCTTCTGGACAATAATCACCGGCCGGCTGTAGGATGCGGCTGGGTCATCCCCCGCCCTCATGCCGCAGCCGGCCGGTCATGTTCATTTATGGTTCCTTCTGAGACTTACTCCTGCAGGAACGCGTAAGCGGCCTCATAGTCATCCCAGGCGATGTAGGAGCTGGTATCGTCAGCAGCGACGGGAATGACGGGCAGTGCGGTAAACTTCTCGGTGGGAGCCTGGCCGAGAGCCACCTGGTTGTACAGGTTCAGGAAGGTCTTGACGCCCTGGAGAGAAACAGGGGCGGTCATGTTGGCGGCCTCAACGCCGTCCTGGAGCATCTGATAGCCGTCGGGGGAGCCGCCGGTGGAGACGATGGGCAGACCCTCCTTGCCGGCATCCTTCAGAGCATTGTAGCAGCCCTGAGCCATCATGTCGTTGTTGGCAAAGATGTAGTCGAACTCAGTGCCGGAGTTGATCAGGTCGGTGGTCACGTTGTAGGCCTTGTCGGTCAGCCAGTCGCCATGGAGCACGGAGACGATCTCCACCTTGCCGTCCAGCTCTTCCACGGCACGGTCCACGCCCTCCTGATACTTCTCGTACACGCCGGCGCCCTGCTGGCCAGCGCAGAAGAAGATCTTGGCGCCTTCCTTCTGCTCAGCGATCCACTTGATGGCGGCCTCGCCGATCTTGTCGTACTCGCAGGCAACGGAGGCGATGTAGTCGCCGGGATCGTCAATATCCATGGCGAAGTTCTCCACGGTAACGGGGATGTTGGCCTCGTTGGCCATCTTCACCAGCTGAGCGCCCTGCTCGGTGGAGATGGGGAAGATGGAGATGCCGTCAACACCCTGCTGGATCAGGGACTCCATAGCGGTGATGGACTCCTCCAGGCTGTTCTTGGAATCCAGGACCACAGTCTTGACGCCGTTCTGCTCGGCGGCGTACTCAAAGGCGCGGGCAGAGTACTCGTTCCAGATGTCGGACATGTCGTACGCGATGTAGCCAAAGGTCAGCTCTTCCTTTTCGCCGCCGCTGGCGCTTTCGCTGGGAGTAGAAGCGGGATCGCCGCCGCCACCACAGGCAGCCAGGGAGAGGGCCATGGTGCCGGCCAGCATCAGTGCAAGAAACTTTTTCATTTTTCTTCCTCCTAAACAGATTTTATTTCACGGCATCACACCGGGAAACACTGGGCCATTACAGGACAAATCCGTGGGCGCGGAGATAGTCTGCCGACTTACGGACCGCTTCGTTGACTTCGGCCAGGTCCTTCGGGCCGGCCTGGGTAAATTCGATCTCCACACTGAAGGGAGCCTGATTCCCCGCCTCATCCAACTTCCGGAAAATGGTGGGGAAATCCACATAGCCCTCCCCCAAAGCGGGGAAGTCCCAGGCGTCCCGGGGACCGGCTTTGTCTTTCAGATGAAGATAGGCAATGTCCGAAAGGCAGGTATCCATATCATCCGCCGCATCCACATTACCGTAAAAAACGCAGTTGGCCGTATCATAGTTGATCTTGACCCGGGGGGAACCCACCAGATCCACGATCTCTTTCATAACGCTGCCGGTGGCGTGATCCCCATGGAGCTCCAGGACCAGAGTCAGCCCATACCGCTCCAGCGCGGGAAGCAGTCCCCGGATATTGTCCGCCAACCGCTCATTGGAGGAAGTCGCCAGATCCGCCAGATGGGCCTCGCCAATGGAGGAGACGATGTAATCGCAGCCGAAGAAATGGGCCAGCCGCATATTCATCACAAAATCCGGCAGACGCTGGGTATCCATCAGGTTGCAGTGCCCGCTCATGGAGAAGGGGATCAGGCCCAGGCTCTCCATTTTGTCCTTGACCGCGCACAGCCGCTCGAAGCTCTGATCGGGGAACACATGCTCCGTCCATCCCTTGGTGGCCGTCAGCTCCACATAGTGAAAGCCCGCCGCAGCAATTCCCTCCAGGCTCTCTTCTACGGAAAAGCCGTGATAACAATTTGAATTTACACCGATGATGCGCTTATCCATTTTGCAACCGCCTCTCTGCTGTCGGTCCCTTTCTCTTAGCGCAGGAAAGGACCGTCCGTCATCTCTCCGGAAAAATCATAGTGGTGATCGATATAATACTGAGCGGCGCCGGCCAGCTCCGCATCCGCGCCCAAGCGGGAATACCGGAGTTTGACCCGGGAGACAAACTCCCGGAAGCCGATCTCCGATATGGCGGAGTGGAGCTCCTTTAAAAATCTGGCGCCCAGGTTCACACCCGTTCCGCCAATGACGACCAGCGATGGGTTGAACAGGGAGATCAGGTTGGAGATCCCGTAGGCAAATTCCTGGGCCAGCTGATGCACCAGCTCCAGCGCATGGGGATTGCCATTCTCAGCCATGGCGCCCACATCGCTGAAAAGCAGCCGCCGGCCGTCCGGCAGCTGGGTGTGCAGGCCGTAAGCAGTAGCCCGCTCCTCCAGTACATACTCTCCGATCATCCGCTCCAGACAGCCCCGATTTCCACACAGGCATTTGGGCCCATGGAAGTCAATGGAGTAATGCCCGAACTGGGTAGACATACCGCCGGCCCCCCGCAGCATCTTTCCGTCTGCAAACAGGCAGGCGCCCACACCCCGGGAGAGGTTGATATAGGCGAAAAAATCGTCCTCAATGGTGGTAAAAACGCTCTCCGCGTAAGCAAAGCAGGCTGTGTCATTCAAAATGCACAGCGGGTAGCCCTCAAAGGCCTGGCAGAGCGCTTCAATGACCGTATCCTGAAAGTCGATGCCAAGCACCGTGGACAGGATCCTTCCATGCACATCATCTATGATGCCGGGAACAATGATACAGATGCCCATAAGATGGAGCTGCTCTGTTTTCGGGAGAAGGACCTGGAAAAATGCCTCCCGGATCTCCTCCACGCCAAATCTCTCCCCCGTGCTCGGCATGTGATCCCGAAAGAGGATCGAGCTGTCCGATGAGATCAAAGACAATTCCAGGCCGGTATTCTTCCAGCTGATCACGACCACCGCATTGTCCTCCCCGTTGACGCACAGTTCATTGGGGTGCCTGCCCTGCATCCGGGACTTTGTCACGCCGCAGTCGGTGATGTACTTCCCGGCGATCAGCTCGTCCACCAAGCTGGAAATGGTGGTTTTGCTCAGCTGTGCCTGCTTTGCCAGGGTGGCACGGGATATTCCGGGATTCAAATTGATCAGGTTATAAATGTGGCGCAGATTCTGCGCCCGGATGATCTGCTGTGTGATCAATTTGCCCCTCCTCGTATATGTTTGTCCAGTGGTCTTACTAATCCTCCGACATACTAGCACAAATATGAGAGCCCCACAAGGGCCTTGTGCTAATTTCGTATATTTTTACAATATAAGATACCTGTTTTTGTTGAAATCCCCGTAATCATCCCGTTTATTTGCGGAAATGTGGACTGAATCTGCTGTAAACCGATACCCGATCAGGAAGCATAAGAAGAAAAAGGAATTTATGCCCTCAATCGCGTACATCCTTAAGTTACGCCTCCAGCCAGTCCTGCTTTGTATGATTCAGAGGTGAAAGCCGCCTCCGGCGGTCGGAACTCCAAAAAGAAAGACACGACCATAGGTCATGTCTTTCTTTTTGGAAGGGGCAGTTAAAATCGATATTCTCAAGTTCGCACGACTTCCAGCCGACGCACCTACCAGCCATCCAGCCGGCGGCGCGTTTGCGCCGTACAAGTGTTTTCGCCGTAGGTGAAAACCTTGGCGCAGGGCGAATTCACTTCGCCCGAGCATTTTGGTTTCTCAAGGTATCCATAAAAATAACCACACCTTTCGGTGTGGTTATTTTTATGGTGGAGGCGGGGGGAGTCGAACCCCCGTCCGAAAACGCTTCCTCGGGAACCTCTCCGGGCGCAGACGGTCGGTTACATTCCCTTATCCTGACGCAGGCCGTCAAACTTCAGGACTTGGTAGCTTCATTGTTCATGGTGCGCTCAAAGCTTTGCGCACACACGTGCACCACTAATCGACGCCCCATTCCAGCTCGTGGTCCTTCCGGATGGGACGGCCGCTAATTAAGCAGCGGCGAGAACGACGTTATCGTTGTTCTTTAATTTATAAGTTGCCTGTTTTTAGGATGTCAGGCACATCCGCCCGCTATTCCCGCCTCTACGTCCCCGTCGAAACCAGTACGCCCCCTCGTCGTCGCAAAGTCCGCTCCGCTCAGGCCACCCAGGCGTGGGTATCCTTCTCTTCGCTCCCTTGCTCCTCCTCTTCCCGACGGGCCCGCTTCACTGGGCCCCGCCGGGAGTTTAGGAGGTCACATACTCTGGTTGAAATAACGATACGGTCCGTGGACCGGCGGCAAATCTCAACTGATGTTCAGCACTTCTCCGGAGCGGGATAATCCACACCGAAGGTCTCCACCGTGACGCACTTCATCCGCTGATCCTCACGGGGCCGGTCCATGCGGTCACGGGCCACATTGACGATGGCATCGGCCACATCCATGCCCTCGATCACCTTGCCGAACGCGGCGTACTCGCCGTCCAGATGGGGGGCGCGCTCCACCATGATGAAGAACTGGCTGCCGGCGGAGTTGGGGTGCATGGCGCGGGCCATGGACAGCACGCCCCGGTCATGCTTCAGGTCGTTTTTCACGCCGTTGTGGGCAAACTCACCCTTGATGGAGTAGCCGGGGCCGCCCATGCCGGTGCCCTGGGGGCAGCCGCCCTGGATCATAAAGCCGGGGATCACCCGGTGGAAGATCAGGCCGTTATAGAAGCCGGACTGCACCAGGCTGATAAAATTGTTCACGCTGTTGGGCGCGACTTCAGGATAGAGCTCGGCCACCATCTTGCCGCCGTTTTCCATCTCAAAGGTCACGATCGGATTCTGAGCCATGTCGTTTTCCTTCCTTTCTCCGGGGGCGCAGCCCCCGCTGTTCAATAACCGCCGCGGCGGTGTGCTTTCATGGTACGGTCCATCTCCCGCTTGGCGTCCCTGGCGGCGGCGGAATCCCGCTTATCATAGAGCTTCTTGCCCTTGGCCAGGCCCACTTCCAGCTTGACCCTGGGGCCGCGGAAGTAGATGGCCAGGGGAACCAAGGCATAGCCGTCCTGCTTCACCTTGGCAAACAGCTTCAAAATCTCCCGCTTGTGCATCAGCAGGCGGCGGGGCCGCAGAGGGTCTTTGTTGAAGATATTGCCCTTCTCATAGGGGCTGATGTGCATCCCGTGGACGTGCATCTCCCCATCTTTGATGATGCAGAAGGAGTCCTTCAGGTTGACATGGCCCTGACGGATAGACTTGACCTCGGTGCCCGCCAGCTCGATCCCTGCCTCGTACTTATCCTCGATGAAATAATCGTGGTAGGCCTTGCTGTTTTTCGCAATCACCTTGATCCCCTTGCTCTCCATTCCGCCACCTCCCGGCCGGGGCAATCTCTTTGAGAGTTTATTATACCACGGCTGTCAATAGCTCAGACAGGAAAGTAGGTCAGCAGGCCGTTCACAGCGTCGGCGGGGAAGATCATCCGCCCATGCTCAACCAGACTGGCCTCCAGGTGGGGCCGGTGGGACTCGCACCGGCCAAACTCCGACAGGCGGGCGGCGGCCTGCTCCGCTCCGGCAGGCAGGGACAGCCACCACCGCCCTCTCCACCACAGCAGCGCCCCGTCCGGCAGGGGCGGCGGCAACGTCCTGGCGCCGGCAGTCAGCTCCTCCAGGCATCCAAAGGAAAGCCAGACCCGTTCCATTGCCCGGATACGGGCAAATACCAGCACGCCGCAGGACCCCGGGTAGGCCTCGATCTCTATAGCGCCTTCCAACGCCAGACCCGCCTGACGGAAGGCGGCGCGGGTCAGCTCCAGTGCCTGCTCCAGCGTCAGGCCCGCCGGCGTCAGCCCCCGCTCCTTCAGGTCCGCCGGCGTGATGTACAAAGCAGCGCTGCCGCTGCCGATGGGCTGGATGGTCATAGACTACCTCCTCCTGTGATACCAATGATTATACCCGCCTTCCTCCCCGGCGTACAGTTGAAATGATTGGCGGGAATGGAAAAGCTGAGGGTGGCACAGAAACCAGGATTATGCTATAATGGTTTTAATCGATCAAAAAAGGGGATATGACGGATGGAACTGTGGGAGAAAACCGTAGACAGCGAGACCCTCTTTGAGGGAAAGATCGTGACGTTGAAGCTGGACCGGGCGGAACTGCCCAATGGCCGCGTGACCCGGCGGGAAGTGGTGGAGCACCCCGGCGGCGTGGCCATCCTGCCGCTGTTTGACGACGGCACGGTCAGCGTGGTGCGGCAATTCCGGTATCCCTTTCAGACCGTCGTCACCGAACTGCCGGCCGGCAAGCTGGAGCGCGGCGAGGACCACCGCCCCGCCGCCCTGCGGGAGCTGGAAGAGGAGGTAGGCGTCACCTGCGGCAAGCTCACCTACCTGGGATATCTTTACGCCTCCCCCGGCTTCACCACCGAGGTGCTCCACATGTATCTGGCCCAGGAGCTGACGCAGGGCCCCTGCCACCCGGATGAGGACGAATTTCTGGAGGTGGAGCGGGTCCCCTTCGCCCAGCTGGCCGATCAGGTCATGTCCGGGGAGATCGCCGACGCCAAGACCGTGGCCCTGGTGCTGAAGGTCAAGCAGCTGCTGGGTCTGTAAAAACAGGAGGTTACCATGAGTAAGCGTATTCTGATCGTGGAGGATGAGAAGAACATTGTGGACATCCTCAGCTTCAATCTGAATAAGGAGGGCTATGAGACCCTGGAGGCCTATGACGGCGAGGCCGGTCTCCAGCTGGCCCTGGAGCAAAATCCCGACCTGATCCTGCTGGATCTGATGCTGCCCAAAATGGACGGCTTTGACGTGTGCCGCAACCTGCGCAAGGAGAACCGCAGCACCCCGGTCATCATGCTCACCGCCCGCGAGGAGGAGACCGACAAGGTGCTGGGCCTGGAACTGGGCGCCGACGACTATATCACCAAGCCCTTCTCCATGCGGGAGCTGCTGGCCCGGGTAAAGGCCAACATCCGCCGCAACGAGATGGTATCCGGCGCGCCTGCGCCCGCCGCCTCCGGCAGCCGGATAGAGCTGGGCCGCATCGTCATTGATCCCGACCAGATGATGGTGTACAAGGACGAGCGTCCCCTGGACCTGACCCAGCGGGAGTATGAGCTCGTCAAGTTCCTGGCCGCCCAGCCCGGGAAGGTCTTCTCCCGGGAGGCGCTGATGGAGCACGTTTGGAACTTCACTGGCTATGTGGGAGACGTGCGGGCCGTGGATGTGGCTGTCCGCCGCCTGCGTGAAAAAGTGGAGGACGACCCCGCATCTCCCCAGTTTGTCGTCACCCGGAGAGGGCTGGGCTACTATTTCAACGCCTGACCCCCGGCAGAGCGGGGGCGGACTCCACGGGGCCCCGCTTCGCGGGGCGGCGCCTGCGCCGTACAAGCGCTCTGCCCAGCAGGCAGAGCCTTGATGGCCGGGGGAATTCACTTTCCCCGGCCAGATCAGATCTGCACAGGGCTCCCGGCGGCCCTGACGCCGGGATGGGACGACCCCGCATCTCCCCAGTTTGTCGTCACCCGGAGAGGGCTGGGCTACTATTTCAACGCCTGACCCCCGGCAGAGCGGGGGCGGACTCCACGGGGCCCCGCTTCGCGGGGCGGCGCCTGCGCCGTACAAGCGCTCTGCCCAGCAGGCAGAGCCTTGATGGCCGGGGGAATTCACTTTCCCCGGCCAGATCAGATCTGCACAGGGCTCCCGGCGGCCCTGACGCCGGGATGGGACGACCCCGCATCTCCCCAGTTTGTCGTCACCCGGAGAGGGCTGGGCTACTATTTCAATGCCTGACCCCCGGCAGAGCGGGGGCGGGCTCTGAACCCGCAACTCCCGGCAGACCATATTTTTCCGCTTTACTTTTGATTTTGATAAGAGAGGGGTGGTCCACAGGATGTTCCGCAGTCTGCACATGAAGCTCATGCTCATCATGACGCTGCTCATCATTCTGCTGATGACCGTTGTGGGCGCGTTCCTCATCAACTCTGTGGCCAATTATTACACCCAGGACTTCTACACCCAGATGGCCGAGGCCTTTCAGGACGAGGTGTTCTGGTCCGACCTGAACACCCCCACGCCTGGGGAAGAGGACGGCGCGGCCAGCATCGCCGAGATCCTCAACACCTATAACGGCACTCTGGGCGTGGACAACCGGGGCCGGAAGTACTGTGTACTGGACGGCACCGACGGCCACTATCTGGCCGGCTCCGACGAGCAGGACGCCGACCAGCCCCTGGAAATGAACTCCCGCAACCTGATGCGAGTGCTGGCCGGAGAAGAAAAAAGCGACGACAGCACCCCCTCCACCTCCTATATGGATGTGGCTGTGGCCGTCCAGCGGGGGGACCAGCGCTATATCATCTACGTCCGGGACGACGGCACCAGCGCCGCCGCCCTGAACAGCGAGCTGATCACCCTCATCGTGGAGGCCCTGGTCTTTGGCCTGGTCATCTCGGTGCTGCTCTCCTTCCTGCTGTCCAAGACCCTTATCACCCCCATCGAGCGGCTGACCGAGGGCGCGGAGCGGGTGGCCCACGGCGATTTTTCGCAGAAGCTGGAGGTCTCCTCCCGAGATGAGATCGGCATCCTCACCGGCACCTTTAACGACATGGCCCAGCAGCTCCACCACACCCTGGAGGAGGTGGAGAACGAGCGCAACAAACTGGGCACCCTCTTCCTCCACATGACCGACGGCGTAGTGGCCTTCTCCCGGGATGGCGCTGTGATCCAGTCCAACCCCGCCGCCGAGGCCCTGCTTGGCATGGACATCCCCATCGGCGGCAGCGTCAGCTACGACACCCTCTTCTCCGACATCGCCCCCCTTCAGGGGGTACTGGCAGTGGAGTCCCCCGGGTATCTGGACGGCGTACGCAACGTAGGGGGCAGGAGCCTGGATCTGCTGCTCACTCCCTTCGACCAGGAGCGGCTGGGCGGCGTACTGGTGGTCATCCACGACGTCACCGAGCAGCACAAGACCGAGGAGATGCGCCGGGAGTTCGTCGCCAACGTGTCCCACGAGCTGCGCACCCCCCTGACCAACATCCGCTCCTATGCCGAAACTCTGGTAGACAACGCGGAGGACCTGCCCCTGGAGATGGAGAAAAATTTCCTGGGCGTGATCCTCAACGAGTCCGACCGGATGACCCATATCGTTCAGGACCTGCTCACCCTCTCCCGGTTCGACTCCGGGCGGTCCGAGCTCAAGCTGGCCCCCTTCTCCTTTGGGCAGGCGGTCCAGGATGTATATAACGCCGTTTTGATGGAGGCCCAGCGCCACGGCCATCAGGTGGAGCTGAAGCTGTCCCCCTCCCTGCCTGAGATCATGGGCGACCGGGAGCGCATCGTACAGGTCATGATGAATGTAGTCTCCAACTCCATCAAATATACCCCCGACGGCGGTCTGATCCGCATTTCTGCCGGCCAGTGGCCGGGGAAGGTGTGGATGGAGGTGGCCGACAACGGCATCGGCATCCCCGAGGCCGACCGGGGCCGCATTTTTGAGCGGTTCTACCGGGTGGACAAGGCCCGCTCCCGGGAATCCGGCGGCACCGGCCTGGGCCTCTCCATTGCCAAGGAGATCGTGGAGCGGCACGAGGGCATCATCGAACTGCTGGACCGCCCCGGTCCCGGCCTGACAGTGCGCATCACCCTGCTGACGGAGGGGCCCCGCCATGGAAAAGAATAGACCCCGTCCCCGTCGGAACCGGGGGATCGAGCGGCTCAAGACTGTGCTGATCGTGCTGCTCTCCTGTTCCGCTGTCTATCTGACCGCCCGCGCTCTGGTCCCCAGCCAGAACACCGCCCACCCTCAGGGATTGCTGAGCGGGCTGTCCGCTCTCCTGCACCCTCAGGGAGCTGTCAGCACCCCCGCCGCCAACAGTACCGTGCAGCTCACCGCCGCCGCCCAGCCGGTGCGTATCGCCGTATGCGACGGCGCCAACCGCTATGCGGTGCAGTACAACAGCGCCCAGGTGGACAAGCTGTATGACAACGTAGGCATCCTGCTGGGGGAGGCCCTGGCCAGCGCCAGAACTCCAACCCCCATCTCTGAGCAGCGCTATCAGCTGGCCCTCCAGTCCCCCGGCGTCTGGTTCGACTTTTTGGGGAATATCCCCCTGGATACCCTCAGCGCCTGGACCGGAGAGGGGACGGCCAACCGTATCCTGTCCGGCGCCGCCCGGCAGATCGCGGTGGCCCTGGTGGACGACGGCGTGGGGCTCTACTATCATAATGAGATCGACGGGCAGTTTTATGCCTGTGAGACGGGCGTCATCTACGCCGACCACATGGACCGGCTCCTCGCCGAATACGGCGGCAACAGCATGTTCTTTGCCTTTGAGCAGGACGAGGACAGCGGTTACGCGGCCCTGGGCCCCTATGTGCTGCTGGGCCCCGCCGCCCCCACGCCGGCGGTCTACCGGGTCTCCAATCCCCTGGTCTCCCTGGATGAGTCCCTGATCGCCGAGCTGCAGCAGGCCCTCGCCTTTCAGACTGCCTACTACCCCATCCCCAACGGCATCCGTATCCGGGAGGGACAAGAGACCCTGGAGATCAGCAGCAGCGGCGCCGTCTCCTACAGCATGGCTGAGAACACCGGGGCCTCCCGCTACCCGGTGGGCAACTCTGCCAACGGCGACACCACCGAACTGATCGAGACCACCCGCCGGATGGTCACCGATACCGTGGGCCGCTACTGCTCCGCCGCCCGGCTCTACCTGATGGATATCCAGCAGACCGACACGGGGCTGGAGGTCTACTATGGCTACAGCCTGAACGGAGCGGAGGTCAGTCTCCCCGGCGGAAACTGCGCCGCCAAATTCACCGTGGAGCAGGGGCAGATCGTCTCCTTCACCCTGTTTTTCCGCCGCTACGAGGACAGCGGGCAGACCGGCCTGGTCCCCCAGGAGCGGCTGGCCGCCGCGGCCCTGGAGGCCCTGGCCCCCGAGGGCCGGGAGCTGGCACTGTGCTACAGCGATGCCGGCGGCGACACCGTTTCCGCCGGGTGGGTGGCAAAATGACCCTCCCGACTGAGAGAGCGAGGTTCCTATGGAATGGTCTAAGCTGAAAAATGTGATGCTGCTGATGCTGGTGGGCGTCAATATCATCCTGCTGATGCTGGTGGGCGCCCAGGAGCGCAGGGCCGACCGCTATCAGGAGGAGACCCGGCAGGCCGCCCAGGCGGTGCTGGAACAGAGCGGTATCTCCTTCCTGGTGGAGGAGTTTCCAGAGGACCTGGCCCTCCCTGTCCTCACCGTCACCCGGGACCGGGACAGCGAGGCCGCCGTGGCGGAAGCCCTGCTGGGGGAGGCCACGCTCCAGAACGAAAGTGAGGTGCGCCCCCGCTACACCGGCCCGGGCGGCACCGCGGAATTCTCCATGAACGGCACCTTTACCGCCACCCTGCTGCCCGGCCGGTGGACCAGGACCGGGGGGCAGGATCTTGAGGCAGCCTGCCGTCCCTGCCTGGACGCCATCGGCTTCACCGGAACATTGACCGGCATGGAGAGCAGCGGGACGGCGACCGCCGTCACCTACTGCCAGCTATGGGAAGGGATGCCCCTGTTTTCCTCCTCTCTGACCTTGTACTGGGAGGGGGATGAGCTGGTCCGCATAGAGGGCCAGCGCCTGTCCGGGACCGCCGACAGCGCCGCTGAGAAAGACCTGCTGTCCACCCCCACCCTTCTGGTCCGCTTTCTGGAGGGCATCAACCAGGGCGGCTATGTATGCAGCCGCATCGACTCCATGACCTCCGGCTACCTGACCAAAGGCACCGCCCGCCAGGTACAGCTCACCCCTGTCTGGCGGTTCGTCACCGACACCGGCACCTACTATGTGGACGCCCTCACCGGGGAGTTCACTCCCCTGGGCTGACCTTCCGCAGCCCGCGAACGAAACCTTCGTTCTCTTTTTCAAGCCGCTAAAAATGGGCCTGTCACAGAATCTTTCGATGCTGCGACAGGCCCATTTTCTAACTATATGGATCATTCAGCCGGAGACAGTCCGGCAGAGGGTCATTCCTCGTCCACGATGAGGCCGTAGCCCCCGTCATTGCGCTTATAGACCACGGCAAAGCGGCCGTCCTGGTCCACATCCTTGAAGGCGAAGAAGGTGTGATCCACCAGATTCATCTGGAGGACCGCTTCGTCCACCGTCATGGGCTTGATGGGGAAGCGCTTGGTGCGGACGATCTTGAACTCCTCCTCGTCCGTCTCGGGGGCAAAGGAGGAGACCTCCTCCATATCCACGCTGCGGGAGAAGGCGTCCTGACGCAGGCGCTTCTCCAGGCGGGTCTTATTCTTACGAAGCTGCCGCTCCACAGAGGAGACCGCAGCGTCGATGGTGGCAAACATATCGGAGGTACTCTCAGCCACGCGGATGATGGTGCCGCCGGAGCGGATGGTCAGCTCCACATTGTTGCGGTCCTTCTCCACGCTGAATACGATGGCGGCCTCCGCGTCCGCCTTGAAGTAGCGGTCTAACTTGCCCACCTTTTTCTCAGCGTAGGCGTGCACCTTGTTGGGCAGGTTGATCTTCTTGTCTGTGAACACGAACTTCATCGTTTTCAACTCCTTCCACCCTCCGAGGAGGGATTGGTCACCGGTCAGGACCGGTTCCCTGCTTTGATTATACCACGCCGTACGCAGATTGTCACACCATATTTCAAAAATTTTTGTGAATTTTGCCCACCCCGTTTGTTCCGCCTGCTACAGGGTGCGAAGCACTTCCTCCGCGGCCTCCAGGGTGGCGGCCAGCTCCGCCTCCCCGTGGGCGGCGGAGACAAACATGGCCTCGAACTGGGCAGGGGCCAGGGCCACGCCACGCTCCAGCATACCCTGGAAGTAGCGGGCGTACTTACCCACGTCGCTGCCCTTGGCGTCCACGAAAGTGGACACTGCGGTGGGGGTGAAGAAGGGGGCCAGCAGGGAGCCGATCTGGTTGACCACCACCGGCGCGCCGGTCCTGGCGATGGTCTCCCGCAGGCCTGCCGCCAGCTTCTCGCCCTTGGCAGCGATGTCGGTATAGACCTCCGGATGGTCCTTCAGGTAGTTGAGCTGGGCCAGACCGGCGGCCATGGCCACCGGGTTGCCGCTGAGGGTGCCCGCCTGGTACACCGGGCCGCAGGGGGCCACCTGCTCCATGAGGGCGCGGCTGCCGCAGTAGGCCCCCACCGGCATGCCGCCGCCGATGATCTTGCCGAAGGTAACGAGGTCGGCTTTCACGCCGAAATACTCCTGAGCGCCGCCCAGAGCCAGCCGGAAGCCGGTGATGACCTCGTCGAAGATGAGCAGGGCGCCGCTCTTGTCGCACAGCTTCCGCAGGCCCTCCAGGAAGCCGGGGGCGGGACCCACCACGCCCATGTTGGCGGCCACCGGCTCCACGATGATGCAGGCCACCTGGCCGGGCCAGGCGTCCAGCAGCTCCTCCACGGAGGAGAGGTCGTTGAACTGGGCGGTGAGGGTGTGCTTCACGATGTCCTCGGGCACACCGGCGGAGGAGGGATGGCCCCCCGCCAGGGCGGAGGAGCCGGCGTTCACCAGCAGGCAGTCGGAGTGGCCGTGGTAGCAGCCCTCAAACTTGATGATCTTGTCCCGGCCGGTGGCCCCCCGGGCCAGACGGACGGCGGACATGACCGCCTCCGTGCCCGAGTTGACCATACGCACCATCTCGATGTTGGGCACCAGGTCGATCATCAGCTGGGCGATCTCCACCTCCCGGCGGGTGGGAGCGCCGAAGGACAGGCCGTCCCTGACGGCCCTCTCCACCGCCTCCCGGATGACCGGGTGGTTGTGGCCCAGGATCATGGGTCCCCAGGAGCACACATAGTCGATATACTTCCGGCCGTCCTCGTCCCAGATGAAGGGGCCGTCGGCCCGGGTGATAAAGCGGGGGGCCATGCCCACCGCCCGGTAGGCACGCACCGGGGAATTGACCCCGCCGGGCAGCACCTTCACCGCCTGCTCAAACAGTTCTTCCGAGCGTCCCATCAGCCGATATCCCCCTTCTGAATGGCCTGAGCCAGTTCCTTTGCGTAGTAGGTAATGAGCATATTGGCCCCCGCCCGGAAGACGGACAAGGCGGCCTCGCACATAACGCGGTACTCGTCAATAAGGCCCGCGGCGGCGGCAGCCTTGATCATGGCGTACTCGCCGGACACCGAGTAGGCGCACATGGGCAGGTCGTAGGCGTCGGAGCACTCCCGGATCACGTCCAGGTAGCTGAGGGCTGGCTTGACCATGAGGATATCGGCCCCCTCCTCCATGTCCAGGGCGCACTCCTTCAGTGCCTCCTTCCGGTTGTGGGGGTCCATCTGGTAGCCCTTCCGGTCCCCAAAGGAGGGGGCGGAGCCCGCGGCGGCCCGGAAGGGGCCGTAAAAGGCGGAGGCGTACTTGGCGGAGTAGGCCATGATGGGGGTGGCGGTGTAGCCGTGCTCGTCCAGAATGGCCCGGATGGCGGCCACCCGGCCGTCCATCATGTCGGAGGGGGCCACCATGTCGGCCCCGGCCTGCACATGGCTGAGGGCAGTCTTGGCCAGCACCTCCAGGGTCTGGTCGTTGTCCACCTCGTGGCCGCACAGGATCCCGCAGTGGCCATGGTCGGTATACTCGCACATGCACACGTCGGTGATGACATAGAAGTCGGGGTACTTGGCCTTGATGGCCCGGATGGCCTGCTGGACCACGCCGTGCTCATCCCAGGCGGAGGAGCCCACAGCGTCCTTGTGGGCGGGCAGGCCGAAGAGGATGCAGTGAGTCACCCGGTTGGCCAGGCACTCCTCCACCGCCTGGCACACGCTGTCCAGACCGTAGTGGTTCTGGCCGGGCAGGGCCTCGATGGGCCGCACCCCCTGGAGGGTCTCGTCCACAAAGATGGGGTAGATCAGGCTGTCGGGGGACATGCGGGTCTCCCGGCACAGGCGGCGCACCGCGTCGCTGCCCCGCAGACGGCGGGGCCGTTGGATCAGTTCCATATCAAACACCTTCTGTTATTGATTCCACCAGCGCGTCCATGGTGGCCTCACGGGCCACCCGCACCGGGATACCGTATTTCTGCGCCTCAGCGGCGGTCTGAGCCCCGATACACATGCCCACCATGTGGGAGAAATCGGTGTCCTCTCCCACGGAGGAGACAAAGCCCTTGACTGTAGAGGCAGAGGTAAAGGTCACCAGCAGGCCCTCTGTCCCCTCCACCGCCTCCCGCAGCTCCTGAGAGCGGGGATTTTCATACACCGTGCGGTAGCTGGCCACGTCGTCGCAGGCAATGCCCCGCCGGGCCAGCTCCTCTGTCAAAGCCGGGGAGCCCTCCTCCGCCCGGAGGGCCAGGACCTTGCCCGTGGCGGGCAGCCCCGCCCCCAGGTGGGCGGCGTCGTACACTTCGGGGACATAATCGGGCCGCAGACCGTGGGCGGACAGGGCACGGGCCGTACCGGGGCCGATGGCCGCCAGTTTGATGCCTCCCAGGGCACGGGCGTCCCTACCGTGGCCCTCCAGCCACCGCCACAGGGCGTCCACTCCGGCGGGGCTGGTAAGGGCCAGCCACTCATAGTCACAAAGCCGCTCCATAGCCCCGTCCACCGCGGGACAGGGGTCCAGGGGGATCGTGGCGATGCAGGGATACTCCCACACGTCGGCCCCCAGGGCGCGCAGCCGGGCGGACAGGGTGCCCGCCCGCTCCCTGGGCCGGGTGACCACCACTCGCCGTCCCTTCAGGGGCAGCTTATCAAACCAGTCGAAGTCCTCCGCCAGAGCGCACACCTTGCCCACCACGATGACGGCGGGACTCTCCACCCCGGCCTTCTCTGCCGTCTGAGGCAGGGTACCCAGGGTGGCGGAAATGCGCCGCTGGGCGGGGGTGGTGCCCCGCTCCACCACGGCGGCGGGCATATCGGGCTCCATACCCGCGTCCAGCAGGCCCCGGCAGATCTGGGGCAGGGCAGACACGCCCATCAAAAAGACCAGGGTGCCCCTGGTGCGGACCAGGGCCTCAAAGTCGATGTCCAGCTCCTTGCCCGCCCGCTGGTGGCCGGTGACGATGTGGAGGGAGGAACAGCAGTCCCGGTGGGTCACCGGGATCCCCCCGTAGGCGGGAGCAGCAATGGCGGAGGTGATGCCGGGCACCTCCTCAAAGGAGACGCCGTGCTGGGCCAGCAGCTCCAGCTCCTCGCCCCCCCGGCCGAAGAGGAAGGGGTCTCCCCCCTTGAGGCGCACCACGTTCTTCCCCTCCAGAGCCTTGTCCAGCAGGATCTGATTGATCTGGTCCTGGGGCACCGGGTGGCGGGAAGCCTGCTTGCCCACGTCGATGTGCTCGGCCTTCTCGGGCATCATGGCCAGGATGGCGGGACTGACCAGCCGGTCATACACCACCACCTCCGCCTTCTGGAGGGCCTCCAGCCCCTTCCGGGTCAGCAGGCCGGGATCCCCCGGGCCCGCCCCCACCAATGTCACTTTACCAGGCATGGGCTTCCCTCCTTCATGGAATCGGCCAGCTGCTCCGCCAGCGCAGTCCCCTGTTCCTTCGGTCCGGAGATCCTGTCCCGGAACGCCTGCCCGGTCCCGTCTACATAAAGACCGGTGAGGGTGATGGTATCCCCATCCAGCACGGCGTGGGCGGCAATGGGGGAGGAACAGCCCCCGTCCAGCCTGCGGACAAAGGCCCGCTCGGCCCGGGCGCACAGGGCGCCCGCCTCGTCCACCACGCCGGCAAGGCAGCTCAGGTCCTCCCCTGCCCGGGTCTGGAGGGCCAGAATGCCCTGCCCCGCCGCCGGGATCATCTCCTCCACGGTAAAATACCGGTTGATACGCCCCTCCAGCCCCAGCCGTTTCAGACCGGCGGCGGCCAGCACCAGGGCGGAATACTGGCCCTCGTCCAGCTTGCGCAGCCGGGTCAGCACATTGCCCCGCACCGGAGCCACTTCCATGTGGGGAAACAGGGCCTTCAGCTGCACCGTCCGCCGGGCGGAGGCGCAGCCGATGGGCTTGGCGGGGTCCAGCCCGGCAACGCCCTCCGGGAGCACCAGCACGTCCCGGGGGTCCTCCCGCCTGGAGAAGCCCGCCAGGGGGATGGCCGGGTCCTCCTCCATGGGCAGATCCTTGCAGCTGTGCACCGTCAGGTCCACCCGCCCATCCAGCAGCGCGGCGTCCAGTTCCTTTACAAAGAGGCCCTTGCCCCCGATCTTATCCAGCGTGCGGTCCAAAATCTTGTCGCCGGTGGTCTTCATGGTCACCAGTTCCAGCGTGATCTCCGGGTGAATGGCCTTTATGGCATCCATCACCAGTTCCGACTGAATGACAGCCAGCTTGCTCTCCCGGCTGCCCACCCGTATGGTCTTCATTCCAATCCCTCCAGTACGGCCCGGATGGCCTTGGCGGCCCGGGCGGTGCGGGCGTGGTCATCTCCCCGCCCGGCCACCCCGGCTACAATGTTATCCCCGGTACAGATGGCGGGGAAAAAGAAGGTACACTCCTCCGGGGCGTCGGCTACGCTCACCGGGATCCCCAGCGCTCGGGCCTCCTCCCCCACCGCCCGGTTGACTGCCCTGTCGTCGGTGGCTGCCACCGCCAGGGCGGCCCCAGCCAGGTCGCCGGGGGCGTAGGGCCGCTCCATCCACCGGACGGCCCCATCCACAGGCCTGCACCTGGGGGCGATAATGGTGACCTCCGCCCCAAAGCGGGAGAGCACCTCCGCCCGGCGGCAGGCCACCTGACCACCGCCGATGACCACCGCAGTTTTCCCCATCAGGTCGATAAAAAGTGGAAAACGGAAGTGCTTTTCCTGGGGCAGGGTCCATTTGGGCCGGGCGGCGGTGTGGACTTCGATCTTGGCGGCACACCGCTCCAGGTCCTCCGGGGTCAGATTTTCTTTCAGCCCGCCGGACAGCAGATCCACCGCCCGGCTCACCGCCAGTTCCACCAGAGCCTGGGATTCCGGGCCCTCCAGGTCGGTGGACAGCACCCGCGCGGCCACCGCCTGCTTCACCCGCTCCAGTCCGGGCAGACAGGAGCGGTAGTTTTCCCACTGCCACAGCCGATCCAGATACTTTTCCACAATACCTGCCGCCTCCGGCGGAATTTCCCGGCTGGTCTCCACCCCCAGGTCATCCACATTGTAGAGGGTGAAGCCGGGCAGTCCACCCACCGCCGGCTCGATATCCCGTGGGATGGCCAGATCGGCCAGCACCTTGGGCGGGTGCGCCAGCTCGGCCAGCTCCCAGGCCGTCACGGTGTAGTGGGGGCTGGTGGTGGCGGAGAGCACCAGGTCCATGCCCTCCATGGCCTGGTAGCGCTCCTCATAGGGGGTGACGGCACATCCGGCGGGCACCACAGTCTCCCCATGGCGGTAGCTGCGCAGGGTGATGGTGACGGCGCACCCGGCGGCATGGAGCAGTTCGGCGGCCAGACGGCCCATCTCCCCGTTGCCGATGACCAGCGCCTTCCGGTCCGTCAGCGGTCCCAACACGTCGGAGAGCCGCTCCACCGCCGACCGGGCCGCCGACCGGGGCACCCCCACAAAGCGCACCCTGGTCTTGATCTCCTTCCCGGCGGCGGCGGCGTCCCGGAACAGGGTCTCCAGCACGCCGTCCGTCGTTTCCGCCTCCCGGGCGGTCTCCACCGCCCCCTTCACCTGGGTGACGATCTGATCCTCCCCCCAGATCTGGGAGCGCAGCCCGCCGGCCACTTCCATCAGGTGGCGGGCCGCCCCCTCCCCTGTTCGGGTAACAAAAGCAGCGGCAAAGGGGGCGTAGTCCACCCCGGCGGCGGCGCACAGCAGCCGCCCCGGATCGGGGAGGGGCCCCGCGCCGCAGGACAGGTAGAGCTCCGTACGGTTGCAGGTGGACAGCAGTACGCAGCCCTCCACCCCATCCCGGTCCCGGATGCGGCGGTCCAGCCCTATGACCTGGTTCCGGGTAAAGGACAGCGTCTCCCGCAGGTCGATGGGGGCCTTGCGCCAGTCCAGGCCGGTCATGACCAGATTCACGCCTGTTCCCCCTTTTTCACCAGCACCACCGAGAAGTAGCCGCTACCCTCCTCCAGGTCGGCGAAATGGGGACAGATCAGCTCCCCCTCCATGCCGCAGTTGGCCACCAGGGAAGCATTATCCAGCAGTCCATGGGCCGCCAGCGTATCCTTCAGGGCGCCGATCTCCCTGCCCGCCTTCATGAACACCAGGTTGGCATCCAGATCCAGGCAGTCGGTCACATCCTTGTGGGAGGCGGGGACAATGAGCAGCCGCTCGCTCTTCTCACACAGGGACAGGTTCAGCTTGGCCGCCGCCGCACAGAAGGAGGTGACGCCGGGGATGATCTCAGCGTCATACCCCCGGGCGATCACCTTCTTGTGGAGATAGATGTAGGTGGAATACACCGTGGGGTCCCCCAGGGTGATGAAGGCCACGTCTTTGCCCTGGTCCAGGGCGGCGCACACCAGATCGGCGTTGCGCTCATAGGCGGCCTCCAGAGCGGCCTGGTCCCGCACCATGGGGGCGGCACAGTTGAGCAGCTCCTTGTCCTGAGCCAGCTCGCCCACGATGTTCAGGGCAGTTTTTTCTCCCCGGCCCGCGTCGGGCACGGCCAGCACCGCCGCCTGACGGATGATACGCTCCGCCTTTTTGGTGATCAGCTCGGGGTCCCCGGGTCCGACCCCCACGCCGTACAGCATTCCTCTCATGGTCTTTCCTCCTTCAGCATGCGCAGGATCTCCCGCCGGGCCGCCCCGATGGTGGCGGCGGAGCGGTCTGTATCCAATCCGTCCACATCCCGCAGCACCTCCATCAGGTGGGCGATACGGGGCAGACGGAGATGGTTGGCCCGCAGGGCCGCCGGGTCGGCAAAAAGCTCCTCCGGAGTCCCCTCCATCAGGACCTTGCCGCCGCCCAGCAGATAGGTGTAGTCACAGTACAGGGGCACGATATCCATATCATGGGTGGCCAGCAGCACCGTCATGCCCAGCTCGTCCCGCAGACGGGTGAGCAGCTTCATAATGTCGCTCACCCCCTGGGGATCCAGTCCGGCGGTGGGCTCGTCCAGGATGAGCACCTCCGGCTTCATCACCAGTACCCCGGCGATGGCCACCCGCTTTTTCTGCCCGTAAGACAGGGCGTGAGTGGGCTTGTCCCGCAGGTGGGAGACGCCGGTACGCTCCAGCGCCCCCTCCACCCGGCGGCGGACCTCCTCGTCGGGCAGCCCCAGGTTCACGCCGCCGAAGGATACGTCCCGGTATACATCGGCGGAGAACAGCTGGTCATCCGGGTCCTGGAACACGATGCCCACCCGGCGGCGCAGCTCCAGCAGGCCCTTTTTGTCATAGCGCACCGGCTGCTCCCCCAGCAGCACACTGCCGCTCTGAGGGGTGAGCACTCCGTTGAGGCTGAGGAACAGGGTGGACTTGCCCGCGCCGTTGGCCCCCAGGATACCGGTGACCCTGCCCTTCTCGGCGGCAAAGCTGATGTGATCCAGGGCCACGGTGCCGTCCTCATAGGTGTAACACAGCTCTTCTGCCTGAATGGCTTTCACGGCAGCAGCCTCCCTTCCGCAAACCAGATAGCGATCTGCCCCACCACCGCCAGGGCGGCGAGGGGGAGCAGCCCCCGCCCCGGCCGGTAGGAGTCGGTCAGGGTGGTGAGGCTGCCGGTATAGCCCCGGGACTCCAGGGCGGTATAGATGTGGTCCGCCTTCCGCCAGGCCCGGAGAAAGACCATGGAGGCCAGCATCCCCAGGGAGGACAGCGAGCGGCGCAGGCCCTGATACCCCAGCCGGGAATCCTGGGCCGTGCGGATGTTGGACGCCGTCTCCGCCAGCACGAAGATGAAGCGGTAGATCAGCTCCATCAGCTCCACCAGCAGCGCCGGAACATGGAGCCGCCTCAGAGCCATGGTCAGGTCGGTGACCGGGGTATTGAGGGCCAGAAAGTACATACACCCGATGGCCCCCATCGCCTTGCAGAAGATCCGCCCGCCCAGCAGCAGGCTCTCCGCCGTAAAGCCCCACAGCCGGTCCCCCACCGGCAGGGCGGCCACCATCTCAGTACCGGCCGGATAGCTGCCGGCCACAATGGTGACGCAGCCGATGACAAGAAAGGCCAGAGGCACCTTGAGAAAATGGAGGTACACCCTGGGGGGCAGACCCCCCAGGGCAGTGATGAGCACCCCCATCAGCAGCAGGGTAAACAGCCCCACCGCGATACTGTCCGCGCACAGACACATCGCCAGCGTCACAGCCGCCAGCAGCAGCTTGGGCATGGGGGACACCCGCCGCAGGCGGGACTGATAGGCATAGCGGTCTGTGCCCATAGTCAATGCGTCCCTTCCGCCGTCCCGTCCGGCTTTTTGGTGATGCGGCCCAGAATGAAGCCTACCACACCCGCGCCAATGGCGGCCTGGAGGGCGAAGAGCAGGGACTCCACCTCGCCGCTGGCGGGCTCCAGAATGGGCTCAAACCAGGGCTCATAGTCGGGGTTAAGCTCCATGATGGCCTCCTCGGCCTGTCCGTCCGCTCCGCCGAACTCGGCGTCGGGCCGCAGCCACAGGGGCAGGGCGGCGATGAGTACCACCAGAAGGATCAAAATCAGGTTTTTCTGCCAAACTTTCATCTATGTCCCCTCCCTTACACGACCTGCAGCTCATGCAGTTCGGTCCTGCTGTACTTCTCCAGCACATTGAAGATGACCACAGTGAGCAGGCCCTCGGCGATGGCCAGGGGGATCTGGGTCACGGCAAAAATGGTGAGGAACTTCACCATGCCGCCGTTGACCACGCCCAGCTGCACTGAGGTGACCACATAGGTGAACAGGTCCCCCAGGGCGGCGGCGGCAAACACCGCCACGGCGGCGGGGGCCTTGGTCTTCCGCATCAGCTTGTAGACCAGCCAGGACACGATAGGCCCGGCGATGGCCATGGAGAAGGTGTTGGCCCCCAGGGTGGTCAGGCCGCCGTGGGCCAGCAGCAGGGCCTGGAACAGCAGGACAATAAGGCCCAGCACCGTCATGACCAGGGGCCCGAACAGGATGGCGCCCAGGCCCACGCCGGTGGGGTGGGAGCAGGAGCCGGACACCGAGGGGATCTTCAGGGCGGAGAGCACAAAGGCAAAGGCCCCGCACATGGCCAGCAGGATCTTGGCCCGGGGGACCTGGTCGATCTTCTTCTTGATGGAGAAGAAGCCGGCCACCACGAAGGGCACGCACACCGCGCCCCAGCCGATGGCCCAGCCCACCGGCAGCATGCCCTCGGCGATGTGCATGGCGGAGGCGCTCATGGTCATCAGACCCAGCAGCCCCACCAGCACCGCCGCGGCGCGGACGGTACGGTTGGCAGTTTGATGTTTCATTTTTCTCATCCTTTCCTATCTCTCGTAGGGAAATGGGAGGAACAGACCGGACAAGGTCTTCCGGCTCGAGCCTCTCTGCCGCCGCACGTCTTCCCGGAATAGCTCCAGTGACTTGGTGTCCGGCGGCTCCGCTCTCACGGCAGCGGGACTGCGCGGGATTGACACCCGACTTCCCTTTTTCCGGACTTCTCTCTATATATTCAAAACAGGCCTGTGCCTGGAATCTTCAAACGCGGAGTGATCACAGCGCCTCTCGGGCGTGGTCCACAAAGAGGGCGCGGATACCGGGGATCTCTCCCAGGCCCCGCAGCAGGCAGGTAACGGCATAGCCCTCCCCCTCCAGCCGGGACTTCCAGGAGTCCTCCTCCGGCCCGGCCAGGTCATTTTTGGCGTGATCTCCCGCCACGATCATCAGCGGCCGCAGCTCCACCCGGTCCGCTCCCTGCTCTTTGATGCGGCGGGCCGCCTCCTCAAAGCCGGGATAGCCCTCCACCGTGCCGATGACCACATCCGTCCGGCCCAGGTCGTGGAAGACATACTCCAGCAGGGCGTAGCAGGAATTGGCAAAATGTCCCGTGCCGTGGCCCATATAGAGGATGGCCCGCCCCGGCTCCCGGGCCGGCAGGTCGGCCATCAGGGCCCGGACCGCCTGCAAATGGTCCTCCGCCCCGGTGAGCAGCGGCCGACCAAAGGCCAGACGCGCAAACCGCTCCCGGAAGGGTGCGGCCTGATCCATCAGCTTGTCGTACTCGTCGCCGTTCATGATGTGGGTGGGCTGGACCAGCACGTCGGTATATCCCTCCGCCGCCAGCCGCTCCAGGGCGGCGGGCACGTCGTCGATGGGGGGCCCTTCCCGCTCCAGCTTCCGCAGGATCATGCCGCTGGTGAAGGCCCGGCGGAGGGTTCGCTCCGGAAAGGCGGCGGCCAGGTCCGTCTCAATGGCGGCGATGGTCTTTTCCAGGGTGTCCCGGTGGCTGGTGCCGAAGGACACCGCCAGAAGGGCTTGTGTTTTCATATCGTTCACTCCCGTACGTTGTTGCTGGCCTGGTAGAGCAGCGCATTGCAGATGGCAGCGGCCACATTGCTGCCTCCCTTGCGGCCCCGGGCCACGATGTGGGGGGTATCCATAGTGAGGAGCAACTCCTTGCTCTCCACCACGTTGACGAAGCCCACCGGCACGCCGATCACCAGAGCCGGAGCCATCTTCCCCTCCTCGATCAGCTCGCAGATCCGCACCAGAGCGGTAGGGGCGTTGCCGATGGCCAGCACCAGAGGGCCCTCCAGCCGGGCGGCCCGCTCCATGGATACGGTGGCCCGGGTCTCTCCCCGCTCCTTGGCCTCGGCAGCCACATCCGGGTCGGACATGAAGCATACGGCCTTGCCGCCGAACTTTTCCAGCACCTTCTTGTTGATGCCGGAGAAGGCCATCTGGGTATCGGTGACGATGGTGCAGCCCCCCTTGATGGCGGCGATACCCGCCGCCACCGCGTCAGGAGAGAACACCAGGTTGTCGGCATAGTCGAAGTCGGCGCTGGTGTGGATGGCCCGCTTGATCACCGGCAGCTGGTCAGCGGGAAACTCCCGGTCCCCCAGCTCCTGGCCGATGATCTCCATACTTCTGGCCTCAATGTCAGCGGGGGCCACCCGCTGCAGCTCGATTTTTTTCATGGGTCATTCCTCCCCGTTCAGGATGCGGTAGATCCGCTCCATGTCCAGACTGGCCCGCAGGCCGTCCGCCAGCTTATCATACTGCCGCTGGGCATATTCCTGCCAGTCCACGCTGGCGGCCTGGCCCTCCAGCCCCTTGGCCTTCAGCAGGCAGTTCACCAGAGCGGAGGCCGCCCCGGCCTTGTCAAAGATACCGTGGACGTAGCAGCCCCACACGTTGCCGTTACTCAGGCCGTCGGTGTGTTCCTCCCCGGTCTGGGTGACAAACTGCACCAGTGGGGCGGCAGCACTCTCCGTCTTGCCCATGTGGATCTCATAGCCTTCAAAGGCCGTCCCGGCCATGGGGGCAAAGATGCCCTGAGCCTGGGCAAAGGTGCCGGTCACCCGGGTACGGGTCTTCTCCCCCTGGAACACGGTCTCAGAGGGCAGCAGGCCCAGCCCCGCCAGGGTGCCGCCGCCCTCCACCCCGTCGGGGTCGGAGACGGTGTTACCCAGCATCTGATAGCCGCCGCAGATCCCGATGACCGCGCCGCCCTTGGCGGCGTGCTTCAGGATGGCGCCCTCCAGACCGCTCTGCCGCAGCCACCGCAGGTCGTCCATGGTGTTCTTGGTGCCGGGCAGGATGATGAGGTCGGGGTGGCCCAGCTCCCCCACGCTCCCCACATAGCGGAGGGAGACCTCCTCCATCCGCTCCAGGGGATTGAAGTCCGTGAAGTTGGAAAGCCGGGGCAGGCGGATCACCGCCACGTCCACCAGGCCCACTTTACCGGATTTGGACAGACGGGCGGACAGGGAGTCCTCATCGTCCACGTCCACCTCCAGCATGGGCACGACGCCCAGCACCGGCTTGCCCACCAGTTTCTCCAGCTGGGCAAGGCCGGGACGGAGGATGTCCACATCCCCCCGGAATTTGTTGATGATAAGGCCGCGGATCTGCGCCTGCTCGTCGGGGTCCAGCAGCTTTACCGTACCGTAGAGGGAAGCAAACACGCCGCCCCGGTCGATGTCGCCACACAGCAGCACGGGGGCCTTGGCCATGCGGGCCATGCCCATGTTGACCAGATCCTCCTCTTTCAGGTTGATTTCCGCCGGGCTGCCCGCCCCCTCGATAACAATGATATCATACTCCGACCCCAGAGAGGAATAGGCCTCCATCACGTCGGGAATGAGGTTTTTCTTATACTTGAAGTAATCTCCCGCCTTCATAGTACCACGAGGAATGCCGTTGACGATGACCTGGGAGCCCACATCGCTGGTGGGCTTCAGCAGGATGGGGTTCATCCGCACGTCGGGGGCCACCCCCGCCGCCTCGGCCTGCATGACTTGGGCACGGCCCATCTCCAGCCCGTCGGGGGTGATGGCGGAGTTGAGGGCCATGTTCTGGGACTTGAAGGGGGCCACCTTGTAGCCGTCCTGCTTGAAGATGCGGCACAACCCTGCCGCCAGCAGGGATTTGCCGGCGTTGGAGGCGGTCCCCTGGATCATAATTGCCTTTGCCATCACTGCACCTCGCTGAGGGCGGCCAGCAGCCGCCGGTTTTCTTCTTCGCCCCGGACGCACACCCGGTACCAATCGGGGCCCAGACCGTGGTAGTTGGCGCAGGCGCGGACGAGGATGCCCCGCGCCAGCAGCCTTTCCTTCAGGTCGGTGATGCCGGGCAGCCGGAACAGGAGATAGTTGGCCTGTCCGGGAACAACGGCGCACCCGGCCGCAGTCAGACCGGCGGCCAGACCTGGCCGGACCGTCTCTACCAGGGCGCGTCCCTCCGCCGCCCAGTCGGGGCAGCGGGTCAGCGCCGCCACACCCGCCGCCTGGGCGGGCGTGGATACGCTCCAGGGCTGAGCACAGCGTCCCAGCGCCTCCCGCAGGGACTCGTCTGCCATCAGGCAGTAGCCCAACCGCAGGCCCGCCATGGCGTAGCTCTTGGTGAAAGCCCGCAGCAGCACCAGGCAGGGCTCCTCCTCCAGCCATGGAGCCAGCCCCGGCCCTCCGGTGGCCAGGGGCAGGAAGCACTCGTCCACCACCAGCCGGGCCCCCACCGCCCTGCACCGCGCCGCTGCCGCCAGCAGCAGCTCCTGGGGAACCAGCCGCCCGGTGGGGTTATTGGGGGTGCAGAGGAACACCAGGTCCAGGCCCGGCCCGATCGCCTCCAAAAAGCCGCTGTCCAGATCAAAGTTTTTCTCCTGGTCCAGGGTATAGCGGACCATCTCGCAGCCCACCCAGGACAGGGCCTGCTCATACTCGGAGAAGGTGGGGGCGGTGACCAGGGCCTTCCGAGGACGAAGGGCAACGGCCAGACGGAAGATCAGATCGGCAGCTCCGTTGCCGCACACCACCTGTTCCTCCTTCACCCCGTCATGGGCGGCAATGACCTGCCGCAGCTCCCGGCACAGGGGATCGGGATAGTGGGCGCACCGCGCCGCCGCGTCCCGCGCCGCCTCCTCCACCGCTTCCGGCATCCCCAGGGGATTCAGATTGGCGGAAAAGTCCAGAACCTCCCCGCCGCAGGCGGCCTGGGCGGTGAGCACATCACCGCCGTGGGTATAGACTGGCATAACAACGCTCCTTTTCGTGGGGGATATGGGACCGGTCAGTGTCCGGCCCTACGGAAACAGTAAAATGAGCAGCGGCACCCCGCAGAAGAGCAGCAGGGCAAAAAACGCGGTGGCGTACAGGATGCGCCCCGCCCGCAGGATGTCCAGCGGCTCCGGCGGGCGCTGGTCGTCCCCGATATAGGGCTTCTCCGACACCTTGCCGAAGTACACCGCCGGTCCGGCCAGCCGCAGCTGGAGGGCCCCGGCGCAGGCCGCCTCCGTGTGGGCGGAGTTGGGGGATTTGTGGTTCTTCCGGTCCCGCCGGAAGATGCGCCAGGCGTTGCGCCCGTCATATCCCGCCGCCGCCCCGCCCAGGCACATGAGCACTCCGGCCACACGGGCGGGGATAAAGTTGAGTACGTCATCCCACTTGGCCGCCGCCCGGCCAAAGTAGAGATATTTGTCATTTTTGTAGCCCACCATGGAGTCCATGGTGTTGGCGGCCTTATAGAACATCCCCAGGGGCGCGCCGCCGATGGCCATAAAGATCAGGGGGGCGATCACTCCGTCGGAGGCGTTTTCCGCCACCGTCTCCACCGCCGCCTTTGTCACTCCCGCCTCGTCCAGCTGGTCGGTGTCCCGGCCTACGATCATAGAGACGGCATACCGGGCCTTGTCCAGGTCCCCGGTCTTGAGGGCGTCATACACCTTGCGGCTCTCCGCCGCCAGCGACCTGGTGGCCAGCAGCTGGTAGCACAGCACGCTCTCCACCCCCAGAGCCAGCCAGGGGCTGACCAGCCGGCAGGCCCACAGCAGCAGCACGGTCAGGGCGGTGGGGACAGACAGGGTGAGCACCACCAGCGCCACGCCCCCGGCCAGTTCCCCGCCGTGGGACTTGGGGAAGAGCTTCCGCAGCCCCTTCTCCAGTACAGAGATCAGGGCGCCGATGGCCCGCACCGGATGGGGGGCCCAGTGAGGATCTCCCAGCAGCAGATCCAGGCAGAAGCCGATGAGCAGCGCCGTCAGATGAGCAGTCCACCAATTCATCCCCGATACTCCTCCAGCACCGTCAGTTCCAGCGTAGCCGGGTCCAGGGCCATGCGGAATCCGCCGCAGTTGGGGCACATCCAATCGTAATACGCCCGCTCCGGGCGGCCGTATTTGGAGAAAAGGCCCATCAGCGCCCCGCCGTGAGACACCACGCCGATCCGCTGGAAGCCACGGGCCTGCGCATCCTTCGCCAGCCGCTCCAGGCCGATAGATACCCGGTCCACCACCTGCTGGGCCGTCTCACCCACCGGCATGGCAGCAAAATTCAGGTGATCCCCCGGCTGACCCAGCCAGGCCAGGTACAGGGGGTCGTCCTTCAGCTCCTCGTGATTTTTCCCCTCAAAGGGGCCGAAATCGCTCTCCCGCAGCTGGTCGATCACCGTCATGTCCACGCCGGGCCACAGCAGTTCCGCTGTCTGGCGGCAGCGCATCAGGGGGCTGCGATAGATATGCTCCACCGGGGGCAGGGTGGGCCCCACCCGCCGGGCCAGCTCCTCCCCCTGGGGGGCCAAAGGCACGTCAAGGGTGCCGATAAAGCGTCTCTCCAGATTTCCCTGGGTCGTTCCGTGACGAATCAGGATCAGTTCCATGCCCGGGGGTCTCCTTTCAATGTCATAGGCAGGCCGCAGAAAATGCGCTCCACCCGCTCTGCCCGGGCCGCCAGGCGGCAGCACAGCCGCCCTACCTGTTCCCGCCAGGCCCGCTGGCCCGGGTCCATCGGCACCACGCCGCAGCCCACCTCGTCGCAGATGAGGATGAGGTCCGGATTGGCGGAGAGCAGTTTCTCCTCGTCCAGGTCGGGCCACTGTTCCAGCCCGTCAAAGACCGGCCTGGTCATGGCCTCCTCCGGGGTGTGGGCCACCTGGCCGGGGGTATATCCAGTCTTGCGCAGCACATAATCCAGCTTACCCTGGCTTGCACCGCCAATGATCAATGTCATATCAGCACCTCGATCTTCTGGGCGACCGCCACCGCCATCACCATCCCCAGCTCGCACAGCTGGAGGAAGAAGCCGGCCAGGTCGCCGGTGATCCCGCCAAACTGCCGGGCGCTCATCACCCGGTAGTACAGGCAGATCAGCGCCGCGCCCAGCAGGGCGGCGCCGCCGGTCCAGGGGTCCAGCCACAGCATGGCGGCAGCGCACGCCACCACCCAGATCACCAACAGCCCCCTGGCTCTGGCTGTGTCCGCAGGCTGGGTAAAGGTGGCCAGCAGGCCGGAGCCCCGGGCGTTGGGCAGGGTCAGGGCAAAGAGCCCGGACAGGCTGCGGGAGAGCACCGGCCCCAGCGCCAGCACCAGCGCGGCCCGTCCCACCGCCGCCACCTCGCACCAGCAGGCGAAGAACACCAGCAGATAGAGGGCGCAGCAGATGATGGCGAAGGCTCCGGTGTGGGAGTCCTTCAGGATCTCCAGCTTCCGCTCCCGGCTCTGGTGGGAGGACAGGGCGTCACAGGTGTCGCAGAAGCCGTCCAGATGGATGCCGCCGCTGAGGGCGATGGGGAGGAGCAGCGCAAAGGCGGCAAAAAACACCGGGCCGAACATCAGCTTCCCGGCCAGAGCCATCCAGCCGTACAGTACCGCTCCGATGACCGCCCCCACCAGCGGGAACCAGCACAAAGCCCAGGACAGCGCCTTCTTTTCCCACTCCACCCGGGGCATGGGTAGCTTGGAGTACATGGCAAAGGCAATGATAAGGCTTTTCATGTCAAAACTCCCTTCCACGCCACCGGGATGCCGCACACCACTTCCCACACCTGGTCCGCCAGGGCGGCCACCCGGCCGTTCAGCTTCCCCAGTGCCTCCAGATAGTCCAGCGTCTCCGGGTCGTACTCCATCCCGTCTGAAAAAAGCTCGTTGGCAACCACCACCAGCAGCTCCGCCTGCTCCGCCGCCCGGCGGAGCCCGGCCAGTACCCGGTCCATGGCGCCGGCCTTCCCCTCCGGCGAAAAATACTCGTTGGCGTACAGATTGGTCAGGTCCTCCAGCAGCACGGCGCTGCCGGCAGGCAGGACCGCCCCGGCAAGACCGACGGGACACTCCACCGTCTCAAAGCCCTTGCCGGAGCGCATCTGCCGGTGGCGCTCCACCCGGCGGACGCTCTCGTCATCCCACACCTGCATGGTGGCCAGGTAGATCCGCCTATCCAGGCCGGAGGCGGTCACCAATCCCTCTGCAAATTCCGATTTTCCGCTGGCCGAGCCGCCGGAAACCAGGATTAACATGGTGATTCCTCCTTGTATTATAGAGTAGTAGTTTTTAAAGCCCCTCTCCAAGGGCTGTGCT
>CAUWDA010000022.1:0-38880 GCA_963557075.1 uncultured Flavonifractor sp. | reverse complement strand
CGTAAAGTGTAAAGTATTTCATTGTCTACTTGACGGGGAGCACACCACTTTGTCCAGAGGTGGAGTCATCCTTGATGGGGGCTCCGAACAGAGTTACAATATATATGTAATGTGATAGGGAAGGAGGCTATCATGGCACGGAGAAGCCGGGCTGTTGTTGAAACTACAAGACCCAAATACAGGGTATGGAGAATTGCAATCTATATCCGCCTTTCCAAAGAAGATATGCGTTGTCTTGACGAGTCCGAAAGCGTCACAAACCAGCGGCAGATTATTGAAGATCATATTGCCGGGTTTAACGATGGCGACGAGTACATGATTGTTGACGAGTATGTGGATGACGGTATTTCTGGCACAACCGATGATGAGCGTGAGGACTTCCAAAGGATGCTGTCCGATATTAAGCGGGGGCGTGTAAACTGTGTGATTGTGAAAGACCTTGCACGTTCTTTCCGAAATTACAGTGACCAGGGCTATTATTTGGATGACTGGTTCCCCCGGTACAATGTCCGTTTTATCTCTTTGTACCATCAACCGCTGGACAGCTACAAGGAGCCGCAGAATATGCGGAGTATCGCTGTTCCGATCCAGGGCGTTCTCAATGAAAATCACTGCGCGGAAACCTCTGACAAGGTGCGCGAGGTGTTTGATATGAAACGCCGCAACGGTGAGCATATTGGCTCCTTTGCCGCTTATGGCTATGTCAAAGACCCAAATGATAAAAACGCGCTTGTGGTTGACGAAGAGGCCGCCGCTGTTGTCCGGGATATTTTCAATATGTTCTTGGACGGTATGAGTAAAAATGCCATTGTACGCTATCTGAACGAACACGGGATATTAAGTCCCGCCGCCTATAAGCGGGAACGCCTGGGGCTGAAATATCAAAATCCCAGCGTTGATCCCGCAAAGCCGTCTTTGTGGTGTGCGATGTCTATCAACACCATATTGAAAAACCGTATGTATTGCGGAGATATGGTGCAGGGCCGCTACCGCATGAAAAGCTACAAGGTACACGTTCAGGAAGTTGTCCCGGAGGACGAGTGGTATATTGTTGAAAATACCCATGAGGCAATCATTGACCGGGAAACCTTTGAAAAGGTACAACGGCTCCTTATTCGGGATACTCGGACGGGGCCCCAGCAGAAAAAGCTCTATTTGTTCAGCGGTTTTTTGAAATGCGCAGATTGCGGCAAGGCTATGACCCGGAGTAAGGTCGGAAATGTGGTGTATTACTATTGCCGTACCTATAAAGACCAGTCGAAAACGGCTTGCACAAAGCATACTATCAAGCATGACCGCCTGGAGGCTGCTGTCCTCTATGCTATTCAACAACAGGTCTATCTAGCTGTCGATTACACAAAAACCATTGAACGGATCAACCGGGCCCCGCTGGTCAAAAGTCAGTCCAAAAAGCTGATGGATGCCATTGAACAAAAGGAACGGGAGCTTGCTAAAATCGCCCGCTATAAACAGGCCATTTACCAGGACTGGAAAGACGGTGAAATTTCCCATTCTGATTACCGGCACATGAAAGAGGACTATGAGCGGCAGGCCGAGGCCCTGGATGAAGTCATTGGAAAGCTCCGGGCAGAACAGGCAGAACTGGAAAACGGCATTGACACCGAAAACCCGTTCTTGGCCGCGTTCCGGCAGTATCAGAACATCGACAAGCTGACAAGGGACATTTTGATTGAATTAGTAGACCATATCAAGATACATGAGGGCGGCTATATCAGCATTGTATTTCGTTTCGCTGACGAACTCCGCCGTATTCAAGAGTTTATCGAGGTCAACACCCATAACGAGGCGGTTTAATGGGAACCGCATTTTTACAGACGGTCATCTTTCCTAAATAAACCGCCCCGGTGGCTCCGTCCGGCCCCGGGATCCCCTGAGGTCCGGTAGGACCAACCGCGCCGGGTACACCCTGGGGTCCAGTGGGCCCCGGGAAAGCAGGACCGGCAGGGCCGGTGGGGCCCTGGGGCCCGGTAGGCCCGATCACAATAGGGGAACCGGGACCGGCAGGGCCGGTAGGACCAGTGGGACCAGTTGGACCAGTAGGCCCGGAAACAGGACAGGGTGGGGGACAGGGCGGCGGGCAGCAGCCCGGCGGACAACAGCAGGCCGGATTTTCCTGCTTCCGTCTCCACTCCCGGTCAGAGGGAAGATAATGATTCATAGTGTGCTCCTTTATCCGCTTGGCTTGTGGCTGTGCCACGCGACATCCTATGCCGGCCACCGCCCCAACGTGCAAAGCGCGCCTGCCTGGGCGGCAGAGTTTTAAAAGAATGAACAAAATGGGTTGACAAAGCTAACTGTAACTGTTATAGTTACATTGTAAATTGGAACAAATAAAGTTACAGTTAAAAGAATAAATAATAGGGCGTACAGCCGCCCATGATAGGAAAAGAAAGGACGATGACTATGACCCCCATTACCATTACCAAAGAAAATTTTGAAGAAGTAGTGCTCCGCTCTGAAAAGCCGGTACTGGTGGATTTCTGGGCCCCCTGGTGCGGTTACTGCCGCCGGATCGCTCCGGTGCTGGATCAGCTTGCCCAGCAGTTCGACGGACAGCTGGTGGTGGGCAAGATCAACATTGATGAAGAGCCCGGCCTGGATCAGCAGTACGGGGTAGAGGTCATTCCTACGCTGTTCCTCTTCAGAAACGGGGAGACGGGGGAGCCCATCGTGAACCCCGGCTCCAAGGCTCAGATCATTGACTGGATGGACCTGTAAAAGGGAGGAGGCGTACCACCATGGCGCAATATGAGATCCTGATCGTAGGCGGAGGGCCTGCCGGATATACGGCGGCGCTGTACGCTGCCCGCAGTGGCCGAAAGACGGCAGTGGTGGAAAAGCTATCCCCCGGCGGACAGATGGCCACCACCTCTGTCATCGACAATTACCCCGGGTTTCCGGAGGGGGTGGACGGCTTCGAGCTGGGAGAGAAGATGGAGCAGCAGGCCCGGCGGTATGGGGCCGAGACAATCTATGCCGAAGTGTTGGGCGCGGACCTGGCCGCTGTGCCCAAGGTGCTCCACACCAGTGACGGAGATCTGACGGCGGACGCCGTGATCCTGGCTACCGGGGCCTACCCCAGAGAACTGGGCCTACCCGGCGAGGGCGAACTCCGGGGAAGAGGGATCGCCTACTGCGCCGCCTGCGACGGTATGATGTACCGGGGTAAGGTGGTGGCGGTAAACGGCGGCGGCAATACCGCTGTGGAAGACGCCCTCTACCTGGCCAAGCTGTGCAAAAAGGTCTATCTGATCCACCGGCGGGACAGCCTGCGGGCCTCTGCGGTGTACCATAAAGCCCTGAAGGATGCCGGGGTAGAGATCATCTGGAACAGCCGCGTGACAGAGCTGCGCAAGGAGAACCGCCTGACAGGGATCCAGCTCGAAAATGTAGTCACTGGCGAGAAGTCAGAGCTGGCGTGCGACGGCCTTTTCGTGGCGGTTGGGCGGGTGCCCGATACGGGGCTCTTTGCCGGTCAGGTGGAGCTTGACAAGGCTGGATACTTGACAGCGGATGAGACCTGCCGGACCAGCGTGCCCGGGGTATTTGCCGCCGGCGATGTGCGTACCAAGGCGCTGCGGCAGGTGATCACCGCCGCAACTGACGGAGCGAACGCAGCCCACTGGGCGGAAACTTATCTGCTGGAAGAACTGTAAAGGAGAAGTACATTCCATGAATGGCCTGTTCTGTGTGGCGGTCCACGCCCTGATCTATCTGGATAAACGGGGGTGTATGCTGTCCAGCGAGGAGCTGGCGGCCAATATCTGCACCAACCCGGCCCGGGTCCGTAAGGTGATGGCCAAGCTGAAGAAGGCGGGGCTGGTGTCCACCCGGGCGGGCAGCGACGGAGGTTATCAGCTCACCGCCGACCCTGCAAGTCTCACCCTGGACGCGGTGGCGGATGCGCTGGCGGTGCGGGTGGTGGAGCCCGCCTGGCACAGCGGCGGCGCGGCGGACTGTGACTGCATGGTGGCCTCGGGAATGGCTGAGGTGATGGACCGGCTGTTCGACGATCTGAACGAGCGCTGCCGGGCCAGACTGTCCCAGCTTTGCCTGACAGATCTGGAGGAGCAGCTGAAATCCCGACAAAAAGGAGTACCCGTATGAATTTGCAGCTTGGGACCGGCGTGCCGGTACTTACCGTTCTGATACAGGGCCTGCTCAGTTTCTTTTCGCCCTGTGTGCTTCCTCTGGTCCCCCTCTATGTGGGATACCTGGCAGGAGGCGCCCGGGTGGTAGATGAGAACGGAGCCATCCGCTATCCCCGGAAAAAGGTACTGGTCAATACGCTGTTCTTCGTGTTGGGGATCAGCTTCGCCTTCTTTGTGCTGGGGCTGGGCTTCACCGCCGCCGGCCGCTTCTTCAGCGGCAATCAGACTCTGTTTGCCCGTATCAGCGGCATTGTGATGATCCTCTTCGGTATATACCAGTTTGGCTTTTTCGGAAAATCTGCCGCTTTGGAGACCGAACACCGGCTGCCTCTCCGTCTGGACCGGTGGTCCATGAATCCGCTGGTGGCTCTGGTACTGGGCTTTACCTTCAGCTTTGCATGGACGCCCTGCGTGGGCCCCACCCTGGGCAGCGTACTGCTGATGGCATCCTCTGCCGCCAGCGCCGGCAAGGGTTTTCTGCTCATCGCGGTCTATACCGCTGGATTTATCCTGCCCTTCCTGGCAGTGGGCCTTTTTACCGGTTCGGTACTTAATTTCTTCAAACAGCACCAGAAGGTGGTCAAGTACACCGGCAAAGTGGGAGCGGCCCTGCTGATTTTTATGGGCATCATGACCTTTACGGGATTTATGAACAGCATTACCGGATATCTGTCCGGTGTAGGCGGGACGGGCGGCGCCGCGGAGCCTCCGGTGCAGAGCGAAAGCATCCCGCCTGCGGCCGTGCCTGACGAGAGCGCCCAGCCGGAACCGTCTGCCCAGCCCACCTCCAGACCGGTGGTGGCGGCCCCTGACTTTACCCTCACCGACCAGTACGGCAACACCCATACCCTGTCCGACTATAAGGGCAAGACGGTGTTTCTCAATTTCTGGGCTACCTGGTGCGGTCCCTGCAAGAGCGAGATGCCCGATATCCAGGAGCTCTATGAGAATTACGGAGAGAACAGCGGGGACCTGGTGGTACTGGGTGTGGCCAATCCCAAGACAGAGGATCACCCGATGAATCAGGATGTGTCTCAGGCCGAGGTGGAGCAGTTCCTGTCGGATAACGGGTATACCTTCCCGGTGCTCATGGATACCACAGGGCAGATCTTTGCCTACTACGGCATTTCCGCCTTTCCCACCACCTTTATGATCGACGCCAACGGCAATGTGTACGGCTATGTGCCGGGGGCCATGCCGGCAGATATCATGGAGTCGGTGGTCCAGCAGACCATGGAGAGCGTACAATAAACAGGGAAGAGCGGCGCTATGCGCCGCTCTTTCTGGTTTTGGGGCGTTGTCATTTTCCCTGGTTTCTGGTATGATAAATAACACTTGCAAAATAAAGGGGTTTTACTGTGTTTGAAGTGATCAAGACCGAGGGCAAGGCCCGCCGCGGCGTCTTTACCTGCGCCCACGGCACCGTGCAGACGCCGGTTTTCATGAATGTAGGTACCCAGGGTGCGATCAAGGGAGCGCTGTCTGCCTTTGACCTGAAGGATATCGGCTGCCAGGTGGAGCTGTCCAACACCTACCACCTCCACCTGCGTCCCGGCGACCAGGTGGTGCGCCAGATGGGAGGGCTGCACAAATTTATGCGGTGGGACGGGCCGATCCTCACCGATTCCGGCGGCTTTCAGGTGTTTTCCCTGTCCGGTCTGCGTAAGATCAAGGAGGAGGGGGTCACCTTTGCCTCCCATATTGACGGCCACCGTATTTTCATGGGGCCGGAGGAGTCCATGCAGATCCAGTCCAACCTGGGCAGCGATGTGGCGATGGCCTTTGACGAGTGCGTGGAGAACCCGGCTACCTATGAATATGCCAAAGCCTCCTGCGAGCGTACGCTGCGCTGGCTGGCGCGGTGCAAGGCGGAGCATGACCGGCTCAATGCTCTGTCTGACACAGTGAACCCCCATCAGATGCTCTTCGGCATCAACCAGGGGGCCACCTTCCCGGACCTGCGGGTGTGGCACATGAAGGAGACCGCCAAGATCGACTGTGAGGGCTACGCCATCGGCGGTCTGGCAGTGGGGGAACCCACCCAGGTGATGTACGACATTATCGACGCGGTGGAGCCTCACATGCCGGCGGACAAGCCCCGGTACCTGATGGGAGTCGGTACGCCCTCCAATATCATTGAGGGGGTGGCCCGGGGCGTGGACTTCTTCGACTGCGTCATGCCCGCCCGCAACGCCCGCCACGCCAAGCTGTTCACCTGGTCGGGGGCCATGAACATCCGGAATGAGAAGTATAAGACGGATGAGCGGTCCATCGACCCCGACTGCGACTGCCCTGTGTGCCGCAATTTCTCCCGGGCCTATCTGCGCCATCTCTTCGTGGCAGACGAGATGCTGGCTATGCGCCTGGCCGTCATGCATAACCTCTACTTCTACAATAAGCTGACCCAGCGCATCCGCGAGGCTCTGGACGCCGGTCAGTTTGCCGCCTTCCGGGCTGAGTATTCAGAGCGGCTGGCGGGGCGGATTTGAAACAAATTGTGAATGAGTGCGAAAAGCACTTGTCAAAACCTAAAAATCGTTTTATAATGACCTATTGATGACGCACAGCGTCAAACGTAAAAATCGGAGGGGATTGTATTGACAGCACAGATCACCAACGCGATGTTGACCAATGCCGGAGCGACTGGACCCAGCATGCTGGGCATGCTCCTTCCCATGGTACTTCTGATCGCGGTGTTCTATTTCCTGATGATCCGTCCTGAGAACAAGCGGAAAAAGGAAGCGGCCAAGATGCGTTCTGAGCTGGCGGTGGGGGATCAGATCACCACCATCGGCGGCATCGTGGGCACCATCTGCACGGTGAAAGAGGACACCATCGTGATCGAGACCAGCTCTGATCGCGTACGCATGGAGTTCACCAAGTGGGCCGTGTCTTCCAAGGGCGCTCAGACCACGGAGGACGCTACTGCCACCGAGAGCAAGGACAAGAAGTAATAAGAAATACCCTCCCGGCATAGGTTTCATCAGGAACCTGTGGTAAGGGAGGGTATTTTTATGCGGAAAAGGGAGGAGGACCAGGGGGCGAAGGCGGTGCGCTGCGCCCTGGGGGTCCTGCTGGGAGGACTGCTGGCCCTGGGCGTGTGCCTGATGTTCCTGCTGGGAGCATCGGCGGCCATCTCCGGCGGTCTGCTGGGGATGGATCTGACGTACCAGATCACCATTGTGGGCTGTGTGCTGGGGGGCTTCTGCGGCGGCCTGCTCACGGTGCGCCGGATCGGTGGAGGCCTGGCCGCCGGGCTGCTCACCGGGGCGGTGCTCTTCCTGCTGGTACTCACACTGGGGGCGCTGTGCTTCCGGGATATCTCCCTGGAGTCCGGGGGGATCGGGGTGCTCTGCGGCGCCCTGTGCGGCGGGGCTGCGGCCGGCCTTTTGGGAACAAGATCCGGCGGCAAACGGAAAAAACGCAGAAAGCGTTGAAATCGGGCGGACGCTATGGTATAATAACGTGAAATCTCTATTGGGGAGGGAAAACGGAATGAAGCATATCAAGACGCTCAACGGCGCGACTCTGAAGAAGAGCGCCGCCCATGGCGGCTGCGGCGAGTGCCAGACCTCCTGCCAGTCCGCTTGTAAGACCTCTTGCACTGTGGCCAACCAGAAGTGCGAGAACCGGTAACAAACAAAGGGGCAAGGGTGGGTGAAAGCCCACCCTTTTCCATGCTCTGAGGAAGGAACAAGAATTTATGGTACATACCTTTCAGTGCCTCGGCGTGCGTATCGCCGCGGACGTAAACAGCGGCGCTGTCCATGTCCTGGACGAGCTGACCTACGACCTGCTCTCCGCGCTGGCGGAGCGGGAAGAAAATGGCGAGAGCCTGGCCGGGGAGCTGCCCGCCGGGCTGGCCACCGCGCTGCCCCAGTATGACCCCACCGCTCTGGCTGAGGCCTGGGAGGAGCTGCGGGGCCTGAAGGAGGCGGGCCTGCTCTTTGAGCAGGACGACTATATCGACCGGGATAAGGCTGCCAGCATGCAGCAGGAGGCCCTGGTAAAGGCCCTGTGTCTCCATGTATCCCACGACTGCAACCTGCGGTGCAAGTACTGCTTCGCCTCTACCGGTGACTTTGGCACCGGTAAGCGGATGACGATGGACATCGAAACTGCGAAGCAGGCCATTGACTTTGTGGTGGAGAAATCCGGAAATCGCCGCAACATCGAGGTGGATTTCTTCGGCGGCGAGCCGCTGATGGCCATGGATACGGTCAAGGCCGCCGTGGAATACGCCCGTTCTCTGGAGAAGGAGCATAACAAGTGCTTCCGCTTCACCATCACCACCAATGGCGTGCTGCTGGACGATGAGAATATCGACTACATCAACCGGGAGATGTCCAATGCCGTGCTCTCCATGGATGGACGCCGGGAGGTCAACGACGACCTGCGGCCCACCATCAACGGCAAGGGCTCCTATGATGTCATCGTGCCCAAGTTCAAAAAGCTCATCGCCGGCCGGGGCACCAAGGACTACTACCTCCGGGGCACCTTCACCCGCTACCATAAGGACTTCGCTGAGGATGTAAAGGCCCTGGCCGCCATCGGCAGAAATGTGTCCGTGGAGCCCGTGGTAGGGAAGGAGAGCGACCCCTATGCCATTCAGGAGGCAGATCTGCCCGAGCTGAAGGCGGAGTACGAGCGCCTGGCGGAGTACCTGCGGGATCACCGGGAGACCAACTTCTTCCACTTCAATGTGGATCTGGAGCAGGGCCCCTGCGTCATCAAGCGTCTGCGGGGCTGTGGCGCCGGCTGCGAGTATGTGGCGGTCACCCCCGACGGCGAGATCTATCCCTGCCACCAGTTTGTAGGCAACGAGGAGTATAAGCTGGGCAGCGTGAAGGACGGTACCTTCGACAACAGCCTGTCCAGCCGCTTTGCCGGACTCAACGTTTACACCCGGGAGGAGTGCGCCCACTGCTGGGCCCGGTTCTATTGCTCCGGCGGCTGCTCTGCCTCCAACCTGCTTGTCGGCGGCGACATAAAGCATCCTCACAAGGTGGGCTGTGAACTGGAGCGTAAGCGCCTGGAGTGCGCCATCGCCCTCAAAGCCATCGACGCCGGTATGGCTGAGTAACAGGTATACAAAACGTAATTATACGATCTGTAATCGGTGTTATCAATAGAATGACCCCTGCTCCACAAGGCTTCAAACCCTTGCGGGGCAGGGTTTTTTCTTTGGAGACGGACAAGAGAGGGAAGTGGATCTGCGCCTGCGGCATAGAAGGAGGCGGAAACGAAATATGCGGCTGTAAAGGACATTTCCTTGCTAAAAAATGACTGGATGATGCTGCCCTTCCGAGGGGGAGAGGAGGGAGGAGCGGAGCTGATTCGGAAAGCTCGTTCCAAGTGTTTACATAATATAATTAACATAATACGTGGTCATAATGAACAAAAATAACTTTTTTCTCTGCCACATCTTGCACAATGCTCTGTGTTAAGTTATATTATGATAAGAAATAAACATGCGGGTATGATTTTATCACCCTGCGCATAGTCTTTTCCGGGAGGTGAGAGATGTGCGCAGGACCATCGTAGCTGCTTGGAACGTACCGGCGGACGGGGTCGTACCGGCCCTTGTACTGACTGCTGCCAGCTTTGTGGCCGGCGGACTGGCGGGTTGCCTGCTGGCCGCTCAGGTGGGCGGCGCGGGTGAGACTAGCCTGAACAGCTATTTGCAGGCCTTTCTGATGGTCGCCGGAGAGGGTGCGCTGGATGTTCCCGGGCTGTGGGCCCAGGTGTGGAACACGCTGCGATGGCCGCTGGCGGCGCTGCTGCTGGGGTTTACGGCCATGGGGCTTCTGGGTCTGCCGGTGCTTTTCGCCGTAAGGGGGTTTCTGCTGGCCTTTTCCATCGCCTCCTTCGTGCGCGCCTTCGGTGTGAATGGGTGGCTGCTGGCCTGTCTGATGTTTGGTGTTGGCGGGGCGCTGTCTCTGCCGGCCTTCTTTGTTCTGGGCGTCCAGAGCTTTTTGTCCGCCCGGGCGCGGGGAAGCGGATCGGGCCGAGTGCTCTGGGGGCGGAATTGTCTGTTACGCTGTGCTGCATGCGGCGGCGCAGTTTGTGTGTGTATTTTGCTGGAACGGACCGCAGTGCCCGCCCTCCTCTCCGGTGCGGCGGGGGTCCTTTTGAACCGATAGAGAGAAACGAGAAGGTGTTGGACGTGGAGTATCTTGACGGCTACGAACGGTTTCTAACAGAGGAAAGAAAGGCGTCGCCCAATACGCTGAGTTCCTATCTGCGCGATGTGCGCCAGTACCTGGGTTGGCTGGAGGAGGAGGGGCTCTCTCCGGTCCAGGCCACCCATGCCGACGTGGAGACCTATACCCGCAGCCTGACGGCGCGGGGCAAGTCGGCTGCTACCGTTACCCGTTGCCAGGCCTCTCTCAAGTCCTTTTATACCTGGCTGATGGAGATCGGGCAGGTGGGGGAGAATCCGGCCCGCGGGCTGTCCCAGACCAAGGTGGAGCGCAAGTTGCCCCATATCCTGACGTCCAGAGAGGTGGAACTCTTTCTGGAGCAGCCGGACCCCTCCGATGCCAAGGGCTGCCGGGACAAGGCCATGCTGGAGCTGCTCTACGCCACCGGCATCCGGGTATCCGAGCTGGTGGGCCTGGATCTGGAGCACCTGAACCTGTCCGCCGGCTTTGTCCGGTGCGCCGGCCGGGGAAAGGAGCGGATCATCCCCCTCTATCAGACGGCGGTCCGGGCGTTGCAGCAGTATGTGGAACGGGTGCGGCCCCAAATGGTGGAGCACCCCGGCGAGAAGGCTCTCTTTGTCAATATGAGCGGGGAGCGGATGAGCCGACAGGGATTTTGGAAGATCATCAAGCACTATCAGGAGAAGGCAGGGATCCAGAAGGACATCACGCCTCATACCCTTCGCCACTCCTTTGCCGCCCATCTGTTGGAAAACGGCGCTGATCTCCACTCCATCCAGGAGATGCTGGGCCACGCCGATATCTCGTCTACCCAAATCTATACCCAGTTGGTGAGCCAGAAACTGAAGGACGTCTACAATAAGGCTCACCCCAGAGCGTGAGGTCTCTTAAACATGTTGAAACACCGGTCGCGGAGTTCCGCGGCCGGTGTAAGACTGTCGAAAAAAATCTCCAGCCAAAGGATTCGGAGGGAAAGATAGTGTGAAAGAAAACCGTCAGGGTTGTCTTTCACGTCTAATCAAACAACTTTTGAGCACTTTTTAAAGTGCTCAAAAGTTCGGCAGCGTGTCGAAAAAGTCTTTTCGACACGCTGACACCGGTCGCGGAGTTCCGCGGCCGGTGTTTTTTATCCGATCGGCGTGAAGCCCCATTTCCTCCTTGCGCCTATTTTGCTGCCGTGATACAATATATTCTGTATCGCATATAGAAAGGGAACCGAGACCATGCTGATTTTAGGGATCGACCCCGGCTTTGCCATTGTGGGCTTCGGCCTGGTGGAGTCGTCGGGAGGGCGGACGCGGATGCTCCAATGCGGCGCCATCACCACTCCGGCAGGGGAGCCGCTGCCCGCCAGGCTCCTCCAGATCTCCGAAGATATGGATCAGCTGCTGGAGCAGTTTCAGCCGGACGCCATGGCCATTGAGGAGCTCTTCTTCAACAATAACATTACCACAGGTATCGGCGTGGCCCAGGCCCGGGGCGTACTGTTGCTGGCGGCGGAGCGTCATCGGGTGCCCATCTACGAATACACTCCCAGCCAGGTGAAACAGGCGGTAGTGGGCTACGGCAAGGCGGAAAAGCGGCAGGTCATGGACATGACAAAGCGGCTTTTAAGTCTGAAGGCGGTTCCAAAGCCGGATGACGCCGCCGATGCAGTGGCTATCGCTCTGTGCCACGCCCGCTCGCATACTTCCAGGCTTCAGAGTCCGGACGCCAACCGGCCGGGCAGCGGCCGGTATGCTGTACGCAAGGATTAGGAGTTAATCATTATGTTTTACTATGTCAAAGGAAGCGTAGCCCACACCGCCCCCTATCTGGCGGTCATCGACTGCGGCGGGGTGGGCTATGCCTGCCGCACCACGAATAATACCCTCTCCCGGCTGAAAAAAGGGGAGAGCGCCAAGCTCTTCACCCACCTGAACGTCCGGGAGGACGCCATGGAGCTGTACGGCTTTGCCACAGAGAACGAGCTCAACTGTTTCCAGCTGCTGATCTCAGTATCCGGGGTGGGGCCTAAGGCGGCGCTGTCCATCCTGTCCTCTGCCACCCCCGAGTCCCTGGCCATGAGCATCATCACCGGGGACGAGAAGGCCCTCACCGTGGCACAGGGCATCGGCAAGAAGATCGCACAGCGTATCATTTTGGAGCTGAAGGACAAGCTGGCCAAGGGCCAGATCTCCGCCGGCGGGGAGAGCTATGGCGGGAGCGGGGTCACGGTGATCCCGGAGAACAAGTCCTCCGAGGCCGCCGCCGCCCTAGCGGTGCTGGGCTATTCCCAGACGGAGATCGGCATGGCGCTCAAGGGCATCGACGTGGATTCCCTCAGCCTGGAGGATATCATCAAGCAGGCTCTGAAAAAAATGATGAAGGGGTAAGGTACGCCGTGCTTTAGGGACCGGGCACCGGCCGACCCACGCAAAGGAGGAAGCAACATGGCCAAACTGGAACGGCATCTGACCGGCAGCTTCGACCGGCTGCTGAACTATCTCCATGACGGGATCCTCAACGGCAGTTCTTCCGCCAGCTGGGAGGATGGCAGCGACTATCACAGCGGCCCCTTCCGGGTGGCCGTCCGGGTGTATGAGCGGTACAGCGTTATGGGCGGCAACCGGGTGAGCCTGAACCTGACCCTGGCGGGGGAGGGATCCCAACTGTTTCTGTCTGCCATCACCTCCGGCGGCAGTCAGGCCATGCTGTTCAAGGTCAACACTCTGGGCGAGGAGGCCTTTCTGGACTGCGTGGAGGACCTGCTGGCCGGGTGGAATCCCGAGCCTGACCCCACAGGAAACGAAAGAGCAATAGGGGAGAGACGCCCATGTCCCTGCTGCGGTAATTATACATTGAGCACACCGCCGGGTAGCTACGAATTCTGCCCGGTCTGCTGTTGGACGGACGACCCCTGGTCGGCGGAGCACCCGGAGGAAATCGGAGATTATAATGCAGTAGCGTTGATGACTGCCCGTTGCAGCTACCAGATGTTCGGAGCCTGTACGAAGGAACTGCGTAGTCAGGCCCGTCCACCAGAGCCTGAGGAGTTGCCGGAAGTATATCTGCACATCCATGGGACTGATTCCTGAAAGGGAAGTGAGACTTTGAGTATTGCGTTTTCTGAAGACGGATTTGAGACCGAAGAGCCTCTGGTGACTACATCCCTCACCCGGGATGACGAGAACGAGGGATCTCTGCGGCCCAAGACCTTAAATGAATACATCGGCCAGGAGAAAGCCAAAGGCAACCTGGAGGTCTTTATTCAGGCCGCCAAGATGCGGGGCGAGCCTTTGGACCATGTGCTGCTCCACGGCCCCCCGGGCCTGGGTAAGACCACGCTGTCCAACATCATCGCGGGTGAGATGGGGGTCAATATCCGTATCACCTCCGGCCCGGCCATTGAAAAGCCCGGCGATCTGGCGGCCCTGCTCACCAATCTGGCGGAGAACGACATCCTGTTCGTGGATGAGATCCACCGGCTCAACCGGTCGGTAGAAGAGATTCTGTACCCTGCCATGGAGGATTTTGCCATCGATATCATCATCGGCAAAGGGCCATCCGCCAACTCTATCCGGCTGGACCTGCCCAAATTTACCCTCATCGGGGCCACCACCCGAGCGGGACAGCTGTCCGCCCCTCTGCGGGACCGGTTTGGTGTGACGTTGCGGCTGGAGCTGTACACCCCGGAGGAGCTGTCCCTCATCGTCACCCGGTCGGCGGGCATCCTGAACGTGCCTATTGAGGCAGACGGCGCCATGGAGATCGCCAGGCGCAGCCGGGGCACCCCCCGGATCGCCAACCGGATGCTCCGCCGTGTGCGGGACTTTGCCCAGGTGAAGGCGGGGGGCGTCATTACCCGGGATGTGGCCGACCAGGCCCTGTCCGCCCTGGAAGTAGACCACCTGGGGCTGGACGCCATTGACCGGCGGATGCTCACCTCTATTATCGAGCACTACGGCGGCGGCCCGGTGGGTCTGGAGACCCTGGCCGCCACCATCAACGAGGAGGCCATCACGCTGGAGGACGTATACGAGCCTTATCTGATGCAGATGGGCTTTCTCACCCGCACGCCCAGAGGGCGGTGCGTCACCCATCGGGCTTACGAGCACCTGGGCTTTCAGGTCCCCGGCGGCGCGGGCATGGAGCAGCTGAGCTTTTAAAGAATGACAGGCGTCCTCTTCCCCATGGAGCGCGCCTTGAAGAAAACCTTTGATGATTTCGGTAGAAAGAGGTAATCAATATGGGTAAACTGTTTGGAACAGACGGTATCCGCGGTGTAGTCAACGCCGGGCTGGATGCCGAGCTGGCTTACGATGTGGGCATGGCGGCAGCCTATGTGCTGGCTCAGGAGAAAGGGGAGGGGCAGCCCCGTTTTGCCATTGGCAAGGATACCCGCATCTCCTCCGATCTGCTGGAGGGGGCGCTTATTGCCGGGCTGTGTTCCGCCGGAGCCGATGTGCTCCATCTGGGTGTGATCCCCACCCCCGGCGTGGCCTGGGTGACGGTGGACAGCGGCTGTGACGCCGGTATCGTCATCTCCGCCTCTCACAATCCCTTTGAGCACAACGGCATCAAGATCTTCAACAGCCGGGGCTTCAAGCTGTCCGACGAGCTGGAGGGGAAGATCGAGGACGTGATCCTGAACCGCCGGCCGGTCCCCCGCAAGACCGGCGGCAGCATCGGCCGGGTGGTGTATGCCGACCAGAAGGAGAGCCAGGACTATATCGATCATCTGGCCTCCACCATCGATGCCGATCTGTCCGGTTTGAAGATCCTGGTGGACTGCGCCAACGGCGCCTCTTCGGCCACCGCCGGGCGGCTCTTTGACCAGTTTGAGGACCTCCACGCCGATATTATCAATGCAGATCCCGACGGAGTGAATATCAACAACGGCTGCGGCTCCACTCACCTGGACAGCCTGAAGGCCATGGTAACGGCAGGGAAATATGATCTGGGTATCGCCTTTGACGGCGACGCGGACCGTTGCCTGATGGTGGATGAGACCGGCGAGGAGATCGACGGCGACCAGGTCATTGCCGCCTGCGGTCTGGACCTGCTGGAGCGGGACCGGCTGCCCGGCAGCGCTATCGTGGGCACCGTTATGAGCAATCTGGGCCTGCACGTATTCTGCCGTGAGCATAACATGGAGTTGCTCTGCACCTCGGTGGGGGACCGTAACGTGCTGGAGAAGCTGGAGGCCTGCGGCTATGCCCTGGGCGGCGAGCAGAGCGGGCACACCATCTTCCGTAAATACGCCACCACCGGCGACGGCCAGCTTACCGCTCTGCAGTTTTTGGACCTGCTCCACCGCTCCGGAAAAAAAGCCTCCCAGCTGGTGGCGGGCTGTAAGCGGTATCCCCAGGTGCTCATAAACGTGCCGGTGGCCGACAATGCGGCCAAAGAGGCCGCCATGACAGATGCCGTCGTTTTGGCCGCGGTGGCTGAACAGGAGGCGCTGCTGGCCGGTACAGGCCGGGTCCTGGTGCGCCCCTCCGGTACGGAAGCTCTGGTGCGGGTCATGGTGGAGGCCCAGAGCCAGGAGAATGCAGAGAATGTTGCACGCCACTTGGCAAATGTGATAAAAAATAGATGAGATGACCGAAATATTTTTGGGAATCGCTTGACAAATTCAGGCACAAACGCTTATAATGTGCAAGGAGAAACGGCATGAAAGCTGACCATTTCCAAACGCCGGCGCCGGAGGATGAAGAACTGTGCGCGCTGGCTGTCTCCGGCGACCGTCAGGCCGAGGAGACTCTGGTGACCCGCTACAACCGCTTGGTGCGTATTTGTGCCAGGCCTTATTTTCTGGCCGGCGGGGACAGCGAGGATCTGATCCAGGAGGGAATGGTGGGCCTGCTGGCCGCTATCCGGGAGTATGACCCGGGAAGGGCCGCATCTTTCCGCACCTATGCGGAGGTGTGTATCAAGAACCGGTTGTTCTCCGTTATCAAAGCAGCAGCACGAGATAAGCACATACCGCTGAACAACTCCGTCTCGTTCGGAACCCCTCTATTTAGTGGGAACGGCGATCCATTGGCGTTCGGCGCCTCAGATGGGCAGGGAACAGATCCGGAAGAGATCTTTCTCAGCCGGGAATCCTTCCGGGAACGTCTGAAGGCACTGATGGGCCAGCTGTCCGGGTTCGAGGCAAGCGTACTTCGGTTGTATCTGAACGGTTTGTCCTATTCTGAAATTGCAGCCGAGGTAAACAAGTCCCCCAAATCGGTGGATAACGCGGTGCAGCGCATCCGGCGCAAGCTGGCGCAGCAATCTTCTTCCGGCGACATCAGCAAAGGCTGATCGCAATATTACACTGACCCAGCACATGGATCATCCGGACCTGGGCAAAGAAGCAAAGAGAGGGTAACATCATGTACGAAGACAAGACTCTGGTATGTAAGGAATGTGGCCAGGAGTTCGTGTTCACCGCCGGTGAGCAGGAGTTCTACGCTGAGCGCGGCTTCCAGAACGAGCCCCAGCGCTGCAAGAGCTGCCGTGACGCTCGCAAGGCTGCCTCCCGCGGCCCCCGTGAGTATTTCACCGCTACCTGCGCTGCCTGCGGCGGCGAGGCCAAGGTGCCCTTTGAGCCCAAGTCCGATCGTCCCGTTTACTGCAGCGACTGCTTCGCCCGTATGCGCGGCGAGCAGCACTAATCTGCAAGATCAAAAGGCCGTCCCGTTTGGGACGGCCTTTTTCTGTTCTGACCGGGGTGGCGCAATGTGCTTCTGGCACATAGGATGGTCTGGACGGGGCAGCACCCCGCCCCATTCCACAGAAGGAGGGACACCCCTTGTATCCCGAGAACAATTCTCAGAACACGCCTCAGAACACTCCCGGCACCTGCGGCGACAACTGCGGCACGCTCCCTGAATGCGCGCCCCTGGCTGTTCCCTGTGTGCCGTTTCAGCAGAAGAACTCCAAGCGATACTCTCAGCAGGAGGCCCTGGCCAACGGAACGCTGTTTCCGGGGCTGAACCTGCCCTTTCACATCAAGGCGGAGGCGGTAAAGGTACTGGGCACCCAGCTGGCAGAGCTCCAGGCACTGGAGTTCGTACTGGTCGAGCTTGGTCTCTACCTGGATACCCATCAGGACGACGCCGAGGCGTTCGCTCTTTACCGGCAGTACGCTGGTCTGGAGGCAGAAGCCCGCAAGCGTTATGAGGCGCAGCACGGTCCTCTGACCCAGTCCGCTACCGCCGGAAGTGAGAACTGGTCCGCCTGGCTGGAGGGCGACTGGCCCTGGCAGTTTACCGAAGAAGGAGGGGGCAAGTAATGTTTTGTTACGAGAAAAAGCTGCAATATCCGGTGCGTATCAAGACGCCCAATCCCAAGCTGGCCTCCTGGGTCATCAGCCAGTACGGCGGGCCGGACGGTGAGCTGGGCGCCTCGCTGCGCTACCTGTCCCAGCGCTACTCCATGCCCTATCCTGAGCTGAAGGGTCTGCTGACTGACATCGGTACCGAGGAGCTGGGCCATCTGGAGATGATCGGCGCCATCGTCCACCAGCTTACCCGGGGACTTACCAGAGAACAGCTGAAAGAGGGGGGCTTTGCCGCCTATTTCGTGGACCACACCGCTGGAGTCTATCCCACCGCCGCCGCCGGCGCCCCCTTTAATGCCGCCAGCATCGCCGTCAAGGGAGATGTGATCTGCGACCTGACCGAGGACATGGCAGCCGAGCAGAAAGCCAGAGTCACCTATGATAATATCCTGCGTCTCAGTGACGACCCTGATGTCAGCGACGTGATCCGCTTCCTGCGGGAACGGGAGATCGTTCACTTCCAGCGCTTTGGCGAGGCGGTGCGCCTGGCCAGAGAGAAGATGGACCAGAAAAACGTCTACTTCACAAATCCGGCATTCGATCCTGCTAAAAAATAAAGAAAGAGTACAATCAAACAGGGCCTGTTACAGAATTGATATTCTGCACAAGTCTGTCATTGCGAGCCAGCGCACACAGAAGGTTTATTGCCCCGCAAGGGGCAATAGAGCCGCCCTGGGGTGCTGGCGCGGCGATCCGTTTTCGCAGCAAATTGAGACGGAGCCCCACGAAAAATGGCCGCCCACCGGGCGGCCATTTTTCTCGGAATGACGGGCCTTTTGCGCAGTTTGCAACAGGCCCTTTTTGACAATCAGGTCAGCTTTACCTTCGCTACAATGACGGTCACCGGCGACGGGGACTCCAGCGCCACCCGGGGGGCGTGGAGATCCTGGGGCCAGACGATGTAGAAGGTGCCGGGCCGGACAGTGACAGTGTCCCAGTCACCGCCGAAGAACTGGATATCGGGGGTATATTCGCTGAGTTGAGTCAGGGGGGCGTCAGGCAGGGAATAGCCCATACCCTCGGTGCCGGACACCACATACTGAATGTCGGCGTAGTCCCGGTGGCACTCCAGCTTGCAGTCGGCTGGGATCTTGGTGGTCACATCGAACCGGGTGGCGTATACCTTGTCACCGTCGATCTCCACCTTCTGTCCGGGGGTCAGGCTGTCCGGATCAACAGCCGCCAGCCATTCCAGCGCCTGCTGGAAGCGTTGGCCAAGACCGTAATACAGGGACGCGTTTTTCATTTTATCAAGGACCATTGGTTTCACCTCCGTGGTTGTTGGTTCCATCTTAGTCGTTCCGGCGGAAAAAGGCAACAGAAACTTGGACAAGCATGGCGGTTCATGGTAGAATAACCATATTGGGACCGGTACAGGCGCCTTCTATCCAGCCGGTCCGCCGCATATGCTCCACCGATAAGGGGGGAGCGATATGAAGCGCGTGGGACAGTGGGTGCTGCTGTGGGTGCTGGTACTGGTCACCGCCGGCTATCTGGTGTTCTGGCCCGGCGGCGCGATACAGACCGCGGGGTCTGCGGACGGGGGACAGCCCGTTTTGGTGCTGGATGCGGGCCACGGCGGAGAGGACGGGGGCGCGGTCTCTCCCTCCGGCGTGCCGGAGAGCCAGATCAATCTGGCTATCGTCCACAGGCTGGAACTGCTGCTTGGTCTGTACGGTCAGGTCCCGGTAGTGCTGCGGCGGGAGGACTGCTCTCTCCACGACCCGGAAGCGGACACCCTGCGGAAGAAAAAATCTTCCGACTTAAAAAACCGGGTGGCTGCGGTGGAGCGCACGGAAAACGGGGTGCTGCTCAGCGTCCATCAGAACATGTTTACCAATGCAAAGTACCACGGGGCACAGGTCTTTTACGCCCCCACCCAGGGCAGTCAGGAATTTGCTGTCCACACCCAGGAGGTGCTGCGGCAGACGGTTGACCCGGCCAACCAGCGGCAGGCCAAACTGATCCCTGACTCAGTTTATCTCATGAATCACATTACCTGCCCTGCCATCCTGGTGGAGTGCGGCTTTCTGTCCAATCCGGAGGAGGAGCGCAATCTGCGTTCGGAGGACTACCAGCTCCAGCTGGCCGCCGCCCTGGCGGGGGCGTGGCTGCAATACAGTGAGGAGTTAGGAGACAGGAGATAGAAGCGGCGGAGTCCGGCAAAGCCGGACAGATGGAAAATAGATTCGCCTTTGGCGAATACCATAACTTCTATCTCAATATCTCCCATCTCCTCGCTCCTAACTCAAATGACAAGGGGGATATCCACCCATGAAAGCCAAGACCATGTTTTATTGTACCGAATGCGGCAACGAGCTGCCCAAGTGGGCGGGGCAGTGCCCCGCCTGCAAGGCATGGAATACCATTGTGGAGCAGCCCGCGGAGAGCAGGCGAAAGGGCCCTGCGTCCGTGGCGTCGGTGGAACGGCGGGGGAGCATCCGCCCGCGCCTGATGGATGAGGTGGAGACCACCCAGGAGCTGCGGTTCCAGACCGGTATGAACGAACTGGACCGGGTGCTGGGCGGGGGAGCTGTCCAGGGTTCTCTGGTACTGGTAGGCGGCGCGCCGGGCATCGGCAAGTCCACCCTCATGCTCCAGATCTGCCAGAACTTATGCCGGTTTGCCAAAGTGCTCTATGTCTCCGGCGAGGAATCTGAGCGGCAGATCAAGCTGCGGGCCGAGCGGCTGGGGGTACAGGGACAGGAGCTCTATCTGCTGGCGGAGACCAACCTGGACGACGTGGTGGAGGCAGTCGGCGCCCTTCAGCCCGATGTGCTCATTGTGGACTCCATCCAGACCATGTACAACGGGGAGCTGTCTGCCGCCCCCGGCAGCATCGGCCAGGTGAAGGACTGTACCATGGCCCTGATGAACCTGGCCAAGGGCCGGGGGGTGACGGTGTTCGTTATCGGCCACGTCAACAAGGAGGGCTCTATCGCCGGTCCCAAGGTGCTGGAGCACATGGTGGACTGTGTGCTCTACTTTGAGGGAGAGCAGCAGAACTCCTACCGCATCCTGCGAGCGGCCAAAAACCGCTTCGGCGCTACCAACGAGATCGGCGTGTTCGAGATGGGAGACTCCGGCCTGACGGAGGTGCCTAATCCGTCGGAGATGCTGCTGTCGGGGCGGCCACAGGATGCCCCCGGCACCTGTGTCACATGTGTTATGGAGGGGGTGCGGCCGGTGCTGGCGGAGGTCCAGGCCCTGCTGGCGCCCACCAGCTTCAACGTGCCCCGGCGTACCTGCAACGGCTTCGATTTCAACCGGGCCAACCTGCTGCTGGCAGTGCTGGAGAAGCGGGGCGGCCTGATGGTCAGCTCCTGTGACGCTTATATCAATGTCATCGGCGGACTCAATCTGGACGAGCCTGCCGCAGACCTGGCCATGGTGGTGGCCCTGGCCTCCAGCTTCCGGGACCGGCCGGTGCCGGGAGATCTGGCGGCCATCGGGGAGGTGGGACTCACTGGGGAGCTGCGCTCGGTAAACGCCCTGGGCCAGCGGCTCAGCGAGGTCCACCGGCTGGGCTTTACCAAGTGCCTGGTGCCCCAGCGCACCGGGACCAAGCTGGAAGTGCCGGATGGGCTTCAGCTTATCCGTGTGCGTAACATCCGGGAGGCCCTGGCGTTTCTTTGAGATAGGAGATAAGATATCTGCCCGGCAGCGCCGGACGGGATGACGCCGATCTTTTATCTCATATCTCTTGACTTTTTTCATCTCTCTCTTGCAAAAAGGGAGAAAATCGGATATACTACCGATATCCTAGAAATTTGGAGGTATTCCCTTTATGGCTCAGATCACGAAAGATACCATCATCGGCGATATCCTGGACATCGCTCCTGAGACCGCTCCCATTTTCCTGTCCATCGGCATGCACTGCCTGGGCTGCCCCTCTTCCCGGGGCGAGACTGTGGAGGAGGCCTGCATGGTCCACGGTGTGGATGTAGGTGAGCTGCTGGCCAAGATCAATGCCAGCGTGGGCGCCGCCCAGTAAAGCAAGCACAAAAAAGGAGCGGCCGGGCCGCTCCTTTTTTCATAGGAGGTGACTGAGATGCGTCTCATGGAACTGACGCCCCGGCTCCATTCTGTCGCGGAGCTGGTGCCCCAGGGGGCAAAATTTGCCGATATCGGTACCGACCACGCCTATCTGCCGGTATGGCTGCTCCAGCGGGGGATCATTACAGAGGCGCTGGCTTGCGACCTGCGGCGGGGGCCGCTGGACCGGGCCAGAGGCACGGCGGAGAAATACGGGCTGACCAGCTGCATGGATTTCCGGTTGTGTGACGGACTGGCGGGAATAGCGCCCGGTGAGGCCGACACCATCGCCATCGCCGGTATGGGAGGGGAGACCATTGCGGCCATCCTGGCCGCCGCACCCTGGGTGTGGCAGAAGTCGTGTCTGCTCCTGCTCCAGCCCATGAGTGCCCAGCCCTATCTGCGGCGCTGGCTCCAGGAGCACGGCTACACCATCGCCCGGGAGATCCTGAGCCGGGAGGGCACAACGATCTACACCACCTTCCAGGTGAAAGCAGGACCCATGGCGGAGCTGACCCCCGGTCAGCTGTGGGCAGGCCGGCAGAGCAGGGGAGAGGACGCCCCTCTGCGGGAAGCATACTTAGACCGGCTCATTGATCAGACCAGTCGGGCGGTGGAGGGGCTGCGCCGCTCTACCCGGCCCGCCGACCGGGGGCGGCTGGAGGAACTGGAACGGGTGCACACGGATTTGGTACACATAAGAGAGGAGTGGCTGTCATGGCAACGGTAAGAGAGTTTTATCAGTATCTGGACACACTGGCCCCCTTTTCTCTCCAGATGGACTTTGACAACGCGGGCTTTCTGGTGGGACGGGGAGACCGGGCGGTGGAGAAGGTGCTGGTCAGCCTGGATATTACAGAAGAGGTGGCGGCGGAGGCCCAGCAGCTGGGGTGCCAGCTGATCGTATCCCACCACCCGGTGATCTTCCACCCGGCAAAGTCGGTGACAGACGCTACCCCGGATGGACGGGTGCTGCTGTCCCTGGTGGAAAACGGGATCGCCGCCATCTGTGCCCACACCAACCTGGATGCGGTGTGGGGCGGTGTAAACGACGCGCTGGCCCGTCAGCTGGGGCTTACCGGCATCGAGCCGCTGAAACAGGACGGGACGGACGGGGCGGGACGGCCCTACGGCATCGGCCGGGTGGGCAGCACCGTCGGCGCGCCCATGTACGCCCCCGCCTTCGCCGCATTTGTGAAAGAGACGCTGGGGGGCAACGGAGTCCGCTTTGTGGATGCCCGCCGTCCCGTTCGCCGGGTGGCCGTGGGGGGCGGCGCGTGTGCCGATCTGCTGCGGGACGCTCTGGCGATGGGGTGCGATACCTTCGTCACTTCCGACGTGAAGTACAACGGCTTCCTGGATGCCAAGGCGTTGGGGGTCAACCTTATCGACGCCGGACATTATCCCACTGAGCAGGTGGTGGTGCCTGTCCTGGCCAAGTGGCTGGCAGATGGCTTCCCCAAGGTGGAAGTGCTCACCACCCAGACCCATAAGGAGGTATTCACATACCTCTGATCGGATGGAGTGGGTTGAGAGAAGATGGGGGAGGCGTCCGGCGCAGCCGGACAGATTATATTCATTTGCCCGCGGCAAATACCATAACTCCTGTCTCATATCTCCAAATGCCTAACTCTTTCCCCTGGGGGCTTGCCAAACGACGAAAAAAGTGATAAACTAGATGCGCTGATTTTCGACGAGAAGGGAACGAGTATCAATGTCAGGACATTCCAAGTGGCATAATATTCAGAAGACCAAGGGTGCGGCCGACGCCAAGCGCTCTCAGATCTTCACCAAGATCGCCCGCGAGATGATCGTGGCCGTCAAGACTGGCGGCAGCGGCGACCCCAACAATAACTCCCGCCTGGCTACCGTTATTGCCAAGGCCAAGGCGGCCAATATGCCCAACGACAACATCAAGCGCACCATCGACAAGGCTCTGGGCTCCGGCAACACCGACAGCTATGAGAACGTGGTGTACGAGGGTTACGGCCCCTCCGGCGTGGCCGTCATCGTGGACGCCCTCACCGACAACCGCAACCGCACCGCCCCCGAGGTCCGCCACCTGCTGGACAAGTACGGCAAGGGCCTGGGCGCCACCGGCTGCGTGTCCTGGTCCTTCGACCGCAAGGGCGTTATCGTCATTGAGAAGGAAGATCTGGACGAGGACACCGTCATGATGGACGCTCTGGACTGCGGCGCCGACGACATGCAGATGGACGGCGAGGTCTTTGAGGTTTACACCGATCCCGAGGCCTTCGGCTCCGTGGTGGCCGCTATGGAGGCCAAGGGCTATACCTTTGTTCAGGCTGCTGTGGAAATGGTCCCCCAGAACTATGTCAAGCTGGAAAATGAGGACGACATCAAGAATATGGAGAAGCTCATCGACCTGCTGGAGGACAACGACGACGTGCAGAACGTCTGGCACAACTGGGATCAGGACTGAATTTGACACAACGCTTAAAAGCGGGAAAGCCCCGGGCTTTCCCGCTTTTTCTTTGACAGAGAAAGGGGAAGCTATGGATCTGTCTCTGGTATGGATGCTGGTGGTGGAATTTTTTCTGTTCTCCTGCCTTGGGTGGGCCATGGAGGTCACTCTGAAATACATCCAGTATCACCGCTTTATCAACCGCGGATTCCTCATCGGCCCTTACTGCCCCATCTACGGCTGGGGTGTTGTGACGGTTACTCTGGTGGTGGGCGGACTGGCTGTCCGCCGGGGAACACTGGGGGAGACTTTTCTGGCCGGCATGGTGCTCTGCGGGGCGCTGGAATACTTCACCTCCTGGTACATGGAAAAGCGGTTCCACGCCAGATGGTGGGACTACAGCCAAAAACCTATGAACCTGCATGGCCGCATCTGGATCGGCAATCTGCTTCTCTTTGGCGTGGCCTGCGTGGTCATCGTCCACGTCATTGACCCGCTGCTGTTTGACTGGCTGGAGCGCTGGAGGCCTTGGATCCTCCGGTTGACCGCACTTTGTATCCTGGCCCTCCTGGCTGCCGACTACATTGCCTCCCACTTCCTGATGGGGGTGGTCCGGCGGGAGATCGACAGCCAGACTGGAGACAATACAGAGGAGATCAGCCGTCAGGTCCATGCCATGCTCCATGACCGGAACCTGCTCATCCGCCGGATCCATCAGGCCTATCCCGACCTTCAGGCCCGTCCCAGACGGCTGACGCAGCAGCTGCGTGAGGCCAGGAGCCTGTATAAGCAGGCGGTGAAGCGGGTCAATCAGGCGCTGAAAGAGCTGACCCGGAACACCAGGGCTGATCTGCGGGCCGATCTGGAGCTTGCCCTGCATCAGGCCGTGGCGGCCCGCAAGGAGGCCCGTGCCCGCTTGCGTGAAATCCAGAGAAAGTTCATTGTACGCCGCGCGGACGGCGATGACGATTGAGAAGAAGGGCCCGTTGCAGAATGACATTATTCTGCAACGGGCCCCTCTTTTTCAGGGAACATATTCAAAGTGGCGGTACAGCCATTTGCCAGCCCTGCTTCCCAGAATCAGAGAAATTGGGAGGAGAAGTATCACAAAGGGCATGAGATAGACCACAATATTTGTGATAAAAAACAGCCGGTCCATCAGACACGCATAAAGGCGCCAAAACAGGTATACCATGCCGAGCATACACAGCCATTCTACCAGATCGGAGCCATTGATTGGGGTGGCGCGAGTTCGGTCGGTATGGGGGAGGGGACGATCACGCACCTCCTGCTCCAGAAGTGCTGCATACTGCTCCAGATCGTCCGCCTGAACGGTATCTGTGCGGCTCAGGCGCTCGTAGGACTCAATCGCTTCCCGCAGCCGCTGCCGCAGGGCAAAGGCGGCATGAGGGGCATTCTTTTGAAAGTCCCGTCCCATGGAGCGGATCTCATCAATGGTGAATCCGGCTTTGCGCAGGGTGGCGATGGACCGGAGACGCGCAACATTTTCCTCGGAAAAATCCAGCCAGATCCGCCCGCCCCGCTCTTGAGCCGGCGGGGCTATCAGCCCCTCCCGAACATAGAACCGTACCGCCCGCTCGGTCAGCCCGGTCCGGGCGCAGACTTCCTTCATCTTCACGGCAATTCCTCCTTCAGGCAAGTACAGTGTAACATCTGACGTAAGGGAAGAGTCAAGGATTTTTCTGTGATTCAGCAAAAAAGGCGGCCCGGAGCGCTGTGCTCCGGGCCGCCGTATCCGCAAGTAAGCCTGTAAGCCGGGTTCTGTCCTTTAAGACAGCCATCTATCTCGACGCACCGTTGCCGGTACGCTCAAGCCGCCTCCCCGGGACGGCCGGGCCGGCCATATGTCCCTCCACGGCGTTGCTCCGGATAGAGTTTACAGCGATGGACTGTTCCCAGCCATCGGGTGAGCTCTTACCTCGCCTTTCCACCTTGACCGGTCAAAAAACCGGCAGTCTATTTCTGTTGCACTTTTCCTAGGGTCGCCCCCGGCGGGTGTTACCCGTTATCCTTGCCCTGTGGAGCCCGGACTTTCCTCACAACCGGGCCTTTCGTCCCGGCCGCGCGGCTGTCCAGCTTGCTTGCCTCCATATTATATCGTATGAAAAATCCTCTGTCAATCTTTCTTCCCTCAGGAGCAAAGAACAGGTTGCAGGACTGCAATACAGATCGCAGTACGCTCCATATCTGCGGCACACTATGCTTCTCGTTGAAAAGTAAGGCTGATTGTGATATACTATCTTTGTTATTCTGTACCGAGCAAGGAGGTACAATATGGAATTGTCTATACAGGAATATCTGTCGTCTCTGCGGGGAAAGCGGGTGGCTGTGCTTGGTGTCGGCGTATCCAATACCCCGCTGATCAAAATGCTGCTGCGGGCCGGAGTCAAAGTCACCGCCTGCGACAGAAAGCCTATGAGCGCCTTTGCCGGTCTGGCTGAGGAGCTGGAGAGTTTGGGGGCTACCTTGAAGCTGGGGGAGGATTATCTGGAGGATCTGGATTTTGAGGTCATCTTCCGTACCCCCGGCATGCGGCCCGACCTGCCTCAGCTGGTGGCCGCCCAGCAGAACGGGGCGGTCCTCACCTCTGAGATGGAGGTGTTTTTCCAGGTCTGCCCCTGCCGCATCATTGCGGTGACCGGCAGCGACGGCAAGACCACTACCACCACGATCATTGCGGAGCTGCTCAAAGCTGCGGGACAGACGGTATATGTAGGCGGCAACATTGGCAAGCCGCTGCTGCCGGATGTGGACGGCATGGAGCCGGGGGATATCGCCGTACTGGAGCTGTCCTCCTTCCAGCTGATGACCATGGACCGGAGCCCTGATATTGCCGTGGTAACCAATCTGGCGCCCAACCACCTGGATGTCCACAAGTCCATGGAGGAGTATGTTGCCGCGAAAAAGAACATCTTCCTCCATCAGGATGAGAAGGGCCTGCTGGTACTCAATGCCGACAACGACATCACCCGCAGCTTTGCCGGGGAGGCCCAGGGCCGGGTAGCCCTGTTCAGCCGGCAGTGCGAGCCGGCCCGGGGCGCTTTCCTGCGGGACGGCGTGATCTGGGTGCGCAACGAGATGCACGAGCGCCCTGTCCTGCCGGTGGCCGATATCCTGCTGCCCGGCACCCATAACGTGGAAAATTATATGGCCGCCATCACCGCACTGGATGGCATCGTGCCAGACCCGGTCGTTCAGGAATTTGCCCGGAAATTTGCCGGAGTGGAGCACCGCATTGAGCTGGTGCGTACCCTGAATGGCGTGAAGTACTACAACGACTCCATCGCCTCCAGCCCGTCCCGCACCATTGCCGGTCTGCGGTCCTTCCGCCGGAAGGTGATACTCATTGCCGGAGGCTATGACAAACACATCCCCTTTGATGTGTTGGGGCCCGAGGTGGTGGAGCACGTCAAGGCCCTCTTCCTCACGGGAGATACGGCGGAAAAGATACGGGCTGCGGTTGAGGCTGCACCCGGGTATTCCAGGGAAGTGCTGCCCATCCATGTCATAGACAGCTTTGAGCAGGCGGTACTTGCCGCCCACAGGGCGGCTGAGCCCGGCGATGTGGTGATCCTGTCCCCGGCCTGCGCCTCCTTTGACAGGTTCAAGAACTTTATGGAGCGGGGCGCTGCCTTTAAGAAACTCATTTATGAGCTGGCCTGATACAGATAAGATAAATGTAAGGAGGGATCCTGTTTGGATATGAAACATGTGCTGGAGACTCTGTGCGGCTGCACGGCGCCCTCCGGTTTTGAGGCTCCGGCGGCCCAGGCTGCCCGGGTCCTGCTGGAACCCCTGGTGGACGAGACCACCATTGACCGCATGGGAAACCTGATCGGTGTGCGCCGCTGTGGCGTGGAGGGGGCCAAAAAGGTCCTGCTGGACGCCCATCTGGATGAGATCGGCCTTATTGTCACCGGGGCGGAGGAGGGGTATCTCCGTTTCCGCACCATCGGCGGGGGGGGCCCCCGCATGCTGCCCGGGCGGGAGGTACAGATCCTGACTCAGCCGCCCATGGCCGGCATTGTGTCCGCTCCAACCTCTCAGCAGGATGATGAAAGCAAGGCCGTGCCCATTTCGGAGCTGGTGGTGGATGCAGGCCTGACTCAGGCGGAGGCGGAGCGTCTGGTCGGTACCCCTATGGTGTACCGGGGCTCCTGTTTCCCCCTGGGAGAGGATCAGATGTGCGGCAAGGCCATGGATGACCGGTCCTGTTTTGCGACCCTGCTGCGCTGCATGGAGCTGCTGAAGGACAAAACGCTGGATGTGGACGTCTATGTGATGGGCTCCACCCGGGAGGAGGTCTCCGGGGTGGGCGCCGCAGTGGGCACCTGGGCTGTACAGCCCGACTGCTGTGTCGCGGTGGATGTGACCCACGGACGGACCCCGGATGGCCCCGCCGAAAAGACTTTCGTGTTGGGGGATGGCCCAGCTGTGGGCGTGGGACCCAATATGACCCGCTGGATGAGCCGCCGCCTCCTGGACCAGGCTCAGGCCCGGAAGATCCCGGTCCAGCAGGAGATCATGGCAGGCCATACCGGTACCAACGGCTGGGAGATGCAGATCAGCCGGGAGGGCGTGGCTACGGCGGTGCTTTCTGTGCCGCTGAAGTATATGCACAGTCCCATTGAAGTGCTCTCCCTGACCGATCTGGAGAACACTGCGGCCCTGCTGGCCGCCTTTGTAGAGGACCTGGGAAAGGAGGGACAGCTGTGAGAGATCTGCTGAAACAACTCTGTTCGCTTCCCGGTGTGTCCAGCTGGGAGGACCGGGTGCGGGACTGCATCACAGAATTTACCGGCAGATATGCCGACGAGCTGAGGACGGACGCGTTGGGTAATGTCATCGCCTTCAAGCGGGGCGAAAAGGCCACTGGCAGAAAACTGCTGCTGACCGCCCATATGGACGAGGTCGGTCTGATGGTACGGTCCATCACCGACGAGGGCTATCTGAAATTTGACACTGTGGGCCGCATAGACCGCCGGGTGCTGCTGGGCAAGCGAGTACTGGTGGGACCTAACCTGCTCCCCGGACTTGTGGGGCTGAAGGCCTATCACCTGGTGAGCCGTGATGAGGAGAAAAACGTCCCCAAGCTGGAGGATTTTTATCTGGACATTGGCGTCAAGAGCCGCGAGGAGGCCCAAAAGCTGGTATCTCTCGGGGATGTAGCCGCGTTTGACAGCACACCGGAGCCCTTTGGAAACGGACTGCTGAAGGGCCGGGCACTGGACAGCCGGATCGGCTGCGCTGTGCTGCTCAAGCTGCTGGAGGGGCCCTTGCCTATGGATTGCACCTTTGTGTTCACCGCGCAGAAAGAGGTAGGTGCAAGAGGTGCGTTCGGCGCGGCCTTTTCGGTAAAGCCGGAGATCGCTCTGGTTCTGGAGGGGGCGCCTGCCGCCGATCTGGCGGATGTACCTGCTCATAAAAAGTCCTGCGCTCTGGGCAAGGGCGCGGTGCTCCCCTTTATGGACAAGGGGCTCATCGTGGACCGGCAGCTCTTTGAGCGTCTGCGTGCCCTGGCAGAGCGGGAGGACATCCCCTGGCAGCTGAAGGAGGACACCGCCGGCTCCGGTGATGCCGCCGCGATTCAGCGGACGGCCTCCGGCGTCCGTACAGCGGTGATCGCCGCTCCGGTACGCTACCCCCATACCCCCACGACGCTGGCCAGCACCGCCGATCTGGACGCGGTGCTGCGACTCACACAGGCCTTTATCACTGAACTGTCCAAGGAGGATTGACCAATATGGAATTCTTAGAGATCATGCAGAAGCTGAATGCCTGCCACGGCCCCTCCGGCGACGAGGGCCAGGTGGCTGCCGCTATCCGGGAGATGGCGCAGCCCTATGTGGATGAGATCACCACCGACGTCCTGGGCAACCTGATCTGCCACAAGAAGGGGAGCGGGCCCAAGGTGATGTTTGCCGCCCACATGGACTCCATCGGCTTCATCATCACCCATATCGATGACAATGGCTACCTCCGCTTCGGCCAGGTAGGCGGTCTGTCCGCCCACGACCTGCCCGGCACCCCCGTCCGCTTCCGCAACGGTACCCGGGGCGTGGTGGCGGTTCAGGGCAAGGTGGAGCCCAAGGACTGGAAACTGGATCATCTCTATATTGACATTGGCGCAAAGGATCGGGCCGAGGCCAGCACCATGGTGCAGGTGGGGGACATGTCCGTGTTTGACACCGTGCCCTTCGTCAGCGGCGGCAAGCTGTTCTCTCCCTATCTGGACGACCGTATCGCCTGCGCCATCCTGCTCTCCGCTCTGGAGCGCATCAAGCGCAGCGACAACGACCTGTACTTCGTATTCACCGTCCAGGAGGAGGTGGGCCTGCGGGGCGCCCGCACCGCCGCCTACGGCATCGACCCCGACTACGGCATCGCCGTGGACGTGACCGACTCCGACGACATCCCCGACGCCCCCCACGAGTGCTCCAGCGCAGCGGGGAAGGGGGCCGCCATCAAGGTGATGGACAACTCGGTCATCTGCCACCCGGCGGTGGTCAAAACCCTGGAAGAACTGGCTGTGGCAAGCAATATTCCTTACCAGCTTGATATTCTCCGCTTTGGCGGTACCGACGCCGGAGCCATCCATCAGAGCCGGGCGGGCGTGTACACCGGCGGTATCTCGGCGGCCACTCGATATGTCCACACACCTCTGGAGGTGGCTGACCTGGAGGACATCGAGGCCTGCGCCGCCCTGGCAGCCGCCTTCGCCCAGGCCAAGCTGGAGGGGTAATGGAACCCTTTCCGGCGCTGGAATACCTTCCTCTGAGGTTTGACGCTCTGCGGCTTGACCAGATCTGTCCCGCGGATCTGGTCAGGCTGCGGCGCATGGAGGAGGAAGAAGACTTCCAGCGGGTCACCTGCCGCCCCGTACGCATTCGGACCGACGAGGAACTGCTGGAGCAATACCAAACGGCCTTGTTCCGGCGTACCCTGCTGATTGCCGGACTCTATTTACCGGAGCAGGATGAGCCCATTGGAAAGCTGACTGCCGGAGACTATAATCCCCGGAACAGCAGCGCGGAGTTGGGCTACTATCTGGCTCCAGCTTACCGGGGCAACGGATGTATGGTAAAAACACTTAACACTTTCTGCGTCTGCTTGTTCCAAACCTTCGGGCTGAACAAGGTGTATGCCCAGACCGGCGCTTTTAATCAGGACTCTGTCCGGCTGCTGGAGCGGACCGGATTCCGGCGAGACGGGGTGCTTCGGCAGCATCATCCGTGGAACGGTGTGCTGTGGGACGACTATCTCTACAGCCTATTGGCAAAGGATCTTACAGCATAGAATATCGGGTCTGAGACCCGCCTATAAAACCCTCAAACATAGATAGAACAGGATGGAGCAAGTAAAATGTCTTTACAGATCAGCGACAAAGTAAAAGCCCTGGCAGCTCAGGCCCAGGCCGATCTGGCGGAGCAGTTCGCCCGCATCGACGCCATTGCCGAGGAGAACACCCAAAAAGTATTGGCTGCCTTCCAGAAGCACCGGGTGGCCGAGGCCCACTTCGCCGGCACCACCGGCTACGGCTACGACGATCTGGGCCGGGATACCCTGGATCTGATCTACGCCGATCTCTTTCACACCGAGGACGCTCTGGTACGGGTGCAGTTCGTCAACGGCACCCACGCCATCTCCTGCGCCCTCTTCGGCGCCCTTAAGCCCGGCGATATTCTGGTATCCGCCGTGGGCGCTCCCTACGACACCATGTTGGGCGTTATCGGCGTGGTGGACAAGGGCCCCGGCTCCCTGAAGAGCTACGGCATCGAGTATAGGCAAGTGGATTTGGTTGACAACGCTCCCGACCCGGCTGGGCTGGCGGAAGCTGTGAAAGACCCCCGGGTAAAGGCCGTGCTCATCCAGCGCTCCCGTGGCTATGCCACCCGGGCCTCTTTGTCTGTGGCCGAGATCGGCGCATTGGCCCGCGTGGTCAAGGATAACAACCCCAATGCCGCTGTTCTGGTGGACAACTGCTATGGCGAGTTCGTGGAGACCATCGAGCCCACCCAGGTGGGGGCCGACCTGGTGGTGGGCTCCCTCATCAAGAATCCCGGCGGCGGCCTGGCCCCCACCGGCGGCTATATCGCCGGACGGCACGACCTGGTGGAGGGGGCCGCCATGCGGCTCACCACCCCCGGTATCGGCAAGGAGTGCGGCTCCACCTTCGGATCCAACCGCAGTCTCTATCAGGGTCTGTTCCTTGCCCCCCACACCACCGCCCAGGCCGTCAAGACCGCCGTCTTTGCCGCCCGGATCATGGAACTGCTGGGCTACCAGGTGGAGCCCGGCTCCGACGCGGTGCGCCATGACATCATTCAGATGGTCCACTTTGGCTCCCCTGAGCCCCTGAAGAAGTTCTGCAAGGGCATCCAGTTTGGCGCTCCGGTGGATTCCTACGTCACTCCCGAGCCCTGGGATATGCCGGGGTACGACTGTCCGGTCATCATGGCCGCCGGCGCCTTCATCCAGGGAGCCTCTATTGAGCTGTCCTGTGACGCCCCCATGCGGGAACCCTACACCGCCTACTTCCAGGGTGGGCTCACCTATGAGAGCGGCAAGGCCGGCGTCATGCTGGCGGTGGAGGAACTGCTGAAGGCATAGGACGATCTGTCCGGCGCATAGCCTGCCCCGAGGGGGTGAGACTATGATCCGGCGGCCTCTGCGTGCCTTTCTGCCCTGGCGGGGCTCCAAATCCCAGCGGCAGGGCAGCGGTCTGCTTCTGGCGACGGTACTCGGCATTGGGCTGGCGCTGCTGGTGATCCGGATGGTGGATGCCGCCCTGCGGCCCGCCGTCACCACACTGGCCTCTGTGCAGGTGGAGCAGAATGTGACTGCCATCGTCAACGAGGCGGTGACAGCCACCATGGCCGACCAGGGAACAGCCTATACCGAATTGGTTTCCGTAGAGCGGGACGGGGCGGGAAGAGTGAGTCTTCTGGCGGTAAACTCTGTCAAGCTCAATCACTTGCGCGCCTTGATCTTGCAGCGGGTCCTGGAGCAGGTGGAGGGGCTGGATGCTCAGGAGCTGGGGGTGCCGCTTGGCGCTCTTACCGGGTTTTCTACCGCCTCGGACTGGGGGCCGGTGCTGCCGGTGGGTGTTTTGACAGCGGCGGTGCCCAGGGCGGAGTTCTCCAACCATTTCATCGCCCAGGGGATCAACCAGACGCTCCACCAGATCCTGCTGGATGTGACCGTAGAGGTCACACTACTGATTCCCGGGGGTCCCGTAGATACAAGTGTCAGCACTCAGGTGTGCGTGGCTGAGACCCTGCTGGTGGGGGAGGTGCCCGAGACCTATCTGGGGCCGCCGTAGAACGGGATGTTAAGGACGTCTCCCCCTGCGCTTGTAGGAGGGGGACCACGCCAACCGAAAATCCTTTTAGGGGCGGGCATAGATCCATGCCCGCCAAATACCGGCAGCCATACGGTTCGTAAGAAAAGCGTAAGACACGCCCCCTTTTTTCTATGGTATCATAACAGCAGAACAAGCAGCGAAGCTGTCTGTGGCCGCCCGAAGGGTGGCCCGGCGCGGCGGGACCGCCGCGCACTGCGTTGTATCATGGAGAAAAAGGAGGCGTTCTTATGGAGACCCTGCTGTGGTACCTGGAGATCACACTGGATTATATCAAGCAGATGCTGCCCTGTATGGTCATTGGGGCGGTATGCTATCTGATCCTGCTGCCCCACCGGCGAAAAGAGCTGTGCTGCCGGGGGCTGAAAAGCGGTCCGGTGCGGGAAGCAGGTCTCTTTGTGTTTGTGCTTTTCTGCGCGGGCCTGACCGCTCTGACGGTCTTTCCATCCGGTTTCTGGACGGCGGCCCACTGGCAGGAGGCCGCTCAGGGCCTGCGGCCCTTTTTCGCCATTACGCCCCTGAGCGAGTCGGTGCAGTACATCGGCTGGACGCCCTGCTTTCTGGACAGCTTTCAGACTATGGGCAGCTGGAGCTTCTATATGGCGGCGGCCAACGCCCTCATCTTCGTGCCGGTGGGCTTCTTTCCCAATCTGTTGTGGCGGAAGCCCAGGTGGTGGAAGGGATTGGTCATTGGCTGTTGTGCCTCTTTCCTGGTTGAATTTTTGCAGCTGTTCGTTGGCCGCGCTACCGATATAGACGACCTGATCCTCAACACCCTGGGGGCCTTTCTGGGTGGACTTGCAGTCCTGCTGCTGGACAAACTGGCCCCTAAACTGACCCGAACATTTCGAGTGGAGGTCCACTATGGACGAAAAACAGGAGATCTTAGACCTGCGCCGGGAGCTGGAGCAGGCCAACTATGAGTACTACGTGCTGGACGACCCCAGCATGTCCGACTATGACTTCGACCATAAACTGCGCCGGCTGGAGGAGCTGGAGGCCAAGTACCCCGAGCTGGTGACTCCTGATTCTCCCACCCAGCGGGTAGGCGGCAAGGTAGCCGACGGTTTTACGGAGGTTCACCACCGGGTGCCCCTGGAGAGCCTTCAGGACGTGTTCTCCTTTGAGGAACTGGGCGACTTCGACCAGCGGGTGCGGGACGCCCTCGCCGGTGGCGTGGAGTACGACGTGGAGCCCAAGGTGGACGGCCTGTCGGTGGCGCTGGAGTATGAGAACGGGCTGTTTATCCGGGGGGCCACCCGAGGCGACGGACAGGTAGGGGAAGACGTGACCGAGAACCTGAAGACGATCCCCTCCATCCCGCTGCGACTGCCGGAGGCGTTGCCCTCCCTCATCGTCCGGGGCGAGGTGTTCATGCCCAAGAAGAGCTTTGAGCAGCTCAACGCCGACCGGGAGCTGAACGGCGAGGCCCTCTTCGCCAACCCCCGTAACGCCGCCGCCGGCTCCCTACGGCAGCTGGACCCCAAAATCGCCGCCTCCCGCAAGCTGGACATCCGGGTATTCAATATCCAGTGGGCAGAGGGGAAAACCTTTACCACCCACACCGAAACCCTGGAATACTTGCAGGAACAGCGCTTTAAAGTAATTCCACATTACACCTGTTCCACCATCCGGGAGATGTCCGAGCGCATTGCCGCCCTGGGTGACGGCCGGGAGGAATTTCCCTTTGACATTGACGGCGCAGTCGTAAAGGTAAATAACCTTACGGACCGCACGACGCTGGGATCTACCGCTAAATTTCCACGGTGGGCGGCCGCTTACAAGTATCCTCCCGAGCAGAAGGAGAGCGTGGTGGAGGACATTGTGGTGCAGGTGGGCCGGACCGGAGTTCTTACGCCCAAAGCTGTTGTAAAGGCGGTTCGCCTTGCAGGCACTACTGTTACCAATGCGACCCTCCACAATCAGGATTTCATTACGGAAAAGGACATCCGCATCGGAGATACCGTGCTGGTCCAGAAGGCGGGAGAGATCATTCCCGAGATCGTCTCCGTCATCAAGGAGAAGCGGACGCCGGACGCTGTGCCCTACCATCTGCCCGATCACTGCCCGGTATGCGGCGCTCCGGTGGCCCGGGATGAGGACGGGGCCCATATCCGCTGCACCGGCGCCGAGTGCCCCGCCCAGCGGCTGAGGCACATTGTCCATTTTGCCAGCCGGGATGCCATGGACATTGAAGGTCTGGGCCCCGCCGTGGTGGAGAGTCTGGTGGGGGCAGGGCTGGTGTCCGGTCCCGGCGACCTGTACAGGCTTACGGCGGACCAGGTGGAACCGCTGGAGCGGATGGGTAAGAAAAGCGCGGAAAACCTGATGGCCGCCATTGAGAAGTCCAAATCCGCCGGACTGGGGCGGCTGCTCTTCGCCTTCGGTATCCGGCAGGTGGGACAGAAGGCAGGCAAGGTGCTGGCCGCCCGCTTCGGTACCCTGGATGCCCTGATGAAGGCAGGGGAGGAGGAGCTGACCGCTGTGCCCGACATCGGCGGGATCACCGCCAAAAGCCTGCTGGACTGGTTTGGCAGCGAGCAGAGCCGCCACCTTATCGAGACCCTGCGGCAGGCGGGGGTGTCCTTTGACAGCACCGAGGCCCCGGTTGGGGACAAGCTGGCGGGGAAGACCTTCGTGCTCACCGGCACCCTGCCCACCATGGACCGTAAGGAGGCTGCCGCCCTCATCGAGGCCCAGGGGGGCAAGGTAAGCGGCTCGGTATCCAAAAAGACCAGTTACGTGGTGGCCGGAGAAGCTGCCGGGTCCAAGCTGCAAAAGGCCAACGACCTGGGTATCCCGGTGCTCACAGAGGAAGAACTGCTGGTCCTGTTGGCCGGGACCTGACTTCCGGTGTGCAAACGACCATTTTGTACAGCAAAACAGCGCCGTTCCCTGGTTGGGGAACGGCGCTGTTTTTGTCTCTGTTTCACTTACATCTCGGTGGTGAGGACCTTCTTGAGCCGGGCAAAACGGGGGAGGGAATGCTCCTTGGGGCCGTTGGCCTCGCCCTGGATCAGAGGCAGGACATAGTCGATGAATTCCTGCTTCACGCCGTTGCCGGCCTCGTTGATCCACTCGCGGGGCACCTTCTTCTCGAAGTTGGCCACGATGTCCAGGGGCTGCAGCACGGTCTCGCACTTGTAGCCGCCGTCGCGGGTGCACTGGAAGGCCACCATCTTGTCGGTGGTACCGGCCACAGCGGCCTCTACGGCGGTCTTGCCGGCCTGGAAAGCCTCGTCGATGTCGGTCTTGGAGCCCACATGGGAGCCGCAGCGCTGCAGCAGGGAGAGCTCGATACCGCGGACCTTGGCGCCGGTCTTGTTCTTGATGATGTCGGCCAGCTTGACTGCCAGGCCGCCCAGCTGAGCGTGACCAAAGCCGTCGGTAGCGGAGGTCTCAGCCTCGGAGACGAACCGGCCGTCGGCGTAGTGGATGCCCTCAGACACGGCCACCATGCACTTGCCGGTGCGGTTGTAGATCTCGGTCACGTCCTTGACGAACTGGTCCATGTCGAAGTCGGTCTCGGGCAGGTAGACCAGGTCGGGACCGCAGCCGGCCACAGTAGCCAGGGCGGCGGAGCCGGCCAGCCAACCGGCGTGGCGGCCCATGATCTCGATCACAGTGACCATACCGGTGTCGTAGACGTGGGCATCCTGCCACACCTCGGCGCAGGAGGTGGCGATATACTTGGCAGCGGAAGCAAAGCCGGGGCAGTGGTCGGTGCCGTTCAGGTCGTTGTCAATGGTCTTGGGCACGCCCATGATGCGGCACTCGTAACCGACCTTCTGCATATATTTGGAGATCTTGTTGCAGGTATCCATGGAGTCGTTGCCGCCGTTGTAGAAGAAGTAGCGCACGTCATACTTCTGGAAGATCTCCAGGATGCGCTTGTAATCGGTATCATCCACGTCGGGATCGGCCAGCTTGTAGCGGCAGGAGCCCAGCGCGGAGGAGGGGGTGTACTTCAGCAGATCCAGCTCAGCCGCGTCCTCCTGACCCATGTCGTACAGCTTGTCCTCCAGCACGCCCTTGATGCCGTGGGCCGCGCCCATGACCCGGGTAATGCAGTCCGTGTCCAGGGCAGTGCGGATCACGCCCAGGGCACTGGCGTTGATGACAGCGGTGGGGCCACCGGACTGGCCAATGATGCAAGCGCCTCTCAGTTCACTCATGAAACTTGCCTCCTGTTGGTTGGAAATTTTTTTACAAATTTAGATTTTGCGGGAATATCATATCACGTCCTCTTGAAATTATCAAGGAGACCTGATAAAATCATGGTGCAATAAAAAAAGGAGATGACTGTTATGCCTCTCGTAACTACCAAGGAAATGTTCCAGAAGGCCTATGACGGTGGTTATGCCATCGGCGCCTTCAATGTCAATAACATGGAGATCGTCCAGGGCATCACCGAGGCTGCCAAGGAAGTCAACGCCCCTCTGATCCTCCAGGTATCCAAGGGCGCCCGCGCCTATGCCAACCACACCTACCTGGTGAAGCTGGTGGAGGCCGCCATCATCGAGACCGGTCTGCCCATCTGCCTGCATCTGGACCACGGCGACAGCTTTGAGACCTGCAAGAGCTGCATCGACGGCGGCTTTACCTCCGTCATGATCGATGCCTCCTCCAAGCCTTTTGCCGAGAACATTGAGATCACCAAGAAGGTAGTGGAGTATGCCCACGACCACGGCGTCGTTGTCGAGGCAGAGCTGGGCGCTCTGGCCGGCGTGGAGGACGAGGTCAGCGTATCCGCTGAGGACTCCCACTACACCCGCCCCGAAGAGGTGGAGGAGTTCGTGAGCAAGACTGGCTGCGACTCTCTGGCCATCGCCATCGGCACCAGCCACGGCGCTTACAAGTTCACCGCCGCTCAGTGCACCCGCAACGAGAAGGGCGAGCTTGTTCCCCCGCCTCTGCGCTTTGATATCCTGGACGAGGTGGTCAACCGTCTGCCCGGCTTCCCCATCGTGCTCCACGGCTCCTCTTCCGTGCCTCAGGAGTTCGTGAAGATGGTCAACGAGAATGGCGGCAAGATGCCCGACGCCGTCGGCATCCCCGAGGAGCAGCTGCGTCAGGCCGCCCGGGGCGCTGTGTGTAAGATCAACATCGACTCCGACCTGCGCCTGGCCATGACCGGCACCATCCGCAAGTTCTTCAGTGAGCATCCCGATAAGTTTGACCCCCGCGAGTACCTGAAGCCCGCCCGTGCCGCCATCAAGGAGCTGGTGAAGCACAAGCTGGTTTACGTTCTGGGCTGCGACGGCAAGGCATAATTAAAGATCCACCGATTTAAAAGGAGAGGGGAGACCCTCTCCTTTTGCCTGCCCTGCGGAGGCGGGGAGTGTCCAAAATAAAGATTTTATAGTAGAATGGGGAATATGAGAAAAATA
>CAUWDA010000021.1:0-40546 GCA_963557075.1 uncultured Flavonifractor sp. | reverse complement strand
ACTGGCTGCTCATGTTCAAGAACGAGACCCACAACCACCCCACCGAGATCGAGCCTTTCGGCGGCGCTGCCACCTGTATCGGCGGCTGCATCCGCGATCCCCTCTCCGGCCGGGTGTATGTCCACCAGGCCATGCGCCTCACTGGCTGCGGCGACCCCCGGGTGCCGGTAAGCGAGACCATGGAGGGCAAGCTGCCCCAGCGCAAGATCGCGCAGACCGCCGCTGCCGGTTACTCCTCCTACGGCAACCAGATCGGTCTGGCCACCGGCCACGTGGCCGAGCTGTACCACGAGGGCTACATTGCCAAGCATCTGGAGTGCGGCGCGGTGGTGGGCGCCGCCCCCGCCGACCATGTCCGCCGGGAGACTCCCGCCCCCGGCGATGTGGTCATCCTGCTGGGCGGCCGTACCGGCCGGGACGGCATCGGCGGCGCCACCGGCTCCTCCAAGAGCCACAACCTCACCTCTCTGGACACCATGGCCTCCGAGGTCCAGAAGGGCAACGCCCCCGAGGAGCGCAAGCTCCAGCGGCTCTTCCGCAACCCCAACGTGACCCGGCTCATCAAGCGGTGCAACGACTTTGGCGCCGGCGGCGTGTCGGTGGCCATCGGCGAGCTGGCCGACGGCCTGTCCATCGACCTGGACGCCGTGCGCAAGAAGTATGACGGCCTGGACGGCACCGAGATCGCCATCTCTGAGTCCCAGGAGCGGATGGCGGTGGTGGTGGCCCCCGAGGACGCCCAGACCCTGATGAACTTCGCCTCCTTCGAGAACCTGGAGGCCTACCAGGTGGCTACCGTCACCGAGAGCCCCCGGATGGTGATGACCTGGCGGGGCCAGCGGGTGGCCGACCTGTCCCGGGCCTTCCTCAACACCAATGGCGCAGTAAAGCACGCCTGTATCCAGGTGGCGGAGAAGGCCCCCGCACCCCAGCATGAGAAGAAGTTCCGCACCCTGCGGGAGATGGCCGCCAGCCTGAGATCCGCCTCCCGCCGGGGCCTTACCGAGCGGTTCGACGGCTCCATCGGCGCGGGCAGCGTACTTATGCCCTTCGGCGGCAGAACTCAGCGCACCCCCGCCCAGGCCATGGCCGCCCTCTTCCCTGTGGAGCCCAACCAGGAGACCGATCAGGCCAGTATCATGGCCTGGGGCTGTGACCCCGATGCCCTGAGCGCCGATCCCTATACCGGCGCCCACAGCGCAGTGTACACCTCCGTGGCCAAAGTGGTGGCCGCCGGCGGCGATTATCGGAAGGTCTATCTGACGCTCCAGGAGTTCTTTGAAAAACTGCGGGATGAGCCCGCCCGCTGGGGCAAGCCCTTTGCCGCCCTGCTGGGCGCTCTGGACGCTCAGCTGGAGCTGGGCGCCGCGGCCATCGGCGGCAAGGACTCCATGTCCGGTTCCTTCCTGGACCTGGACGTGCCCCCCACCCTCATCTCCTTTGCCATCGCGCCCGCCAAGGCCGGTCAGGTGCTCTCTCCTGAATTCAAGGCGGCGGGCAAGCCGGTGTATCTCTTCTCCTCTGCGGACAGCAAGTCCGCCTGGGAGACCTTCTATGCCCTGCATCAGGCGGGTAAGGTGGATGCCGCCTGGGCCGTTGAAAACGGGCTGGGTGAGGCCGTCATGAACATGGCCTTCGGCAATACCATCGGCTTCACCTCTGTGGACACCGATCTGGACTGGGACGCCCCTATGCCCGGCGCCATCGTCGCCCAGCTCACCGGGGAGTGCGAGGGCGGCCAGCTCATCGGCCACACCACCGCTGAGGCCGTGGTGTGCGTCAACGGCGACTCCGCCTCCATTGACGAGCTGCGCTCCCTCAACGAGAGCGTGCTGGAGGACGTATACCCCACGAAGGCGGGCAAGGCCGCCCCGGTGGAGGCTATTTCCTGGGTGAAACGCTCCCCTGCCGTGTGCAAGTCCAAGATCGCCCGGCCCCGGGTGGTCATCCCCGTGTTCCCCGGCACCAACTGCGAGTATGACTCCGTCCGGGCCTGCCTACGTGCGGGCATGGACGCCGAGACGGTGAACATCCGCAACCTGACCGCCGACGATCTCCTCCAGTCCACCGTGGAGCTGGAGGGTGCCATCCGCAAGGCCCAGATCGTCTTTATTCCCGGCGGCTTCTCCGGCGGCGACGAGCCCGACGGCTCCGCCAAGTTTATCTGCTCCTTCTTCCGCAATCCCGCCATCACCGACGCGGTCTATGACCTGCTGAAGAACCGGGACGGCCTGATGCTGGGCATCTGCAACGGCTTCCAGGCCCTGGTCAAGCTGGGCCTGGTGCCCTACGGCGAGATCCGGGATATGGACGAGAACTGCCCCACCCTGACCTACAACCTCATCGGCCGCCACCAGAGCCGGTACGTCACCACCCGGGTGGCTTCGGTCAACTCCCCCTGGATGCTGAAGGCCAATGTGGGCGACCTCCACACCATCCCCATCTCCCACGGCGAGGGCCGCTTTGTGGCGCCTCAGTCTGTGCTGGACCAGCTCATCGCCAATGGCCAGGTGGCGACCCAGTACGTGGACGCCAATGGCGTGCCCTCCATGGACATCGATGTCAACCCCAACGGCTCCCTGTGCGCCATCGAGGGTATCTTCTCCCCAGACGGCCGGGTGTTTGGCAAGATGGGCCACTCCGAGCGCTGCGGCTCCTTTGTGGGCCGGAATATCCCCGGCGACAAGCATCAGCTCCTGCTGGAGAGCGGCGCGGAGTACTTTACTTAACTTAAATAGAGCAGCTCCTGTATGTAAATTGGGCAAACGCCAGATTTGCGTACAGGAGCTATTTTTTATGGGAGCTGGAAATTTTGATCCTCTGCGCCTTGATGACAGTTCCCTTTGCGCGGAGATCCAAGCTGGGTAAGATACTTGTGTCTACAGACTTTGGCGGCTATGGCCTGTAGTGTCTGTGATTATTGAGGGCGGCTTTATTGGAGCCAGCCTCAACAAGCGGTGTGCAGAGGAGGTTGCGGACCGGGCGCAAAAATGATTGGAGATTTGGGCGTTTATCTGTTGCGCTTGGGAACAAGTCTTGGTGTAATATTGTTAATAATTTCACATTGCTGGTGTCTGCTTTTTATCTGCGCGGCGCAAGGGAACCTGGAGCTGTGCTTCTTCCGGGGAGTGCGGCTCTTTTTCCTGTCCGGGTTTGAGATGAAAACAGACCCGTCCACCCCCACACAAAACTGGAGGAATGAACCATGCCAATGAAAAAACTATCCGCGATCACCCTGTTCCTGGCTCTGAGCCTGGGCCTGCTGGCGGGCTGCGGCACCACCGCCGTGGTGGCCGTCCCCGCTCTCCCACCCCGCCGGTACTCCCTGTAGAAACGCCGGCAAACCAGCCCAATACCCCCGCCGACCCCTCCGGCGAGGCCGTGAAGACCGGCCTGGCCCTCATCACCTCTGTGGGCAATAGCGCCGGCGTCTCCGCCGAGGGCGACGGCCTGGCCCAGGCGGATATCACCCTGGTGGCCGTCACTGTGGGCGATGACGGCGTCATCGACAGCTGCAAGATCGACGGCATCCAGTCCAAGATCAACTTTGACGCCGCCGGTCAGCTCACCACCGATCTGACTGCCCCGGTGGCCTCGAAAAATGAGCTGGGCGCCGACTACGGGATGGGAAAGTTCAGCCCCATCGGCAAAGAGTGGAACGAGCAGGCCCAGGCCCTGGCTGACTATGTGGTGGGCAAGACTGTGGACCAGGTCATCGGCATCGCCGTCACCGAGGAGGGCAAGCCCTCCGGCGCCGACCTGACTGCCTCTGTCACCATGTCCATCGGCGGCTACCTGGAGGGGATCCAGCAGGCCGTGGCCAACGCCAGACACCTGGGAGCCGGCACGGGAGACCGCCTGCTCCTCACCTCCACCACCAGCCTGGCGGACAGCAAAAACGCCTCCGTTGAGGAGACCGGTCTGGCCCAGGCCTATGCCACTGTGGGCGCGATCACCATGAACGGGGACACCATCACCAGCATGGTCATCGATGCGGTGCAGGCCAACGTGAACTTCGATACCACCGGTCAGATCACCACCGACCTTGCCGCGGCCCAGCCCTCCAAGAACCAGATCGGCGACGACTACGGTATGCGGAAGTACAGCTCCATTGGCAAGGAGTGGTATGAGCAGGCCGCCGGTTTTGCGGCCTATGCCACCGGCAAGACCCCGGCGGAGGTGGGCGGCATCGCCGTCACCGAGGAGGGCAAGGCCTCTGACGCGGATCTGGCCGCCTCCGTCACCATCTCCATCGGGGACTTCCAGACCCTGGTGGAGAAGGCGGCGTAATGCGGCGGCTTCCCCTTCTGCTGGCGCTGCTCCTGCTGCTGACCGGGTGCGCCGGGGAGCAGCAGGCTGCCGCCACCCCCGGCCCCACCCGGTATGAGGCCACCTTTTTGACCCTGTTCGATACGGTGACCACCATCAAGGGGTACGCAGCGGACGAGGCCGCATTTCAGGCTGCGGCCCAGGAGATCTACGACGACCTGCTGGAGTACCACCAGCTCTATGACATCTACCATGAGTACCCCGGCGTGACCAATCTGAAAACCATCAATGACGCCGCCGGCGGTCCGCCGGTGAAGGTAACGCAGCCTATCCTGGACCTGCTGCTCTTCTGCCGGGAGATCTGGGAGGAGACCGGGGGGCAGGTCAACGCCGCTATGGGCAGCGTCCTCTCCCTGTGGCACACGGCCAGAGAGGCCGGGATCAACGACCCGGAGCACGCCGCCCTCCCGGAGCGGGCCGCGCTGGAGGAGGCCGCCCGCCACACGGACCTCTCCGCCGTCCTGATCGACGAGGAGGCCTCCACGGTGCAGATCACCGATCCGGAGCTCCGGCTGGACGTGGGCGCCATTGCCAAGGGCTACGCCGTTGAGCAGGTCTGCCGGGAGGCCCCCGCCGGACTGCTGGTCAGCGTGGGCGGAAACGTCCGGGCCACCGGCCCCAAGGCTGACGGGCAGCCCTGGGTGGTGGGGATCCAGTCTCCTGACGGAGAGAAGGAGGACTTCCTGCACACCGTGGAGCTCAGCGGGGGTTCGGTGGTGACCAGCGGCGACTACCAGCGGTATTACACGGTGGACGGCGTGCGCTACCACCACATCATTGACCCCCAGACACTGCGCCCCGCCGCCTATTGGCGCTCGGTGACCATCATCTGCGCCGACTCCGGTCTGGCGGACGCGCTCTCCACCGCCCTGTTCACCCTTCCCCAGGAGGAGGGACAGGCCATTCTCGACCGCTGGGGCGCGCAGGCCATGTGGGTGGATGCCTCCGGCCAGCGCAGCTACAGCCCCGGCTTTTCTGATTTGATCCGTGCCTAGTTCCTGCGTAAGGAACTGATCCTGACAAAGAGGTGAATCCATGAGACATCTGTTCTGGGGCGGCGTCCATCCGGACGGCCGCAAGGAGCTCTCCCGGGATGTTCCCCTGTCCCTTGCGCCCCTGCCCGCCCAAGTGGTCATTCCCATGCTCCAGCATATCGGAAAACCCTGTACTCCCCTGGTAAAGCCCGGCGACACAGTGCGCCTGGGCCAGAAGATCGGCGACGCCGAGGGCCTGAGCGCCACGGTGCACGCGTCGGTCTCCGGCCGGGTCCTGGCGGTGGAGCCCCGCCCCCATCCCTCCGGCCGGCTGGTCCTCTCGGCGGTGCTGGAGAACGACGGGCTGGACACCCCCGACCACGCTCTGGTCCCCCACGAGACCCTGGAGGGCCTTTCCCCCGACGACTTGCTCACCATCATCCGGGAGGCCGGCATCGTCGGTATGGGCGGCGCCACCTTCCCCACCGATATCAAGGCGGTCAGCGCTGTGGGCCGGGTGGATACCGTGCTCATCAATGCCTGCGAGTGCGAACCTTACATCACTGCCGACGATGCCCTTCTGTGCAGCGCGCCGGAGCGGGTGCTGCGGGGCGCATCGGTGCTCCGGGCCATCCTCTCCCCCGACCGGGTGGTGCTGGCGGTGGAGGACAACAAGACCCAGGCCATCGAGTCTGTCCGGCGCTGCCTGGAGCAGTATCCCGGGATCGAGCTGATGGTCCTGCCTACCCGCTATCCCCAGGGTGCGGAGAAACAGCTGGTGCAGGCTGTCACCGGCCGCCAGATCCCCCCGGGCAAGCTGCCCCTCTCCGTGGGCTGCGGGGTGTTCAACGCCGGTACAGTAGCCGCTATCTGCCGGGCGGTCTTCCACGGGGAACCCATCACCCGGCGGATCGTCACCGTCACCGGCGAGGGCGTGCGGGAGCCGAAGAACCTCATCGTCCGCATCGGCGCGTCCTATCAGGATGTGCTCTCCGCCGCGGGCGGTCTTACCGAGGACGCCTGCAAGGTGATCACCGGCGGCCCCATGATGGGGATCGCCCAGACCGACCTCTCCGTCCCCGTCCTCAAGGGCACTAACGCCATCCTCAGTCTCACCAAGGCTGCCGCCTCCCCCGCCCATCCGGTGTGCATCCGGTGCGGCAAGTGCGTGGAGGTCTGCCCCATGCATTTGCAGCCCCTGAACCTCTACCGCTATGAGGCGGTGAGGAATGCGGCCGCGCTGGAGGCCCTCCATGGGTCCGACTGCATCGAATGCGGCTGCTGCTCCTATGTCTGTCCGGGTCAGCTCCCCCTGGTGGAGCGGATCCGCTCGGCCAAACAGATCTTGAAGGAGGGAAGTGCCTCTTGAAGCTGATCACTTCCTCTTCCCCCCATATCCGCAGCGGGGAGACCACCCGCCGGATCATGGGGACGGTACTGCTGGCCCTTCTGCCCACGCTGCTGGTGGGCGTCTGGCGCTTTGGCCCCAGGGCCCTGCTGCTGGTGCTGGTGACCATGGCCGCCTGCGTGATCTCGGAGGGACTCTTTTTGATGCTCACCAAAGGGCCCGGCTCCGTGCTGGACGGCTCTGCCGCCCTCACCGGCCTGCTGCTGGCCCTGACCCTGCCCGCCACCACCCCCTACTGGATGGCTGCGGTGGGCGGTATTTTCGCCGTTGTAATAGTAAAGGGCCTGGGCGGCGGCCTGGGACAGAATATCTTCAATCCCGCCCTGGCTGCCCGCGCCCTGCTCCTGCTGCTGTGGCCGTCCAGCCTGACCCGCTTCGCGGCCGTGGGCGCGGAGCTGCCCCTCTTTGCCAGTACGGTGGATGTTGTGACTGCGGCCACCCCGCTGCACAGCATGGTGATGCCTGCTCTGCCGGAGGCATCCATGGCCGACGTGTTCCTGGGCAATATCGGCGGCTGCATCGGCGAAGTGTCCGCTCTGGCCCTGCTGGTGGGCGGCGCCATCCTGATCTGGCGCAAGGTCATCTCCTGGCGCATCCCGGCGGCCTATCTGGGCACCGTGGCCTTCCTGGCCCTGGTGTTTCCTCGGGGACAGGAACCCCTGAGCTGGATGCTCTACAGCCTGATGGGGGGCGGCCTGCTGCTGGGCGCCTTCTTTATGGCCACTGACTACGCCACCTCGCCTGTGCTGCCTGTGTCCCAGGTGGTCTACGGTATCGGCTGCGGCGTGCTGACCATGCTCTTCCGCTATAACAGCCTCTATCCGGAGGGTGTCACCTACGCGATCCTGCTGATGAACGCCTGCACCTGGGCGCTGGACAAGTTCCTGCCGCCGGTGCGGTTTGGGAGCCGGAGAGGAGGGAACGCCGAATGAAGCAAAAATCATTTATGTGGACCGTCGGCGTGCTCGCTGCCGCCTTCCTGATCCTGCTGGGTCTCTCTGCCGCGCTGGCCCCTGTGGAGGCGGAGCGCGCGGCGGCCGAGCAGGAGGCCATGTTCGAGACCCTGCTGCCCGGCGGCGGGCCCTTTGAGGAGGAGCCCTATTCCGGCGAGGACGCAAATATCTCCAGGATCTACCGGGGCGCCACGGGCTATGTGGTGGAGACCGTCACCTCCGGCTATGCCGGGGACATCACCATGCTGGTGGCGGTGGATTTCCAGGGCACCGTGGTGGGCGCTGTGGTCCGGGATATGGAGGAGACCTTCGGCCTGGGCATGGAGGCCCTCTCCGACGCGGAGTTCCTGTCTCAGCTGGTGTGGAGCCGGGGTGGGCTGACGGTGGGGGAAAATGTGGACGCCCTTACCGGAGCCACCGTCACCTCCAGAGCGGTGGTCAACGCCGCCAATTCCGCTTCCGCGTTTGTTACCGGGGCCGATGTGAGCTCCGGAGCCACAGAGTGGGGAGGTTGAGCCCATGCGGAAAAACGATTTGCTGAATCTGATTCTGGCCGTAGTGGTGGGCCTGGCCTGTCTGGCCGTCCTGCTGTGCCGGGTCTTTCTTCCCGCCGCCGTTCTGCCCGTAGTGAGTCTGCCCGCCATAGCGGCGCTGATCCTGCTGGCCCTGGTGCTGGAGTGCTATCTGACCCGGGAGATCCCCCGGCGGAACTGGGGAATGGCCACCCTGCTGGCTGTGCTGACTTTCGGCCTGCTCCCCTTTGGGGCGGGCATCGTTGCCGTCGGTGAGGCCGTCCGGCTGGCCGCGGTGGGAGGGGCCGCCTTCCTGGTGCTGACCTTCCTGTTTACCCAGCTGCGGGAGCGGCTGGTCTCCGGCCGGGCCGGGGTCCTGGCTCCGCTGGTCACCGGAGGAGTCCTCTTTCTGGCCTGTCAGTGCCTGATGGGCATGGTCTGGTAACAGACGGACCGAAGAAATTTATCCCGCCCCACCAAATGGGGACGGCAAAGCCCCTTGCCCTCACGGCACAGCGCCGTTGAGGACAAGGGGCTTTTTATTGCTGCTCAGGAGAAGCTGGGGAGGCTCAGGGCCGCTTGACGCTGAAGTTGAGGAACAGCGCCGCTACGGACAGGGTGAGCAGCAGGAGGAAGGGGGCGGTATAGCCGCCGGTGGAGGTCAGCAGCATGCTGGCCGCGGTGGCCATAAAGGAGGCCCCCATCAGGTTGAAGTTCATGATGGAGAAGTTGATGGAAAAGTGCTTGGCTCCGTAGAAAGAGGAGATAAAGGCGGAGGAGATGGTGGGGCAGGAGCCATAGGACAGACCGGTAACGCACAGGCCCGCCACGCACAGGGGGACCGAGCGGAGGAAGACCGACAGCAGGGTCACGCCCGCGGCCAGGATGGTCACGCCGTTGGCCAGGAGCATGGTCTTGCGGCGGCCCAGCCGGTCGAAGATGGCCCCGGTGAGCACGCGGCCCAGCCCGTTGCACACCGACAGCACGCCCACCAGCGTGGTGGCCAGAGAGGCGCTGGCCCCCACCGACAGGGACAGGTCCATGGCAAAGGAGATCACGGTGTTTCCCACCGCCGCCAGGAAGATGATGCACAGGAATGCCCGCCAGAAGGTGGGGCGGCGGAGCATTTCGCCGCTGGTGTAGTCCCGGGACTCAAAGTCCTCCGCGGCGGCCCCGGCCTTGGCCTGGGGCTGGGGCAGGACGGTGTCCGGACCGGGGGCGCGGAGGATGAGCCCGGCCACCACCAGTACCACGCCCAGAGCGGCCCCCAGCAGGGTGAAGGTGGTCCGCCAGCCCACGTTGGGATCGTTGATGAGACGGCCCGCCAGGCCGCCCAGCACCAGGGCGGACGCCCCGAAGCCCATCATCAGCGCGCCGGAGCACAGGCCCTTTTTGTCGGGGAACCAGGCGTTGACGGTGGAGATGATGATATTGTAGGCCATGCCGATGCCCAGACCGGCCAGGATGCCGTAGGAGAGGTAGAGCATTCCTACCGTTTGGCCGGAGAGCCGGGCGGTGAGGAGAAAGCCGGCGCAGGCGGCCACACCGGCCAGGATCAGGGTGATCCGGCTGCCCAGCTTTTTGCACAGCGTGCCGCCCACGGTGCCGCCCAGGCAGAAGAAGCACATGGTGAGGGTAAAGTTTACCGCCAGCTGGTCGGCGGTCCAGCCGAAGGCGTCGGCCAGAGGGGCTTTCAGGATAGACCAGCCGTAAATGATGCCGGCGAAGATCAGCGCGACGATGCCCACGGCCAGGTAGAGCCAGCGGCGGGAGAGCGCGGTTTGGGATGAAGTTTGTGTCATCGGGATCCCTTCCTTTACTTGTTTCACAAAGCCAGTATACCGCAAAATCTTGCATTTAGCAAGATACAAAATATGAGGTTTTGTACAGCAGGCGCACGTTCCGAAGGGTGGCGCAGCTGGCCGGAAAGCAGATTTGGACAAAGCGAGGGCCTGTTGCAACATGAGCAAACCGTATAAAAGACCTGTCATTCCGAGAAAAATGGCCGCCCACCGGGCGGCCATTTTTCGTGGGGATCCGTCTCAATTTGCTGGGAAAACGGATCGCCACGCCAGTGTGCGCACTGGCTCGCAATGACGGACTTGTGCAGAATGTCAATTTTGCAGCAGGCCCTTTTTGGGGGATCGGTATTTGGTATGGCATGGGATGGGATGGGCGCTGAGTCAGAATTCCGCATCAGAGACAAGCAGACGGTGGAAAATAGCCGCGGCCTGGACACGGGTGGCTGTCCCCAGGGGCAGGAAGGAGCCGTCCCCGGCGCCCTGGAGGACGCCCAGTTGGCAGAGGGTGTGGACCGCCTGCTCCGCATAATCCGCGATGGCGCTCTCGTCGGTGAAGGCGGGCCGGCTCTGTCCGGTGGGGGCGGTCACGCCGCACTGCTCCAGATAGCGGGCGAGAAGGACGGCCAGCTCCTGCCGGGTGATGAGCTGGTCCGGCGCGAAGCGTCCGCCGCCTACGCCCTGTGCGATACCGGTCTGGGCCGCCCAGCGGACGGCGGCGGCGAACCAGTCGCCCTCGGCCACATCGGAAAAGGACGTGCCCTCACCGGACGCCGGCTGACCCGCCAGGCGGTGGAGCATGGTGACCGCCATACCGCGGGACAGGCCGGAGGCCGGGGAGAAGACGGCGGGCCCGGTGCCCTGCATCAGGCCGTTGACGGCCATAAAGGCCACGTCGTCGCTGTACCAGATGTCCGGCTCCACATCGGCAAAGGGGGCGGGACGGAGCCCGACGGCATAGCGGGAGAAATGGTTGGTCAGGAAGCTCACCACGCCGCGCTCGGGGTCATAGCTGGCGTGCATCTTCTCCAGGTAGGTGTGTCTGCCGCTGCTGTACGGCAGGGTGTAGACATAGTAGATGACGATATCCCGGGGGTCCTCGCCCTCCCGCAGGGTGTAGGGCAGGGATACCTGAGCGGTGCCGCCCAGGGCGTGGATCTCCGTGCCGCCGCTGGTGATAGAGAGGTCGTACACGGGCCGGTCGCCCACCTGCTGCTGCAGATACCCCGGCAGTTCGTGGGGCTCCAGCTGGTCCATCTCCAGGCTGACCCGGTTGTCACGGGCCTGCTCCGCGATGGTGGACAGAGAATCGCTGTCCAGGGTGATGGAGCCGATGGGGGCGGAGAGGGTCAGTCCGCTGCACTGGCTCTCCGCGATGGCGTCCACGGCGGAGGTGGGCAGCGTGGCCTTAACGTCCGAGCTGCCGTTGGTGGAGACCTGGATCTCCACGGCGCCCTGAGTGCCGGTCTTTTTGGCGGCCTCCTCCGCCGCGTCGATGGCGTTGGAGATCTGCCCCTTGGAGAGGGTGACGTTGGCGCTCCCGCCGCTGATGGTGGGCTTGGGGGACAGGACCGCGGTGGAGGTGTCTCCCTGGGTGTTTACCTCAGGGGCGGGTCCGGCGGAGGAACTGCCGGAGGAGGAGCTGCTCCCGGAGGAGCTTCCGCTGCCGGACGAAGAGTCTCCGCCGCCGGTGGAGCCGCCGGGGCCCTCCGGGCTGGCGGCGATGGTGAGAGACAGAACGGCTTCCGCAGTACCTGCCTGATTGGCGGCCGTGACTGTCACCTGGAAGGTACCGGCCGCCGTGGGCGTGCCGGAGAGCACACCCTCCGTGGAGAGGGTCAGGTCCGCCGGCAGGCCGGTCGCGGCAAAGGTGATGGGCGCGGTGCCGGTGGCGGTCAGCGCGTGGTTATAGGGCTGCCCCACCACGCCGTTTGGCAGGGAGGAGGACTGGAGCACCGGGGCCTGGTCCTGGACCGGCGGCGCATCCTCATACACCGGCGTGAGGACCGTGATCCCCACAGGCGGGGAGAGGGTGATGCTGGCATTAGAGAGAGCCAGGCCTTCGATCATCGGATCGAGCTCCCAGTGGGAAAAGCCTTTGGTGTGGTTGGTGACGGTCAGTTTGGGATCCGGATTAGGCCGGAGATTCACAATGTCGCACTCGTCATTCCCTTTGGGGCACTGGATCTGGAGGATATGCTTCCCGTCTTTGGGGAGGTTTGTGCTGGCCAGACCGGAGCCGTAATAGATGAAGGTGGGGGAGGCCTGCTCGGAGAGGTCCAGTTTGGAGAGATCTAAGTGGTTGCCCCGCTCACAGTCCAGAGTGTGCAGCTTGGTGGACGGGATGCTCAGCTCGGTCAGGCCCAGGTGGTCGCAGTGCAGTGCGGTAAGATTGAGATTGCGGGACAGGTCTAGCTGGCGCATGGGGTTGTCTGCACAGTACAGGTTGGACAGTTTGGGAAGCTCGGTCAGGTCGATGCTGGAGATCTGATTATCGTGGAAAAGCAGATTGCAGAGGTGGATGTTTTTACTGACATCCAGCTTGGTCAGCTGGTTGCTCTGGCAGGCCAGCCGGGAGAGGGCGGTGTTGTTGCTGACATCCAGCTTGGTCAACTGGTTGTTCTGACAGTGCAGAGCCTCCAGCGCCGGATTCTGTGTAACGTCCAGCTGGGTCAGCTGGTTCGAGCCGCAGTACAGCCATTTCAGTTTTAGGTTATGGGTCACATCGAGGGAAGTAAATTTGCTCTGGCCTACATTGAGGTATTCCAGCTTGGCGTTTTTGCTGACGTCCAGGGTCGTCAGGTTTGTGAATTCCAGATTCAGATGAGTGAGCTGCGACAGCTGTCCCAGTCCCTGGAGCTCTGTGATCTGGGTGTTGCGGATGTTCAGGTTGTTCAGTTGTGTGAGGGCGGATACATCCAGAACGCCGGTGAGGCTCCGGTTGTCAAGATTGAGATTGGTGATGCGTTTGGGGATTTCGCCGTTCCAGTTGGCGAAATCCCAGTTCGCTGGGTCGTCCTTCGTTGCATTCAGTCCGTTGGTTTCAATCATCTTATTGACGGCGGACACGTCATCCGGCGCATATTCACCGGTCGGCTCCGCCCCGTGGACGGGCAGGGACAGCGCTGTGGTCAGAGATATGCACAGCACAAGGCTGAGCAGACGGGCGCAGACAGAACTTCGTTTCATAAGCGGCTCCTTTCGATACAGGTCTCCGGAGGTCATCCGGTCTGCCTTCAGTTTACACGCCTGTGGGAGCGGAAACAATATGCCGGCTGCATCGTATGAAGCGCCGCTGGGAGAGAAGCCGCAGAAAAAAGATCCCCCGGGGACCAATGGGTCCTCGGGGGATCGGGATAGCGGGGAAAAAACTTAGGTCAAGATACCGTCGCCGGGCATGGGGATACCCAGATCCTCGGCGTACTTGCGCATCTTGATATAGAGGTCCACATACTCCTTGCAGGGAGTGAGAGTGGGGATGTCGTACAGCTCGGGGAAGGTCAGGCCCTTCGGAGGATCGAAGAGATCGTTCTCGAACTTGGGGATGACTTCCTTCACGATGCGGTTGGCATCGGCGCGGGACATGCCGGCGGCGCCCTTGAAGATAGAGGCGTTGTACCAGCACTCGATGGGGGTCAGGCCGTTCTTCTTGGAGCCGCCGGCGCTGCGGGGGCTGATGGTGAAGGTCTGGCCGGACACGGAGGCGGCGGTCATGCCGACGATGGACTCCAGGAAGAACATCTCGGTCATGGGGCCGGCGACCTGGTTGATGGTCTTCATCTGGAGGATGTTGCTGTTGCGGGTGATGGCCTGAGTCGCCATGGACTGAGCCCAGACGCCGTGACGGCCGCAGTTACCGGCGTAACGGATGTCGTAGGAGGGAGAACCAGGCAGAGCAGCGCCGCACATGGGGTACTGGAGCAGGTCGGTGGCGATGGAGGCGATGGCGGTGGTCTCGGGGCCGCCGGTGTAGCCGCCGATCATGGTGGGGGACTCGCTGCGCACGATGCCGCCCAGCTCATAGGCCACGATGCACTTATGCAGGGTGGTGTAGTTGATCTTCAGAGAGGCGGGGTTCAGGCACAGGCAGAGCTGAGGCTGCTCGTAGAGGTTGAAGGCGGCCAGGAAGCCGAAGTGGGTGCTGGCGCTGGACACCAGGGAGTTGCCCATGCCCACGCGGCCGGCCCGCCACTGGGCCTCTTTACGCATGTGATACTCGTAGATGCCGGCGAAGGTCTCATAGGGAGAGTCGGCCAGCAGAGGGCTGCCCATGACGGTGTCCAGAGAGGGGCCTTCCTGCATGTCGACCAGGCGGCTGCTGACGATACCCTCGACCAGAGGGATGTACAGCTCCTCGTTCATCTGGATGGACAGAGGGGCGCAGAAGATGGGGAGAGTGGGGTCCTCGGGACGGCGGGCGACCACGTGGGACTGCTCCGCGCCCTGGCCGACCACGAACTCGCCGGGGACCTTCTTGAACTCACGGGCCAGCTCGTCGCCGTCGATCTTGATGACGGACTCGGTGTCGGGGCAGAAGAAGCCCAGCCGCAGAGCGGCTTCCCAACCGGCCTGGAAGAAGCGGTCGGCCAGCTCGTCGTCGCAGTTGATGGGGTTATCGGGATCGCAGGTGCCCAGCAGGCCGAACTCCTTGGCGACTTCCTTCAGAGTCTTGGGAACGATCTTCTGGTCCCACTCTTTTTCCGTTACGCGCTCACCCAGGCGGGCCCGATCCAAGGTTCTGAGAATCTTTTTTTGTTTCTCCATGATTTGGTAGCCTCCCTTTTTGATTCAATCAAGTGAACTATGTGCCGCAGGCAGCTTAGACTTCCACAACCAGCTCGTCGCCGGGGGCCTTGGTCATCAGGCGGTCAGCCATCTTGACGGACAGGCCGGCGGTACGGGAGTAGCCGTCCGCACCGATCTTCTGAGCGTACTCGGGGCCGATGGGGCCGCCGCCAACGGCGACCTTGAACCGATCCCGCTTGCCCTCGTGGGTCAGACGGTTGATCAGCTCCTCCATGTAGTACTGGGAGGTGGTGAGCAGGGAGGAGACGGCGATGATGTCGGCGTTCTCCGCCATGGCGGTGTCAATAAACTTGTTGGTGGGGACGTCGGTGCCCAGGTCGATGACCTGATAGCCGTTGATAGCCAGCTGAGTGGCCACCAGGCTCTTGCCGATGTCGTGCAGATCGCCCTTGGCGCAGCCGATAACGATCTTGCCCTTGAAGGCGCTCTTGCCGCCCTTCAGATGGGGGGAGCACAGCTCGATCAGGCTCTTCATGCACTCGCCGCCGATCATCAGCTCCGGCAGGAAGGCGATCATGTTGTTGAAGTCATCGCCCAGGCGGTTCAGAGCGGCCACGCCGCCGTCCTGAATAATGGCTTCGGGGTCCTCTCCGGCCTCCAGAGCCTTCTCTACCAGCTCTTTGACCAGATCTTCGTCGCCGTCATATACTGCTTCTTCAATTTGTGCCAAGTATTCTGCCATTTCAAACCCTCCTAATGATATGGTGGTCTTGTCAGCACGTGTCGATATGTAATATTGTATTACAATATTACGTTGGCTTCATGATAGCGTACTTCTGCAATGATGTCAATTAAAATTTTGGTTTTGTCTTGAAATTTGGTTGAATGTCATAAAAGTTGTGCCTGTGGGTGGTGAAAAAAGACATCCTCATCCAGACGGCTGCCCCGGGGCACCACGACAAACTCCTCATCCCATGCGCCGGAAAAGAGCTTGGTGAGCACCCGGTAGTTGCCGGAGCAGGACTCACACGCCAGGCCCAGCAGCTGGGCCAGCTCCTCGGCGGTGGGGGCAAAGGGGGCGGGATCCACTGCGCCGGTATCCATCAGGCTGACGGCCCGGTAGTGGCGCACCATCATCCGGCAGATCCGCTGTGCCTTCTCCGGCCCGTAGCGGAGACAGCAGCGGTCGTACTCCTTAAAGAGGCCGCTTCGCAGCTCCAGAAAGCCGGGGAAGGTGTACAGCGTGTCCATATCCACCTGGCCGGGGTCGCCGGGGGATACGCTGCGCAGCAGGTGGACGCAGTCGGCAAAGCGGGGGAGCACCAGCGTGGACCGGCGGGCTTCCAGCCCGGCCACCGCGTTGCCGCACTGGGCGAAGGCCAGCAGGACTGTGTCGGAATCCAGAGCGTCCAGCCGAGTCTGAAGCTCCTCCCGCAGGCGGGCGGGGTAGTTGTGCAGCTCCCGCTCCACCCAATGGACGGGACAATCCAGCCCGGCCTCCGCCATGGCGGCCCGAACCTCATGGCCCATCATCTCACAGGCCAGCACAGAGACAGATCCCATGGGACTTACTTCTTCTGCGCGGCGGCGTTGGCCGCCTCGTTGGCCTGACGCTCGGCCTCGTCGGCGGCCAGGTCCTCTTTCTCCTTGGGAAGAACGATGTTGAGGATGGTAGCCACGATGGCGGCGGGAACCACGCCGGAGCCGCCGAAGATCAGGGAGACCACGGGGGGCAGGCCGGCCAGGACCGCGCTGTTGGCGCCCACGCCGTAACCCACGCCGATGGCCACAGCCACGATGGTGAAGGCACGGGGGGTAAAGCGGGACTTGGAGATGATCTGCATGCCGCTGACGGAGATGGAGGCGAAGAGCATGGCGGACGCGCCGCCCAGCACGCTCTGAGGCATGATGGAGATGAGGGCCACCAGCTTGGGCAGGAAGCCGCAGATGATCAGGAAGATAGCGCCGGTGGCGATACCGAACTTGTTGACGGCCTTCGTCATGGCCACCAGACCGGCGTTCTGGCTGGCGGAGGTGTTGGGCAGCACGCCGAAGAGCACGGCAAAGGCGGAACCGACGCCGTCACAGGTGATGCCGCCCAGGGTCTCCTTAGCGGTGGGGTTGCGGCCCAGGCCGCCGTTGGCGACAGCGGCCACGTTGCCCATGGTGATGACCGTGGTGACCACAAACATAATGGTGATGGGCAGGATGGCCCGCATATCAAAGACGATCTTAACAGGCATCAGCTTGGGCAGAGAGAACCAGCTGGCCTGAGCGACCTTATCCCAGTTGAGCACCCAGGACTTGGTGACCTCGGTGACCACGCCGGTGGCGGGGTCGGTGACGGAAATGGTGGTGGGGAGCACGACGCTCATGATGCCGGCCAGGATATAGCCCACCACGATGCCGAAGAGGATGGCGGAGTAGCTGGTGACGCCCTTGGTGAAGTGCTTGAAGGCCAGGATCACGATGAGGACCACCAGAGCCAGACAGACATTTTCCACCGAGCCGAAGTCGGCTGCACCCTGACCACCGCCGAAGGAGTTGATACCTACGTTCAGCAGGGACAGACCGATGGACAGCACCACGGTTCCGATGACCACCGGCGGGAAGAACCGCTGCATGGGCTTGAGGAAGAAGCCCAGTACCGCTTCTACAATACCGCCGATAAGGGAGGCGCCCAACAAGGCCCCGTAGGCCTCGATGCTGCCGCCCATGGTAGCCACAACGCTGCCAAAGACGCCCAGGAAGCCGGCGGCAGTCAGCATGACGATGGGCAGGCCGCTGCCGATAAAGCCGAGGGGATAGAGCTGGAAGAAGGTGACGATGCCCGCCACCAGCATGGCATTTTGCAGCAGCGCGATCTGAAGCGGTCCGCCGCTTTCAATGCCGCACAGAGAGGACAGGACGAGGATCGGGGTCAGGTTTCCAACGAACATGGCCAGCACGTGCTGCATGCCCAGAGGAAGAGCCTGACTCATGGGGATACGGCCCTCCAGGGTGTAGGGAGAGGTATACTGTACGTTTTTCTTTGGTTTACCCATGTTAAAAATACCTCCAGTTTTATGTCCCGGTCCAAAAAAATGGGGCCGGGCATGCTGTGGTCTCGCTGTGCCGCGCACCGGCGATGGGCACCCGGTGGGCGCGGCGGTTAAAAGCCCATGACCTCCACATACCTCCTTTTAAAATAATCGTCGGCGCCCAGCTCCACGGCCTGGGCGGAGGAGGCGATGGAGAAAGCCTCCTCCATCCGGGCGCTATGCTGCAGGACATAGCCCGCGCCGGTCCCGGCGGCGTTGCCAAGCACCGCGGTACGGCCGGCCATGCCTGGCGGGATCAAGCCGATGGCCTGAGCGGAATGTACGTTCATAAAGCTGCCAAATCCGCCGCAGAGCAGGATCTGGTCAAGATTTTCATAGGAGAGGCCGCAGTGGCGGAGCAGGGTATCCATGCCGCCGCGAATGGCCCCTTTGGCCAGCTGGAGCTGGCGCACATCCCCCTGGGTGATGGAGATGCCGCTGTCACCAAGGGGGGCGCTCCCGTGGAACTGAGGGGCCATACGGCCGCTGGGCGCCAGAACGCCCAGTTCCAGCAGGGCGGCGATGCCGTCGATCAGCCCGGAGCCGCACAGACCTGCCGGAGCCGCGCCGTCCACCGTGCGGTAGCGGATGGCGTCTCCCTCCGTCCAGACGGCGGAGATGGCGCCGCTGCTGGCGCTCATGCCCGCCGAGATCCCGGCGCCTTCAAAGGCGGGACCGGCAGCGGTGGAGGTACATACCAGCCCGTCCGGCGTGCGCAGGGCCATTTCGCCGTTGGTACCGATGTCCACCAGCAGGACCGTCCCGGGCCGGGACATGATCCCGCTGGCCAGAATGCTGCACGTGATATCAGCCCCCACATAGGAGGAGATGCACCGGGGAAGATAGGCCTGCAAAGCGGGGAACTGGGGCAGGTCCAGCTGCCATACGCCGCCAAACAGGGACTGAGGCGTGAAGGGAGCCAGAGCCAGCGAGCGGGGCTCCAGCCCTGCCAGCAGGTGGAGCATGGTGGTGTTGCCGGTGATGACAAGGCCGCTCAGGGCCTGGGGCGGGAGCCCGGCGTCCCCGCAGAGGGCCAGGAGCAGATCTGAGATCTGCGCCCGGATCACATCCCGGAGAGGGACCACAGTGTGCTCGTTGCAGTAGACGATGCGGGAGAGCACGTCGCCGCCGTAGGCTCGCTGGCGGTTGACCTCGCCACGGACGGCCAGCGGGACGGAGCTGTCCCTGGCGAACAGATACCCCACCACTGTAGTGGTGCCGATATCCACGGCGACGCCATAGTCCCCGGGATAGGCGGGAGCAGGGGGGAGGGTGTCCGCCCGATAGTTGTCAGCCACCCGCTCCCGGCCGGGGGGAGAGGTGCGGACGGTGCAGTCGCCCAGAACATGGGCAAAGCAGGCCAGCCGCTGGCCCGAGGTTCCGTTCAGCATGGCCAGCTCCCGGGGCTCCGGCGGGGACAAAAGACCCTCGGCCCACACCCGGCACTTGCCGCAGGTGTGGTTCCCGCCGCAGGGCAGGGAGAGGGATACCCCCGCGGCCTGGAGGGCGGCAGACAGACTGGTCCCGACCGGAATATCGATCGTGCGGTGCAGATCATCGTGGTAAATGGTCACGCTTGGCAAAACAGACACCTCTTTTTGTGGAAAGAGTAAAACTTTCGGTGATTTCGTACAAATACTTGACGAACCGCATAAACTATACTATGATTGGCCTGTACAAAAAGTAAGGTCATGATATTGTAATACCTTTAAGCGAAGTATAGCATTCCCACCTGAAAAGTACAATGAGAATTGTGAAGCCGGATTGTTTTTCGCCTATTTATCCAAAAGCAAGGGCGGCAATAGCCGCAAAATCACCAAAAGGTAGAAACTGGAGACCCGCTGAATATGAAGGAGGAAAACTGCATGACTGGAAAAGAGCTTCTGCAACGGACTTTGAGACACGAAGAAACGCCTCGTCCCCCCTGGGTACCCTTTGCCGGCGTACATGCAGGAAAGCTGAAGGGCTATACTGCCACCGAAGTGCTCCAGGACGGGGATAAGCTGTTTGACGCCCTGATGGAGGTCCATCGCCTGTATATGCCCGACGGCCTGCCCATCGTATTTGACCTCCAGATGGAGGCGGAGATCCTGGGCTGTGAACTGATGTGGGCGGATGATAACCCGCCGACGGTCACCACCCACCCGCTGGAGGCCACCGACGAGATCCCCACCAAGGTGGTGGGCCCGGAGGATGGGCGGATCCCCCTGGTCATGGACGTGTGCCGCAGAGTGAAAGCGGCTGTGGGAGAGGAGACCGCTATTTACGGCCTGTTCTGCGGACCCTTTACGCTGGCCTCCCATCTCCGGGGCACCAAGCTCTTTATGGATATGAAGAAGAAGCCGGAGCAGGTGGAAGCGCTGATGGACTACGTCTGCAAGAACGCCATCGCCATGGTGGACCTGTATGCCGACGCGGGCGCCGATGTGATCGCCGCCGTCGATCCGCTGGTCTCCCAGATCTCTCCCAAGCACTTTGAGGCATATCTCTCCAAGGTGTACACCGCGGTGTTTGACCACATCCGGGCCAAGGGGCTTCAGTCCGCGTTCTTTGTCTGCGGCAACGCCATGCGCAACCTGGCGGTCATGTGCGAGACCGGGCCGGACAGCCTGTCCATTGACGAGAACATCCCCATGGCGGAGGCCAAGGCGGTCACCGACCAGTACAACGTGGCCATCGGCGGCAACATCCCCCTGACCACCACCATGCTCTTTGGGAATCAGCAGGATAACATGAAGTTCGTGGTGGACATGATCGACAGCGTGGACCGCCGCAATCTGGTCGTGGCCCCCGGCTGTGATATGCCCTATGACATCCCCATCGAGAACACCATCGCGGTGGCCCAGGCTGTCCGCGATGTGGATAAGTACCGGGAACTGATCAAGGACTATGAGAGCAGTGACGACACCGTGGAGGTGGAGCTGCCCGACTACGAGCATCTGGAGCGCCCCCTGGTGGAGGCCTTTACCCTGGATTCCACCTCCTGCGCGGCCTGCACCTATATGTGGGCCTCTGCCTGCGACGCCAAGGCGGCGTACGGCGACAAGATCGATGTGGTGGAGTATAAGTACACCACGAGAGAGGGCATCGCCCGCAGCAAGAAAATGGGCGTAAAGAATCTGCCCTCGCTCTACATCAACGGAAAGCTCTATTATGCCTCCATCATCCCCAGCCAGGAGGAGTTCTTCGGAGAGCTGGATAAGCTGCTGTAAGGGCGGGAACAAAGACCCGGAGCGGGCTGGCGCCCTTTGAGCGCTCTGGTGCGTTGAAGATGAGACGGCGCATGGGAGCGGCGGCAGAGAGACAAAACGCCACCCGCCGGGAGCAAACCGGCGGGTGGCGTTTTAAAATCTGTGCGGGAATTAACAACTTCCTCATAAATCGGAATTGATTGACAGTGGAGCCGGGAACACATATAATAAAACCAAACAGTTTCATTAAAATGCAGAAGGAGCAGCATACATGTACGAGTTCAAACGAATTAAGCGGAACTCCGCCTCGGATCAGGTGCGGTGGGAGCTGATTCGGCGAATCAAAGAGGGTTATTTTGCCGACGGGACCCTTCCGTCAGAGGACGGGATCGCTGCCATGTTTGGTGTGAGCCGCATCACGGTGCGGGATGCCCTGGCCAACCTAGAAAACCTGGGGTATATCTCCCGCATCCAGGGAAAAGGCACCATTGTGAATCAGGCGGTCAGTTCGCTGGTGGGCCGGGTGTCTGAGGGACAGCCCTTTACCGAGCTGATCCGGGCCCAGGGGTTTGTCCCCTCGGTGGCCAACGGAAAGGTGGAAAAGGTCCCTATTACCCCGGGGATCAAAGAAGATCTTCGGACTGAGGCAGAGGAGATGTACCGGGTAGAGAAGCTGTTTCTTGGAGACGGTATGCCGATGATCTTCGGGATCAACCACTTCTCCACGGACTATCTGAGCGACGAGCTGCTGAGCTGCCCGGTGGATGAGACTTTGATCTTCCAGCTGATCCGCAGCCGGTTCTCTTTCCCGGATATCGCCTACGATATCATCAATATCCAGCCCTGTACCGCCGACGCATATCTGGCCCGTCAGCTCCAGATCCAGGAGGGGACGGCCATGCTGATGTTCAAGGCGATCTCCATGGGCCGGGATGAGCAGCCTCTGCTGGTGAACTATGAGTTTTACCATCCGGAGAAGATCCGCTTCCAGGAAGTCCGCCGGGTGGATTACCACATGCACATGTAAGGAAGCAGAACCCCAAAACAGCCCTGTCTTGTGAAACCACAAGACAGGGCTGTTTTTTGTTCAGGACTCGGCGATCGTGAGGGTGGCGCCGCAGTGGGCCTGCCAGGCCGACAGCAGGGCGTCGCCAAAGGGAGCGGCAGAGCGGCCGATGGCCACCAGGGTCCCGGCCAGCGGCGTGGCGGGACAGGGAGAGAGTTCCAGCTGCCCGCAGACGCCGTCCACATGGAGCAGGCCGTCCGCGGTATCCAGAAATCCCTTCAGACGGAGCAGGTGGGGGGCGGCCTGCTGATAGAACTGCCGCACCGCTTCCATGCCTACGGTCAGGGGCGGCGCGGTCAGAGTATAGACGGCGGGACGGGTCCAGGGGGTGTTGGTGGGCACCCCCTCCCGGCCGTGGGGGGAGAGCTCCGCGTCCAGCAGCGCCAGCGGGGCCGCGCCGTAGCGGGTCTCGTAGATGGCGGCATCTCCGTTCCAGCCCCGTACGGTCTGCCGGACGGCGGCCAGGTCGTCGGCGGAGACCAGGTCGGTTTTGTTCAAAAGGATCAGGTCTGCTGCCCGCAGCTGGTTTTCCACCGGGAGCAGCACGTCGGCGCAGTCGGGGAAGGTGGCGCAGTCCACCAGACAGATCAGGCCCCGGTAGTCGTAGGGCCGGGCCAGATAGGGGGACAGACGCTCCAGCAGCGCAGGCATCCCGGCCAGGTCCGCCATACCGGAGGCCTCGATAAACAGATGGTCGATGGGCTGCTCACTGAAGGCCTTCAGGGTGCGGACAAAGCCGTCCTTGAGACAGGCGCAGAAGATAGAGCCGTTGTTGATCTCCACCACCTTGAGTTCTCCGTCCCGCAGCACCGCGCCGTCAACGCCGACGCTGCCGAACTCATTGACCAGCAGCCCCAGACGCCCCTGGGGCAGCTGGGGCAGCAGCTGGCGGAGAAAGGTGGTCTTACCGGCGCCGAGAAAGCCGCCGATGAGATAGAGGGCGATGGGCTGTTCCATGCTCACGCCTCCTCCAGATAGCCGATGACCGCGCTGCCGCCGATGGTCTCCCCGTCGGCGAAGCACTGGCGCAACAGGGTCCCGGCGGCGGGGGAGAGGATCTCCAGAGATTTTTTCTCCACCTCCAGCTCGGCGATCACCTCGCCTTCGGCCACCGGTTCGCCCACCGCCTTGCGCCAGAACAGAAGGCCCTGCTTGTGGGTGAGCTCCACCGGACGGTCCTGACAGGGGCAGGGGTGTTCCGGGTCCTTTTTAGGGAAGCAGAAGGTGGGGAGAGGGATGGGCGTGCCGGGATAATAGGGACACGCCTTGCCCAAGCATTCGGTATTTTGGCTGTGGAACGTACACAGCGGGGTCTCTTCCGCCAGTTCTATGCCCAGCACCGAGCGGATCTGGGGCAGGGCGCTGGAGAGGGAGAGGAAGGTGCAGCGCTTGCAGCAGCGGGGGCCGCCCACCTCCGCCACCGCCAGCAGCGCCTGGCCGGTGGCGCGGTTTCCGTAGGCCCAGCTCTGGCCGGAGAGGGGGGTCGTATCGGTGATCACGCTCCAAAAGATGCCCACGCCCACGCAGGCGCCGCAGGAACCGTAAAAGCCGCAGGCGCCGCCGGGGACGTTCTGGCTCCGCTCCAACGCCAGGGCCAGGTCCCGCTCCAGGACCTCCACCGGGTGCTGCTGTGCCTTGCGGCAGGCCGTGAGCAGTACGGCGGGTACCAGATAGTGGTGCAGGGGGGCATGGATGGGGAACCCATCCAGCGCCATCAGCTCCTGAGCCAGCCCAAGCGGCTCAATGGGCGCGCCGCCGCGATACCGCTCCAGACAGACCCCGGTGATCTGCTCGTAATAGATATCAAAAGATCCGTTCATACCCGTACCCCCAGTTGTATTACAACTATATGATTGGCTTTAGAATACAGGCTTGCCCCTGGAATGTCAAGTAGGTATCCCCAAGGCGGGTGGGGGATGCTCCGATTTCTTTTGGGTAAATTGCAAAGAAATAGCTTGACAAAAACATTATATCATAATACAAATATACTAGACGAGGTCTATTGACTAATGCGACCAAATGGAAAAGAGAACGTGCGGAGGGAACTGGATGGAACGGAATTGGAAAAGACGGATGCTATCTCTTGCTGCGGCGCTTGCGGTCGTAGTCACTGGATTGACTGGCTGCGGTGCTGAGCGGCCTGTGGGTCAGGAGAGCCGGCCGCCGGTACAGTCTGGCGGACAGACAGGGGCGGCGGAACCGGTAACGCTCCAGGTGGGTATGCTGGGTACCTCCATCAAGCCGGTGGCGGTCCTGGTGGCGGACGCCAAGGGTTACTTTGCAGAGGAAGGCGTGAACGTGGAGTTTCAGACCGTCTCCAGCATGAACGACGCCTATGCTGCGGTGTCTACGGGGGACCTGGACGTCTACCTGTTCAGCAGCACGGCGGCGGCCACATTCATCAGCCAGGGAGTTACGACCCTGCGCGTCTTTGGCGGTACCGTCAGTGAGGGCTCGGAGATCATGGCCCCCAAGGGCAGCGGGCTCACCCTCTCCACCGCTGACGATCTGCGGGGAAAGACCATTGCCTGCCAGATGCCGGAGACGGGGCAGATGGTGCTGAAAAATTACCTGCTTGAGCAGGGCATGACCATCGGCGCGCCGGGGGAGGGGGCGGACGTGACCTTCGTATACGTCAACGATTCCAACGCCGCTATCGAGGGGTGTGTCAAGGGAGAGACAGATCTCTGCATTACCAATGCGAGCCTGGGCTATTATGCGGAGGAGTTTGGTGTGGACGTGGTGGCGAGGGTAAAGGACTTTGTGCCGACCTACCCCTGCTGCCGCCAGACCTGCAATCAGACTACCTATGAGACGGAGCACGACGCCCTGGTGAAATTTGAGACGGCCGCCCTCCGGGGCTATGCCTTCGCACAGGAGCATCCGGAGGAGACGCTGGATATTCTGGAGGACTATTCCGGAGAGGACCGGGAGTTCCTGCGGGGGCAGATCTATGGGACGGAGGACTATACGCCGGCCATGCGGGTCTCCCTGGACCCGGACAGAACGGCCTGCATCGCGTTTTATGAGGCGATGTCGAACATTGGCGCCATCGAGCCGGTGGAGGACATCGACTGGGGGAACTATGTGGTCTCCGATGTATATGAGCAGGCGTTGGACATTTTGTGCCGGAGGGAGCCGGACAACGAACTGTGGCAGGAGCTGAACGCCTATTTTGAGACCCATAACTGACCGGAGCGACAGAGGAGGGGTGCCCGTTGGCGGCCATTGAACTGGAGCATGTGAGCTATTCCTACGGCAGGGACGGGACGGGCGCCCTGGCGCTCCGGGATATCTCCCTCACCATACAGGAGGGGGAGTTTGTATGTGTGGTGGGGCCGTCTGGCTGTGGAAAGACAACGCTGCTCCGCCTGCTGGCCGGGCTGGACCTCCCCACTGCCGGAGAGATCCGCGTGAATGGGCGGCCGGTGACCGGGCCGGGGGCGGACTGCGCCATCGTATTTCAAAATTATCCTCTGTTTCCCTGGCTGACGGCCCGGAAAAACATCATGTTCGCTGTGCAGCAGGTCAGAAAACTGGACCGCCGGGAAGCGCGGGAGCTGGCTGATGTGTTTTTGACCCGTGTGGGGCTGCTGGATGCCGCGGAGAAATACCCCTTTCAGCTGTCCGGTGGTATGCGGCAGCGGGTGGCGATCGCACGGTCGCTGGCCATAGACAGGGAGATCCTGTTGCTGGATGAACCGTTTGGGGCGTTGGACACGCGCAGCCGCAGCGAATTGCAGGATCTGCTGGAGCGCCTGACCCGGGGGGAGGGTCAGCGACCCAGGACCGTTGTCCTTGTGACCCACGATGTCCATGAAGCGGTGTTCTTGGGGGACCGGGTGCTCTATATGGAGCCGGGAGAGCTGGCCGGAGAGGTGTCGGTCGCGTTGCCACGGCCGCGGAGAACGCTGGGAGAAGAGGAACGGGACTGCCTGTGTGCGCTCCGGCGGAGGCTCCTGGAGATGTTTCACAAGAGTGGGGGAGGAGAGCTTTTATGCGGATGCGGGCTTCCGGAAGACGCCTTGTAATTGCACATGTGCTCCTCCTTCTGCTGCTGGGTACCGTGCTTTTGGCCCCCAAGGACAGACCGGGGCTGCGGGACAGCGGAGCCCTTCTGACGGCCATCGTCCTGCTGGAGGGGGCCTTTTTGCTGGCCGTGGCGCGGCAGCGGCGCAGGGGAGGTCCTGGGACCGCCCCGTTTGACCTGATCTGCCTGGCCTGGGTGCTGCTGCTGGCCTGGGAGGTGTCCACCTCTGTGCTTCATCTGGCCCATCCGGTGCTGGTGCCTGCGCCGGAGAACGTATTTGCGACGTTTTGGGAGCAGGGGGATGTACTGATCCTGAATGTCCTGTACTCCTTGCAGCTGCTGGCGGTGGGCTATGTGCTGGGGCTGGCGCTGGCGGTGGTGCTGGGGTTGTTTGCCGGCTGGTATCCCCGCCTGCGGGCGTTTGCCTATCCTGTTGCCAATGTGCTCGCGCCCATCCCGCCCATTGTGATCTCTCCCTATCTGGTGGCCATCATGCCGACCTTCCGCAGCGCCTCCGTGCTGGTCATTGTGCTGGGTGTGTTCTGGCCGAACTTTTTGGGGATCATCAACCGGGTGGCGGACATCGACCCGCGGATTTTGGATTCGGCCCGGATGCTCCAGCTCAGCGGAAGCGCGATGATCTGGAAGGTGCTGCTGCCCTATCTCTTTCCCGGGATCGTCGGGGGGTTAAAGGTCAGTCTGACGACCTCCCTCTTGATGTTGAATTTTGCGGAATTGATGGGCGCCACCCATGGAATGGGGTATTATGTACAAAACAGCATCAGCTATGCCAACTATGCCCACGCAGTGGCTGGCATGATCGTCATCGGTCTGGTGGTGACGGCGCTGAACGTCCTGGTGACGCGGCTGCAAAAAAAGCTGATCCGCTGGCACTAAAAAGGGAAGGAAGGATCAGATGGGTATGGAGAAGCAGCAGGACTGTCCCTGCCGGGGAAAGACGCTGATGCGCTTTGTGCAGCCGATCATTTTAGCCGTTTTGTGGGAGAGCCCGTGTCATGGGTATCGGCTGATCCAAAAAATTGCCCGCACCAAGCTGTGGTACGGGGTGACGCCGGACCCGGCGGGTATTTACCGGACCCTGCGGGACATGGAGCGGAGGGGCCTTATTGTGTCCCAGCGCGTTCTTGACGGAGGGAAGGGCCACGAGTGCCGGAGTTTTTCTATCACAGAGGCGGGGAGGGCCTGCCACAAAAATTGGCTGCGCACGCTGCGCCGCTATCAGGCGGGGATCGAAGAGCTCATTCAAATGCTGGATCAGCAGGGAAAGAAACCGGAACTGGAACCGGAATGAGCAAGGCGGGCCGAATCATATAGATTCGGCCCGCCTTGGGTCATGAGAGGGCGCCGCGGTAGTCTGTTGACCGCACCTCACAGAACTGGATCTTATCCGGATGGTAAAACTCATGCTTGACCAGCAGGGGCTGCTCGTTGGCATCCATGGAAATGGACTCAAACATCAGCATGGGCGTATGCTCGGGCAGACGGAGCTTTTGGGCCAAGTGGGCGTCAGCCTGAATGGGGCGGATATTTACCACGTCATAGGCCACATCGGGGAAGGAAAAGCGACTTTGGAGCAGCTGGAGGAGCGGCGTGTCGTCCATGGGGCAGTCCAACAGCTCGTCAGTGAGAAAATCGGTGGAAAAATAGTTGACGCTGAGGATGATGGGCATATCATTGCCCAGAAAGAGTTTTTCGATCCGGTACATCTCGGCGGCGTCGGTATGCAGGGCGGCCCGGATGTGGTCGGTGATGGGGCGCTTCTCCGCCTTGCTGTTCTGCACCGAGGGGGTCATGTTCTGAGACTGGATCAGGGATGTGAAGGGCTGCCCCTCCGATACCCGCCCGGTCAGGGAACAGATGGTCTGGTTGATCATGGTGCCCCGCCCCTGGACGCGGGAGATATAGCCGGAGTTTTCCAGGTTGGCCAGCGCGTCCCGCACTGTGGTCCGGCTTACGCCGAACATGGTGGAGATGTCATCCTCCGAGGGAAGCATCTGGTTGGGGAAGGCCCCCGATTTGAGGCAGCGCACCAAATCCCGGTGCACCAGGGAAGAGGCGGAACGCCTGCGGATCCGTTGAATCGTTTGCATCATGCTCTCCTTTCGTCAGCCGCAAAAAAACAGCACTCCTGTGAGTGCTGCCGGGAAAGGAGACCGGATACCGATGATCCGTCCCATACGCTGACTGGGACGGGCATGTGCCGGAGACCCTCCGCGGGGCACCCACATACGGACCTGTCTGGAGAGGTATTCTGACTTAAGGATCGCTTTACTCACCGCGCCTTCCCGGAGGACGGTCAAGTCCTCCAGTGGCCTGTTGCCGGCTTTCATCCCCTATTACAGCAGCGGGACTGTTGCAGAATTGCACTGCATTCCCTTTACGCGCAGCTGCGCGACCAAACAGGTTGGATCAAATTGTATGATTATTATACCACCAATGCGGGGTGGATATCAATCTTTTTTTGCGGACTGGATCGAGAAAAGGGTAGCAAACCGGGGCGGACTGTGGTAGGGTTGAACTGCACAGAAAACCGGGGCCGGTCGTGCCGCGCCTGGACGAGAGCCGTCTGCGGCCCGGGGAGGGAATACCATGCAAAAATTTGACGCTGTCGTTGTGGGGGGCGGCCCCGGCGGCTATGCCTGCGCCATCCGTCTGAGCCAGAACGGGCTGAGGACCGCCCTGGTGGAGGAGGGGGAGCTGGGGGGCACCTGCCTGAACCGGGGATGCATCCCCACCAAGGCCCTGCTCCATGCCGCCGACATCTATCATACCGCCACCCATGGCGGCCCCTTTGGCATCGACGCACGGGGGGTCACCTTTGACTACGCCAGGATTCTTGCCCGAAAGGATGCCGTGGTCCGGCAGCTGGGCGGCGGGATCGCTTTTTTGGAACAGAATTACGGCGTCACAGTATTCCGCTCCCGGGCTGTTCTGGAGGCCCGGGACCTGGTGGCGCTGGACAGCGGGGAGCGGCTGTCCTGCGGCAGCCTGGTCGTGGCCACCGGTTCCCGCCCCGCCCCGCTGCCCATCCCCGGGGCGGAGCTGCCGGGCGTGGTGGACTCCACCGGCCTGCTGGAGCGGACGGTCTGCCCCCGGCGCATCGTCATCGTGGGCGGCGGGGTCGCAGGCGTGGAGTTTGCCACCTTCTTCTGCCGCCTGGGGGTGGGGGTCACCCTTGTGGAGCGGCTGGACCGGGTGCTGCCCTCCATGGACCGGGAGGTGTCCCGCTTTGTGGCGGATGAACTGACGCGGTGCGGTGTGGAGCTGGTGCTGGGGGCAGGGGTGGAGTCCATAGCGCCGGGGCTGGAGGTCCGCTATACCGCAAAAGACGGCGCCGCCGGCTCCGCCGGGGGCGACGTGGTCCTCCTGGCGGCCGGCCGGGTCCCCAACACCGGGGGCATTGGCCTGGAGACCATTGGCGTGGAGCTGGACGCCGGGGGCTATGTAAAGACGGACGGGGCCTGCCGCACCAGCGTCCCCGGCGTATATGCCGTCGGTGATATCACGGGGAAAATGCACCTGGCACATGTGGCCACCGCCCAGGGCACCATGGCGGCGGACCATATCGCCGGCAAGCCCTGCCGGCAGCTGGATCTGGCGCGGGTCCCCTCCTGCGTCTATTGCAGCCCGGAGGCCTCTATGGTGGGGCTCACCGAGGAGCAGGCCCGGGCCGCCGGGAGAGTGACCGGGACCGGCGTGTTTTCGCTGTCCGGCAACGGGATGTCCCTGCTCATGGGTCAGCCCCGGGGCTTTGTGAAGCTGGTGTTTGACAGAGACACGGAGGAGCTTCTGGGTTTCCACATGGTGGGGCCCCGGGCCGCCGAGCTGGCTGCCGGGGCGGCGGCTGTCATGACGTGCGGGGGCACCATTGGGGACCTGGGCGGTACGGTCCATCCCCATCCGACGGTGAGCGAGGCGGTGATGGAGGCCGCCCATGTCTGCCGCGGCAACAGCGTCCATGTCTCCAAAGACCTCCAGGCCCACGGGGCGGGGGAGCGCGATGGATAGAGCGGTGACCTATTGGGAGACCGGATCGGAGGACCCCCGTTACAACCTGGCTTTCGAGGAGTATCTCCTGAACAGCCGTACGGAGGGAGACCATCTGCTGCTGTGGCAGAATGAGCGTGCCGTGGTGGTAGGGCGAAACCAGAACGCGGAGGGGGAGATCGACCGGGCCTTTGTGGAGGCGCACGGGATCTCCGTGGTGCGGCGTATCACGGGGGGCGGCGCGGTCTACCATGACCTGGGGAATCTGAATTACTCCTTCCTTACCGACGCGGCGGACGGAGAGCGCCAAACGATGGAGCGGTTTGTCCTGCCTGTGGTCAGCGCGCTGCGGAAGCTGGGCCTGGAGGCGGAGGCCTCCGGGCGGAACGATATCCTTGTGTCGGGGAAAAAGGTCTCCGGGACGGCGCAGCGGCTCTGCCACGACCGTATCCTGCACCATGGGACCCTGCTGTTCGATACAGATCTGGACCTGGCGGCGGGGGCGCTGCGGGCGGACCCGGAGAAATTTCGCTCCAAAGGGATAGCGTCGGTGCGGAGCCGGATAGGGAATATCCGGCCCTTTCTCGGCGAAGAGATGGACCTTCCGGCCTTTTGGGCGTATTTGAAAAAGGAACTGGCGGGGGACGGCGCTGTGGAAGGACAGCTGTGTCCTGCGGAGAGGGAGCAGATCGAGGAACTGAAGCGGAGCAGATACGATACCTGGGCGTGGACCTTCGGCGCCTCTCCCCGGTACGATGTGTTCGGGCGGCGGCGCTGGAACGGCGGAAGCCTGGAGTTCCGGGGCGCCGTAGCCCGCGGGCTGCTGACGGAGGCGGCATTTTGCGGGGATTTTCTCTCCCGCTGTCCGCTGGACGAGCTGACAGAGGCGCTCCGCGGCTGTCCCTTTCGCAGAGCGGACGTGGCTGCCGTGCTGGCGCAGTACCCGCTGAAGGACTGCTTTGGCGGCATCACGGAGGACGAGATCCTGGAGACCATCTTCCACTCAAGTACATAGGGGGAGAGAAAAGGTCCTGTTGCAAAATCTGTGTTTTGCAACAGGACCTTTTTACGGGCCAACTACGGTGCGGAGATCTTCAGGCTGCGGCAGACGCTGCGGCGGGTGAGGCGGTAGACCAGGTAGAGCGCGGCGGATACCGCGGCCACCACTGCGGCGCAGACGCCCATACCGGCCAGTTCTCCGGAGGTGAAGCGGCTGTCGTTGAAGTACATGATCATCACATAAAAAGCGGCGATGAGGGCTGTGCCCACGAGGGCGGGCACCAGAAACACCTTGGAGACCTGCCCTTTGACCGAACGGAACAGATAGGCGTTGGACGCCCCCAGATGGCGCAGGTCATCATAGACCCGGGCGTTGGTGAGGGCGATGGTCATGCACCGGGTAAAGGAGATCACAGTCACTGCCGCAAAGCAGATCAGGGCGATGAAGATGAACAGCAGCAGAAATACTGCCATGGTGGTGACAAAGTCGTTCTGGTCCAGGACGCGGAACTGGGGCATATAGAGCCAGTAGTTACGGAAATCCGAGGAATCCCGGTCCCCCCGCTCCATGACGGGGAAGTCGTGGTCGGCGATATGCGCCCGGTCAAAGGGGTAGTCCTCTCCGGCCTCCTCCGCCAGGACCTTTCGCACCGGGTCATAGGCGTTCAGCTGCATCACCTCGTCGCCGGAGCGGTCCACGATCTCGTTGAAGAGGGCCTTGGCGAAGGGGTAGCTGGCGTCCGCATCCGCCACGTTGAAGCACACATAGGTATCCTGCCAAAGGTCGGTCAGCCCCGCGGTGATCGCGGCGTAGTCGGCGTCGTCCAGCACATAGCTGCCCAGCAGCATGGTGAAGCGAAGGGGCTCTGCCGGAGTGACCTGCAAGGCATTGCGGGTGACCATATTTGTGACCAATGTCACATCGCCGCCGGAGAGATAGCTGGCGCCGCCCTCGTCGTCCAGCACGTTGGCGCAGGTACCGGGGGCCAGATCCACGCTCTGTCCGGTGAGGGCGTTCCAGGCGCTCTCGGAGAAGAAGGGGGCCCCGCTCTGGATCTCCCGGTATTCTGTGGTGTAGGTGGTGCCCATGGCGCCGTTGTCCTGTTCGATGGACTCGTAGCCGTCCGTCCCGAGCAGGGCCGCCCCCTGATGTTCCCAGGCGGTGAGGGACACGCCGTGCTCCGCCGCCAGGGCCTCCACCTCATCCCGGCCGGGGAGGGACTGGTCGTTTCTCCAGTGGTACTCGTAATCTATGGGGCGGGTCTCAAAGCTGTAGCCGGAGCTGGTGCGCAGCATGGGGGCGTAGAAGCTGGCGAAATAGCCTCCGGCGATGAGAAGGGTCATCACCAGCATGTTCCGCACGGTCTGGCGTCCCTGGAATTTCATCATGGAGACGGAGATGATGTTTTTATAGGCGCGGCCCTTCCGCCAGCCGTTGACCACTGTGTGCAGCAGGATCATGTAGAGCCCCACCAGAGCGGGCAGATAGCACAGACCATCCAGAACTGCCGGCGGGTACCAGTGGAGCGTACGGATGCAGAAGGAGGGGAAGAAATAGCCCAGTATGCCGCCGGCGGCCAGCAGCGCGATGCCTGCCGGGCCGTACCATGGTTTGACCGCCCGGACGGGCTCTGAGCGATGGGACTCCTGCACCACGTCGATGATGTTGGTGCGGCGGATGGAACAGCTGCCCAGGAAAAAGAGCATGACTGCCACATAGGCGGCGAAGGCCAGGCTCAGCAGGTAGGACTGGGGGTCGAAGGAGAGGACCATCTCCCGGGAGTCCACCAGGAACAGGCGGAAGAGCTGCCACACGCCCCAGGCCAGCGGCCCGCCCAGCAGGGCGCCCGCAGCGCAGGAGACCAGGGAGAGGACGGTCAGTTCCTTGCCAAGCTCGGCCCGCAGCTGGCGGCGGGTGGCCCCCAGGGCCAGAAATACGCCGGTCTCCCGGGACCTCTGCCGGAAGAAGAGACCGGCGGCGTAGGTGGTGAACACGGCGCAGCCGACCGCGGCCAGAACAAATACCATCATCACCTGCTTGCGGCTGTCACCCCCCTCCGGCAGTACGGAGAGAATGGTGGGGGAGCGCATCATGCAGACATAGGCGGTGATGAGCAGTACGGAGAAAAAGCTGCACCCCGCCAGCAGGGCATACTGCCGCCAGTTCTTGCGGCGCAGCGTGCGGCAGACCTGAGAAAACTGACTCATGTCCTCACTCCTTACCCATATCCCGGATGACGTCCAGCAGCTGGTCCTGGAACGCGGCACGTTCGGTGCCGCCTTTCTCCAGGACCTGCCACACCACGCCGTCCCGGAGGATCACCACCCGGTCACAGAAAGAGGCGGCAAAGGAGTCGTGGGTCACCATGAAGATGGTGGCGTCCAGGGCGCTTCTGGCCTGCTCGAAGGTGTGGATGACGGCCCGGCTGGATTTGGAGTCCAGGTTGCCGGTAGGTTCGTCCGCCAGGATGAGCAGGGGGTGGTTGATGAGGGCCCGGGCCACGGCGGTGCGCTGCTTCTCGCCGCCGGAGATCTCCGCCGGATATTTGCCCGCGATGGCGGAGATGCCGAACACGTCGCAGAGCTGGTCTGCCCGGGCCTCTGTCTGGCCGGAGACGGTGCCGCCGATGATGGCGGGCAGCAGAATGTTCTCCCGGACCGTCAGGCCGTCCAGCAGCAGGAAGTCCTGGAATACAAAGCCCAGCTGCCGGTTGCGGACCTGGGCCAAGTCGTCCTCGCTGAGGGCGGACAGCTGCCGGTCTCCCAGGGTGATCTGTCCGCTGTCCGCCGGAATGTAGCAGGAGATGCAGTTCAAAAGGGTGGTCTTGCCGGAGCCGGAGGGGCCCATGACGGCTACGAATTCCCCCTTCTCCACCTGAAGGGACACCCCTTTCAGGACCTCGTAGGTGGTCTTTCCCACCCGGTAAGACTTGTGCAGATCCTTGACAAGTAACATAAGACGCTCCTTTCCGGCCCGGGGCCGCCTGCCGCTGAGGGGCGGACCCTTCCCCGGGCGCCTGAGACCAGCATACCGCAGGCGGCGGGCTGCCGCAAACGGAGGCGTCATCTCCGGCGGCCGGGCGGTCAATTTTTGCGGGGTGGAAGGGGATGATGTCAGGAACGGCGCCTTTTTCGTCAAGTTTGGTTTGGAGGGCTGGGGAGAGCTGTGATACAATAGGCGGCAGAAACGACCTGCTGCGGGAGGTGAGGAAGATGCTGCGCATCGGCATCTGTGATGACGTATACGACGCCCGGCTGGCGCTCCGGGCCGCCCTGGAGCGGAGCCTGGAGCGGCGAAAGATCCAGGGCCGGTTCTGGGAATTCTCCTCCGGTGAGGGGCTGCTCCGCTGGCTGGAGCGCCACGCCGGGGAGCTGGACCTGATTTTTCTGGACCTGGAGATGGGGGAGCTGGACGGCATGGAGACCGCCCGGCGGCTCCGGAGCGCGGACAGCGGCCTCCAGCTGGTGTTCGTCACCGGTCATGCCGACTGCGTCTTTGATGGGTACAGCGTGGGGGCGCTGGGCTATCTGCTGAAGCCCCCCGCGCCGGAGCGGCTGGAGGAGGTGCTGGACCGGGCCCAGACCGCGCTGGTCCGGGAGCTGGACCGGGTCTACGTCTGCCGCAGGGGGGACACCTACTGGCGGGTCCCCCTGCAAAATATCCTGTACTTTACCTCTGACCGGCGGCAGGTGAGCTGCGTCACCGCCGGGCGGACCTACACCTTTTACGGAAAGCTGGATGACGTGGCGGCGGAGGTGGGGCGCGAATTTATCCGGGTCCACCAGCGGTATCTGGTGCGCTGCGGGGCAGTGGAGCGGATGGAGAGCGGCGAGGTGTCGCTGCTGAGCGGGGAGCGCCTGCCGGTGAGCCGCTCCTGCCAGCGGACGGCCCTGGCGGCCCTGGCCCGGGCGGAGCTGGAGGAGTAGACGGTGACAGAGGGAGAAATCGGGCTGCTTCAGCAGCTGTTCGGCCGGGGCCTGTGGGTCGTCGCGGCCATCGGGGACGGGGTCTTTCTCTACCGGAGCTGGAGCCGGTTTGCCCGGGTCCGGGCGGGGTGGTTCTGGCCCGCCGTCATGTTTCTGGTGCTGGGTATCGTCAGCATCACGGTGATCTGGATCGGAGATCCCAACCTGCTCTATGCCCTGCCGGCGGTCCTGCTGGCCGGGGTACTCAGCACCAGGGGCTGTCTGTCCGGGCGCCTGGCTGTGGCGGCGATCTTCTTTTCCCTGATCATGTCGGTCAACGCCACGCTGGACACCTATCTGGAGCTGCTGACGCCCCACAGTGTGCTCAGCCGGGTCCTTCGCCCGATCATCTACGGCGGGCTGTACCTTCTGGTGCGGAAGCGGCTGCCGGAGGAGCCGCCGGAGCTGTCGCCCCGGCTGTGGCGGCTGGTCCTGATCCTGGCGGCCATGCCCCTGTGCGCCCTCAGCGCCGTGGTGCTGCTGACCTCCCAGTGGTACAGGTCTCCGGAGGTCAATGCGGTGGGGCTCAACCAGGGGATGGTGGTGCTGCCCTTTGTGCTGCTTACTGCGGTGGCGCTGCTGGCGGCTGTCCTGCTCCTGGCGGACCACCAGCGGCTGGAGCGGGCGGAACAGCTGGCCGGCCTGCGGGAGGTCTACTACCAGGGCCTGCGGCAGCAGGAGCAGCAGGTGCGGACCCTGCGCCACGACCTGCGCAACCACCTGACGGCCATCCAGGGCCTGCTGGAGCGGGGAGAGACCCGGCGGGCTTTGAGCTATCTGGAGCAGATAGCTGGTTCCCCGGCCCTCCGGGGAACCAAACGACTCTGTGAAAACGAAGCGGCCAACGCCGTTCTCTCCGCCAAGGCGGAGTCCATGGAGCAGGCGGGGATCGCGGCGGATGTAGCGGTCTCCCTGCCGGTGGAGGATGTGGATCTGTGTGCCCTGCTGGGAAACGCGATGGATAACGCGGAGGAGGGCGTCCGGGGGGCGGAGGAGCGGCGGGTCACCGTCCGCTGCCGGGTGGACAAGGGCCTGCTGATGCTGCGGGTGGTCAATCCCGTGGGGAGGGAGGTCAGGCCGGACCTGTCCACCACCAAGGCGGACCGGCGGAGCCACGGCTTCGGCATCCCCGGGATGCGGGAGATCGCGGAGCGCTACGGCGGCACCCTGGAGGCCGGGGTGCGGGGCGGGCAGTTTGAGCTGGTGGTCTGCCTGCCGGTGGACCTGGACAGGGGAAGCAGACCATAATAGAAAAAACAGCCGTCATTCCGGGGCCCGGAATGACGGCTGTCTTTCTGTTTGCAGCTGCCGGAGCAGCGGGTCAGGAGAACTGACTGAGGTAGAGGGCGGCGTACTTGCTGTTCTGCTTCATCAGCGTCTCGTGGTTGCCCACCTCCTTGATGTCGCCGTCCTCCATGTAGAGGATCAGGTCGGCATCCCGGATGGTGGAGAGCCGGTGGGCGATGACGAAGCTGGTGCGACCCTTCATCAGCTCCGCCATGGCCTTCTGGATGAGCACCTCGGTGTGGGTGTCTACGTTGCTGGTGGCCTCGTCCAGGATCATGATCTCCGGGTCGGAGGCGATGGCCCGGGCGATGGTCAGCAGCTGCCGCTCGCCCTGGGAGATGTTCTCCGCCCCCTTGCTGAGCAGCATATCATAGCCGCCGGGCAGGGTCTTGATAAAGCTGTGGGCGCAGGCGGACTTGGCGGCGGCCACGACCTTCTCCTTTGCCATGTGGTCCTCGGCGTAGCCGATGTTCTCTCCGATGGTCCCCTCAAAGAGCCAGGTGTCCTGAAGGACCATGCCGAACCGGTCCCGCAGCTCCGTCCGGGACATATCCCGGATGTTGACGCCGTCCACCGAGATGGAGCCGCCGTCCAGCTCATAAAACCGCATCAGCAGGTTGATAAGGGTGGTCTTGCCGGCGCCGGTGGGACCCACGATGGCCACCTTCTGGCCGGGCTCCACCGTCAGGTCCACGCCCTTCATCAGCGGGCGGTCCGGCGTGTATCCGAAGCGGACCTTGTCAAAACGGACCCGGCCGCTGCGGTCTTCGGGCACCACGCAGCAGGCGGCGTCAGGCTCCTCCTCCTCCGCGTCCAGCAGACGGAAGATGCGCTCTCCCGCGGCCGCGGCCGCGCCGAAGCTGCCCACCATCCCCGCCAGGGAGGAGAAGGGCTCGGCAAAGCGCCAGGTGTACTCCAGCATGGCCTGTACGTTGCCCACGGCGATCTTTCCGGCGATGGCCCACAGGCAGCCGATGGCGGCGCACAGCACATAGCCCAGGTCGTTGACCAGGGTGGTGATGGGGCTGACAGCGCCGGCGGTGGTCTCCGCCTTCCGGGAGCTGGTCTTGAGGGCGTCGTTGAGGGCGAAGAACCGCTTCTCCGCCCGGGCCTGGTAGTTGAAGGCCTGCACGACGGACTGACCGTTGTACATCTCCTCCACATAGCCGTTGAGCGTCCCCAGCAGCTCCTGCTGCTGTCCGTAGTATTTTTCGCTGGCCTTCATCACCCCTGCCGCGCTGAACAGGGAGAGGGGCACGATGATGATGGGGATGAGGGACAGCGCCGGGCTGATGGCCAGCATCATCACCAGCACACCGATGGCGGTGGTGATCTGGGTAACGGCGGCAGTCAGGTTCTGGCTGACGGCGTTGTTGATGGTGTCCACATCGTTGGTGATGACGCTGAGGATATCGCCGTGGGTATGGCTGTCGTAGTAGTCCAGCTTCAACCGGTGCATTTTTCCGTCGATCTGCCGGCGGAGCACCTGCATGAAGTTGGCGGTGATCTTTGCCATGCCGAAGCCCTGCAAAAAGGAGAAGGCCTGGGAGATCAGATAGAGGGCCACCAGGGCGGTGAGGAGCCAGAGCACGGTCTCCCAGTAGAACACGCCGTCGGCAATGCTGGCGAACAGCGTGGTGGTCACCTTGCCGATGAGGAAGGGGGCCAGCACCATGAAGGCCGTGCTGATGACGGCCGCCAGCAGCACGAAGAACAGCCGCAGCCGGTCCTGCTTCAGGTAGCCCAGCAGCCGCTTGAATACGGTGGTTTTTTTCATGTCAGAGAGCCTCCTTTCCCAGCTGGAGCTCGGCGATCTCCCGGTACAGCGGACAGGAGTCCAGCAGCTCCCGGTGGGTCCCGCTGCCTACGATCTGCCCGTCGTCCACCACCAGGATGCGGTCCGCGTCCAGAATGGTGCTGATCCGCTGGGCCACCAGGATCACCGTGGCGTCTCCGATGTTCTCCTTCAGATTCTGCCGCAGCTGCCGGTCGGTCTTCATGTCCAGGGCTGAGAAGCTGTCGTCAAACACATAGATCTCCGGCTGCTTCATCAGGGCCCGGGCAATGGCCATCCGCTGCCGCTGGCCGCCGGAGAGATTGGTGCCGCCCTGGGCCACGGGGTCATGGTAGCCCTGGCTCTTTTTCTCAATGAACTCCTCGGCGCAGGCGATCCTGGCGGCCCGGCTCCAGTCCTCCTCCGTGCCGTCCTCTCTGCCGAAGTTCAGGTTTTCCCCGATGTCGCCGGAGAAGAGGACGTTCTTCTGGGGCACATATCCAATGAGGGAGCGCAGATCCTCCAGGCGGTACTCCCGGGCGTTGACGCCGTCAATGAGCACCTCGCCGAACATGGGGTCGTACAGGCGGGGGATCAGCTTGAGGATGCTGGACTTTCCCCGTCCGGTGCCGCCGATGATGGCGGTGACCTCCCCCGGCCGGGAGACGAAGCTGATGTCCTTGAGGATGGGCTCGTCGGCGCCGGGGTAGGCGAAGGTGACGTGCCGGAACTCCACCGTGGACCGCAGGGGACGCTTTTCCAGGGAATAGTCCCCGTTCCGGACGCTGCTCTCGGTCTCCAGCACCTCGGCGATGCGCCGGGCGCAGGCGTAGCTGGTGGGGAACATCATGATGACCAGAGAGAGCATCATCACCGAGGTGAGCACCATGCTGATGTACTGGCTGTTAGCCACCAGGGAGCCGACCTCCATAGCGCCGGTGTCCACATAGTAGGCCCCCATGCCCAGCACTGCCGCTGTGGTCACGCCGAAGATGACGCTGATGGCGGGCATCAACAGGCTGGTGATCCGTCCCGCCGCCATGGCGGTGGCGGCGTAGTCGGCGTTGGCCGTCTCAAAGCGGCCGCTCTCCGTGTCCTGCTTGTTGAACGCCCGGATGACCCGCACGCCCTCCAGGGACTCCAGGAACAGCCGGTTGATCTGGTCCAGCTTTTTGCGCAGCCGGATGGAATAGCGGGAGGCCAGCACCATGATGACCGACAGCACGATCAGCAGCACGGGGATGGCCACCAGCAGCACCGAGCTGACCTCGCCGCCGGTGGCGGCAGAGAACACCAGTCCGGCGATGGCCATCATGGGAGCCAGCAGGCCCACCCGGAGCAGCAGGGTGAGGAAATTCTGCACATTGGTGATGTCCGAGGTGCTCCGGGTCACCAGGCTGGCGGTACCGAAGCGGTCCATCTCCGCGGCAGAGAAGCTCTGGACCCGGGAGAACACCCGCCCCCGCAGCGCTGCGGCGAAGTCTGTGGAGATGCGGGAGGCGATCTTCACGGACAAAAAGCTGATGATGCAGGAGAACACAGTAACTGCGGCCATGATGGCGGCCAGGGACCAGATGGCCCCCTCGGAGCCGGCGGCGACGCCGCTGTTGATCATCTGGGCGAGAAAGGAGGGCAGAAGCATCTGCCCTACGGCGGACAGCAGCACCAGCAGCAAGAGGGCGCACACCTGCCCGGCTTTCAGTTTTACAGTGGAAAAGATGGTTTTCATATCGCTTGACAGACCTCCTTATGATACAACTTTGATGCCGGAGAGCCGGAACAGGATCGGGCCCAGGGCGTGGGCCTGCAGCTCCAGATAGTCCTCCGGCGACACCGGACCCCCGCGGCTCATGATCTCCATGTCGCCCCCCGCCCCCGCGATGAAAATGCCGGTGGGCTGGAAGCCGTTTTTCAGGTAAAATCTGCGCCGGGCGATCCGCTGCTCCCGGTTTTCCGCGCCGTCGTCCAGCCGCTCGATGAGCAGGACCACCCGCTGTCCGGGGAACCGGCTGCATACTGCCTCCATGAGCCGGCTGCCTGTTCCCCGGCTGCGCACCTGACCGGAGACCGCCAGATAGTCCACCATGACCATGTCTCTGTGGGGGATGACCGCCGCGAAGCCCAGCAGGGTCTCGCCCTCCACTGCCGTCAGCAGCTGGACGGCGCCTCGCCGGACGGAACGGCGGAGCACAAAAAAGGGCTTGCGCTCACGCTTGGGAAAGGCCTCCAGATAGAGGACCTTAACGGCGTCCCAATGCGCCTTCTGTACCGCTGCGATTTCCATCATACACCTCTTGTTTCCTTGACGGTTTTTGTCTGCGGCCCATTATAATCCGTACAGTCACTGTACAGTCAAGGGGTATTTTGTAAATGAACACATCCACCAGCGAAGCTGGTGGTTGTCACTATGCGGGCATAGCCCTT
>CAUWDA010000020.1:0-45970 GCA_963557075.1 uncultured Flavonifractor sp. | reverse complement strand
AACAGGTCTTATGCGCTTTTTCCTTCGTGTAACACATCATTGACAAACCTACACGCCGCCCAGATCGCGCTCCGGGCGGTCAGGGGGCGTGGAACGGATCTTGAAGCCGTTTTGCTGCCGGACCGGAGAAAAAGCGGAATTAACAGTTTATTCATAGGAAAGACACGATTTGGCCTTATTTACGAGGTATGATACAGACAGATTCAGAGATGAATCCAAATAAAGACCATCCTCCCAAACCAATTCCTCTCTTATCCCTCTCCAACACCTTTGCAACACAAAACAACACACACCCAAAAAGCCCCGGCCAGTGGCCGGGGCTTTTTGGCGCTCCGGGACCCGGAGCGGCGGGCGTATCGCTGGGGGAACTAAAAATGGCTGCCCGTCAGGGCAGCCATTTTTGATAGAAGTTTGGAACAGGGGCCTCTGCTGTGCCGCATCTGCGGACGGAGCAGAAACTTACTTGCTGTGGTGGGCGGCCTTCCAGTCGCGGTTGAAGCGGTGTTCGTTGACCAGCAGCACCAGCACCACGTTGACCAGAGCCACGCCGGCAAATACCAGGTAGGCCATCTTGATCTGGCCGCCGGTGGCCTTCTGTACGATGCCATTGACCAGGAAGCACAGCGCGGTGATAGCGCCCTGGATGGGGAAGATGACGCTGTTTACCTTGTCGAAGCCCTGACGGCCGAAGATAGAGGTGGGCAGGGAGGTGGTGAAGTTGGCGGAGCCGCCGATGCCCATGGCGATCATGAACAGGGAGACATACACCAGGGGGGAGGAGCTGTCGGCAGCGCCGAAGTTGCACAGCAGAGCGATGGCATACCAGATGCCGAAGCCAACCATGGTCTTTTTGGTGCCGATCTTGTCGTCGATGATGCCGATGAGCCAGGAGCCGACCACGCCGCCCAGGGCCAGGATGGTCATAACGTTCATAGCGGCCTGAGGAGTGAAGCCCAGCTGGATGTTGCGGGTGACCAGCTGGCTCATGACGCCCACGGAGCAGATCTGGAAGAAGCCGGTGGTGATGGCAGCCAGCCACAGCTCCTTGGTCTTCAGCAGAGCGCCGGTGGTCCAGCCGCCGTCGCCCTCCACCGCGTCGGTGGTGTCGTACTCGTTCTTGTACACCTCGTCGGAGACGTTATCGGGGTTGATGCCGCGCTCCTGGGGAGTGTTGCGGATGAAGATCATGCCCAGGATGCCCAGCACGATGGCGGCGATGCCGATGGGCACGATACCCATGGAGAAGTTCTCGCCCACGTTGGCCAGCTCATTGCCGCCAACACTAGTAACGATAGCAGTGGGGGCGATCAGGATGGCCACCAGCTGCACATAGAAAGCGGAAGCGAAGTTGTGGCCCATGGTGGTGTAGCCCATGACCACGCCCTTCTTCTTGGGGAACCAGTTGGCCACCAGGGTGCCGCCAGCCACATAACCGGCGGACATGATGCTGCCGTACACGAAGCACATGGCAACGGTGTACACCGCGATGCTGGGGGCGTTGCAGGCCAGGATGTAAGCGATACCGGAGATGATGCAGCACACACCGGAGGTCATGCGGGCGCCCACCTTGCGGTTGATCTGGCCCACGATGATGAAGAACGCAACGCCTACGATACCGGCCAGGGAGTTCATGTTCATGATGTCGCCCTGCTCCAGGCCCAGACGGGCGGCCACGTTGGGGGCGGTGATGTTAGCGCCGTCGTTACACATACCGACGTACAGGAAAAACATGAGCAGGCAGTAGATGATAACGACCCAGCCTGCGCCGAAATTGATCACGGAATTCTTGTTTCCGGGATCACGAAGGTTTTGTTTCGCCATTGATCTTCCCTCATCTCTAATCTAAGTGGTTTGGATCAGGACATGTGCCGGCAGGTCCACTCCTTGTTGCAACTATACTTTATCCAGTTCTGAGCAGTTTCGCAATCCCTACAAGTTAGTGAGTTACTAACCAAACAGTACATAGTGACCAAAAGGTAACTGGATTTATTTATATAAAATAGCCAAAATAATAGTTAAAAAATTGACAAACAAATGAGAATAACCGTTAATATAAAAAATGAAATAGTCAGTTTCCACAAAATAACGGGATAAAATTTGTGAGGTGCTCTGCGGGCATTGTCAAAGCGCCTGCCTGCAAAAAGTGCGGGCAGACAGGAAGAAAAAGGAGCGAATGGCGCTGAGAGGTGTTTAAAGGCGCGATAAGGGGAGAATGGCGGCAATATGTCCAAACACCTGCTGGGCAAAAGAGGGTGTCTGAGGGGGCCGTGCGGCCTGCTGAGGGGGTAGCAAAATGACCGGGCCAAACGGACGCTCCAACCGAAGCAGGGAGGGCCCTGGACCGGCGGAGCACGGCTCCTGGGGGATAAAAAAGGGGCCTGCTGCAAACGCAGCAGGCCCCGCAATGTACAGGGAGCTTATTTCAGGCTGAGGATCTCGCGGGCCTCGGCGGGAGTAGCGACCTGCTTGCCGAACTCCTCGATGACGCGGCGGGCGCGGTCCACGAACTGGACGTTGCTCTGGGCCAGCTGGCCCTTGGAGTACATGACGTTGTCCTCCATGCCCACGCGGATGTGGCCGCCCAGGGCCACAGCGCCGTACAGCATGGTCATGGCGGAGTGGCCCACGCCGAAGCAGCTCCAGGTGGAGCCGGGGCAGAGGGACTCCATGGTCTCCTTCATGAAGATCAGGTTCTTCATGGTGCCGGGGATGCCGTTGGCGCAGCCCATGCAGAACTGGAAGTGCAGGGGCCCCTTGAGGACGCCTTTCTTCAGGTAGTACTGGGCGTTGGCGATCATACCGGGGTCAAAGGCCTCGATCTCGGGCTTCACGCCCCACTCCTGCATGTTCTTGCCCAGCTCCTCCAGGAAGGCGGGGGGGTTGAGGAACAGAGAGGTGTGCAGCCAGTTCATGGAGCCGCAGTCGTAGGAGCCCATCTCGGGGCGCAGCTCCTTCAGGTGGATCTGACGGGTCTCGTCGGTGGCGTTCAGATCGCCGGAGGTGGTCATGTTCAGGATGATGTCGCAGTCGGGGTGGTTGGCGCGCAGCAGCTCCACGGTCTCGCGGAACTTGTTCTTGTCCATGGTGCCCTTGCCCTGCTCGTCGCGCATGTGCAGGTGAGCCACGGCGGCGCCGGCCTTCCAGCAGGCGTACACGTCCTCGGCGATCTCAGCGGGGGTCATGGGCACATTGGGGTTGTTCTCCTTGGTGGGCCAGGCGCCGGTGGTGGCCACGGTGATAATCGTCTTATTCTTCAGATCGGCCATGATCGTTCAAGTCCTTTCGGTTTTGTCAGATGCCGAGCAGAGCGGCGGGCGACTGCCCGCCGCTCTGCATTCGGCTGGATTGGAAGGGTTAGGGTTATCAGTGGAATTAGGAAGGGAAGGAAGGGGGATTACTTATTGCGGTTGAACAGCTTCTGCATGTACTCCAGACCGCTGGCGCCGTGGCCCTCCTCGTCGGCATAGCCGGTGCCGCCGTACTTGTAGGTGCGGTCGGGCACGGAGGGGTCGATGTTCTCCTCGTCGATGTAGGCCACGCAGCGGGACATGGCGCCGTCGCCCATGTACCAGCGCAGGGGGAAGCAGAAGAAGTTGAACACGGTGCCGGGCTTGATCTTATCCAGGTCGCCGCCCAGGTTCTCAACGCCCACGATGCCGTGGCCCAGCATCTCCTTGTGGCAGGGCTCCCAGGTGCCCCACACGCCCAGGTTCTCCAGTTCGCCGAACTTCTCGTCGTAAGCGGCCTGGCCGTGGATGCGGATGTACTCGAACTTGTCGAACTCAGCATAGGCCTCCTCGCCGAAGAGCTCCTTGTACTCCTCGGTGATGGGCTTGCCGGTGGCGCCCAGCAGGTTCATGCGGGTCATGCCGTTGTTGCCCATGGCGGTGTGCAGGGGGTGGTCCAGAGCCTGGCCGTCCATGGCCACGCACTTCACGCCGTGCTTAACGAACCACTTGCCGGCGTCGATGCCGGTGCCGATGGCGTAGTGATAGTAGGCCTTGGAGTCGTCGAACAGGCGGTGCATACCGGTGTTCAGGCACAGGACCTTGTCCTTCAGGGAAGCGGGATCCACGCCCCACTTCTGGCAGGCCTCGTCCAGGTGCTTGTCGGTGATGAGGGTCCAGGGCTCCACATCCAGCTTCAGCACAACGGCCTCGCCAGTGTAGGCGTCGATGGGCATCTCGTGGGTGTAGCGGGCGCGGCGGCCGTCGAACTCGTACTCCATGACGTGACGGGGAGCGTCGCAGTGGGTGCCGGTGTGCATGGTGCAGGTGATCTTGGAAGTCAGAACACCGCCCTTGGCCATGGTGTGGGCGTTGGTGATCTCGGGCTTGTCAAAGTAGGGCCAGCGGGGGATCTCAGCGCCAAAGGGGTGGGTCAGGTCAACGTAAACTTTCTTGCCCATAACAGGTGCCTCCTTAAAGTAAGTTTGAGGGTGGATCGGGGACCGGATGGCTTACTTGCCGTACAGCATCCGGATCAGGTACTCGTTCAGATCGGCATTGGACTGAGCCACCTGCTCGGGGGTCCACTTCTGGAAGCCCTCGCCGGTCTTGAAGCCGATCTTGCCTTCATCCCGCAGCTGCTTGAGCATGGGGGAAGGCTCGTGGGAATCCTCCAGGTCCCGGAGGATATAGTCGTGGATATTGTAGGTCAGGTCGGTGCCCACCATGTCGGCGTTCTCCATGGGGCCCAGCTGGGGCAGACGGAGACCGAAGGAGTAGCGCACCGCCTCGTCCACGGTGGCGGCGTCGGCGATGCCGTTCTCCACGATGGAGATAGCCTCACGCCACAGGGCGTGCTGCATACGGTTGGCGATGAAGCCGGGCACGTCCTTCTTGCACAGCACGGGCTTCTTGCCCACGGAGCGCAGGACCTCCATGACGGTCTGAGCAGTCTCATCGGAGGAGGCGTCAGACTTGACCACCTCCACCAGGGGGATCAGATGGCCGGGGTTCCAGAAGTGGGTGCCCACGAAGCGCTCGCGGTGCTTGAGCTCAGCGGAGATCTCGCTGGGGCTCATAACGGAGGAGTTGGTGCAGAAGATGGTGTCCTCGGCACAGCGCTCCTCCAGCTTGGCGAAGGTCTCCCGCTTGATCTTCATGTCCTCGAACACGGCCTCGATCACGAAGTCGGCGTTCTTGACGATGTCGCTGTCGATATCGTTGGTGAAGGAGATGCGGGAGAGGCGGTCACTGAGTTCCTCCTCGGTGATGACGCCCTTGTCCACCAGCTGCTTGGTGTTGGTGCGGATACCGGCCTCCACATCGGTGGGGTACAGGTCGTACATGCCCACCTGGAAGTCGGGGTTGGAAGCGAACACGAAGCCGATGTTCTTGCCCATCATGCCCGCGCCGCAGATCAGGATATTTTTAATCTGTTTCATTGCGTGATACAGTCCTTTCCGTCAGACGGAACTTACACCACCAGGTAACCGCCGGAGCAGTCGCAGTTGCTGCCGGTGATGAAGTTGGAGGCGTCGGAGGACAGGAACAGCGCGTAGCCGACAAAGTCGTCGGGCTCGCCCAGACGGCCGATGGGCTCGCGGTTGAGGAAGTTCTTGTACACGGCGGACTCGGGGTCGAACATCCACTCGGTCAGATCGCTGCGGAACACGGTGGGGCAGATGGAGTTGACGTTGATGTGGTACTTGGCGGACAGGTCGCAGGCCAGGCAGGAGACCATCAGGTCGGCGCCGCCCTTGGAGGTGCAGTAACCGGTGTAGCCGGCCATGCCGCGCTTGGAGCGCTGAGAGGTGACGATGACCATCTTGCCGCGCTTGGTGTTGTCGGCCTCGTACTGAGCCACCATCTGATGGGCCACGTACTTGGTCACGATGTAGACGCTCTTGCAGTCGGCGTCCATGATGTACTGCCAGTCAGCCACGGACTGCTCCAGCACGTTCTGGGGCTTGTTGTAGCCGTGGGACACAGCCAGGATGTCGATGCAGCCGTACTGGGCCACACAGGCCTTGACCAGAGCCTCCACGTCCTCCTCCTTGGCGGGGTCGGCCACGAAGTAGGCGCAGTCGATGCCCTCGGCCTTGAACTCCTCTTCCAGAGCCTTCAGCTTGGCGTCGTTGCGGCCGGTCATGAAGACCTTGGCGCCGGCATAGCCGTAAGCCTTGGCCAGCACGCAGCCCAGAGCGCCGGTAGCGCCGGTGACCAGAGCCACCTTATCCTTAACGGAGAACATGTTCTCAACAAAATTCTTATTCACGGGAACCATGATGATTTCCTCCTTCTTTATAGTTCAGTGATCAGCAGAGCGATCCGGTCCGGATCAGGCCTCGGGGTAGTTGATGATGACCAGCATCTTGGCGGGCTTGCCGCTCTCGTTCTTCAAGCCGCGGCCCTCGTTGGGGGGGAAGGAGATGGACTCGTTGGCGTGGATGACGTACTTGTTGCCGTCCTTGTCGGTGACGGTCATCTCGCCCTCCAGGACGTAGTAGACCTTCTCCAGGGGGTTGTCATCATAGGCCCAGTCAGCGCCGCCGTCGGGCTCGAACTCGGACACGCCGATCCAGAACTTCTGGGCGCCGGTCTCGTCCTTGCCGTGGTAACGCTTGCAGGTCACGCCAAAGTGGCCGGCGGGGAAGTAGGGCTCCAGCTCTTCATAAGTGCGCTTAATCATGAAAATCCGCTCCTTTAATATAATTTACATTCATTTGTCTCTGTTTGCCGGGCTTCTGAGCCTCGGCACTTTGTCTGGTTATAGTGTAGTCACCTGAGGGCTTTTGTGCAATACGCACAATTATGTAAGTAGGTAACTAGATGGTTTGCACTTACAAAATGGTAAGCATCAAAAAATTGTGTAGAATACACAAAGAAATGGCCGAAAAACTGTAAAAAAGAGCGGCTTAAGAGGGAGAAATGCGGAGCCGTTGTTGAAATCCAACAAATTCTTTGTTAAAATTTTGGCATAGGAACCGCGCAAGTATGCGCCGCCGTCTTGTGGAAGACAGAGGGGTATGGTATCATAATGACCAGACCCTCCAAGAACAGATCTGTACGAGTAAATATGGTGAGAAAGAGGTAACTGCTTGTGTGGAACGATCATTTTGACTCGCCGACAAATCCCTATCATTATGTGCTGCACTGCATTGGCGGAAAGTGGAAGATGACCATCCTTCATGAGATCCATACCTACGGAAGCATTCGCTTCAATCAGACGCTGAAAGCGCTGCCCATTTCGGAAAAAGTATTCAGCCAGCAGCTGCGGGAGTTGGTGGCGGCGGGGCTGATCCGCCGGATCTCCTACGACACCATTCCGCCCAAGGTGGAGTATGTGCTCACCCACAGCGGAGAGCAGCTGATCCCTGCGCTGGACGCCCTGTATATCTGGAGCATCCGGCAGATGGACGAGCGTGGCATCCCCATCGACACCGACGCGTTTGTGGTACACACCTCCAGCAAATATACCGAGGAGCTGCAGGACATTATGGAGGCTAACGACTTTGACCCGGAGCGCAAGCGCCAGCGGAGGGACCGGGAGGAAAACTGAGGGCGTCTGCCGCCGGTCAGCCCGCCAGGGCCGGCCGCAGCGGACCCGCCCATGAAAAGGCCGCCGATGGCGGCCTTTTTTGCTGCCAAAATCCGGCGTTCGGGTGACGTTGCAATCGGAGCCGGTTTGGGGTATCATATTGACGGAAAAAGAAACCTGAGCGAAGGAGGCGCGTGATATGCGCGACGGGTTTGTCAAAGTAGCTGCCGGCACCCCTAAAATTCGGGTGGCCGACTGCCGGTACAATGCCGAGCAGATCTTTACACTGATGCGGGAGGCGGACAAGCAGGGCGTCAAGGTGCTGGCGCTGCCTGAGCTGTGTCTCACCGGCTATACCTGCGGGGACCTGTTCCTCCAGCCTACCCTGCTGAGGGGGGCGGAGGAGGGCCTGGCCACCATCCTGGAGGCCACCCGGAATCTGGACATGGTGACCGCTGTTGGTCTGCCGGTGCGGGACAAATGGGATAATAAATTGTATAATTGTGCCGCTATAATACAAAACGGAGAGATTTTGGGCCTGGTACCCAAGACGTATCTGCCCAATTATGGGGAATTTTACGAGGGACGGTGGTTTGCGCCGTCCGGCGGACCGGGCGGGGTGGACCACAACCTGACCCTCTGCGGACAGCAGGTAAATCTCAGCTGCAGCGGCGTGTTTGCCTGCGGCAGCCTGGATGGCCTGGTGATCGGCGTGGAGATCTGTGAGGATCTGTGGGCTCCGGAGCCCCCCTCTGCGGTCCTGGCCCGGCAGGGCGCGACCATCATTCTGAACCTGTCCGCCTCCAACGAGACGGTGGGAAAGGCGGCCTACCGCCGGGCGCTGGTGACGGGGCAGTCGGGGCGGCTGGTGTGCGGCTATGTGTACGCCAATGCTGGGGAGGGGGAATCCACCGCCGACCTGGTGTTCTCCGGCCACAATATGATCGCCGAAAACGGCGCGCTGCTGGCCGAGCGCCGCTTTGCCAACGGCCTGATCATCAGCGAGATCGACGTGGATAAGCTGGTGGCGGAGCGCCGGAGGAGAAACACCTATGTGTCCTCCGGGAATGACCCGGATATCTGGCGGGTGCAGTTTGACATGGATCTGGTGGATACCCGGCTGACCCGACCCATTTCTCCCACCCCCTTTGTGCCCCAGGATGAGGCAGACCGGGCGGAGCGGTACAATGAGATCCTGTACACCGCGGCCCTGGGACTGAAAAAACGGCTGGAGCACACCCACGCCAAAACGGCGGTGGTGGGGCTGTCCGGCGGACTGGATTCCACCCTGGCGGTGCTCATCACGGCGCTGGCCATGGAGATGCTGGACCGCCCCGCCAGCGACATCATCGCCGTCACCATGCCCTGCTTCGGCACCACCGACCGCACCAAGTCCAACGCGGTGCTGCTGGCGGAGCGACTGGGCTGCACCCTCAGGACCATCGACATCGGCCGGGCGGTGAAGGTCCACTTTGAGGACATTGGACAGTCCATGGAGGACCACGATGTGACCTTTGAAAACGGCCAGGCCAGAGAGCGCACCCAGGTGCTTATGGATATCGCCAACCAGACCGGCGGACTGGTCATCGGCACCGGCGACCTCTCCGAACTGGCCCTGGGCTGGTGCACCTATAACGGCGACCACATGAGCAACTACGCTGTCAACGCCGGCATTCCCAAGACTCTGGTGCGCCACCTGGTCAGCTTTATTTCCGTTGACAAGGAGGCGGAGGACCCCCGGCTGTCCACGGTGCTGGCTGATATTCTGGACACTCCCGTATCCCCCGAGCTGCTCCCTGCCATTGAGGGGCAGATCGCCCAGAAGACGGAGGATCTGGTGGGGCCCTACGAGCTCCACGACTTCTATCTCTATTACACCGTCCGGTGGGGCTTCGGCCCCCGCAAGGTGCTGCGTCTGGCGGAGGAGGCCATGGGCAAGCGATATGGCCGGGCCGAGCTGCTCAAGTGGCTGAGGAGTTTCTACCGCCGGTTCTTCTCCCAGCAGTTCAAGCGTTCCTGCCTGCCCGATGGGCCCAAGGTGGGATCGGTGGCCCTCTCTCCCCGAGGCGACTGGCGGATGCCGTCTGACGCTGTGGCGGCACTGTGGCTGGAGGAGCTGGAGGGATTGGAGGAGCAGGAATAACGTGAGCCCCTATGTTGAGTTGTTCGGGACGTTTGCCAAGGTGGGAGTTTGTACCTTTGGGGGCGGTTACGCCATGCTGCCCATCCTCCAGCGGGAGCTGGTGGAGAAGAGAAGCTGGGTGCGAGAGGAGGAGCTGACGGATTATTTTGCCATCGGCCAGTGTACTCCTGGCGTCATTGCGGTCAATACCGCCACTTTTGTGGGTCACAAGCTGAAGGGTCCAGTAGGGGGCGTGGTAGCCACCCTGGGGGTAGTGTTTCCCTCCCTCATTATTATCATGATCATCGCCGCCTTTTTGCAGAGCTTTGCCCAGCTGCCGGTGGTGATCCACGCCTTTAACGGCGTGCGGGCCTGTGTGTGCGCTCTCATCCTGTCCAGTGTACTCAAGCTGCGGAAGAGTACCGTGGTGGACCTGCCCGCCGTCCTCATCTTTATGGTGGTGGCGGTGTTGGCGGTGGTGGGCAACTTTGTTACGTTTCACGCCGGCACCGCCCTGGCAGCGGCGATGGGGTTTCTTACCTCTCCCATTGTGCTGGTGGTGGCGGCAGGTGTGACCGGGCTGTGTGTCCGGGCTGCTGGAGGGGGGCTGAAGCAGTGATCTACCTCCGGCTCTTCTATGAGTTCTTTAAGACTGGCCTCTTCGCCATCGGCGGCGGACTGGCCACCATCCCCTTCCTCACCGATATGGGGGCACGCACCGGCTGGTTCACCGCCGGAGATCTGGCCAACATGATCGCTATCTCTGAATCCACCCCAGGTCCCATGGGTGTGAATATGGCCAGCTATGTGGGTTTCCACATCGGTGGCATCCCCGGGGGCGTGGTGGCCACTCTGGGACTGATCTGCCCGTCGGTGATCGTTATTTTGATCATCGCTGGATTTCTGAGCAGATTCCGGGAGGACCGGAGGGTGGAGGCGATATTTTACGGCATCCGCCCCGCTTCCACCGCACTGATCACCGCAGCGCTACTGGAGGTGTGCGCCATTGCCCTCATCAACACTGGGGCGGCCTTTGGTACGGCGGGCTTCTTTCGCTGGAAGGAGCTGTTGCTGGCGGTGGTAGTTTTTAGCTGCCTTCAGATCAAACCTCTAAAAAAATTCCACCCCATCGTATTCATCGCCGTCTCGGCGGTCATCGGTGTTGTGTTCCAATTCTAAAAAGGGCTGGGGCTGCCGCACCCCGGTGCGGCAGCCCCAGCCTTTTACAGGAGATATGATATGCGTATTGCCAATGTTGTGTCCGACTCCATTGTGGACGGTCCCGGTCTGCGGTTTACCGTCTTTACCCAAGGCTGTCCCCATGGCTGCCCCGGCTGCCACAATCCGGATACCCATGATCCCGCCGGTGGGCGGGAGGTGACGGTGGAGGAGCTGGCGGAACAGATGCTGTCCAACCCGCTCACCGACGGGCTGACCCTCTCCGGCGGAGAGCCCTTTGACCAGGCGGGGGAGTGTGCCGCCCTGGCGGCGCTGGCCAAAGAGCGCGGCCTCAGCGTATGGGCCTACACAGGATATCGCTATGAGACCCTGCTGGAGCGGGGGGACGCGGATGTGCTGGCCCTGCTGGAGCAGGTGGACGTACTGGTGGACGGCCCCTTTGTGGAGCGCCTCAAGTCCTACAGCGCCCTTTTCCGGGGGAGCACCAATCAGCGGCTCATCGACGTACGGCAGAGCCGGAGATCGGGGACGGTAGCGCTGTGGACCCGGCCCGACCCGCTGGCCCATTTCATCCGTCCGGAGAGCTGAAAAGGGGGAACGCTATGACGCTGGCTGATGTGCGGGCCCGCTGGGCGGGCCATGTGCCTGACATACAGGATGTGAAGGGGAAATATGCGGTGCTGGTGCCCCTGGTGGAGGGCCCGGAGGGGTTGAGCCTGCTCTTTGAGGTGCGGGCCGCCACCCTGGCCACCCAGCCGGGGGAGGTGTGCTTCCCCGGGGGGCGGGTGGAGCCGGGGGAGACGCCCCGGGAATGCGCCCTGCGGGAGACCGCTGAAGAACTGTCCATCCCGGCTGAGGAAGTGGAGCTCATCGCGCCCCTGGACCTGCTGGTGCAGCAGGGGCGTTTTGTGATGTATCCCTTCCTGGGGGTGGTGAGCCCGGCCGGGCTGGCCGCCATGTCCCCCAGTCCGGGGGAGGTGGCGGAGACCTTCCTGGTGCCGGTGGAGTGGTTCCGGAGCCACCCGCCCCAGGTCTATACCTATGAGCTGAAGCCTCAGGTGGGGGCGGACTTCCCCTATGAGAGCGTCGGATTCCCCCAGGGATACCCCTGGCGCAGCGGGTCGGCCACTGTGCCGGTCTACCCCTGGCCGGGGCGGCCGGTATGGGGGCTGACCGGGCGTATCGTCCGCCGCCTGATGGAGGGGATGGCGTGAGGGCGTCAGAGCAGCTGGGCCCCTATCGCTACCGCCAGTCGGACACCTGTTTTCCCCTGGGACAGGACAGTTTGGCCCTGGCGGAGTTTGTCACGGTGCGCAGGGGGGACAAGGTGTGCGATCTGGGCTGCGGTGCGGGGGCGCTGCTCCTGCTGCTGGCGGACCGGGTATCCACATTGACCCTGTCCGGTGTGGAACTTTCCCCGGCAGACAGCGCCCTGGCCCGGGAGAATCTGGCGGAAAACGGCCTGGCAGGGGAAATTTACACCGGGGACCTTCGCCAGGTGTGCAAAACCCTGCCGGCGGGCGGCTTCTCCCTGGTGGTGGCTAACCCGCCCTACTTTCGAGCGGGAAGCGGGGGAGAAGGTGGGGCGGCCCGCACGGAGAGCGCCACTCTGGCCGACTGGTGCGCAGCCGCCGGACGGCTGACCAAAAACGGCGGCCGGTTTGCCCTGGTCCACCGGCCGGAGCGGCTGGCGGAACTCTTTGCCGCCCTGCGGGGCGGCGGGCTGGAGCCCAAGCGGCTCCAGCTGATCCAGCACGATGCATATACGCCCCCCTCCGCCGTCCTGGTGGAGGGAGTGCGGCAGGGCGGGCCTGGTCTGAAGGTGCTGCCCGTACGACTGATAAACCGGAGGTAATGCTATGGCCGGAACTTTATATCTGGTACCCACCCCCATCGGCAACCTGGGGGACATCTCCCAGCGGGTGGCGGACACCCTGGCTGCGGTGGACTTTATCGCCGCCGAGGACACCCGGGTGTCCCTCAAACTCCTCAATCACCTGGGGCTGAAAAAGCCCATGATCTCCTACTACCGCCACAATACGGAGGCGGGCGGACAGGCGGTGCTGGGCCGCCTGCTGGCGGGGGAGAGCTGCGCCCTGGTCACCGATGCGGGCACCCCGGCGGTCTCCGACCCGGGGGAGGATCTGGTGGCCCTGTGCGCCCGAAGCGGTGTGACAGTGGTGGCCATTCCGGGCCCCTGCGCTCTGGTCACCGCCCTGTCGGTGTCCGGTCTGCCCACTGGCCGCTTCACCTTTGAGGGCTTTTTGGCCATGAACAAGAAAAACCGCCGGGCGCACCTGGAGGAGCTGCGGCAGGAGCGGCGGACCATGATCTTCTACGAGGCCCCCCACAAGCTGTCCGCCACCCTGGCGGACCTGGCGGAGGTCTTTGGCGCCGACCGGCGGATCGCTTTATGCCGGGAACTGACCAAGCTCCACGAGGAGGTGCGCCGCACCACCCTGGGGGAGGCGATCGCCTGGTACGGGGACAATCCGCCCCGGGGCGAGTTTGTTCTGGTGGTAGAGGGGGCGGCGGAGTGCGCCCGGGAGGCTCCCACCCTGGAGCAGGGGCTGGAGCGGGTGGCCCGTCTGCGGGCGGAGGGGATGTCCCTGAAGGACGCCGCCCGGCAGGTGGCAAAGGAGACCGGCCTGCCTAAAAATGAGCTCTATGGCCGGGCCAGAAATGAAGAAACACCGTGCTGTTGATGCAGGAAAACGAATATTACTATTTGTATAATTTTTTGATGAAGTACAAGTATGGAACTTTGTCAAAAAACGTCGAAATTACGGCTTAACAGGGAAAAAGATGGGGAAAAACGACACAAAATAACAGAAAAATATTAACTTGTGTTAACACTGGTGTGATTAACAGAAAGAGGAAAAAAGGGACTCTCTGGCGTTTCGCCAGAGAGTCCCTTTTCTTGTACCGGTATGGATCACTTCAGCTGAAGCTCGTGGATGCAGTTGGTGCACACGTTCTTGCCCTTGAAATTGATCACATCTTTGGCGTCGTCGCAGAAAATGCAAGCGGGCTGGTACTTTTTCAGCACAATAGAGGCGCCGTCCACATAAATCTCCAGAGAATCCTTCTCCGCAATATCCAACGTGCGGCGAAGCTCAATGGGTAGGACGATGCGCCCCAGCTCATCCACTTTGCGTACGATCCCGGTTGATTTCATAAATGCTACTTCCTTTCCCTTGTTGCCTTCCAGTTATTCCCCTCATTAACTAGAAACTGACACAATTATAACACAACGTAATGTCCTGTCAAGCGATATTGCGAAAACTTCCCATAGAATCTGCCATCATTCGCCCCCTGAACTGGTTATCTTTTCCGTAGATGGAACGTATAGATAGCCTATACGGAAATTAGTCTGGGAAAGAGGTGGACGCGGGTGGCAATGGCAGCGATCTGGACGGGAATGGTGGTGATTTCCATCCTGTGCGCGCTGGCGACCGGCAGGGGCGCGGCGGTGGGCGCGGCGGCGCTGGAGGGGGCGGGAGCCGCAGTGGAGCTGTGCCTGTCCATGGCGGGGGTGCTCTGCCTGTGGATGGGGGTCATGGAGATCATGAAGCGCTCCGGCCTGTCGGCGGGACTCTCCCGGCTGCTGCGCCCGCTGCTGAGGCGGCTCTATCCGGAGTTTGCCCGGGACCGGGGGGTGATGGACAGCATCTCGGCCAACGTGTCGGCCAACCTGCTGGGTCTGGGCAACGCAGCCACCCCTCTGGGCATCCAGGCCGCCCGGCAGATGAGCCGCCGTACCCCGGGGGTGGCCTCGGACGCCCTGTGCATGCTGGTGGTGTGCAACACCGCCTCCATCCAGCTCATCCCCACCACGGTGGCGGGGGTGCGGCTGGCAGCCGGGTGCGAGACCCCCTTTGATATCCTGCCGGCGGTGTGGCTGGCCTCCGCTCTGTCGGTGTGCGCGGGTATCCTGGCCGCCAGGCTGCTGGCCCGAGTGTGGAGGGACTGAGCATGGAGACCTTTTTTACCCTGCTGGTGCCCCTCATCATCGGGGCGGTGGCCCTGTGGGGCATGGTGCGGAAGGTGGACGTGTACAGCGCCCTTATCTCCGGCGCAGAGGAGGGGCTGGGGACCCTCATCCGGATCCTGCCCTCCCTGGTAGGGCTGCTGACGGCGGTGTATATGCTGCGGGCCTCGGGGGCCCTGGAGCTGGCGGCCACGGCGCTGGCCCCTCTGCTCACCAACCTGGGCATCCCGCCGGAGACGGTGGCCCTGATGCTGGTGCGGCCGGTCAGCGGCAGCGCCGCCCTGGGGGTGGGGGCGGAGCTGATCTCCACCTACGGCCCCGACTCGGTTGTCGGCCGCACCGCCGCCGTCATGCTGGGGTCTACAGAGACCACCTTCTACACCATCGCCGTCTACTTCGGGGCGGCGGGCATCGTCAAGACCCGCTATGCGGTCCCCGCCGCCCTGTGCGCCGACCTGGCGGGTTTCCTGGCCGCCGCCTGGGCGGTGCGGCTGCTCTTCTGAGAAAAATAGAAGGGCCTGCCGCGGAACACCGCGGCAGGCCCTGAATGGATCTGCTGATAGAACGACCGGCGAAGGTCATTCCGCAAGGCCGGTCCAGCGCTCCGCTTCACCAGCAGTGGTGAAGGTGTGGCTGTTGGTGGCCTCCATGATCTGATAGTAGGCCCAGTCGGTCTCCGCCACGTCGGGGAACCGGCGCAGGGAATCCCTGTGGCGGTCCACGTAATCCCGGTCGGCAGAACGGCCCAGCATCCGATTGGTGATGATGGTCACCTCGGCCCGGCTGATCAGATCCAGCGGCCGGAAGGTACCGTCATTGTAGCCGGTGATCCAGCCGTAGGCGGCGGCTCCGGCGACCTGGTCATAGAACCAGTCGTCCGAGCTCACATCAGAGAACAAGTCCCTGCGGCTGCTGTCCAGCTGGGTAAAGCGCATGGCGATGACGGTAAACTCTGCCCGGGTGATGGTCCGCTGGGGGGCGAACTGTCCGCCGCCCACCCCCTTGAGCATCCCAAGAGAGGCCAGGGCATGCACCGCGTCGGCATACCAGGCGTCCGCCGGCACATCCGTAAAAGAGACGGTAACGGGGATCTGCCGGTCCAGCAGCAGATTGTAGAACATCTGGGCCACCTCAGCCCGGGTCATGTTGTCGTTGGGGCCGAAGGCACCGCTGCCATAGCCCCGCAGGTAGGCGAAGTGGTCGGAGGTGTTCAGCCAACGGGAGACGCCGGTGTCATCGGGGGCGAGCCCCGTCTTATCCCACTGGGCGTAGAGATGGGCGCTGGAGCCGCTGACCCGGTAAGTGTCCCCGGGGGCGTAGTCCTTGCCGCTGCCGTCCTTCTCGGTGTTCCAGCATACGAATACATACCCGGCCCGGGTGGGGAGCTGCTTCATATCTTCGTAGTCGCGCACCTTCATGGCGCTGCTGCTCTGGGTTTGATAAAAGCGCTTGTCGCTGCCGAAATTGGAGTGGTAGTACAGAGTGTAGTCGTCGTCATCATGGTCGCCGCCGCCGGGGGTGGGGTCGGGGCTGTTCTGGGCGAAGGCGGCCTCGATGGTGTGGTCATCGGTCACATTCTCGAAGGTATAGGTGTTCACCGCACCCTGGCTGACCCCGTCCACCTTCACGTCGGCGATGTGGTAGCCGCTGTCCGGGGTGATGGTGAAGGTCTCCTCACCGGTGTGTCGCACCTTGACGCTGCCGCTGGGGGAGATAGAGCCGCCCGTACCGGCAGTGGCAGTGATGGTGTGCTCACGTTGCTGCCAGGTGAGGGCCATAGCGCCCAGACGATCTCTGCGGTCAATGGTTACTTTCAGACCGAAATTGGTCTCTTCTACCGTCAGTTCTTCAACAGGACAGTTTTTGATCACTGTTTCTGCGTTGACACCGTAGTCCTTGGCCGTATAAGTACGGTCCAACCCCTCAAAGCGGAAGAGCTGGAACTCGTAATCTTCCTGATTCGTTCCCGAGGGATAGGGGATGTAGAGGTCATAGGTCTGGTTCCAGCCTAGTTTAGGCGTGATAATGAGGTTGCTGTCGTTGGCGTCCAGAAAGTCCAGATACTTCATGGCATACTGCCGAGGCGTTTCTCCCGGCTTTACCGTCAAATCAGGATGAACAACTTCCAGTCGCTGACGCATCATCCGGACGTACTGATCCTCGTCCGCACCTTCGGCGGAGAGCACCTCGTCCTGCAAAAGCCGGATGTCCGCGCCGGGGTTGGGGGCCTGTCCGGTGATGCCGTTCACCAGATAGGTGACCCCATCGGGCATCACGGCCACCGCCTGTTCCACCGGCTGGGCGGGCTCCTCTTCAGTGACCGCGCTGGAGATCTCCTGGATATTTTCAATGTCGGCGGCATTGGAGGCGGCCCGGATAGACAGGGTGCCGGTGCCGAGATAGAATCTCTGCCCGTTGATTAGAATATCTGTGGGACGTGCGTTCAGACCGGGCAGGATCTCCACTTTGGCGATATAGGTGCCGGGCACGTGGTCATCCTTGATCGGTTCGTCGTTCTGCTCGTAGTAGTTGATGGTAAAGGGGTACTGCGCACCGCCATGGGTGCTGGGGACCCAGGGCTGTCCCTCAACGGTGATCTCGGCATCCTTCGGGATGCCCTCATACCGGGGATCGGGGAAGCAGTTGATATAGTCCTCCCCGGTGTGATCGTGGTCACCGGTGACATACTTGGCCAGATCCAGGGGGCGGATGATGAGGATGGGGGACTTGATCAGCATGAGGGCGTAGGGCTGATTGGGTGTCAAGCCGGTCAGGCTGACGCCCAGCGTGTCCGTGGTCGTGACGGAGCCGGTGGCATCGTCGCCCTCCAACTGGATCAGGGTCAGCTGGGCACCGTCCGCAGGCGTGCCTTCCGCGTTTAGCGGGATGTATCCAGCGTAGAGGATATTGTCCACATCGGGCCGTGGCATGGTGAAGTGGAAAGAGTCCGTGGTTGGCTTGAACCAGAGGGCGGAGGAACCTTGGTTTTTCCAGTTGGCTCCTTTTGCAGAAGCTACATCGACCTTGATTTTGTTTGCGGCATCAGTGGATGCCTTGCCCAGAGAAATGTCTGCATAGTTTTCGTCCAGTGTGACTCTGCCGAAGGAGAGATTGATGCAGCGGCTGCCCTGTAACACATCGGAGGCGATCTGAATGTGCTCGTTTGCGCTTCGGGAAGATCCGCCATAGGCAGAAATCTGATAGTCACTACCGTTGTTGCTGATTTCGCCGCTCGAAAGCTGAACCAAGGACTTTCCGGCGATGGTATAACTGATTGCAGCGCTGCTATTATTATGGATCTTACCGCCATTCATAATAAATGTTGCATTCTGCCGATCTGTCTTGCCGCTAACCGTAACTGCAGTGGAATTATTCGAAAGTTCGCCACCGTTCATTGTTACCAAGCATCCATTATTTACTCGGACAGCTATAGAAAAACCGGAAATTAAGGCGCCTTCGGTGATTTTGGCTGTTGATCTTCCTCCGCTATGATTGATGACATAGAGTGCGGTCCCGCTCTTTGATTTTTCGTTAATGATAGATCCCTGAATCGTATACTGTGCGCCATTTGTGGAATATAAGATGGCAGTAGATCCCTTACAATTCCGAACCACGCCAGTGTTGCCTAATATAATATGGGCATAACTATTTCGTATGACATATCCTGCGCCGGAGCAATCTGAAATAATGCCATTTAACTTTGATTCTTGTGCATACTGTGCGTAAAATGCCGCACCTCCGGTAACACGAGTAATCAGCGAATTTTCTTCTGCAATAAATTGACCGTTGGCCTGTGCTACCACAGCGCCGTGGTTATCCGCTTCTCTTGCTTTGATATCCTTAACAACACCTGTTCCGGCCAATAATGTAACTACTGCGTGATTACGGACATGGATCGCGACACCGGAAGAGCTTTGCCACATATCCGCATCAAAAGAGATGTTACTGATGGTGCCGCCGATGTTGGCCTTGCCGCCGTCGGCGTAGACCGCCCGGCCGATCAAATTCTTGATCTCCGCGCCGTCCTCCATGACGAACTCCGCACCCTGGATCCACACTGCGCCGGCAGGACCATTACTGCCGGTCGCTCCTCTTTCACGGTCATCTACGGTGGTATCCTCGATTACGCTGCCTGACAGCATTACAAGTTTTGCAGAGTCGGTCACCCGGACAGCGGACATACCGCCGAAGTTCTGGAGCACCGCACCCTCACCCAATGTAATGGTGCAGGGAACAGTGGCATTGGAGGCCACGATGGCATCCTGTACATATTTGTTATTTTGACCGTTGCCGCTGCCGCTGATGGCTTGTGCAAAGACGGTACCTTCGTGTTTGCCGCCGTCATCCAGAACGATATTTGTCAGCGTCAGGCCATAGGGGCCGTCTCCACTGTTTGCCTGCGCCTCGATCATGGCGGGGTTATAAGTACTCCGTGCATCGTCCTGTATGGTTTCAAAGTTATCTCCCCGGGTGACGGTATAGGGGCCGCCCTCGCCGCTGGTAATGGTCAGGCTCTTGTTATAAAACCGGGCGCACTTGGTCATGGTCAGGTCGGACATGACATAGATGGTATCGCCATCTTTGTCCTTCTCGACAGCCGTTGCCAGAGTGGCATAGGGGGCATCCTGGCCGCCCGTTCCGGTATCATCGTTGCCGTCTTTGTGTACATAGACAGCACCCTCCACGGGAGCGGGGGTGGGGAGCTCGTTTCCAGCGGGCACACCGTCCGGTGGGAGCGCAGGGGAGTTCTCCGGTGTGGGTGCGGGGGTAAGTACCAGTTCACCCTCCGGCGCGGGGAAATGGGTAGGTACTGGCCCGTCCTCCGGTGTGGGCGTGGGGGCCGGTTCAACCACATCGGATGTGGGGGGGCCATCCGGAGCCGCCGCCAGGGATGCCGTGGGAAAGAGGCCTGCCAGCAGGCACAGGGACAGCAGGCATGCAAGCATTCGACGTTTCATACATACATCTCCTTTTCCTGTTTGGCTCAGCTGCACGGCCCCGGGGAAACATCCGTGCGGCAGGGCGGGATGGGAATGAGAGCGTTTTGCTGGTCCCTCCCCTGTCAGAAAAGTGTACCTTTTTGCAAACCGTTCCGCCCATCTTGACTGTTTGATTATAGCATAAAATAGAAACAATTTCCATGTCGATTTCATACATTCTGCCGCCTAAATATTGTGCATAATGTGATAAGAAAAGATTTGCAAAAAGGTACACATTTCTGTAAAACCGGTTGCTTATCGTTCTGTCATCTTTTCGTATCGCTCCGCCCGGTAGCGGAAGGTGGACAGGGGCATCCCGCAGGCTCTGGCCGCCTCGGAACCGCTGATCTGGCCGGAGCGCCACTGCTGGCAGGCCAGGAAAAAGTTGTCGGGCAGGGGCTTTGGCGGCCTGCCGAACCGTACTCCGCGGGCCTGAGCCGCCGCGATGCCCTCCGCCTGCCGCCGGCGGATGTTGTCCCGCTCGTTCTCCGCCACGAAGGAGAGCACCTGTAAGACGATGTCGCTGAGAAACGTGCCCATCAAATCTTTCCCCCCGGCGGGTATCCAGCAGCGGCATGTCCAGCACCACGACATCCACCCCCTTCTCCTTGGTCAGGATCCGCCACTGCTCCAGGATCTCGTGATAATTGCGCCCCAGACGGTCGATGCTCTTGATGTAGAGCAGATCGTCTTTTTTCATGCGCCGCACCAGCTGCTTGTACTGGGGCCGCTCGAAGTCCTTGCCGGACTGCCGGTCCAGAAAGATGTGGGCCTCCGGCACCGCTGCCGCCCGCAGAGCGAGCCGCTGCCGGTCCTCATTCTGTTCCCGGGTGCTGACCCGGATGTAACCATAAATATGCGCTGCGATACCACCGACCTCCCCTCTGTTTTGCGGGGCGCGGAGCGGACGGCCCCCTCCGGCCCTCATACTGTGGCATACCACCGGCGGGGTGGAAAAGCAATAAAAACGAGCCGGACCCGGTCATTTGACCGGGTCCGGCTCGTCTGTACGGTTCTGGTTATAAAGTAAAGTCCTCGTCCTTCAGCTTGCCCAGATCCAGGGCCACCGGCGGGGTGGGCACCCGCTTCAACGGGTCATACCGGAAGGCGCGGCAGCTGCTTCCCGGCGAGACCACGCCCTTCTTGACGCAGAGGATCTGCTCCTCGTCCAGCTTGGTGCCCCGCTGACAGTAGCAGCAGCGGGGTTCGATGTCCTTTTGAAACAGCATGGCGTACCCTCCTGTCCCCAACCACGGGGGCTGTGATCGTTATCAGCAACGATTATACCACGGACCGCCGGTTTTTGCCAGGGGATTTTCGGGTCCCCAGAGCGGCGGCCAGCAAAAAAACCAGAAAGATGAGCCAGGAGGCCAGGATGGAGACCGTGAGGGCGCTGTGGAACTCCATGCCGGCGATGCCCGCCACCTGGTCGGCCAGATAGTTGGAGACGGGGGCGTTCAGGGGAAGGACGCGGACCAGCGCCCCGGTCAGGAGGGCGGAGAAACAGCCGTGGAGCAGCTTCCCCGTCAGATAGGTGCCCACCGACAGGCCGCTGTCCCCGATGAAGGAGAGCACCTGACAGTGGACCGACAGCCCTGCCCACCCCAGCATGAAGGCAGCCATGGTGATCCGTCCGCCCAGGGCGCCCCCCTCCGACAGGGTGGCCACCCCGGAGGAGAGCTCCAGCGCGCCGGTGAGCAGCCGCTGGGCCCACATGGGGGTGAGACCAAAGGGGGCCAGGGCGGTACCCAGGACCCGGGCCAGCCCGGGCAGCAGGCCGGAGCGGAGGAACAGCTGGATGACCACCGTGAAAAAAACCACGAAGGCGCAGATGTTCAGGGTGGAGAGAAAGGCGGACTTGACCGAACTGGTGAAGGCGGTGGAAAAGCGCCGGGCCTGAAACTGGGGAGCGGCAGGGCGTTTCCGCCCTCCGCCGCTGTCCTCCCCGACTTTGTAGAACCGGAACAGCAGCCCCACACACACCGAGGCCAGGGCGTGGACCAGGTAGAGGACCACCCCCACGGCGCTGCTGGCAAAGACGCCCGCCCCCACCACCCCCAGGATAAAGGCGGGGCCGGAGTTGTTGCAGAAGGCCAGCAGCCGCTCTGCCTCCGTGCGGGTACACATCCCCCGCTCATACAGGCTGATGGCGGTCCTGGCCCCCACCGGGTAGCCCCCCAGAAAGCCCAGGGCAAAGGCGGAGGCGCAGGCGCCGCCGACCCGGAACAGGGGACGCATGATCCCCTCCAGTAGCCGCCCCAGGTAGTGGGCCAGCCCCAGCTCCACCACCAGGGTGGACAGCACGAAAAAGGGGAACAGAGAGGGGATAATGACGTTGTAGCACAGCCGGAGGCCGCTCCGGGCCGCCTCCATGGCCGGCTTCGGGTAGAGCAGCAGCGCCAGGGTGGCGCACAGCAGGACCAGACCCAGGAGCAGGTCGCGGACCCTGGCCTTGGACAGCAGCCGGGACATGGCACACACCTCCTTCACAGATGGGTATGCGCCGCCGGGAGAAAAATTGCCTGTCCCGCTCAGCCGGCCCCAAATACCTGGCTGAACAGGGTATAGTCCTGCTCCAGCCGGTCCATCAGCCGGTAAGCGCCCCGGTGGAGCGCCCAGTCGATGACCACACCCCGGAAGTGGCGGAAGAGAAAGTCGGCGGTCCACTGGGAGGACCAGCCCTCCAGCAGACCGCCCTCGGCCTCCGCCTGGGCCAGACAGTCCCCCATGGCCCGCAGGGTGAAGCGGTGGGAGTCCATCGAGGAGGTGTCGTCCGGATTGTCCAACCGGCGCTGGTAGTATCGGGCCACCAGCTCCCAGCCCAGATTCTCCAGAAATTCTGCATAGCTGATGAGGATGAGCCGCAGGCGGAGCGCGGGAGGGTCGTCCTCATGGCCTACCAGAGCCTGCTCCAGGTGGGCGTCCAGAGGGGCGAAGCCCCGGGCCAGCAGATCGTCCTTGGAACGGAAGTGGTGATAGAAAGCCCCGGTGGTGATACCCGCCCGCTGGCAGATCTCCCGAATGGAGACCTTGTCGAAGCTCTGTTTGCGGGACAGGTCCATGGCGGCCTGCAAAATGGCCTGCTCTGTGTGCCTGGCCTGCTCTTTTCTACGAGTACGGTAGTCATCCAAAGGTACTCACCTCTTGACAGCAGCGGCCATTTGCCGCTATAATTTAAGCGGTCACATAACAATGTTATGTAATAAATCAAACTTGATTATAGAGTAGGATGATCAACTTGTCAAACGCCCAGAAGATTGCATTGCTCACCGACTCCACCGCCGACCTGTCCCCGGCGATGCTGGAGGGGAAGCCCATCTATGTGGTCCCGCTGAAAATCGTCTGTGACGACGGGGAGTACTCTGACGGGGTGGATATTTTTGCCGGGGACATCTATGACCGGCTGCACCGGGGAGAGCTGCCCCGCACCTCCCTGCCCGCCGGCGGTAGCATCAGCGATGCGCTGGACCGTATCCGGGCGGACGGCTATGAGAAGGTGGTGGCCGTTATGCTCTCCTCCGGCCTGTCGGGCACCTATAACATGGTGCGCATCCAGGCGGAGACCCGGCACGACCTGGAGATCGCCGTATTCGACTCCAAGAGCGGCTCTCTGGGCATCGGTATGATCGTCCTCCAGCTGTGGGAGGACATTCAGGCCGGCATGGACTGGGAGACCCTGGTGACCCGGCGGACGCCCAAGCTGATCGAAAACACCTTCCCCTTCTTCTCGGTGGATACCCTGGAGTACCTGAGCAAGGGCGGGCGGATCGGCAAGGTGACCGCCTTTGCCGGTACCCTGCTGAGCATCAAGCCGGTGATCTCCTTCGCCCATGACGGACAGCTCCAGAGCGTGGCCAAGGTACGGGGACGGCGGCAGGTCCAGGACAAGATCCTGGATCTGATGGCCCGGCATTTCAAGCCGGGCGTCCGGTTCAACCTGGCTGTAGCGAATGGCGGCGCGCAGTCGGAGATGGCCGTGCTGGCCGAGCGTGTCCGGGAGCGCTTCCCCAATGCGGACCACATGTGGGAGGGAGAGATTGACGCCACCCTCAGCGTCTATATCGGAGACGGCATCCTGGGCGGCGGCATTCAGCTGCTGGAGGACTGACGGCGCCGCCGACAGAGCAAAAGGAAGAAAAGAGAAGAAAGAAGAGAAGAGAAGTGAGAAAACAGCCTTCGGAAAAGGGAACGGCCCTTTTCCGAAGGCTGTTTTTAGACTGTCGATATTCCTGTCCGCTGAAGGATTCGGAGGGAAAGATAGTGTGAAAGACTGTCCCGCAGGACGATTCAGAGCGCAACCGCCGTAAGGCGGCACTTAGCGCGAAGATAAACCGTCAGGGTTGTCTTTTGCAATTTGACGCCGATTCTGGCGTTAAGGAGCGGGAGGCGCAAGCCGCCGGCGAACGTCGTGACGCAGCAGGGTATAGAGGACCGAAGCCACAGGGACGCTGACCAGGATACCGGGCACGCCCAGCAGGCTGCCGCCCACGGTGACGGCGGCCAGCACCCAGAGCCCGGGCAGGCCCAGAGAGGTGCCCACCACCCGGGGATAGATCACATTGCCCTCCACCTGCTGGAGGATGAGGAGAAAGATCAGGAAGACAAGGGCCTTGAGTGGGGAGACCATCAGCAGCAGGATGGCCGAGACAATGGCGCCGATATAGGCGCCCGCCACCGGGATGAGGGCGGAGGCCCCTACAGTGACGCCGATGAGGGGGGCGTAGTCCGGCTGGATAAAGAACATTCCCAGGGTACACAGCCCGCCCAGAATACAGGCCTCGATGCACTGTCCGGTGACGAACTTTGTAAAGGTGTTTGCGGTGAGGGAGAGTACCTGGGAGACAGGACCGGCGATTTTGGCGGGGACATAGGCCTGCAACAGGCGTCGGCACTGGCTCAGCAGCTTATCCCGGCCCGAGAGCATATAGATGGAGAACACCAGAGCCAGTACGCCGGTGACCAGGATGGAGACCAAACTGCTGGTGAATTGCAGCAGCTGGGGACCCAGGTCGGAGAGGAAGTTCAGCGCCCGGTTGAGCAGCTTCTCCAGGGTGGTGTTCAGGTTGGACAGGTCCAGCTGTTCTATATCCAGATTCAGATACTCCAGCAGCTGATTGATGGAGTTCTGAGCGTTGGCGATGTAGCCGCCCAGGTTGAAGATGAAGGTCTGGATGCTCTCCACCAGCTTGGGCACCACGAAGGAGAACAGCGCCACCGTCACCAGGAAAAAGGCCAGGTAGGCGGTCAGCACCGCCAGCGGCCGGGCGGCATTCCGGGCGGGGGTTCTGTCCAGGCCGCGGCTGTAGTGCCGGTAGAAGAACTGGCAGGGGCGGTTGAGCACGAAGGCCAGACAGAAGCCGATGATCAGGGGCTTGCACACGGTGAGCACCGTACCAAACACCCGAAAGACCACATCCAGCCGGACCAGGACCATCACCAGCACCACAGTGTAGGTGATGATCAGCAGAATGCTGTTGAACAATTTTTTATCCATAACCGGACCTCGTTTTCTCAAAAGATACGGAGGCGGGCCGGGAGGGACCCACCATTCTTTATTCATTCAGGCGATAAAACTGCATGGTAACTATATCATTCCCCGCCGGAGCCGTCAACGGAAAAGGGTCGGACGTCAGGAAATCGTTATCTGAGCGGCCGGGGGCGGGAAAGTTTTTCTTGACAAACAGAAGTAGCCTGCTTATAATCATAGTAAACATATAGGAATTAAGTGAAATAGAAAGGAGTTCTCGTCATGAGAGACACCATGATCTATGCTGATCACGCGGCCACCACCGCTGTTACCGATACTGCCCTTACTGCCATGCTGCCCCACTTTACCCGGGACTACGGAAACCCCTCCAGCCTGTACCGCTTTGCCCAGGAGGGCAAGACCCATCTGGAGCAGGCCCGGGCCCAGGTGGCCGCCTGCCTGAACGCCAGGCCGGAGGAGATCTACTTCACCTCCGGCGGCACCGAGGCCGACAACTGGGCGCTGCGGGGCGTGGCGGAGCTGATGGCCCTCAAGGGCAAAAAGACCGGCCACATCATCACCAGCGCCATTGAGCACCACGCCATCCTCCACACCGCGGAGTATCTGGAGAAGCAGGGCTATGAGGTGACCTGCCTGCCGGTGGACCGGGACGGTCTGGTGGACCCCGCCGCCGTGGAGGCGGCCATCCGGCCGGATACCATCCTCATCTCCGTCATGGCAGCCAACAATGAGATCGGCACCATCCAGCCGATCGCTGAGATCGGCGCCATCGCCCGGGCCCACAAGGTGCTTTTCCACACCGACGCCGTCCAGGCCGTAGGCCACATCCCGGTGGATGTGGAGGCGTGGAACGTGGACCTGCTCTCCCTGTCCGGCCACAAATTCGGCGGACCCAAGGGGATCGGCGCCCTGTATATGAAAAAGCCCCTCCGTCTGCCTGCCCTCATCCAGGGCGGCGGCCAGGAGAAGGGCCGCCGCTCCGGTACTGAGAATGTGCCCGGGGCGGTGGGCATGGCCGCCGCACTGAAGGAGGCGGTGGACCACCTGCCGGAGGAGATGGCCCGGCTGTCCGCCCTGCGGGACCGGCTCATCGCCGGGCTGAGCGCGCTCCCTTACGCCAGCCTCACCGGCCACCCGGTGAAGCGGCTGCCCGGCACTGCGTCCTTCGTATTCGAGGGGGTGGAGGGAGAGGCCCTGCTGCTCCATCTGGACGCTAAGGGCATCTGCGCCTCCTCCGGCTCCGCCTGCTCCTCCGCCTCCCTGGACCCCTCCCATGTGCTGCTTGCCATCGGCCTGCCCCACGCCATTGCCCATGGCTCCCTGCGGCTCTCCCTGGGGGCGGAGAACACCGGGGAGGATGTGGATACCATCCTGAGAGAAGTGCCCGCCGCAGTGGCCTACCTGCGGGAGATGTCCCCGGTGTGGGACAAGGAGACCCAGAGACCGACCTGGGAGCTGTGAGCCCAGTCTGCCGGGAGATAACACCGATACTTTTACCGGATTGCTGAAAGGAGCAACTGCTATGCTGTATTCTGATAAAGTGATGGACCATTTTGAGCATCCCCGCAACGTGGGAGAGATCGAGAACGCCGATGGGGTGGGCCAGGTGGGCAACCCCAAGTGCGGCGACATCATGAAAATGTACCTGAAGATCGACGGCGATGTCATCACCGATGTGAAGTTCAAGACCTTCGGCTGTGGCTCCGCCATCGCCACCTCCTCCATGGCCACTGAGATGATCAAGGGCAAGACCATCGGGGAGGCCATGACCCTCACCAACGCCGCCGTGGCGGAGGCCCTGGACGGACTGCCCGGATACAAGATGCACTGCTCCGTGCTGGCGGAGGAGGCCATCAAGGCGGCTCTGGCCGACTACTACCGGAAGAAGGGAGAGCCGGTGCCCGAGTCCCTCAAGCTGCCCTGCGAGGACGAGGAGGAGCACTGCTGCTGCTCCTGTGGTTAAAAGAGGATCAAAGGCCCGCCGCGGAGTTTTCTGCGGCGGGCCTTTGCCTGTCGATAAAGTCAAAACAGGTGCAGGAAAGAAACTGCTTTCTGCAAAGGGAACAGCCAACGGCAGAGTTTCACCGCCCGCAGGCGGTGAAAAAAGATCCAAATCTGTTTTTTCCGGGGACATGTGCCTCGGAAAAAACACTTCTCAGTCCGCAAGCGTACGCGCTTTGCGCGTGCGACGCAGCGGGCTGCATCCCCTCGAAAAAATGCTTGCATTTTTGAGAAGCGTGTCGAATCTCTTCGACACGCTGAGGCCCGCCGCGGAAAAACTCCGCGGCGGGCCTTTTGTCAGTTGGCGGGGGGCAGGGGCTGGAGCGCCTCCTCCGGCGGCGGGGCCAGGGGGAAGGTGACGGTGGCCTTGAAGAGGTCGCCGTCGATACTCAGTCCGAACTGTCCGCCCTGCAGCTCGGTGAGGCTGCGGGCGATGGACAGACCCAGGCCGGAGCCGTCGGTGGTGCGGGAGCTGTCCCCACGGACGAAACGCTCCATCAACTGCTCCGGCGGTATGTTCAGCGGGTCCCGGGAGATGTTTTTCACGGAAAAGACGGCGTTCTGCCCCTCCTTGAGCAGCTGCAGGTAGACCCGGGTGCCCTCCAGGGCGTACTTGTTGCAGTTGGACAGCAGATTGTCCACCACCCGCCACAGATGCCGGCCGTCTGCCCGGACCCACACCTCCCCTTCCGGGAAGGAGGGGACCGGCTTCAGCGCGTTCTGGGCGAATTTTTCCTCAAACTCACCCAGGGCCTGCTGGACCAGCTGGACCATACCCAGCGGCTCCGCGTGGACAGGAAGGGTGCCGGTGGAGGCCTTGGAGGCCTCCACCAGGTCCTCCGTCAGCTTTTTCAGCCGCTGGCTCTTTCGGTCCAGTACGTCCAGATACTCCGGGGCGCTGGGGCTGTCCAGCCCCTGCTTTTTCAGCAGGTCCACATAGTTGATGATAGAGGTCAGAGGGGTTTTCAGGTCGTGGGACACGTTGGTGATGAGCTCTGCCTTGAACCGCTCGCTCTGGATGCGCTCCTCCACGGCGGAGCCGATGGCCTGGCCCAGGTCATTGAGCTGCTGGGCGTGGCTGGCCAGGTCGGGATACATGTGGGCGGTGTCGATCTGGTGGTCCAGCTTGCCGCCCAGGATCTCCCCGGTGCCCGCCCGCACCTTCTTCCACTGGATGGTCCAGCGGCAGATGGCGTACAGCACTGCCCCCTGATAGAAGGGGATGAGGAAGATGGTCAGACCGGTGAGGATGGTGCCCAGCAGATAGAGCAGGAACAGGGCCACCACCCGCCAGGTGAAGGGCCAGCTCCGGGCCGCCGCCCGGCAGCCCCGGGCGATGAGCCGGCACAGCATCCAGACCAGGGTACAGCGCCAGAGGGTGCGGGTCTTGATGCGGACGGCCACCGTCAGGCAGAAGGCCAGCAGACAGGCCAGGATGGCGGCAGTGACCATGCCCAGACCGGCCACCATATCGGGAGCCATGTGTGAGACGTTCAGCCCGTAGGCCATCACGTCGCCGGCGTTGAGCAGCAGAGCCACGGCGAAGAACTCCCCCACGGCCAGCAGGTCCAGGGGGATGCGGTCGAACCAGCCCTGCACCGGGCGGTTCTCCCCCTTGCGCCAGCCCGCTGTACGGCAGAGGAAGATCACCAGCAGCACGCCGACGAGATCCAGCACCAGGGCCAGCACCGCCAGGGCGGGCAGGTAGCTGGCGTACTGAAAGTAGTCCTGGCTGCCGGTCCAGAATTCATCCTGGACGGTGAGGGGGTCGGTGACGCCGTACTCCAGGGCCAGCATGGCGCGGTTCACCCGGCTGTCCAGATCGGAATCATAGTCCCACTCGATGCCGTTGAAGGTGTAGCCGTATTGGTAGGCCTCGTTCGCATTCTCCGGCGTAAAGAGCTGCTTGGTGCCGTCCGGGAGGGTCACATAGACCAGGTAGTACCGCTCCTCTCCGTTCCAGACCATGTAGTCGGCCTCGGTGGGCGAGTCGTTGCCGACCGACATCTCACTCTGCTCCACAGTATGGACCGAGCCGTCCAGGGTGGCGGCCCCCTCCAGATTGGAGCTGATGAGAGTGCCGCCCTCGTTGCGGCGGATGGTATAGCGGAAGTTGGTGCGCTCCGGGGAGAGAGACTCCTCCAGGGTGTCCAGCCGCCGCTGGTCCAGGTAGGGCAGGCTCCCGTCCCACTCCTTGACCTGGAGCAGGCGGGCCATCTCCTGGAGCTGGTTGAGCCGGTTGTACAGGTCGGCGTGGTAATCCACGCTGTCGTAGTAGCCGCTGCTCAGCCACAGGGTATCCCACTGATAGAGAATAAAGGTGGAGGCCCAGAAGCCCCCGGTGCCCACCACCAGCGCCAGCAGGAAGGCGGCCAGCTTAAGGACGAAGTTGCTGCGGATCCATTTCATGCGATTCCCTCCGAAGATGGGGACGGCCCCGTCCCCTACAGTTTTTCCATCTTGTAGCCCAGGCCCCACACCACCTTGATGTATCGGGGGTTGGCCGGGTCGATCTCGAGCTTCTCCCGCAGGTGCCGGATGTGGACCGCCACCGTGTTCTCCGAGCCCAGGGAGGGGTCGTTCCACACCAGTTCATAGATCTGGCTGGTGGAAAAGACCCGCCCGGGGTTTTTCATCAGCAGGAGCAGGATGTTGTACTCCAGTGGGGTGAGGTTCACCGGCTCGCCGTCCACCGTCACGGCCTTGGCGCTGTCATCCAGGGCGATGCCGCCGTTGGTGAGCAGGGCGGCGCTTTCGCTGCCGCTTTTGCCGCCCAGACTGGTGTACCGGCGCAGCTGACTCTTGACCCGGGCGATGACCTCGATGGGGTTGAAGGGCTTGGTGACGTAGTCGTCCGCTCCGATGTTCAGCCCCAGCACCTTGTCGGCGTCCTCGCTCTTGGCGGTGAGAAGGATGATGGGCACGTTGTACTTCTCCCGCAGCTTGGCGATGGTACGGATGCCGTCCAGATTGGGCATCATGATATCCAGCAGGATCAGATCCACCGCCTCCCGCTCGGCGGCCCGCAGGGCCTCCAGCCCGTCATAGGCCTTCACGGTGCGGTAGCCCTCGCTGGTCAGATAGATATCCAGGGCGGAGACAATATCCCTGTCGTCGTCGCAGATCAAAATGGTATACATACACTCACCTCAGTAACATAAAGGATATCAGCCGTCTTTTAAGGGAAAAGGAGGGAAAGATTTAAGAAGCGATTAAGATGCGGCGGACCGCGCCCCTATTGTACCGCGGGCGGCGGACAAAAGCAAACCGGACCCGGCGGCCCGTGTCCCGGGCAGCCCTTGACAACCACAGCGGCCCCGATATAATGAGGGAAACAAAGTAGTGCGGCGGTCCTTCGGGCCGGAGAGCCGCCGCACGGGGATGGAGGCGGAGATGGAGCTCTGGATGGAAGAGGGGGCGGCCTGGGACCTGTTGGCCCGGCGGCTGCGGGACAGGTTTGGCTGGATGGAGCTGCCCCCGGTGGAGCGGACCGGGATGGGCAAGCCCTGGTTTCCCGGGCACCCACAGCTCTACTTTAATATAAGCGACAGCGGCGGACTGGCCCTGTGCGGGGTGGGGAGCTGCCCCCTGGGGGTGGACATCGAGCGGGTGCGGCCCCGGAGGGCGGGCCTGGCCCGCCATGTGCTCTCAGAGGAGGAATACGCCTGGTTCAGCCGCCGGGGCGGGGACTGGGGGAGCCTGTACACCCTCTGGACCTTAAAGGAGGCCCGGGTGAAGTGCGCCGGGACCGGACTGCGGCAGTCCCCCCGGACCATCGCCGTGCCCCTGCTGGAGCCGGGGCAGACAGGGGAGCTGGACGGCCTGCGCTTCCGGGCCTATGGGGGGGAGGACTGGCGGGCGGCGGTGTGCTGCGCCGGGCCGGAGACCCTGCCGGAGCGCATCGGCAGGTAAATTTAACAAGCCGTTCCTTATTTTTAATATCTTCTTAAGAAACAGGACCGGATTTTCTAAAGGAACATCCGCTATACTGGTATCATGAAATGAGATATTATGAGGAGGGAGCGGCGTGAATATTCTGATCGTAACAGGGAAATTCGGTATGGGCCACTGGTCCGCTTCCATGTCCCTGCGGCAGCAGCTGCTGCGGGCCTTTCCCACGGCGACGGTGGAGGTCATGGATCTGATCGCCTGCACCAGTCACCATCCGGAGTCCATGTACAAGTGGTTCAACGTGCTGGTGACCCGGGGCAGCCTGCTGTTCAATCTCTATTATAACTTTACGCAGAACCGGGACTCTGACGAGCGGCCCCTCAACGAGGAGCAGTGTCCCCGGCGGGTGGAGGAGCTGATGGCCCGCAAGCGCCCCGATGTGGTCATCGCCACCCACCCCGTCTGTGCCCGCATGGTGGCCCGCTGGAAGCAGGAGACGGGCAGCGGCCTGCCGCTGGTCACCTGTGTCACCGACCTGACCAGCCATTCCGAGTGGATCCACCGGGACACCGACTGCTACCTGGTGGGGACGGAGGAGATCAGGGCCCGCCTGGCAGCCAAGGGAGTGGACCCGGACATCATCTATGTCACCGGGATCCCCGTCCGGGCGGAGTTCAAGCTGCCTGTCCACCGGGGGGACCGGCAGGAGCGCCGCCTGCTCATCATGGGGGGCGGCCTGGGCATGATGCCAAAAAAGGAGTCCTTTTATGAGGAGCTGGACCGGATGCCCGGGGTGCACACCACCATCATCACCGGACGCAACGAGAAGCTGTATGAGCGGCTGGCGGGGCGGTACCGGAACATCGAGGTGGTGGGCTTCACCGACCGGGTGTACGAGTACATGGCCCGGGCGGACCTGATCCTCACCAAGCCCGGCGGCATCACCGTGTTTGAGAGCATCTTTTCCGAGCTGCCCATCCTGGCCTGGGAGCCGTTTCTGGAGCAGGAGAAGCGCAACGCCCGTTTCCTGGTGGAGCGGGGGATGGGCCGGGTGGCCCCCAAGGAGCCGGAGGAGTGCCTGAAGGCCATCCGGGAGACCATCTACGACGGAGAGGCGCTGGCCGGGATGTCGGCCCGGATGCACAGAATGAAGATCCAGCTGGAGAAGGAGAGTCTGGACCACATCATGGCCCAGCTGACTGCGGGAAGAGGAGTGTGCGCCTGATGGACAAACGCAAGAGCCTGGTGGGGATCGGCCTGATCCTGGCGCTGATGGCGCTGACCGGCTATCTGCTGTTCCGGGATATGCCCGTCTCCCGGCTGGCCGGCGCTTTGGGTGGACTCAGGCCCCTGTGGCTGCTGGCGGGCCTGGGGATGATGTTCCTGTTTGTGGGCAGCGAGGCCATGCAGTCCCGCATCATTCTGGGGCGGCTGGGGCATCCGGTGCGCTATCGCCGCTGCCTGGGGTACTCCTTCGTGGGCTTCTATGTCAGCTCCATCACCCCCTCCGCCACCGGCGGACAGCCCGCCCAGATCTACTATATGTCCCGGGATGGGATCCCTGCCGCCCACGGGGCGCTGAATATGATGCTCATCGCCGTGTGCTATCAGGTGGTGGTCATCGGCTACGCCCTGACTGCGGCCCTCCTCCGCTTCGACCTGGTCCGCAATCTGGGGGGCGGCCTGGGGCTGCTGCTGCTCTACGGCGTGCTGGTCAACGGCGTCCTGACTGCCGGGATGCTCTGCCTGATGTTCCTGCCCAACGCGGCCCGCAGACTGGCCGGCGGGGTGCTGAAGCTGCTGGTGGGGGTGCACATCATCCGCAACGAGGAGAAGGCCCGGCAGAAACTGGAGGAACAGCTGGCGGAATACCGCCGGGGGGCGGCCTGTGTCCGGGAGAATCCGGGTATGGTGGCCGGTCTGCTGGCCATTACGGTGGTGCAGCTCACCGCCCTGTTCGCCGTCCCGGTGATGGTCTACTACGCGTTTGGACTCAGAGGCAGCAGTCCGCTGGATATCATCGCCACCCAGTCCCTGGTGACGCTGGCGGTGGCCAACCTGCCCCTGCCCGGCGCGGTGGGGGCCTCCGAAGGGGGATTCGTGGCCGCCATGGCCCTCTTCTTCGGACCCGGTCTGGTGACTCCCGCGGTGCTGGTGTCCCGGGGCATCAGCTTCTATTCCTTCCTGCTGCTCAGCGCGGTCATCTCTTTGCTGGTCCATCTGCGGACCCACCGGGGTGGGCATTCGGAGCAGACCGCCCATTTCCCTAAGCGGGCCCGGGGACCTGTTGTGATTTGAAAAGGAGCTGCCGCGCACGGCGCGGCAGCTCCTTTTTCCTCTTGTGCCGCCGGGCCGGGTGCATTATAATCAGGGTGAAGAAAAAGGAGGCGGGATCATGTACTATTTGGGAATCGATCTGGGCGGCACCAACGTGGCGGCTGCTGTCGTGGAGGAGAGCGGTGCTATGGTGAAAAAGGTCAGCCTGCCCACGCCCCGGGGGGTCCCGGCGGAGCAGGTGGCTGACCAGATGACGGCGGCCTCTCTGGCCGCGGTGGAGCAGGCGGGGCTGTCCATGGACGATGTGGCGTCGGTGGGGATCGGCTCCCCTGGCACCATCGAGCCGGAGGAGGGCGTGATCCGTTACTGGTCCAACCTGGATTTCCGAAACGTGCCCCTGGCCGCCCTGATGTCGGCCCGGCTGAACAAGGAGATCTATCTGGAGAACGACGCCAACTCCGCCGCTCTGGGGGAATTTGCCGCCGGCGCCGGCAGGGGGAGCAACTCCATGGTGGCCATCACCCTGGGTACCGGCGTGGGTGGCGGCGCGGTGCTGGGCGGCAAGCTGTACACCGGGTTTAACCACGCGGGCATGGAGGTGGGCCACTTCGTGATCGAGCATGGAGGGCGGCTGTGTACCTGCGGCCGCCGGGGCTGCTTTGAGGCCTATTGCTCCGCCACCGCCCTCATCAAGCGCACCCGGGAGGTGATGGAGGAGGACCGGAAGTCCCGGCTGTGGGAGCTGGCCGGTTCCCTGGAGGGCGTCAACGGCCGCACCCCCTTTGACGCCGCCGCCCTGGGGGACGCCGCCGCCGGCAAGGTTATCGACGAGTATGTGGATTACCTGGGCTGCGGCGTGGCCAGCCTGGTGAATATTTTCCAGCCCGAGGTGTTCTGCATCGGCGGCGGACCCTCCGCCCAGGGGGAGACCCTGATGGCCCCGGTGCGCTACATCCTCAACCGGGAGGATTACGCCCGCAACAGTGTCCACCGCACCCGCCTGGTGCGGGCGGCCCTGGGCAACGACGCGGGTATCATCGGCGCGGCTCTGCTGCCGCTGTTTCGCTGAAGAGAACGGACAGGGCCCGCCGGAGGCGGGCCCTGTCCCATTGGATGGACTACTCCACCGGCTCGTAGCCGTCCAGGCTGCCGTCGGGCTCTTGGAGCTCCTCCTCCCGCTGGGGGAGGGGGGCCAGCAGCAGGGACAGGCCGAAGAGGGCGGCGCTCCCCAGCGCCACGACCTGAAGCCGGTGCTCCTCCAGCCATTCCCGGCGGGTCTCCAGGGCGGGCAGACGGAGGGCGGCGGCGTACAGCAGAGAGCCCCCTCCGGCGCACAGGGCCAGCCGGGCTGCCGCCGGGATCTTGTCGAAAAACTGCTCCATAGATACCCCTCCTCCTCTCCAGTATAGCGCCGGGGGTCGGGCGGCATGCCCATCCTTTTATAAAATGTGGAGAAACGGTTAAGAATTCCTTAGCGGCCTTGTATGGGTGGGGAAAATCGGCTATAATGTGACAAAGTTTTGAACCGGACCTGGTTCGGATGTGGAAATTCGGAGGATGGAAGGCGGCTACATGAAAGGCAAGCAAAAACAAAGTTCCCCCCCTCCGGCGGGTCAGCGTCCCCGCCAGGAGGTGCCCCGAGTGAGCGCGGACCCGGAGCAGGGCCTTACCATGGCCCAGGTGAAGGAGCGCCAGCAGAAGGGGTGGGCCAACGACCCGGTGGAGTCCCCCACCATGACGGTGGGTCAGATCGTGCGGGCCAACGTCTTTACCTTTTTCAACTTTATCTTCCTGGTGCTGGCCGTCCTGCTCATTCTGGCGGGGTCGCTGGAGGATCTGCTCTTCCTGCTGATTGCCCTGGCCAATACCGGCATCGGCATTTTGCAGCAGCTGCGCTCCAAGCAGACCATTGACAAGCTGAACCTGCTGGCCGCCCCGCGGGCCAACGTGGTGCGGGAGGGACGGCTGGGCTCGGTGCCCGCCGCCCATCTGGTGCGGGACGACGTGGCCGAGCTGGCCTCCGGCGACCAGATCCCCGCCGACGCCACTGTGCTCTCCGGTCAGGTCCAGGTCAATGAGGCCCTTATCACCGGCGAGGCCGACGCCATTGTAAAAAATCCGGGGGATCAGCTGCTCTCCGGCTCCTTTGTGGTGGCGGGCCGCTGCCGGGCCCGGCTGGACCGGGTGGGGGCGGAGTCCTACGCCGCCCGCCTGACCCTGGAGGCCAAAAAGGACGTCACCGTGGGCAAGAGCGAAATGATGTCCTCCCTGGACAAGCTGATCCGGGTCATCGGCATCCTGCTCATCCCCATCGGCGTGGCCCTGTTCGCCAAGGAGTTCTTCATCGTGGGCCGCACCTTCCAGGAGACGGTGGTGTCCACTGTGGCCGCCCTCATCGGCATGATCCCAGAGGGACTCTACCTGCTGACCAGCGTGGCTCTGGCGGTGAGCATGATCCGGCTGGCCAAAGGCAAGGTGCTGGCCCAGGATATGAACTGCATCGAGACCCTGGCCCGGGTGGATGTGCTGTGCGTGGATAAGACGGGCACCATCACGGAACCCCGCATGGAGGTGGGCGAGGTGGTGTACCTGGATCCGGAAAAGTACGCCGAGACCGAGATCACCGAGATCCTCAACGCCTTTTATCAGGTCACCGACGCGGACAACGACACGGCCCGGGCCATGCAGAAGAAATTCCACGGGCCCTCCGTCTGGCACGCGGAAAAGACCATCCCCTTCACCTCCGCCACCAAGTGGAGCGCCGCCGTCTTTCCCGGCCACGGCGCCTATGTGGTGGGCGCGCCGGAGTTCATCATGGGGGAGCGGTACGGCGACCTGAAGGAGGCGGTGGACCCCTGGTCCGCCAAGGGATACCGGGTGCTGCTGGCGGCGGAGTACCGGGGGGACCCGGACCAGAAGGGGCTGGACCCCCGGCAGGTGTGTCCCATGGCCCTGGTGCTGCTGTCCAACCGGGTGCGGGATTCCGCGCCCAAGACCTTCCAGTACTTTGCCGAGCAGAAGGTGGCGGTCAAGGTCATCTCGGGCGATAACCCGGTGACGGTAGCCGAGGTGGCCCGCCAGGCGGGCATCCAGGGGGCGGACCGCTATGTGGACGCCGCCACCCTCCACAGCGACGCCGACATGGACCGGGCGGTGCGGGAGTACACCGTGTTCGGACGGGTGACCCCCGACCAGAAGCGCCGGCTGGTGCGGGCCCTCCAGCGGGCGGGCCACACGGTGGCCATGACCGGCGACGGCGTCAACGATGTGCTGGCCCTGAAGGACGCCGACTGCGGTATCGCCATGGCCTCCGGCGCGGAGGCCGCCTGCCACGCCGCCCAGCTGGTCCTCCTCAACTCCGACTTCTCCGCTATGCCCAAGGTGGTGGCGGAGGGGCGGCGGGTCATCAACAACATCCAGCGGGCCGCGGCCCTCTATCTGGTGAAGAACATCTTCTCCTTCTGCCTGTCCATCCTCTCCCTGTTTGCCACCTTCCCCTACCCGGTGACTCCGCTGCAGATTTCCTTCCTCAGCGCCGTCACCATCGGGATCCCCTCCTTCTTCCTGGCGCTGGAGCCCAACCACAGCATCGTCAAGGGTAAATTCCTCTCCAATGTGCTGCGGGCGGCCCTCCCCGGCGGACTGACCGACCTGATCGTGGTGCTGGGGCTGGAGGCCTTCTATCTGGTCTTTGGCTTCACCACCAACGAGCTGTCCACCATGTCCGCCATCCTGCTGGTGATGGTGGGTCTGCTGGTGCTCTATCAGGTGTGTAAGCCCTTTGACTGGAAGCGCCGGGTCCTGATGGGGGCCATGACCGGCTCCTCGGTGGTGGTCATCGCCTGGTTCGGTTCCAGCTTCGGCCTGCACCCCCTGTCTCTTCAGGCCCTGATGGTGCTGGTGGTCTTTCTGGCCCTGGCCTATCCGGTGATGCACGTGATCCTGAAGATCTGTCAGCTGTTTGGACTGCTGCTGGACAAGCTCAAGCGGCCGAGGGGACGGCGGTGAGACCGGCCCTGCGGCCCTACCGTCCGGCAGGTGGAGCGCCACGGGGTCAGCCTGACCAATTTTGTGATGGAGCGGGCTGCCGTGGATGTGCGCTTGTGACAAGATTTTACCTTTACTTTTTTTCTGCACCCTGATATAATAGCGGAGAATCAAATAGTATCCGCAGTTGCGGCGTTGCCGCTTAAAGGGGAAGCCGGTGAAAATCCGGCGCAGTCTTACCTCTACTGTAAACGCGGACGAAGGCGTAAAGACCATTGGCCCACAACGGGGCTGAGAAGGTGCGCCGGAGGAAGAAGCGTAAGCCAGGAGACCCGCTGCAGGGATACGGAACAGCGTAGCTCTGAGGTGGAGAGGTGCAGCATTTTTTGAAAAAAGGCCCTCCCCGATTTGGGGAGGGCCTTTTTTTTCGAGCGCGGGAGGTGATGGGATGCTGGAGGTCTATATTCCGGTGGGGAACAGGCAGCTGCGCTGCGGCTACACCACAGGTACCTGCGCGGCGGCTGCGGCGGCGGGGGCCGCCCACCGGCTGTTGACCGGGGAGCAGCTGCCCGCTGTCCGGGTGAACACCCCGGCTGGGGTCGAAGTGGAAGCGGAGCTGCTGGAGCAGACCGCGGGGCCGGGCTGGGCGTCCTGTGCCGTCCGGAAGGACGGAGGGGACGACCCGGATGTGACTGACGGCGCGCTGATCTTCGCCCGGGTGGAAAAGACCGGCGGGCCCGGCGTTACCATCGACGGCGGGCCCGGCGTGGGCCGGGTGACCCGCCCAGGCCTGGATCAGCCGGTGGGGGCGGCCGCCATCAACTCCACCCCCCGGCGGATGATCCGGCAGCTGGTGGAGAAGGAGGTGGCCGGGGCGGGCTATTCCGGCGGGCTGTCCATTCTCATTTCTGCGCCGGAGGGAACGGCCCTGGCGGAGCACACCTTCAACCCCCGGCTGGGCATCGAGGGGGGGATCTCCATCCTGGGTACCAGCGGCATCGTCCGCCCCATGAGCGAGGCCGCCCTCATCGACTCCCTCTACCTGGAGCAGGACATGGCCAAAGCCGCCGGGGTGGAGGATCTGCTGGTCACCCCCGGCAACTACGGGGACGCCTTTGCGGAGCAGATGTTGGGGCTGGATTTGACCGATCGGTGTACCTGCAGCAACTACCTGGGCCATGCCATCGATCACGCCGCCGGACTGGGCTTCCGGTCCCTGCTGCTGGTGGGCCACCTGGGCAAACTCATCAAAGTGGCGGCGGGAAGCATGAATACCCACTCCAAGGTGGCCGATGGCCGGCGGGAGACCCTCACCGCCCACGCCGCCCTGGCGGGGGGGAGCCCGGCGCTGCTGAAGGCCCTCTTTGACTGCCCCACCACCGACGCGGGGGTGGAGCTGCTGAAGGAGGCCGGGCTGCTGGAACAAGTGATGGCCTCCATTGCGCAGGCGCTGGAGGAGGTGCTGCGCCACCGGGCCGGGCCCGACCTGGCCATTGAGGCGGTGTTCTTCTCCAACCAGCACGGGCTGCTGGGAAAGACCACAGGGGCTGACAAATTGCTGGCCCTCCACCGGAACGGGCGATGAGGGCATCCGCCCCTGTGGACCGTTGATATTTGCAGGGGCCGATGCCTATATCGGCCCGCACTCATACAGACAGGAGAATGATTATGGTACATTTTATCGGCGCGGGCCCCGGCGGGGCCGATCTCATCACGGTGCGGGGGGCGAAGCTGCTGGGGGAGGCGGACGTCATCATTTACGCCGGTTCCCTGGTCAATCCCGCCCTGCTGGACTACAAGAAAGAGGGTTGCCAGGTCTATGACAGTGCAAAGATGACGTTGGAAGAGGTCATCGAGGTGATGAAAGAGACCGAGGCCAGAGGGGGTATGACCGTCCGGCTCCACACCGGCGACCCCTCCCTGTACGGCGCCCACCGGGAGCAGATGGACGAGCTGGACAAGCTGGGCATCTCCTACGATGTGACCCCTGGTGTGTCCTCCTTCTCCGGAGCGGCGGCTGCCCTCTGCGCGGAGTATACTCTGCCCGATGTATCACAGTCTGTTATCATTACCCGCATGGCGGGCCGCACGCCGGTGCCCGAGGGGGAGCAGCTGCGCAAGATGGCCTCCCACGGCTGCACCATGGTGCTCTTCCTGTCCACCGGTCTGCTGGAGCAGGTGGAGGAGGAGCTGATGGCGGGCGGGTATGCCCCCGACACCCCGGCGGCCATCGTATACAAGGCCACCTGGCCGGAAGAGAAGGTGTACCGCTGCACGGTGTCCACCCTGGCAAAAACCGCCCGGGAGAACAAGGTGACCAAGACGGCGCTTATTACGATCGGTTATTTTCTGGGGGATGATTACCAGCGCTCCAAGCTGTATGACCCCACCTTTACCCATGAATTCCGGGAGGCCAGCAAGTGACGGCGGCTGTCATCGCCTTTACCCGGCGGGGGGCGGCCCTGGGCCGGACCCTGGCTGACGCCCTGGACGCCACCCTCCATGTGCCCGCCCGATTTGCGGATGAGGTGGGCGGGGAGGCCTATGACAGCCTGGAGGGCTGGACAGCCAAGGCCTGGGCAGAGGCGGACGCCCTCCTCTTCGTGGGGGCGGCGGGCATCGCCGTCCGGGCCATCGCCCCCCATGTGCGGGATAAATTCACTGATCCAGCCGTGGTGAGCGTGGACGAGGCGGGGCGGTTCGTCATTCCCCTGCTGTCCGGCCATGTGGGGGGCGCCAACGAGCTGGCGGTCAAGGTGGCTGCCCTTACGGGCGGTCAGGCGGCAGTATCCACCGCCACCGATGTCAACGGCCTCTTTGCGGTGGACGTGTGGGCCAGGGAGCGGGACATGGTCATCACCGACCGTCTGGCGGCCAAAGCGATCTCCGCCGCCCTGCTGGAGGGAAAACCGGTGGGCTTTGTCAGCGACTTCGGCCACCCCTGCCCGGCAGGGCTGACCGGCGGTCCGGCGGAGCTGGGCGTGTGGGTCACCTATCGGCGGGGGGAGGTACCCTTTCCCCATACGCTGCGGCTGGCCCCCAGGGGGCTGATCCTGGGGATCGGATGCAGAAGAGATTCGCCCCAGGCCGCCATCGAAGCGGCGGTGGACGAGGCCCTGTCCGGCTACGAGCCCGAAGCGGTGGCCCAGGTGGCAACCATTGATCTGAAAGAAAATGAGCCGGGCCTGCGGGCCTTCTGTGCCGCCCATGCCCTGCCCCTGTCCGTCTTTTCGGCGGCAGAGCTGGCGGCGGTGGAGGGGAATTTTACGCCCTCTGCCTTTGTGCAGGGGATCACGGGCGTGGACAATGTGTGCGAGCGGGCGGCAGTGCGGGCCGGCGGCACCATTCTGATGCCCAAGCGGGCAAAAAACGGCGTCACCACAGCGGTGGCAGGAAGGAAGATCCTATGAAAGTAACGGTCATCGGACTGGGCCCCGGCGGGGGCGCCGACCTCACCGGCCGGGCCAGAGCCGCTTTGGAGGCCTGTGACCTCATTGTGGGGTACACCGCCTACATTGAGCTGGTCAAACCGGATTTCCCTGAGAAAGAGGTGCTCTCCACCGGGATGCGGCGGGAGGTAGACCGCTGCCGGGCCGCCGTGGAGGCGGCTCTCACCGGGAAGGATGTGGCAGTGGTTTGCTCCGGCGACTCCGGGGTTTACGGTATGGCGGGGCTTATCTACGAAGTGGCCCAGGAGTACGACCCCATTGAGATCGAGGTGATACCCGGCATCACCGCCGCCTGCGGCGGCGCCGCAGTGCTGGGCGCGCCCCTGACCCACGATTTTGCGGTCATCTCCCTGTCCGACCTGCTCACGCCCTGGGAGAAGATCGAGAAGCGGCTGGCCGCCGCCGCCCAGGCGGATTTCGTCATCTGTCTCTACAATCCCTCCAGCCGGAGCCGGGCGGACTATCTCCAGCGGGCCTGCGACATCCTGCTGCGGGACAAGGACCCGGATACGGTGTGCGGCTATGTCCGTAATATTGGCCGGGAGGGGGAGACGGCGGTCATGTGTCCCCTGTCTCGGCTGCGGGACACCCAGGTGGATATGTTCACCACCGTGTTCATCGGCAACAGCCAGACCAAGGTGCTGGGCGGCAGGATGGTCACCCCCCGGGGCTATCTCCAGCGGGAGGAATAAGATGAACATCCTGCTCTTCGGCGGTACCGGCGAGGGGAGGGAGCTGGCCCAGTGGCTGCTGGAGCAGAAGATCCCCGCCCTGGTGTGCGTGGCCACCGAGTACGGCGAGACCCTGCTGCCCCCTGGGGCGGCGTCCCATGTGGGCCGGATGGATCGGGGGGAGATGGAACAGCTGATGCATTCCCGCCCCTTCACCCATGTGGTGGACGCCACCCACCCCTATGCCGTGGAGGTCACCGCCAACATCAGGGCGGCGGCGGAGGCGGCGGGGCTGCCCTGTCTCCGGCTGGTCCGCCAGTCCGACGGGGAGGATCTGTGTCATAAGGCGGCGGACATGGCCGGGGCGGCGGATATGCTGGAGCAGCTGCCGGGCCATGTACTGCTCACCACCGGCAGCAAGGAGCTGGACGCCTTTGCCCGGCCCGGCCTGGTGGAGCGGTGCTATCCCAGGGTGCTGCCCATGGCGGACTCCCTGGACCGCTGCCTGAAGCTGGGCTTCCCGCCCAGGAACATCATCTGTATGCAGGGCCCCTTCTCGAAAGAGTTAAATGTAGCTCTGCTGCGGCAATACCGCATCAAGACCCTGGTGACCAAGGACACCGGCGGCTACGGCGGATTCCGGGAGAAGGCGGAGGCTGCCCGGGAGGCGGGGTGTGCTCTGCTGGTGGTGGAGCGGCCCAGCCGCGAGACCGGGCTGACGCTGGAGGAGCTCCAGACGGCCCTGAAGGAGGAACAGGCATGAAGGTCTATCTGATCGGAGTCGGTATGGGGACCCCGGAAACCATGACGGCGGCGGCCCTGGCAGCGGCCCGGGCCTGTCCCGTATTGGTGGGGGCGCCCCGGCTGCTGGCGCCCTGGCAAGAAGGACACACCTGCGTGCCCCTCATCGCCGGGGCGGACATCGCCGCGTATATCGGGACGCAGCGGGAGGGCCCTGTGGGGGTGCTCCTCTCCGGGGACACCGGCTTTTACAGCGGGGCAAAAAAGCTGTGGGCCCTGCTGGAGGACCATGAGGTGGTCACCCTCCCCGGTCTCTCCTCCCTCAGCTATTTCTGTGCCAGGCTGCACACCGGCTGGGAGGACGTGAAGATCGTCAGCGCCCACGGCCGCAGCCACAATCTGGTGGGGGAGATCCAGCGCAATGCCCGCACCTTCGCCCTCACCGGCGGGGCTACCAAGGTCCGGGATGTGTGCCGGGAACTGGTGCGCCGGGACCTGGGCGACGTGGTCCTGTCGGTGGGCGAGCGGCTGAGCTACCCAGATGAGCGCATCGTCACCGGGAGGGCGGCGGAGCTGGCGGCGGAGGACTTTGCCGACCTGTCCGTGCTGTTGGCGGAGAATTCCCACCCGGTGGCCCGGCCCTTCAACTCCCCCGGCCTGCCGGACAGCGCCTTCCTCCGGGGGGACGTGCCCATGACCAAGGAGGAGGTGCGTGCCCTGGCCCTGTCCAAGCTGCGGCTGGAGGAGGACCATGTGGTGTGGGATGTGGGCGCGGGCACCGGCTCGGTGTCGGTGGAGTGCGCCCTGGCCTGCCCTGCAGGTCAGGTGTTCGCCGTGGAGAAAAAGCCGGAGGCCCTGGCCCTGCTGGCGGAGAACAAGGCCCGGTTCCGGGTCTCCAATCTGACCGTGGTGGGGGGGACCGCCCCGGAGGCCCTCCGGGAGCTGCCCGCCCCCGACCGGGTCTTTCTCGGCGGGACCTCCGGAGAGCTGGGCGAGATCCTGGCGGTGATCTTTGAGAAGAACCCCGCCGCGCGGGTGGTGTGTACCGCCGTCACGCTGGAGACGGTGGCTGAGGCGGCCCGGCACTTCGCCGGTCTGGAGGGGGCCGACATGGTGCAGGTGTCCGCCACCCGCACCCGGAAGGCGGGGCGGTACCACCTGATGGACGCCCAGAACCCGGTTTGGATCTTCTCCGGGGAGGGGCGGCCATGAGCGCCCCCCGGCTGCTGCTGTGCGCCCCCGCCAGCGGCGGGGGCAAGACCACCGTGACCTGCGCCATCCTCCAGGCGCTGGTGGACCGGGGACTGGCCCCTGTGGCCTTCAAGTGCGGCCCGGACTACATCGACCCCATGTTCCACAGCGAGATCATCGGGGCAAAAAGCCGGAATCTGGACCTCTTCTTCCTGGGAGAGGAAAAGACGCGGTACCTGCTGGAGAAAAACAGCGCCGGGTCCGGTCTGGCCCTCATCGAGGGGGTCATGGGGTACTACGACGGCATCGCCATGAGCCATGAGGCCAGCGCCTATGACCTGGCCCGGGCCACCCGCACCCCTGCGGTGCTGGTGGTGGACGGGCGGGGGAGCGCCCTCACGCTGTCGGCCGTGGTCCACGGCCTGAAGACCTTCCGGCCGGACAGCGGCATCGGGGGCGTCATCCTCAACCGGGTGTCCCCCATGCTCTATCCCCGGCTGAAGGCGTGTATCGAGGCCGAGACCGGCGTCACGGTGTATGGATATCTGCCCAGCCTGCCCGACTGCGCCCTGGAGAGCCGGCACCTGGGACTGGTCACCGCCGGCGAAGTGGCGGGCTTGAGAGAAAAACTCCAAAGGCTGGCTGCCCAGGCGGAACGGAGCCTGGACCTGGACGGTCTGCTGGCTCTGGCCGCCTCCGCTCCCGACCTAAACGCCGGACCTCTGGATCTGCCGCAGCCGGTGGCGGGGGAGCCGGTCATTGCCGTGGCAAGGGATCGGGCGTTCTGTTTCTACTACGCCGACGGCCTGGAGCTGCTGGAGCGGCTGGGGGCCAGGCTGGTGGAGTTCTCCCCTCTGGAGGACAAGACTCTGCCGGAGGGGGCCTGCGGCCTCTACCTGGGGGGCGGCTACCCGGAGCTGCTGGCCGAGGGGCTGAGCAGGAACACCGCCATGCGGACCGCCATCCGGGATGCGGTGGCGGGCGGCCTGCCTACGGTGGCCGAGTGCGGCGGTTTTCTCTATCTCCATGAGAAACTGGAGGGGGCCGACGGCAGGGACTGGCCCATGGCGGGCGTCATCCCCGGCAGGGCCTGGAATACCGGTAAGCTGGGCCGGTTTGGCTATGTGACCCTTACCGCCCGGACCGGCGGCCTGCTCTGCGGGGCGGGGGAACAGATGCCCGCCCACGAGTTCCACTACTGGGACAGCCCTCAGCCCGGGGACAGCTTCCGGGCCCAAAAGCCCCTGAGCGACCGGGGCTGGGACTGCGGCGTCCATACCCCCACCCTGTACGCCGGATTTCCCCACTTTCATTTCTGGGCCAGACCTGAGATGGCCCGCCATTTCGTGGCGGCAGCACGCCGATTCAAGGAGGATTCGCTATGACACTGGAAGAAGTGCTCTGTTCCATCACCCCCGCTGACCAGCGGGCGGCGGCGGCGGCCAAGGCCCGCTGGGACTCCATCGCCAAACCGCTGGGCAGTCTGGGCGCACTGGAGACCGCGGTGATCCGCATGGCGGCCATGATGGGTACCCCCGACGTGGATATCTCCAAGCGGGCGGTGGTGGTGATGTGCGCCGACAACGGCGTGGTGGCCCAGGGGGTCACCCAGACCGGGCAGGAGGTCACCGCCATTGTGGCGGAGAATATGTCCTCGGGCGACACCAGCGTGTGCGCCATGTCCCGGCACGCCGGAGCGGAAGTGGTTCCGGTGGATATCGGCGTGGCGGTTCCCCTTCATGGAGCGCGGGTCGTCCAGCGGAACATCCGCCGGGGGACCGCCGACTTCACCTGTGGCCCGGCCATGACCCGGGAGGAGGCCGAGCGGGCCGTGCTGGTGGGTGTGGAAGTAGCCCAAGAACTGTGCGCCAACGGCGTCAAGCTGCTGGGCACCGGCGAGATGGGCATTGGCAATACCACCACTTCCTCCGCCGTGGCCGCCGTGCTGCTGGGCAAGGAGCCCGAGGTCATGACCGGCCGGGGCGCCGGTCTGTCCAGCGAGGGTTTACAGCGCAAGATCCACGCCATCGAGCGGGGCATCGCCGTCAACCAGCCCGACCCCAACGATCCCATGGACGTGCTCCACAAGGTGGGCGGCCTGGATCTGGCGGGCCTGGCGGGCGTGTTCCTGGGCGGCGCTCTGTGCCATGTGCCGGTGCTGGTGGACGGCTTCATCTCCTCGGTGGCAGCCCTCATTGCCGCGCGGATCTGCCCCAGCTGTAAGGATTATATGCTGGGCTCCCACGCCTCCGACGAGCCGGCCAGCAAGCTGGTACTGGGCGAGCTGGGCCTGGAGCCCTTCCTCTATGCGGGGATGCGGCTGGGCGAGGGCACCGGCGCAGTGGCGGTGATGCCCCTGCTGGATATGGGCTTGGCGGTGTATCGGGAGATGACTACTTTTGAGGCCACGGATATTGAGGCCTATCAACCTTTGACCTAAGAGCCGGATACCGAACGGCTTACATGAAAGACTAACTATTAAAAGTCAAGCCTGAAATGAATGGATTAGCAAAAAATT
>CAUWDA010000019.1:0-46502 GCA_963557075.1 uncultured Flavonifractor sp. | reverse complement strand
CCCGGCGATTCGGTGGAGACTTTTCATTCTACGCTGACTGGCTGCCAGCGCACCCCTTTGCTCGGTGCAGCATTTTGCGGCTATTCAAATTATGATTTTATCATAACAGAACAAATGTTCTGTGTCAATGCTTTTTAGAAAATTTGTTCGAGATATTTAAGCACAGGGGATATCGAAAGCAAGACAATGGGCTCGACACTTCGACTGATTCCGTTGTCTTTGTTTATAGCATAGCAACGGATGCCGGTCCTCCCTCATGGTTGTGCCGCCGGAAGCCGGAGCACAAATCGATTCCCGCCAGCCTGATGTTCCTCCACCCACACGCTGCCGCCGTGGACTTCCGCGATGGCCCGGACCAGAGCCAGCCCCAGGCCGGTGCCGCCCAGCTCCCGGGAGCTGGCGGTATCCACCCGGAAGAAGGGCTCAAAGACCCGCTCCCGCAGCTCAGGCGGGATGCCAGGTCCCTGGTCGGCTACGGTAATGACCATATCGGTTCCATCCAATTCTGCACAGAGCCGTACCTGTCCGCCCTTCGGCCCGTACTTCACCGCATTTTCCACCAGATTGAACAGCGCCCGGCGGAGCAGCTCCCTGCTGCCGGTGATGGTGCCGGGAGCAGCGTCCACCAGAAGGACGGAACCTTTGCCGCTGGTCAGAGGCGACATATCCTCGGCAACTTGGTGGAGCAATTCTCTCAATTCGACTTGGTCGGTGCGGGGTACCTGTTCCAGATTGGTCAACTTCAGCAGACTGTCCACCATGCCGGAGAGCCGGTCCACCTCGCCCTCCAAAATATCAAGAAAGGCCCCTGTGGTCTGGGGCGCAAAATCCTGCTTCTTGCGGAATAGACCGATCCGGGTCTTGAGAACAGCCAATGGCGTGCGAAATTCGTGGGCGGCATTTTGGGAGAAGCTGCGCTGCATGACAAAGGCCTGGCTCAGCCGCTGGGACAGTTCCTGAAAGGACTGCGCCAGCTGTGTCACCTCGTCCCCGCGGTCCGGGATGGACAGGGGCCGATCCAGGTCCTTGGCAGTCCGATGTTGAATTTGCGTATTCAGGTCCTTCAGCGGCGCAAGAGCATGGCCCACCAGCAGGTAGATCAGCAAAAGTCCTATCGCCAGGATTGCGGCGGTGGCCAGCAGACTTTGGGTGTGGAAGATCCGCTGGGCCTGCTGGATCGCTGGTGCTGCCGGAGCAATGAGCGCGGGCTCCCCATCAATTACGGTGCCGGGAACGGTTTGAGCTGGTTCCAGAGGGACGGCAGTGATGGTGTCCGCCAGTTGGATGGCAGACAGATTGCTGGTCACAGCCAGAGCAGCACAGCACAATGTCAGCAGCAGGGCACACAAGAGTGTGATACGCAGCCGCAGGGAACGAAAGGGTTTCATAGCGTCTCCTTTTCCATCAGGCGATACCCCTGACCGACCTTCGTTTGGATGGGGTCATCACCCAGAGCATCCCGCAACTTTTTCCGCAGGGAGGAGATGTGCATCCGGACCACGTTGCTGAAAGGGTTGGCGTCCGACTCCAGTACATGCTCCATCAGCTCCTCCTGACTGACCCAGCGATCCCGGTGGAGCATTAGGTGTTCCAGGATGGCGAACTCTCTGGGGGTCAGTTCCAGCGGGTTCCCGCCAGCGGAGATAGCACGGGAGGACGTGTCCAGCATGAGATCACCCGCAGTAAGTACCGCATTTCGGGAAACAAACTCCCGGCGCAGCAGGCTGCGGACCCGGGCCTCCAGCTCTTCCAGAGCAAAAGGTTTCGTAAGATAGTCATCGGTCCCCAGTTCCAGACCCGCCACCCGGTCGGATAACTCTGCCCTGGCCGACAGGATCAGCACCCGCAGTTCCGGGCGCTCCACACGCACAGCCCGCAGCAGGTCCAGTCCATCCATGCCAGGCAGATTCAGATCCAGGATCAGCAGGTCGAAGGACTCGCTCAGGAGCAGGTCATAAGCCGCCGCACCATCATAGCGCCGTTCCACCGTGTATTTTTCAAGTTCCAGATCCTCCGCAATGCCGTCGCACAGCAGCTTTTCGTCCTCGACCACCAGAATGCGCATCATCAGCCCTCCTCCACATGATATACCATGATAACAGAAACCTGTAAATTTTTCATCAATCCGCCTTGATGAAAAATTTACACCGTATTTGTTATACTCCCTCCTGTTCCATCAGAACAAGGAGGTTTTATTGATGAAATTTTGGATGAAGAAACGGGCGGCGGCTCTGGGCCTGGCCGCTGTCATGACACTTTCCCTGGCTGCCTGCGGTGAAAAGGCGCCCAGCCTGGAGGAAGTGGAGCAAGCCATTGACGCCGGAACGCTCACCGTGGAGGACGCTTTGAACAAGGGCTGGGTGGATCAGGCGTGGGTGGATACGCATCAGGAAGAGCACTCTGTTCCAGCCGCAAATAAGATCGAAGCCAACCGGGTAGGGGATTTTACCACGACGACTCTGTCTGGAGAGACGTTCACCCGGTCGGATCTGGACGAAGTGCTCCTGTTCGCCTTTGTGGACCCGGCCAGTGAGGAGGCGGGAGAATTTTATGACGCAATGATAGCGGCTTGGAACGGTGTACAGGAGGCGGGGGCCGGAATGGTGCTCTGCCTCAAGGGGGAAGATGAGAGCGGACGGTTTACCGACGCCCCCTTCCCGGTGATCCTCTATAACGACCCACTCAAAGAAGCGCTGGGGAACAACAGCGGTATGGTGGAGGACGAGGATGTGTCCAACACGGCATCCTGGTATGTGAACGGCTCTTTCCTGTCCGCATGGATGATGGCGCTGGATGCCGAAGAACTTCCCGAGGACGCGGCGGCCTTTGTTGCCATGGGGCAAGAGAGGAATACTGGGGACAATGTGCCATCTGACAGTGGTGCAGCTCCTATGGTTCCTATGGGTTGAGTGACATGAGAAAGATGACGATGTTTTGCCTGCTGGCAGCCCTGCTGATGATGGGCCTCGGCCTGTGGCGGGGCGAGGGGGCAACAGTCCTCTCCAAGGGGATCAATCTGTGTATGGAGTGTGTGGGCATTGGCTAAGAACAAACATCGCTGGAAGATCCAGTTGGGGGCGACGCTGGCTACCAATCCCTTCTTTCTGAACTTCTTTCAGGGGAAGATCTCTCGTGGAAAGCTGAAAGGAGTTTGCGTCCCAGGTCTGAACTGCTACTCCTGTCCGGCTGCGGCAGCCTCCTGTCCCATCGGGGCGATCCAGGCCGTGATCGGCTCCTCCAAATTCCACTTTGCCTACTATGTGGTGGGTCTCCTGCTGTTCATCGGAGTCCTGTTGGGGCGGGTGGTATGCGGCTTTCTGTGCCCATTTGGCTGGTTTCAGGAGCTGCTCCACAAAATCCCCACAAAAAAATTCAGCACAAAGCGGTTCCATATCCTTACCTATCTGAAATATGTGATCCTGGTCCTTTTTGTCATCGTCCTGCCGATGACAGTGGTGAACGAGGTGGGAATGGGGGATCCCTTTTTCTGCAAGTACCTCTGTCCCGCCGGAATCCTGGAGGGCGGGATTCCCCTGTCACTGGCCGACGCCGGCATCCGGGCCAGTCTGGGTTGGCTCTTCACCTGGAAGAGCTGTATCCTGCTGGGCGTCGTGGTGCTGTCAGTGTTCTTCTACCGGCCCTTCTGTAAATGGCTGTGCCCTCTGGGGGCCTTTTACGGCCTGTGCAACAAGGTCTCGGTCTATCGGCTGGAGGTAGATCAAAACAAATGTACCTCCTGCGGCGCGTGCAGCCGGGTGTGTCAGATGGATGTGGACGTTTTCCGCACGCCCAACCACGCCGAGTGCATCCGCTGCGGGGACTGCGTGGCCACCTGCCCCCATCAGGCCATCACCAAGACCTTTTCTCTGAAAAAACAAGCGAAAAAGAAGGAGACTGTATGATGAAAAAAGGATCATCTCTGCTGTTGGCGTTGCTCATGCTGGTGGCTGCGCTGACAGGCTGTTCCGCCGGGGAGGACAACTCCCTGGTATCAAAAACGCCCTTTCCGGCGTTCACCGAGGTGGACACCCAGGGAAACCCGGTGAGCAGCGACATCTTCGCAGACTACGACGCCACCATCATCAACTTCTGGAACAACGGCTGCGGTACCTGCATTGAGGAGATGCCGGAGCTGGAGGAGCTGTATCACCAGTTTCAGGAGCAGAATATCAATCTCATCGGCGTAGGCACCGACTCCGGCGAGGGAGAGGAGCAGTTGGAGACAGCCCAAAACATTCTGAAGGAGAAAGGCGTCACCTATGTGAACATCTCCCCGGACCCGGAAGGCGAGTTCTACAAGGACTTTGTCTCCGAGATCTTCAGCTATCCCACCACCTACATCGTGGACAGTGAGGGCAATATCATCGGGGCCCCCATCATCGAGAATGTGAAAAAGCAGAGCGACACAATAAATGAGCGACTGGAGTCGATTTATCCCTGAAATGGGTATTTGGAGTCTTTTTCTTTGTTTTAGCAACGCATTTCCTGCGTGGCTGCTGTATCTTCGGAGAATTGCAGCCCTGATGCTTGACCACATAACCAGCCACAGACAGCGGTGGAATGTACGGAACCAGTACGACTAAAGAGTGATGGAAAGTATATTGATTCAAGAGGAAAATGCTAAAAACAAACGAAAGAGATTAGAAAAAATGCAAAACCGGCGTTGGTAAGGATGAGGTCTCCGGTTCAAATTCGGATAGCAGCTCCATAAAAATAACCACACCGTCAGGTGTGGTTATTTTTATGGATACCTGAGATTTTCAAATGCTCGGGGTAAATAAATTACCCCTGCGCCAAGGGTTTGGCCTTTGTCCAAAACGCTTGTACGGCGCAAAAGCGCCGCCCCACTCTGTGGGGTCCCGTTCCGGGCTACATCTTTTTTATCAACACATGACAAAAGAGCCTTGAAAACCGAAGTTTTCAAGGCTCTTTTGTTGTAATTTTTGGTGTGGGTCAACCTTCTGACCCACACCGTGACCCATACACCGAAAGGGTAGAAAAGGTTCAAAGAGTGCCGGGCAGGAGGTTTATGCTTCCCGTCCGGCTTTTTCTTTCTGTCTTACATGACCTGCTCCATGACGTTTTCCAGGGCCTGGGCCGTTTCGTCCTGTCTCTGCCGGGCGGTAAGCTTCTTCAACTTCATATTTCCGATCCGGGGAATGGAGGTGGACTTCTCCCGTAAAAATTGCTTTGGCTTTTCCACAATTACCAGTATAATGAATATACCACTTGAGAGGAGGGAGCGGGATGTCGGAAACCACAAGCACGTTATTTCAAAAACTGCGCGGCCGGGAGAGCGGGCGTGACCTTTTGCAGAAAGCAGAGACAGAACCGAGCTGCGCACAGGCCTTGCAGACCCTGCTGGAGGGGGCGGGCCTGTCTGCCTCGGAGTGGATGGCCGCCGCCGACATCAGCAAGTCCTACGGCTATCAGATCCTGCGGGGAGAGCGGGTGCCGGGGCGGGACATCCTGCTGCGCACGGCCCTATTCCTTGCACTGCCGCTGAAGGAGATCCAGCGGCTGTTGGCCATCAGCGGCTGTGGAGCGCTCTATCCCCGGGTGCGGCGGGACGCCGCGATCATCTTTGCGCTACATCAGAAGATGACGCCGCTGGAGACAGAAGACCTATTGACCTCCCTCCCTGAACGGGGGCTCTATGCCGGGGAATGCTGACATGGAGAGACGAGAAGCGTTTTTGCGGGCGTATCAGGCCGGGGTGCTGGACGGGGTGGCGCTGCCGGCCAGCCTGAGGGAGAACTACCATCTGTGCGCCTGTTTGAAGGACGGCGAGCGGCAGGTCTATCTGCTCCAGGATCGGGATGGCAGCCCTGCGGTGCTGAAAACCCAGCCGACAGGGCGGGAGGACTCCCTGCGGGCGGAGTACGACCTGCTGGGGAAACTGCGCCATCCCCAGATCCCCCGGCCCCTGGCCTATCTGGAGGAGGGGGACCGGGAGTATCTGGTGCGGGAATATGTGGAGGGAAGCAGCCTTGCGGAGCTGGTCGAGGCTCAGGGGGCCCTTTCCCCGGAGAGGACCAGGGCGGCGGTGGTGTCTCTATGCCGTGTGCTGGAGCACCTGCACAGCCAGGAGCCGCCGGTGATCTGCCGGGACATCAAGCCCCAGAACGTGGTCATGGACAAGGAGGGGCGCTGTCACCTGATCGATCTGGGCGCCGCCCGCCGCTACTGCCCGGAACAGGCGGAGGACACGGTGCTCCTGGGTACCCGGGCCACCGCCCCGCCGGAGCAGTTCGGCTATCAGCAGACGGACCAGCGCTCGGACATTTACAGCCTGGGGATGCTGATGCGTTTCCTCCTCTCCGGGAAGCTGGAGCCCCTGCCCCGGGGAGCAGCGCCGGGGCGGCTGGCCCGGATCATCCGACGGTGTACCGCCTTTGACCCGCAGGCCCGCTACCCTTCGGTCCATGCGGTGCGCCGGGCGCTGGAGGGCCTCCGTTTTCGCTGGGCGGCGGGCCTTGTCGCCGGGGCGGCCTGCGCCGCGCTGCTTCTGGGGGGCGCGTGGATGGTCAAAGAGCAGGCACAGCCATCACAGTTGGAGAGTGCCATCCGCTTGGAGCTGGGTTTAGATACAGAGGGGCCCATCCCTGCGGAACGGCTGGGGGAGGTGGAGCAGCTGCTGATCTGCGGCCGGCACCAGATGAATACCCTCCAGGAGCACCAGCTCCACGCGGAAAGTGCCCACGACCTCTACACGGTGGAGACCCCTCACGGAGAGGTCAGCGACAGGGACTTAGAGCTTCTGGCACAGTGCAGCAACCTGCGGGTGCTGGTGCTGGACTACCAGCAGATCTCTGACCTGTCCCCTCTGGCAGGGCTGCCGCTGGAATACCTGAGCCTGACAGGAAATCAGATATCCGATCTCAGTCCTCTGGCCGGGATGGCCGAGCTGCAGGTGTTGGACCTGGGGGAGAATCCAGTCCACTCTGTGGAAGCGCTTTCCGGCCTGCCCGGACTGCGGGAGGTGACGCTGGAGGCCACTGGCATTAACTCGGTGGAGGTGTTCCGGGGGAGCGGCATCCGGGCCCTCAATGTGCGCACCACCTGGGTAAAGGACTATACGCCGCTGGAGACCTGCCCGGACCTGACGCGGCTGGTGACCGGCAGCATGCCGGAGGGGGCGGCGGAAACTCTGGCGGGGCTGACCGGCCTGGAGGAGCTGCGGCTCTATTCCACGCCGGGGCTGGACCTCGCCCTGCTGGCGGGATTTCAGGACCTCCGGGCGCTGGACGTCTATGGAAGCACCATTTCCAACCCCGAGGTTCTGACCGCACTTCCCGTGTTGGAATACATCAATCTGGGGGAGACCGGAGTGCAGGAGCTGTCCTTTCTCCCCCAAATGCAGGCCATGACCATTCTGGATCTTCGGTCCAATCCGCTGGCAGATCTGACGCCGCTATTGGAGTGCCGCTGGCTGGAGCGGCTGACACTGAGCCCCCGGCATCAAGATCTTGCCCGGGAACAGCTGGCCGGGGCGGCCTTTTCCGTGGAATATTTCTGAAAAGTGCGCAGCCTGCGCACCACTTCCCACCCTGTCCATGGTAAACTGGTAAAAAATGCAGCTTCGGCTGGACAGGGAGGAACGAGTATGGAGAAGAAACGCAAGGGGCTGTTTCTGGCGTTGTGCCTGGCCGTGGGACTATGTGCCTGTGCCGGAACGAATGATCCCGCGTCGGGCGGCGAGCCTGCTCCCGAGCAGGCTGAAACACCATATGATTATCAGCTGAAAGCCGGTGAACCGACGGAGGTGTACGACGTGACCTTTGATCAAATGGTCATGGTCACCGTGGACCCGGCGAGCACCCGGGACAGCGGAAACGAGCTGCGCAGCGAGATCGTGTTTGACAACTGCGCCTTCAACGGCGGCCTTACCATCCTGGGGGACTATCACGCCATGGTCAGTCTGGGCGGCGGGTGCTCTTTCGGAGAGGGCGCCGCGGTGACACATCGGGCGGTCTCTCCCGACGCCGCCCGGGAGACCGCGCTGGAGGACAATCTGGTGAAATTGTTTGTGGCCTGCGACGGGATCTGCGTGGAGACGGAGGGGGCCATGGGCGTACTGACGGACGGCCCGGATGTTACCCTGAACGGCACCGCTTACAGCAAAAGCGACCTGGCGCCGGACGCCTACCTTCTGGGGCTGTACAGCCTGTATGAGGGAGATGCCCTGACCTGCCTCAAGCTGGCCATCGGGGAAGATGAGAGCGTGACATTTTTGGATTGAGCCGGTCATGACGCGGCAGGCCCTCTGCCTTTTGTAACGGCGGAGGGCCTGCCTGTTTTCAGCAGGGCGGCGGGGGGCCGCCCCCCCAATATGGTGGAAAGGCAGTGAGCTTGGATGAAACGACTGGGTGCTCTGTTTTTGGCTGTCTGGCTGACCATCTTCCTGGCCGCCTGCGGCCCGCAGTCTGTCTCGGGGGATGGGCCGGACGGCTGGACCTTTCCCGAGGGACCCGCTCCGGAGAGCGAGTATGAGCGGGCCGTTTGGTACGGCTTCGTTCCGGCGGATGGGGAGCGATCTCCGGAGGCGGCCATCACAGAGCGGGAGATGGTGGAGATGCTGACTCAGGTCCTCACCGCCGCCGGCGGGGATGTGGAGGGCTGGCAGGAGATGACCGCCGGAGCCGCCGGGGAGGCGATCTACCGGGACTATGGGGCCATGCTCCTGCTCTATGCCGCCGAGCGGATGGACGCCGCCTCCTTTACCGACGGATTTGCACCCTATCTTATGGGCGGCCGGACAGATGAGGATTGGGAGGCCTTCGGCACGGACATCCGGGGCGGCTATCCCCTCTTTGAGGAGGGGGAGAACCGCTGGGACCGGGTCTGCACCTCCATCTCTGCCCAGATGGGAGAGGACCTGAACTATCTCAACGCCAGTCAGAATTATGCTGTCAGCCGCCTGTCCCTCATCACCGGCGCGCCGCTGCTGGACTTCTCCTATGACAGCTTTACCATGGAGCTGACCCGGCCCCTGACCTATGAGGCCGGAGCTGTGGCTGCGGTGCGGCTGTTTGAGAGCTTGCCGGAGACTGCTGCCCGCTTCCCGGAGGATGAGGAGGTCAACGCCCGGGCGGAGGAACTGCTGGGAGAGGCCAAGGCCCGGCGGGACGCCATCCTCAGCGCCGAAACCGAGATTGTCAAGGGCACTACGCTGATCCCCGGCGAGACCTACACAGGGACGGCCTATTATCTCTCCAGCGATGGGGATGACCGGGCTGCCGGTACCAGCCCGGAGACTGCATGGGCCACCATTGACCGGCTGAACCGGGCCGACCTTCAATATGGGGACGCGGTGTTCTTCCGGCGGGGTGATATCTGGCGGGCGGCCCAGGTGGAGAGCCGCCCGGGCGTCACCTACTCCGCCTACGGTCAGGGGGAGAAGCCGGGACTGTACGGCTCCGTGGAAAATGGCGGCAGCGCCGAAAAGTGGTCCCTGTGGTATGAGGGGGACGACGGCAGAAAGATCTGGGTCTATGACAAGCCCATGCTGGACTGCGGTGCCATTTATCTGGAGGAAGATCTGGCGGCGGAAAAGGTACAGGGTTTCTGGAACGGGCAGACCTATCAGGTCCTCTCCGATCTGTGGCTCACCGACCAGACGGAGCTGGCGGCGGAGGACCAGGCCGCCCAGTCGGAATTTGACCCCACCATACACCTGACCAAGGATCTGACCTTCTTCTCTCAGGCCGGCAGCGGCCTGCCGGATGATACCCTGCCGGTCTATCTGCTGGGCTGGGTGGAAACCGGAGACCGGGAGCAGTACTGCCTTACCGCCGACGGCCCGCTGTATCTTCGCTGTGACCAGGGTAACCCCGGGGAATTGTACAGGAACATGGAGTTTCTCTCCCCCTATGCCCCCTTTGACGGGGTGCAGGACGATGTGGTCATCGACAACCTGGCCCTGCGCTACACGGGGCGAAACCTGCTGTCCGTGGCGCCGGAGTGCGGCGGCGTGCTGGTCCAGAACTGCGACCTGGGCTGGGGCGGTGGCTGCGCGGCCTCCTACGCGCTGGACACCATCACCGGTTACGTCGCCGGCGTCCAGCGCAACGGCGGCGTGGGCGGAGCAGGTTCCGGCCGCAATACCTTCCGCAACAACTATGTTCACGAGAGCTACCAGGAGGGGCTGGGGCTGGAGACTGCTATCGAATTCAGCGGCACGGCCTTTGATGTCACCGATGTGGTGTTTGAGGAGAACGTGTTTTACCACTGTGCCTCGCCCTTGCTGTATTTCAACTGGGATGAGGAGCCCCGGGCCGACCACCAGTTCCGCAACATCAGCTTCCGGGACAACTACGTTTTTTACAGCGGCATGGCCCACTGGACTGACCACGAGAGCGTCAACGGCTCCTTCCTGATCGACGGCGGCCCCAATATGCAGGACGGCACCGTGGAGGTCCGGGACAACGTGTTCTTCGCCGCAGAGGACTGTTCTGTGTATATCAATACCTATGCGCCGGAATACCTGCCGGACTTCGAGGGAAACTGCTACGCCCAGTTCTCCGACGCCCTCTTCCTCTCCAGTCTCTCCGCCCCCTGCTTCTGGAGCGGCAAGGCCGAGGCCGCCGCCCGTGATATTCTTGGGGACGAGACTGGCGAGATTCTGATCCTCGCCCGCAGCCGCTGGGACGAAGCGGCCTGGTAAAACACCGGGCCCCACACGGGGAAACGAGCGGGCAGAAGCAATGGACACAAGGGCGCCGGAGAGCATGGGCTATCGGATGGAAAAGGATAGTTTTGTTTTGCTTTTCGTGACCTTTTGGCTTGCTTAGAATTTGAGATCAGGGCTTTGACCACAGAACAAGCCACAGACAGAAAAAATCAGGGCTCCGGCGTTACGATTCCGCCGGAGCCCTGTGCGTTTCATCTCCCGGATCAGCTTGGCCAGCTTCTCCTCTAACGGTGGGGGAGTATCGGCCCTCCCACAGATGGTCATTGATCTGACTGACGCAGCCGGTGCCGGGCTTGCGGTGCTGGCCCTTGTGGGGCTGGAAGGTGGAGGGTGGCGTCGCTGCGGTTTCTGCATTTTGCCATGGGCCATCTCCACTTTATGCAGGGGTGATATTTACTTGGTCAGGCTCTCCACGAAGCGCATGAGGATGGTGGCCACCTGCGCGCGGGTGGCGTTGCCCTGGGGAGCCAGCAGTCCGGCGTCGGTGCCGGAGATCAGGCCCTCGCCCACGGCCCAGCGCATGGCTTCCACAGCATAGCCGTTGACGCTGGCGCTGTCTCCGAAGGAGGACAGGGAACCGTCCCCAGTGGGGCTGCCCGCGTAGCGCCACAGCATGGTGGCAAGCTGCTCACGGGTGATGGAGCCGTCGGGGTTGGAGCCGTCGGAGATGCCGTTCTCCTTGGCCCAAGCCATCGCCTTTTCATACCACACAGCGCCGCCGGTGGTGTCCTGCCCGTCAAAGCGGGCCAGCACGGTCATCAGCATGGCGCGGGTCATGGGGCTGTCGGGGGTAAAGGTGGTGTCGCTGGTTCCGGCAAACAGCTCATGTGCGGTGGCGAAGTCGATGGCGTCCTCCGCCCAGTGGCCCTTGGTGTCGGTGAAGTCGCGGCTACGGTCCACCAGCACCAGTTCAGCGGAGCCGTCCAGTTTGACGGTCATGCCGCTCTTGGTGGGGACAGACAGCTTCACCACCTCGCCGGTCTTGGCGTCCACGGCCACGGTGCCGTAATCTACATCGGCGGGGATGGTCACAACGGCCTCGCCCACGGACTTGGGGATGGTGACCTTGGCAGTCACATCCTCGCCCGGCTCGTCCACGGTCTCGACCTTCACGCCGTTCTTGGCGGTCTCGGTGGTGGTCACAGTGCCGTCCTTCTTGGTTTCCACCACCAGCGTGGAGCCGTCCTTGAACTTGGTGGTCTCCGTCACGGTCCCGGTTTTCTTGTCGGTAACGGTGGTCGTGATGGAGCCGTCCGGGTTCTTCTCGGTCTCCGTGGTGGTGCTGCCGGAGCTGCCGGAAGAGGAGGAACCGCCGCCGGAGGAGCCGCTGCCGCTCTCACCCTCCGGCTGTGCTCCGGTCAACTCATAGACCGCCATAGTGCCGGATACCTCGCAGGCTGCCAGCAGCAGATCCTTGCCGGTGGGGCTGGCTGCAGCGGGTACAAAGGCCAGACCCTCGGGGGCCACGTCGCCGCCGGTGACCAGTTTGTCATCATTTTCGGAACCGGGGATCACGGAGCTGAAGTCCCGGGAGTTGATATAGTTCACATAGGCGACATGGGCGGGATCGGTGACATCGTAGACCATGATGCCGCCGATGCGCTCCAGAGCCACAAAGGCGTAGGTCTTGCCGTTCACCTGTCCCACAGTGACGCTCTCAGCCTCGGGACCCTTTTTGCCGGAGCGGTCGTCCAGAGACTTGTCGTCATTGGAGCAGTTAAAGTAGTCAGGGAGATACCGGGCGGTGAGCCGCTCAAAGTCGCTGCCGCTGGTAAAGACCTCCTGGATTCCAGTGTCGCTCACTTCGTAGAGGGTGAAGGAGCGGCCGCCGAAGAGGTAGTCCTTTTTGCTGTCCAGGCCGTCATAGTCCGCGGCATCAAAGAACACCACTTTGCCGGTCAGCCCGGAGTTTTCTGCGGTGATAGCGCCGGTGGGAGAAGTTTTGTCCTTGCCGAAGTTGCGTTCATCCTCATTGACATATTCGCCCCACTCCCGGCTGTCGCCCTCGTTGGCGGTCAGGAGGTAGGTTTTGCCGTTCTGCTCGAAGGCGGCGATGCCGTCGGGCATGCGGATGCCCAGCAGGCTCCCGTAGGTCTTGGGTGCGTACTTCTCATCCTTCTTGTCGATGTCCACGGGGGTCTTGCTGTGATCCTCAAACCCGGCGGAATAAATGCCGGTGAAGGTCTTGGAGGCAAGATCCAGCACGGCGATGGCGTTGTTCTCCTGGAGGGTCACATAGGCCTTGCCGCCGGACACGGCGATGTATTCCGGCTCCAGATCCACGGAGGGGTTGGTGCCCTTTTTCAGAACGATGCCATTGGCGGTCAGGCGGTCCCGCAGACTGTCAAAGGCGGTAAAGTCCACCACTGCGGCGGAGCCGCTCTTCACATCCACCACGCTGACGGAGCCCTTGGGGTCAGTGACGCTGTAGCCCTGCCGGGGTTCGCCCTCGTCGGCGGTAAGAACGGTGTTGTCATCGACAAAGGTCACCATGTCGGGCTGTACGCCCACAGTAACGACGTTATCCAGGGTGAGGGAGCCATTTTTGGCGCAGGTGAACAGGGCCACCCGGCCGTTGTCCGCATAATTCTCTGCCTGGAGGGCGGCGGCCAGGGTCTTCCCGTCGGGGGAGACGGCCACGGAAGTCATATCGCCGTAAGTAAAGGAGTCGTCCTTCGTCTGCACAGCGTCCTTCACGTCAAAGCTGTTACCGGTGAGGGCAGACACCGCGCCGGTGTTTTTCAGGTCTTTCATGGGGATAACAGCCAGCTTGCCGCTCTTGCCGTTGACGGCGTAGGCATAGCCGTTGGCGCTGTTGTAGGCCACGATCTCCATGACGCCGCCGTCCACGTCGAACTGACCGGCGCTGTACCCGGCGATCTTGGTCAGATCCAGGCTGGCGGAGCCGTTTTCCATGCCTGCGGTCTGGGTTTCGGGGGCCTGCTCTTCGCTGGCCATACCATCAAAACGCTCTTCAAAGTCGATGGAGATCTCGCCCTCATTGCCCTTTCCGGTGAGGAAGTTCACGTCAAAGAAGGACTTTTCATCCTCGTCCAGAGAGGCGGCATAGGGAGAATAGATGGAGTAATAGATTTTATCTGCGCTCTCGTCAAACTCCAGGTAGCGGAACCAGCCGTTGCCGCCATTGTAACCGAACTGCAGGTCGGTGAGGATGGAGATGACCTGCTTGCCGTTGTCATTGGTCAGCTCCTGTACGCCGGAGCCGTGGCTGTGGCCGCCCACCAGCATAAAGACCTGATTGTAGTCTTTCACGATGTTCCACAGCTTGTTTCCGCGGCTGCTGAGCTTGATGGCGCTGGGCTCCGTGTCGGAACAGTTTTGCAAATCGTGGGTGGTGACGATGGTGGGGCAGTTGGGGTATTGCTCCAGCACCGAGCGGAGCCAATCCTCATCGGCGCTGTCCCACCCGGTATTCCCGTTGCTTCCGGATGGGCTGCCTGCGCAGGACAGAGAAATCACGAGATAGTTGTAGCTGCCTGCCTGCAGGAACATATAGGAACTGTTTTGATCGCCGTTGGGGGACTGGGTGAGATACCAGTCGGTGCGGCCGGTCCATTCGCTGCTCTTGCCGGAGAAGCTGTTGGCGTAATTGTAGGTACCATCGCCGCCGTCGTGGTTGCCCATCTGTATCAGGAATTTAACACCCGCATCGGGCAGGCGGTAGAAGGATTCCCGGGCGCTGGCATACTGTTCATCCTTGTTGTTGTTGTCCACCACATCGCCCAGGTGGACAACGCCGGCCACATTCAATTCATCGGCGCTGTCGATGAGACCGTCAATGGCGGCATTCATCACATCGGGACGAAATTCCACCGTGTTCTGGGTATCGGGCAAAAGGACGATGTTGTAGTTGTCCGGATTCTTCAGCTGATATTCTTCGTTGCTGCCGAAGCTGTCTACATACTCCTCGGGGTTGGGCACCAGCCACTGCTCTTTTTCCAGAGGCTCGCCGGAGATGCGGACCTCCTGCAGACTGCCCTGGAGGAACTTATCCAGGCCGTTCCACCAGGAGGAACCCACACGGAACCGGCCATCCTTTGGGTCTGCGTACATACCCACCATCTCGTCGGACACATAGTCCCGGAAGGCCTCGCAGCCATTGACATAGGTAGAGATCCTGTGCCCGTCGGAAATAATGGCGATGTGATACCACACGCCGCCCTCGTCCATGGATACCGACCAGGCGGCGGATTCCATCTCGTGGTCATCTGCTGCGGGAGCTGTGAGGAACTGGACCTCCTTGCAGTTGGAAATCGCTACGGACATGGTGCCCAGCTCAGGTTCATCCATACTGTTGATTTCGTCGGGATTTGGGGTCTGACGAGCAATGAGCCCCATCCATTTGTCATCGGCGGTCCAGTCCTCGGGGAAATAATAGAGGAACTCCATGGTGTAGCCGTTCTCGAATTTTTCGCTGTTGATGGGGGCGTTATCTACGGTAATGAAGTCCACACCAGTCTTGGAATTGGTATCGCCGTTGAAGACCATGCTGCCGCCTTCACCGGTCATGCTTTCTTCAGAGAAGGAGATATACGGCTCCTGATTGCCATTCTTATAGACCTGCATTTTCAGGTCGTTGTTGTTGTCGCTCTGGTCCTCGATGATCAGATTGCCCTCGGCAATGCTGCCGCTGGTAAACGCCTCGCCGAATTTCCAGTCTGCGACCACGTCGGCCTGGTTCGGGGTATTCGACCGGTCAGTTACCGTTTCTGGAGTTTCCTGAAATCCGTTCCCGGCTTCCGCCGCCAGAGCAGCCGGGAAGCCACCCAACATCAGCGTGAGCGCCAGAAAACCTGCTGTGACTCGTTGGTGCAAATTCTGTTTCATATCAGTTGATCCCTTCTTAGAAAATACAACACCATTCTACAGAACAGGATCTGCTCTTATCCACCGGGAAGGCGTAAAGCGCATGTAAAACTTCAGACAAGACTGGGCGGACTGGGTGGATGCACCCACCTGCTTTGAATAGATTGTTGTCACTGTTTCGGTCAGGCGGGGTTATTATGCGCCATCATCTATCTTAAATTTTAACTTAGGGTAAAGTGGTTTTCCTTTTATTTCCCGGGTTTTGTGTAAATAAGAATTGCTGGAAGCTAGGGGGAGAGAATGGGTTCAGTTCAGGGAAGTTAAGAATCAGGGTTCTTTCGATGAGGTGACCCAATGCCACTGTGTATCGGCGAGCTGCGGTGGCGGAAAGCTGGTAACTGGAGCCATGAGATGCGTTAAACAGGAACTGACGGCCTATCTGGATTACTGCAACGACCACCGTATCAGGGCAAAGTGAAAGGGCTTGCCGTCTGCGCTTCACAGACAACAAGCCCTTTCGGCTGCTTTTATATATTCTCCAACTTTTGGGAGCCACTTCACCAGCGCAGGGGCTGGGCGGTCAGGCTGTGACCGCTGCCGGTAATCCCATAGAAGGCGAACTCCCCCTCCTTCAAGTCGGAAGCGGTCAGGGCGGCGCGCACCCCCTCCAGGTCCTCCGGCCTGAACCGGACGGCGATGCCGCAGCCCAGGGAGATCTCCCGCAGCACCGGCATGACCTGGACGGGGGCCACCTCCCGCAGCACCTTCTGGGCATAGATGGCCCCATAGGTGGAGGTAAAGGTGATGACGCCGTAGTCCATCAGAGGGAGATCACCTTGTCTGCCTTCTGCATCCGGGTGACGATGTCATACATGTTGCTGACAGTGCCCACCTTCAGCGCTTCGGCGATGCCGTAGAAGTTGAGGCAGGTGCCGCACACCAGGATCTCCACCCCTGCGTCGCTGAGGGCCTTCAGGTGCTCCACCACCTGCTCGTCCTGGGTGGGCAGCTTGACCCCGGCATTCATGAAGAGTACCGCCCCCGGCTTGTCCTCCCCCTGGGCCAGGGTGTAGAAGAACATCCGCATCAGGTTGGCGCCCAGTTCCCGGTCCCCGCCGCCGATCACATCCTGCCCCACAAAGACCGCCCAGTCGGTACCGGCGGCGGGCAGGGGAGAATTGACCGCCTCCTCGCAGGCGGCGCACCCCTCTCCTTTGGCAAAGTCCAGGGCGAAGGCGCCCCCCTCCTCCCGGACAGATACCTCAAAGCTCTGGTTGCCCGCCAGGCGCTTCAGATTCTCCACGGCGGTGGGGTTGTCCACCAGCACGGTAAAGGCCACATGTCCCTGGGCCATGGCCTGCTTGGCCAGGATCACGGGGGTGGGGCAGGGTTTGCCCTTGGCGTCTACGATATGTGCCATTGTGCATTCCTCCTGTGCTTTTTCTCATGATAATGGGTACGGAACAAAGCCGAGAGCCTTAAAAAAGGCCCCTTTGAGCCGTTTTGTGGAATTGTGCGGCTGCCGCCGCTGGAACAGACCGATTTGCAGTTGATTCAGCAGACCTTATTATACCCCCGGAGGGCCCTTCCCCGCAAGAGGTGGAAAACCGGTGGAAAATGTGAAAAATTCTTTAAATCGTGCCGTCCGTCCCCCCTTTTTCTTTTTCAGCGTGGCGAGTTGTGCTATACTGTATGGACCGGGGACTTACTCTGTCCCCTGATTCCTATGTTACTGATCCGAAAGGAGGTGGGCGGTATGGAGCTTCTCACCGGCTGGCTGGCGGAACACCAGATGCTGTGCGCCTGGTTCACCTCTGTGGTGCGCTTTGTATTCCCTGTGCTGGCCCTGCTCATCCTCATCCGAACCATCCGATCCCTGTTGACCGTGCCCTGCCTGCCCGAGGTATGGGCCTATCTCACCCTGCCCAACGGCGCCAATCAGCCCCTTACCCGCTGGGAAAACATCCTGGGCCGGGGGAACAGCTGCGACGTGGTGCTCAACTATCCGGTGGTATCCCGGCAGCACGCCGCGCTCATCCGCAGCGAGGATGACAGCTGGACCGCCTACGACCTGGATTCCAAGGGGGGCGTCACCGTCAACGGCAGGCCGGTGGCCGGGGCCACCCCCGTCCAGTACGGCGACGTACTGGCGGTGGGGGGCGTGGAGACCGTGCTCCTCCCCCTCTCCCCCGAGGAGAAGGCCCAGCGGCGGCGTTCCCGCCGCCAGTCCCGCCCGGTATCCCCCTGGCTGGGGCTGGTGCTGCTGACGGTGTTCCAGGTGCTGGCCGCCCTCCAGCTCATGATCAGCGAGGGGCCCGACGCCTCTCCCATGATCCCGGTGACGTTCCTGTGTCTCATCGGGGTCATGTGGCTCTACTTTCTGGTGCTGCGGGCCCTCCGGCGGGTGGGCTTTGAAATGGAGACCATTGCATTTTTTCTGTCCACCTTGTCCCTGTCGGTGACCTGCTCCTCCAATACCAACGCCCTGTTCAAGCAGTTTCTCTGCGTGGTGCTGGGGCTGATCCTGTTTCTGGTGCTTGGCGTCTTTCTCCGGGATCTGCAGCGGGCCAAGAAGATCCGCTGGCTCATGGCCGGGGCGGCCATCGGCCTGCTCAGCCTGACGCTGATCCTCTATGCCGCCGGTCTTACCGAGGCCAAATACGGTGCGGCCAACTGGCTGAGCATCGGCGGCATCTCGGTGCAGCCCTCCGAGATCGCCAAGATCTGCTATATCTTCGCCGGAGCTGCCACCCTGGAGCGGCTCTTCCGCAAGCGGAACCTGGGGCTGTTTATCGTGCTCACCGGCGTTTGCCTGGGCTGCCTGGCCCTGATGAGCGACTTCGGTACCGCCGCCATCTTCTTTGTCACGTTTGTGGTCATCGCCTATCTCCGCTCCGGTGACTGGACCACACTGACCCTCATCTGCGGCGGCGGCGTGTTTGCCGTGCTCACCATGCTGTCGGTAAAGCCCTATATCCTCAAGCGCTTTGCCACCTGGGGCCACGCCTGGGAAAATGCCTCGGTGGGCAGCGGCTACCAGCAGACCCGCACCATGTCGGCCGCCGCCTCCGGCGGCCTGGTGGGTGTGGGCCCAGGCGAGGGTTGGCTCCACAACGTGGGCGCGGGGGACACCGACCTGGTGTTCGGCATGCTGTGCGAGGAGTGGGGCCTTATCATCGCGGTGCTGGCCGTCCTTTCCATCGTCACCCTGGCGGTATTTGCCGTCCGGGCCTGCCGGGCGGGCCGGTCCTCCTTCTACATCATCGCCGCCTGCGCCGCCACCTCCATGATGGTCTTTCAGACCTGTCTCAATGTGTTTGGCGCGGTGGATATCCTGCCCCTCACCGGCGTCACTTTCCCCTTTGTGTCCAACGGCGGCACCGCCATGATCGCCTCCTGGGGGCTGCTGGCCTATCTGAAAGCCACCGATACCCGGCAGAACGCCAGCTTTGCCATCCGCCTGCCCTCCCGCAGGGAGGACCGCAAAAACGCGGAGCTGTCCATGAAGCGCAGTGAATCGTGGGAGGACCGCTATGAAGAAGATTGAAAAACGGGCCGTTCTCTGCCTGCTGCTGGCGGCTGTCCTGGTTCTGGGCCTGGGGGTCTATGTGGTGCGCTATGCGCTCTACGGCAGCCGGTGGGCCTCCTTCGCCGCCAACCGCCACCTGTACAACAGCCAGGGCCAGCTCTCTGTGGGCCGGGTGCTGGACCGGGACGGGGACGTGCTGTCCTGGGCCGACGGAAACGGCGGACGCCACTACTATGAAAACGCCGCCGTCCGTAAAGCGACCCTCCATGCCGTGGGAGACGCCCAGGGCAAGATCGGCACCGGCGCCCTCACCGCCTTCGCCGACAGGCTGTCCGGCTTCAACCTGATCACCGGGGCATACTCCCCCCTGGGCAGCGGCAACGACCTCTACCTCACCCTGGACGCCCGGCTCAATTACACCGCCTATCAGGCCCTGGGAGGGCGCAAGGGGGCCGTCGGTGTGTACAATTACAAAACCGGCGAGGTGCTGTGCATGGTGTCCGCCCCCGCCTACGATCCCCTGGACCCACCGGCAGATGTGGAAAACAACCCCGCCTACGACGGCGTGTATCTCAACCGCTTTCTGTCGGGCACCTTCCCGCCCGGCTCGGTATTCAAAACGGTGACCCTGGCTGCCGCCATCGAGAACCTCCCAGACCTCTATGACCGCACCTGGACCTGCACCGGCGCCACTCAGGTGGGAGGGGAGGCCATCACCTGCCCTCACGCCCACGGGACCATGGATATCTACGGCGCCATGGCCAACTCCTGCAACGGCGTCTTTGGTCAGCTGGCCGCCGAGCTGGGCCCGGAGGTGATGGAGCGCTGCACCGAACAGGCGGGGCTCACCGCCTCGTACAGCGTCAGCGGCCTGAACTCCGCCGCCGGTAAGTTCGACTTCTCCGGCTCCGCCGGACAGCAGGCCTGGGCCGGCGTGGGCCAGTACAACGACCTGGCCAACCCCTGTGCCGTCATGGTGTATATGGGGGCCATCGCCCAGGGCGGCAGAGCCGCTGTTCCCCAGTTGATCCTAAAGACCGAAAATCCCCTGGGGCTGCCCTCCCTGCCTCAGGCCGTCAAAAAAACCGGGACCCTCATCAACGCCTCCACGGCCGCCGCCCTGGCTGATATCATGTCCCGCAACGTCATCGACAGCTACGGGGCCGGGCGCTTCCCCAACATGGATATCTGCGCCAAAAGCGGCACCGCCGAGGTGGGCGGCGGCAATTCTCCCCATGCCTGGTTCGCCGGTTTTCTCCGCAATGAGGACGCCCCCTATGCCTTCGTGGTGCTGGTGGAAAACGGCGGCTCAGGCGCTGATGTGGCCGGCTCCGTGGCCGCCAAAGTACTGGACACGCTGGTCAATGGATATTGAGCATCACTGCTTCAAAACCCGGAGCGGTCTCCCGCTCCGGGTTTTGAGCTTCTTGAACAAGCGGCCTTGCCGCCTGTTCAAGAAGGATGCGGCCTGCCGCGCGCAGAATGGATATGCCGCCGGTTTTCCACATCAGGCGGCATACTTGTGGAAAACCGGCGGGCTTCTGTACCAGGCAGCGGCCTTGCACCACAAAAAAGGCCTGCTGCAAACTGCGCAAACCGCACAAAAGTCCTGTCATTCCACAAAAAACGGCCGCCCACCGGGCGGCCGTTTTTTGTGGGGATTCCTCTCAATTTCCTGTGAAAACGGATCAGTCCGCGCCGGGCTCATCCGCTGCCAGCCGGGGTGATATCCGGAATTCCTGCGCCCCCATGCAGCCGGGGGCGATCTCATACTTTCCGAAAAGCACCACCGGCGTACCGTCGGCGTCCAGGAAGAAGGTCTGGTCGTCGGCGATGGACTCAAAGCCCCCGTCCCCCTGGAGGAAATAGATGTTGCCGGGGATCTGCCGGCGGCGGGCGATCTCCTGGGTGATGGTCTGGTTGGCGATCTCCTTGTAGTCCGGGCCCAGCAGGTCCTCCAGTGTGACCTCCCGCCCCGCCAGCAGGTCGATGTTATAGGCGTAGTACCGGGTATAGGCGTTGGCCTGGGTCTCGGTCTCGGTGAGGACAAAGGAGAGGTACCGGTCGGTCTGGCACTTGATCTCGTAGTCCACCTGGATGATGACGGGCATAAATTCCTCCGGTTCCCCGCCGGTCTCCACATAGGCCTGCCGGGCCGCCCTGGCCCGCTCCTCCGCCTCCTGGAGCACCTGGTCGATGCGGGTGGAGATCTCGGTGTTGATGCGCCGCTCCAATTCGGTGTCTCCGGCCATATCCAGGGCGGGAAGACGCACGTCGATCAGATGCTCCCGGTCCTCCAGGCTGTACTGGCGCACCGTGACCACCCGGGCCAGATCGCCCAGCACCGGCACCTCGGAGACCGCCCGGGCAAAGGCGGGGCTGGCGTTTACCAGAAGCACAAAACAGGCGCAGGCCGCCAGACCGGCAGACAGACCCCGCCGCAGCGCCCGGCGCTGCGGCGCCTTTCGCTCCCCCGCCCGCAGGGCGGAGGCCACGGCGAAATTCAGCTCCTCCGGCACCGGGGTCTCCCGGTACTGCCGTCGGGCCTCCTCCCATAGATCCTTCATGCTATGACCTCCTCCCCGGTAAAGTCCCGCAGCCTGCGCAGACTCTTGTACAGGCGGGATTTTACCGTGTTCAGATTGGTACCGGTGATCCGGGCGATCTCCTCCAGCTTCATGTCCTCAAAGAAGCGCAGCCGGATGATGGTCTGCTCCCTGGGGTCCAGCCGGTCGATGGCGGCATACAGGTCCAGCCGCTCCGCCGGGTCCCCGGCGGGGGCAGCCTGCTCCGGTCCGGACTCCTCCAGCGGCACCAGCCGCTTGCCCCGCCGGTAGTAGTTCATGCTCTCATTGATCAGGATGCGGTAAAACCAGGTCTTCATATACTCCGGCTGGCGGAGGGTATCCGCCCGGGACAGGGCCCGGACGATGCTCTCCTGCACCACGTCCAGGGCGGCGTCCCGATTTTTGACATAGCTGTACGCCAGGCGGTAGAACTCCTCCTGGTGGGATACGATATATTCGCTCAGCTGCTGGCGGATGCTGCTGTCCAAAGCCGGGATACGCTCCTTTTTACTGGGCCGCCGTCCGGGCCGCCTGATAGGCCTCTGGGGTGACGGTATGGCACATCAGATATTCCAGCCACTTCTGGTACCAGGCCCTGGTATAGTGGACCCCGTCCACAGTGGCCTCGGCGGGCAGGATGCCGGTATCATCGCTGAGGGCGCTTTTCACGTCCACCAGCACCACCTGGCACTCCTCCGCCAATTTGGGGAACACGCCGTTGAAGTCGGCCACCCGCTGGTTGTTCACATAGGAGGGCTGCTTCTTCTGGGCGCAGATGTCCGGATTGACGGGCACCAGGTTCTGCAAATAAATGACGGCGTCGGGCTGGGCGGCCTTGACCTCCCCCAGGAAATCCCGGAAGGCGGTGTAAAAGCTGTCGGTGCCGGGATAACCCAGCTCATTGATGCCCAGGGAGATATAGATCTTCTTGTACTGGTCCCCCCGCTTCAGCGCCTCCACCACGGTATACTTGCCGCCGCTCATCTCCACAACCTGCCGCTTGGACATATCGAAGATATTCAGGCCCTTGTAGCAGTAGAAAGTGGCGCCCTTGATGCCGCTGTAGATCTGCAGGCCGTCGGTGCGGGAGTCCCCGATGAAGAGGGCGTCGGAGAAGTAGTCCATCTCCACGGCCTCGGACTGAGGAGCGGGCAGGGTAAAGTCCACGGCCTCCGCCTGGGGCTCCTCCGGAGTGGGCTCCGGCTCCGGGGTGGAAGTGGGCTGAGGCGTGCTCTCTGCCGGCGGGGCGGAGGGAGCGGCGGACGGGGGAGCAGACGGGGGCGTGACGTTTGCGGCGGGGGGCGCGCTCTTGCCGGCGGAGGGGATGAGCAGCAGGCAGACGCACACCACAGCGGCGGCCACCAGCAGGATCAGCGGTACGCTGGAGCCGCGCCCGCTGCTTTTTACATGTTTGGGCTGATAAGAGTGAGACACTGGAGACACCTCGATCATATTAGACTGAAGCAGACGGCCGTTGTTTGCTTTCCGGTGCTAAGACGGCGGGCCAAAACAAAAAGTTGCGGGTCTGTCCTTTATTTTTACAAAAAAACGCCGGGATGATCCGGCGTTTTTCAGTGTGGAGAAAGTTACTTCAGGCCGTCCAGCGCGGCTCTGGCCGCGTCGGCGTCGGCGGCCACTACCAGCAGGGCGGTGGCGCCGCTCTGCTCCACGATGGCGTGGTCCAGCTTGCCCACCTCGCCGGGCATATAGCTCTCCAGCGCGGTGATCTGGTCGCTTACCCGCTTGTCCAGGGCTTCTTTGGCGGTCTTGGCGGCGGCCTCGTCGGTGAGGGTGAGCACGGCGATCTCCTCCGCGCCCATGGACAGGGAGGTGTACACCGCGCAGTCGGTGATGGTGGAGGCGTCGATGCCGTACATACCGGCGGCGGTCTCCTTGTCCAGGGTATCCAGGGTGTCGGTAAAGGCTCCGGAGTCCAGCAGGGCCTTGGCGGTGGCGGCGGGGTCATATTCCTTGCTCCCGGCACTCCCGCCGCCGCAGGCGGTCAGACACAGGCACAGGGCCAGGATCCCGGGGACCAGGCGGATCAGCATTTTTTTCATATCACGTTATTCTCCTTCCATTGCGGTCTGTCCCGCCCGATAAGCCTCCGGATCCACCGTATGGCTCATCAGGTAGGCCAGCCATGTCTCATACCAGGGCCGCCGAAAGTGGATGCCGTCCGACGTGGCATCGCCGGACAGACCGCCGTTCTCATCGGCGAGGGCGCTGTACACGTCCACCAGCACCACCCGGTGCTCCAGGGCCAGCTGGGCATACAGCTGGTTGAAGGCGGCTACCCGGGCGTTGGTGATGCAGGCGGCCTGCCCATACCGGGCGCACTTGGCCTCGTCCACCGGGGCCAGGCTCTGTAGATAGATCACCGCGTCCGGCTGAGCGGCCTTGACCTGCTCTAGAAAGACGCCGAAGGTATACAAATAGTTTTCCGTATTGTAGTAGCCCAATTCATTCATGCCGAAGGCGATGTAGATTTTATGGAATCGGGGCCCCTCCCGCAGGGCCTCCATGATGGAGCAGGCCTTGTCCCCCGCCGTCACAAGCCCCGGGTTGTTTACCCCGAAAATGCTCAGGCCGGTGTAGTCATAGAAGGTGGCCCCCCGGACGCCGCTGTACAGCTCCAGCCCCTGGGTGCGGGAGTCGCCGATAAAGAGCGCGTCGGAGAAGTAGTCCATCTCCACCGCCGGGGCGGCCGGCGCCGGAGAGGAGAAGTCAAAGGGCGGGGCGGCGGTGGGTGTGGGCAGAGGCGTGGCTGTGGGGGAGACTGCGGGAGGGGGACTTTCCGCCTCCGCGACAGGTCCGCGGCTCAGAGCGGGCACGCTCACCAATACCGTCACCACGGCCAGGGCGGACAGGATCAGCGGCAGCCGCCGGCGGCCGGTGGGCGGTTTGTTTTCCAGAAGCTGCTGATACAGGGAGCGGGCCAAACCGATACACCTCGTTTACTCTGCTTACCGGGTCCCGTTCAGCACCAGCGGGATCAGCGCCTCCAGGCGGTCGATCTCCCAGGTGGGGACCACGGAGCTGTTGGAATGGGACAGGGCCTTGGGCCGGTACCAGGCGGTGTCCAGCCCCAGGGCGGCAGCGCCGCCGATGTCGGTGATCAGGTTGTCCCCCACCATCAGGGCGCGGCGGGGATCCCCGATACCCAGGGCGGACAGCACCGGCCGGAAAAAGTCTGGGCTGGGCTTGGAGGCGCCCAGCTCCTCCGAAATGAAGAGGTGGGGGATGAGCCCCGCCAGGGCGGAGCGCTCAAACCGGCCCCGCTGGGCCCTGGCGACCCCGTTGGTCAGGATGGCCAGGGTGCAGTGGCTGCCCAGGGCGCGGCACACCTCCTCCGCGCCGGGGAGCAGGAAGGGCTGCTCCCCAAGCCGGTCCAGATAGGTCCGGTTGAGGGCGGCGGGATCGGCCTCCACCCCCAGCGCTGCGGTGAGCCGGGCGAAGCGTTCCACCACCAGCCACTCCCGGCTGGCTTCCCCCCGGTCCAGCATGGCCCACAGGGCGCTGTTGATGGACACATAGAGGGCCTCGGTCGCTTCGCTGCACGGGATGGAAAAGGCGGACAGAGCCAGCTTCAGGGCCTCGTGCTCCGCCCGGTCAAAGTCAAACAGGGTATTATCTGCGTCAAAAAGGACAAAGTCGTAGCGCGTCATAGGCGTTTTCCTTCCGAATGGATGTGGCGGCGGTTCTGGTAGTTTGTAATGAGGCGGGCCAGGGAGGATACCATCAGCACGCCCACCGCCAGGGCCCCCGCCATGCCCAGGGTATGGAGCAGGGACTCCAGAAACAGACCGGTCTCCCCCGCCATGGCGTGTTCCATGGTGTAATAGATGCCGCCGCCGGGCACCAGAGGAAAGAGGGCCACCAGCAGGTAGCTGGTCACCGGACATTTGCGCAGCCGGGCCATGATCTCCGACCAGGCGGAGATGGCCAGGGCGGCGAAAAAGGCCTGGATGATATCGCTGTGGACCAGGGGGGCGGTCAGCAGATAGATGAGCCAGCCCAGCCCGCCTCCGCCGGCACAGATCAGTATTCCCACTCCGTGAATATTAAAGAGCAGGGAGAAGCCGATACAGGCAAAAAACGCATAAAAGCAGGGCAGATAATAGGAGAAGGTATCCATGTCAGCCTCCCATCAGCAGCCGGGTCAGACCCAGGGCCAGGGCGGTGCCCAGGGCGATGGCCGCGCCGATGAGCAGGGCTTCGGCCGCCTTGCTGATACCCGCTACCATATCTCCGGCCATAATGTCCCGCATGGCGTTGGTAAAGGCGATGCCGGGCACCAGCGCCATCAGCGCCCCGATGATGATGCTGTCGGCATTCTGCCCCAATCCGGTGGCAGTGAGGGCCATGGCCGCAAAGGCGGAGACCGCCGCGCCGGCGATGGTCTTGAAAAACAGGTTGGCGCCCAGCCGGGAGGTGAGGAGCATGCACAGGCAGATCACCATGCCGCACAGGCCGCCGCACAGGCCGTCCCACACAGAGCCCCCGTAAAACAGGGAGAACAGACCGCAGCCCAGAAAGTGGGCCAGCAGCTGCATGGGCAGGGAATAGACCTTGTGGGTGCGCTCGATCTCCCGCATACAGGACAGCGCCTCCTCAAAGGGGGGCGTCTCCCGGCACAGCCGGCGGCACAGGTCGTTGTACCGCTCCAGCAGGTAGATATCGGTGCCGTGGCTGGGCATCCGGCGGATCTGGGTCATGGGCTCTCCCTGGGGGGAGGTGAGGCTGACAATGATGCAGTTGGGGATGGCAAAGACCTCCCCCCGCTCTGCCCCATAGGCCTGGAGCAGACGGCTGACGGATTCCTCCACCCGGTAGATCTCCGCTCCGCTGAACATCAGGCGGAAGCCCATTTCGCTCACCAGCTCCAACAGCGCGTTGTAGTCCAGCTTCAACGGAGAGTCCCCCCTTTTTCCTCTGCCTGAGATCCGACGTTTTGCTCACATCGGTTTACAGCTTATCACATTTCCCGCGGGATATCCATACCTTTCTCGCAAATATTCCGGCCCGCCCGAAAAAGGTAGGGATTGCTTGTAAACAGGCGATTTGATACAATGGGACCGACGGGATGGGGCGGCCTTTTCCGGTGGGTCCTAGGCCCCTCCCGCACGGAAGAAAAGCAGGGGATGAGACCATGACAGAAGAAGAAAAAATCTTCGCCGGGAGGATGTTCGATCCCCGGCGGCAGGAACTGAAGGACCTGAAACACATCGCCCACGAGGCCTGCCGGAAGTACAATTCCATGGATGAGTACGACCCGGCCCGGGGGGACGTGCTGCGGGCCATTCTGGGCGGCGCGGGGAAGAGCTGTTATTTTCAGGGCCCCGTTCAGTTCAATTACGGCTGTCACACCTTTATTGGGGAGAATTTTTTTGCCAACTTCAACCTGATGGTGATGGACGACGCCAGGGTGTACATCGGGGACAATGTGTGCTTTGGCCCCAATGTGTCCCTGATGGCCACCAACCACCCCCTGCCCGCCCAGGAGCGCACCGGGCTGGACGGGGAGGGCCGCACCACCATGGCGGAGTTTGCACGGGAGATCCATATCGGCAGCGGGGTGTGGCTGGCCTGTAACGTGGTGGTGCTGGACGGAGTCACCATTGGGGAGGGGGCGGTGATCGGCGCGGGCAGCGTGGTCACCAAGGACATCCCCGCCGGATGGCTGGCCTTCGGCAATCCCTGCCGGCCCATCCGCCCCATCACAGCGGCGGACAGCCGCCGGGAGCTGATCCTGGAGGAGGATCTGGAGCATTTTTCCTGGAATCTCAACGGATGATATAGAGCGTGCCCGGAGCCCATCGTGTGATACAAACACCGATGGGCTCCGGGTCCGTTTTTGGCCTCAGGGAGCAAAGGCGGCGTCCCGCCGCAGGTTGGCCAGCCGCAGGGGGAGTTCCCGCTTTTGCTCCATGCACACCCAAAGCGTGGGCCAGGAAAACCGCTTCGGCATGGGCAGACGGGAGGTGTGCGCCCTCTTTTGGTCGCAATTTGGCGTTTTGCACAAAAAACGCGCCGTTTTTTCTCTCCGTGCAACCGCTTCCGATGGAAATTTACCCCCCTCCCGGTGATTTTTCACCTTGTTTTTCCATCCAACTTCTATTAAAATAACGTATAGTAGACGGAGTTGGGAAAGCCCCCGTCCAACAAATGATTGGAAAAAGGAGAATCGCTATGAAAAAGAAGCTTCTTGCACTGGGCCTGTCTGCTGCTATGGTGTTCAGCCTGGCCGCCTGCGGCGGCGGCAACGACACTCCGCCCAGCACCGAGGATCCCGGTACCCAGCAGACTGCGCCCGCCGGCGGCGAGACCGTGGCCAACAAGGACAAGCCCCTGGTCTGGTTCAACCGTCAGCCCTCCAACAGCTCCACCGGCGAGCTGGATATGACCGCTCTGAGCTTCAACGATAACACCTACTATGTGGGCTTCGATGCCAACCAGGGCGCCGAACTGCAGGGCCAGATGATCCTGGAGTACATCAAGGCTCACGCCGCTGAGATCGACCGCAACGGCGACGGCGTCATCGGCTACGTTCTGGCCATCGGCGACATCGGCCACAACGACTCCATTGCCCGTACCCGCGGCGTCCGCGCCGCTCTGGGCACCGCCGTCGAGAAGGACGGCGCCATCGTCAGCGATCCCGTGGGCACCAACGTGGACGGCACCGCCACCGCCGTGCAGGACGGCACCCTGGAAGTGGACGGCAAGACCTTTACCGTTCGTGAGCTGGCCTCTCAGGAGATGAAGAACTCCGCCGGCGCCACCTGGGACGCCGCCACCGCCGGTAACGCCATCGGCACCTGGGCTTCTTCCTTCGGCGACCAGATCGACGTCGTGGCCTCCAACAACGACGGCATGGGCATGTCCATGTTCAACGCCTGGTCCAACACCAACAAGGTCCCCACCTTCGGCTATGACGCCAACTCCGACGCTGTGGCCGCTATCGCCGACGGTTACGGCGGCACCATCAGCCAGCACGCCGACGTGCAGGCCTATCTGACCCTGCGCGTGCTGCGCAACGCTCTGGACGGCGTGGATGTGGACACCGGCATCGGCACCGCCGACGACGCCGGCAACGTGCTCGGCGAGGACGTGTTCTACTACGACGAGGCCTCCCGCTCCTACTACGCTCTGAACGTGGCTGTCACTGCTGAGAACTACCAGGACTTCCTGGATTCCACTGTGCCCTTCGCCCCCGTGGCCAACCAGCTGGATGCCTCCGCTCACCCCACCAAGAACGTGTGGCTGAACATCTACAACGCCGCTGATAACTTCCTCAGCGCCACCTATCAGCCCCTGCTGCAGAAGTACGATGATCTGCTGAACCTGAATGTTGAGTACATCGGCGGCGACGGCCAGACCGAGTCCAACATCACCAACCGCCTGGGCAATCCCAGCGCCTATGACGCCTTCGCCATTAACATGGTGAAGACCGACAACGCCGCTTCCTACACCGGCCTGCTGAGCCAGTAAGTAGCGGGGCCTCTCCGGGGGCCTGCTGAGACATAACCGTATGCTATTAGGGAGAAGGAATTCTCCGCTGAGGAGGAGGAATTCTCTGACGGGAGAAGGAATTCTCCCTAATAGCATTTATGAAGAAAAATCTGGCAGGATCAGATTTTCGCTGAAACTGCTAATATGCATTAACGGGAGTAACGAGAATGGCAGACGCGAAAAATGATATTGTCCTGTCCATCCGGGGTATGAGTAAGTCCTTTGGCCGGAACCGGGTACTGGATCGCATCAATCTGGATGTAAAGCGCGGCACCGTTATGGGCCTGATGGGAGAAAACGGCGCCGGCAAGTCCACCATGATGAAGTGTCTGTTCGGCACATACCAGAAGGACGAGGGGAAGATCTACTTAAATGGCAAAGAGGTCAGTTTTTCCGGGCCGAAGGACGCTCTGGAAAACGGGATCGCCATGGTGCACCAGGAGCTGAACCAGTGCCTGGAGCGCAACGTGATCGACAATCTGTTCCTGGGCCGCTTTCCCACCAATTCCGTCGGCGTCGTGGACGAGGGCGGGATGCGGAAGAAGGCCTCCGAGCTGTTCCGCAAACTGGGTATGACGGTCAATCTGACCCAGCCCATGCGAAATATGTCGGTTTCCCAGCGGCAGATGTGCGAGATCGCCAAAGCAATTTCCTACAATTCTCAGGTGATCGTTCTGGACGAACCTACTTCCTCCCTGACGGTACAGGAAGTGAACAAGCTCTTTGAGATGATGCGGATGCTGAAAGAGCAGGGCATCTCCCTCATTTATATCTCCCACAAGATGGACGAGATATTTGAAATTTGCGACGAAATTTCGGTGCTGCGGGACGGCAATCTGGTGATGACCAAGAAGGCCGAGGAGACCAATATGAACGAGCTGATCGCCGCCATGGTGGGCCGTTCTCTGGAGAGCCGCTTCCCGCCTGTGGACAACCATCCGGGCGACACCATCCTGTCTGTCCAGCACCTTTCCACCAAATATGCCCCCTATCTTCAGGACGTCTCCTTTGACGTTCGGGAAGGGGAGATCTTCGGACTGTACGGGCTGGTGGGCGCCGGCCGCACGGAGCTGCTGGAGACCATCTTCGGGGTGCGTACCCGCGCCGCGGGCCGGGTGTACTTTAAAAACCGGCTGATGAACTTCAGCAGCGCCAAGGAGGCCATCGAGCACGGCTTTGCCATGATCACCGAGGAGCGCAAGGCCAACGGACTGTTCCTTAAGTGCGACCTGACCTTCAACACCACCATTGCAAACCTGGATCAGTACAAGTCCGGCCCGGCCCTCTCCACGCCCAAGATGGTGAAGGCCACCAACAAGGAGATCAAGATCATGCACACCAAGTGCATGGGTCCCGACGACATGATCACCAGCCTCTCCGGCGGCAACCAGCAGAAGGTCATCTTCGGCAAATGGCTGGAGCGGGAGCCCCAGATCTTCATGATGGACGAGCCTACCCGCGGCATCGACGTGGGTGCCAAATACGAGATCTACGAGCTCATCATCCAGATGGCCAAGCAGGGCAAGACCATCATCGTCGTTTCCTCGGAGATGCCCGAGATCCTGGGCATCACCAACCGCATCGGCGTCATGTCCAACGGGCATCTCTCCGGTATTGTGAACACGAAAGAGACCAATCAGGAAGAGCTTTTGCGGCTTAGCGCAAAATACCTGTAGTAGGAGAATTGCTTATGGTAGCGGAAAACACAAAAATTCTGACAGCCGAGCAGGAAGCTCAGCTGCTCAAGCCCATCGACGAATATGTGGGCGCAATTCAGGAGAAGATCAACGCCCTGCGGGAGAACGGAACCGACCGGGTCATCGAGATCCAGGGCACGATGGACAGCCTGAAGCGGGACCGGATCTACACCCAGCAGGAGAAGGCCGCCCGCATCGAGAAGCTCAAGGGCGAGCTGGAGCAGGCCAAGCAGGTGGAGACCGCCAACAAGGACGCGGTATCCAAGCTCATCGCCGAGGCGGAGAGCTACCTCAAGGCCCACTATGATACGGAGTACTATCAGGCTGTGGTGGCCAGCTGCAAGGAGGAAAAGGCCCTTGCAGAGAAGAACTACCAGACCGCGGTAGAGCAGCTCAACAAGGAACACCAGGAGACGGTGGCCAAGCTGAGCGACGCCCAGGAGATCAAGGACGAGAAGTACGTCCACAAGAACCGTCTCTTTGACGCCAAGATGAAGCGAGCCAAGGACCTGCAGGAGATCAAAGACCGGCAGCACGCCGCCTTTGACCACAAGTACCACCTCATCGACCTGCTGCGCATGTCCAAGTTCAGCTTCGGCGAGTCGCTGGCCCAGAAGTGGGAGAACTACAAGTACACCTTTAATCGCCGGGATTTCTTCCTGCGCAACGGTCTGTACATCGCCATCATCATCATCTTTGCCGCCCTCTGTGTCATCACCCCCATTGTGAAGGGTATGCCGCTGCTGACGGTGAACAACGTGCTGAATATCCTGCAGCAGGCCTCTCCCAGAATGTTCCTGGCTCTGGGCGTGGCGGGCCTGATCCTGCTGGCCGGTACCGACCTGTCCATCGGCCGTATGGTGGGTATGGGCATCACGGCGGCCACCATCATCATGCACCAGGGCATCAACACCGGCTCTGTGTTCGGCCACATCTTTGACTTTACCGGTCTGCCGGTGGTGGCCCGCATGCTGCTGGCCCTGGTGGTGTGCATCGTGCTGTGTACCATCTTCACCACCATCGCCGGTTTCTTCACCGCCAAGTTCAAGATGCACCCCTTCATCTCCACGATGGCCAACATGCTGGTGATCTTCGGCCTGGTGACCTACTCCACCAAGGGCGTCTCCTTCGGCGCCATCGACGCCACCATCCCCGGCATGGTCATTCCCCGGATCAACGGCTTCCCCACCATCATCCTGTGGGCGGTGGCTGCGGTAGTCGTGGTGTGGTTCATCTGGAACAAGACCACCTTTGGTAAGAACCTGTACGCCGTGGGCGGCAACCCGGAGGCCGCTTCTGTCTCTGGTATCTCCGTGTTCTGGGTCACCGTTGGCGCCTTTGTCATGGCCGGTATCCTCTACGGCTTCGGCTCCTGGCTGGAGTGCATCCGTATGTTCGGCTCCGGCTCCGCGGCTTACGGCCAGGGCTGGGAGATGGATGCCATCGCGGCCTGCGTGGTGGGCGGCATCTCCTTCACCGGCGGTATCGGCAAGATCTCCGGCTGTGTGGTGGGCGTGTTCATCTTCACCGCTCTGACCTACTCCCTTACCACCCTGGGCATCGACGCCAACCTGCAGTTCGTGTTCTCCGGCATCATCATTCTGGTGGCCGTTATGCTGGACTGCCTGAAGTACGTACAGAAGAAGTAAGCAAACCCTTTGTCAGAAAGCGGGAAGCCGCTGCAAGGCACTGCGGAGATCCCGCCTGCTTTGCAGCGGCTTTCTTGACGAGGCAGCGGAAAGCGTGTATGCTTTGCTTGAATATCAGCGCCCTGCCGGATCGGGCCGGGCGGAAAAGGAGAGGGGATAATCATGCAGAAACTGGGCGATGTGCGCCGCGCGCTGGAGCATGGGGAGCTGGACAGCTCTCTGTCCCGGCTGCTGTGGGGCGACAGCACCGCCGCCCGGCGGCGGATCTCGGACCTGCTGGACGGATTCCAGCACAGCTTTGGAGGGGGAGAGGACCGGCTGGTAGCGCTGTGCTCCGCCCCCGGCCGCACAGAGATCTGCGGCAACCATACTGACCATCAGCATGGACGGGTGCTGGCAGGCGCGGTGAATCTGGACTTCCTGGCCTGCGCCTCCCCCAACGGCTCCAACGTCATCCGGTTCCAGTCCCAGGGTTGGCCCCTGGTGGAGGTGTCTCTGGACACGCTGGAGCCGGTGGAAGAGGAGAAAGAGAGCACCGCGGCTCTGGTGCGGGGCATGGCGGCCCAGGCCGCCCAAAAGGGCTATCCGGTGGCGGGCTTCGATGCCTTCGCCATGTCGGAAGTGCTGCCCGGCTCCGGCCTGTCCTCCTCGGCGGCCTGCGAGGTGCTGCTGGGCGTCATCGAAAACCACCTGTTCTGCCGGGATGAGCTGGACCCGGTGACCATCGCTCAGATGGGACAGCAGGCGGAAAACGTGTTCTTCGGCAAGCCCAGCGGCCTGATGGACCAGACTGCCTCCTCCGTGGGCGGGGCGGTGGCCATTGATTTTGCCGATCCCGCTGCTCCCCAGGTCCGCTCTGTGGAGGTGGATCTGAACCGGCTGGGCTACGCCCTGTGTATCATCGACTCGGGGGCCAGCCACGCCGACCTCACCGACGAGTATGCCGCCGTTCCCAAGGAGATGGGAGCTGTGGCCGCCTGCTTCGGCAAGACCGTGCTGCGGGAGGTGGCGGAGGCCGACATCCTGCGGGAGATGCCCCGTCTGCGCCGGGAGACCGGTGACCGGGCGGTGCTGCGGGCCCTCCACTTCTTTGCCGATGACCGGCGGGTGGAGCGGGAGGCCGACGCCCTGGCCCGGGGCGACATGGAGACCTTCCTGACCCTGGTGAACCAGTCCGGCCGCTCCTCCTGGGAGCTGCTCCAGGACATTACCCCCGCCGGCGCGGTGGCGGAGCAGGCCATGGCGGTGGCCCTGGCGGTCACCGAGCGGGCCCTGGAGGGGCAGGGCGCCTGCCGGGTCCACGGCGGCGGCTTTGCCGGCACCATCCAGGCCTTTGTCCCCCTGCGCCAGCTGGAGGCCTTCCGGAGCCGGGTGGAGGAGACTCTGGGCGAGGGCTGCTGCCACGTGCTGTCCATCCGGCCCGTCGGAGGGACCGTCCTCTGGGCGTGATCCTGCCGCGTATTGGAATACGAAAGGAGCGTACCTGAAATGGCAATTCTGGTATTGGGCGGAGCCGGCTACATCGGCTCCCATACCGTGTATGAACTCATCGACGCCGGCCGGGAAGTGGTGGTGGCCGATAACCTCCAGACCGGCTTCAAGGCCGCGGTCCACCCCAAGGCTAAATTCTATCAGCTGGACATCCGGGACCGGGGGGCGCTGGACACCCTGTTCCAGGCGGAGCAGATCGACGGCGTGATCCACTTCGCCGCCTCCTCCCAGGTGGGGGAGTCCATGTCCGACCCGCTGAAGTACTATGACAACAACCTCTACGGCACCATGGTGCTCCTCCAGTCCATGGTGGCCCACGGGGTGGATAAGATCGTATTTTCCTCCACCGCAGCCACCTACGGCGAGCCGGAGCGGGTACCCATCCTGGAGAACGACAAGACCGTCCCCACCAACTGCTACGGCCAGACCAAGCTGGCCATGGAGCATATGATGGGCTGGGTCTCCAAGGCCCACGGCCTGAAATATGTGGCCCTGCGCTACTTCAACGCCTGCGGCGCCCACGCCTCCGGCCAGATCGGCGAGGCCCACGACCCGGAGACCCACCTGATCCCCATTATCCTCCAGGTGCCCAACGGCCAGCGGGAGGCGGTAAGCGTCTTTGGCGACGACTACCCCACCAAGGACGGCACCTGCATCCGGGACTATATCCACGTCACCGACCTGGCCCAGGCCCACATTCTGGCCCTGGACTACCTGATGAAGGGCGGCGACAACAACGTATTCAACCTGGGCAACGGCGTGGGCTTCACGGTGCAGGAGGTCATCGACGTGGCCCGCTCCGTCACCGGTCATCCCATCCCCGCCCAGATCGCCCCCCGCCGGGCCGGCGACCCCGCCCAGCTCATCGCTTCCTCGGAGAAGGCGGTCGAGGTGCTGGGCTGGAAGCCCCGGTATAACGATCTCCATACGATCGTGGCATCCGCCTGGGCCTGGCACAAGAGCCACCCCAACGGGTTTGAGGAGGGCTGAGTATGGAGCGTGACCAGGCCATTGCCGGACTGGTGTCCTATGCGCTGGGCAAGGGGCTGATCCAGCCCTCGGAGACTGTGTGGGCGGCAAACGTCCTGCTGGAGGCGCTGGCGCTGGACAGCTGCGCCCTGCCGGAGGAGCTGTCCGCTGTGGGGGAGAAGGATCTGCCTGCCATTCTGGACGCTCTGCTGGACGATGCGGCGGAGCGGGGCGTGCTGGCAGAGAATACCGTCACCTACCGGGACCTGTTGGATACCAAGCTGATGGGTGCGCTCACCCCCCGGCCCGCCCAGGTGATCGACACCTTCCAGACCCTGTTCCGGGAGGACCCGAAAAAAGCCACCGACTGGTACTACCAGTTCTCGCAGGATACCAACTATATCCGCCGGGACCGGATCGCAAAGGACGTGCAGTGGAAGGCTCCCACCGAATATGGCGAGCTGGATATCACCATCAACCTGTCCAAGCCGGAGAAGGATCCCAAGGCCATCGCTGCCGCCCGGAACCTGCCCGCCTCCGCCTATCCCCGGTGCCAGCTGTGCGCCGAGAATGAGGGCTATGCCGGCCGGGTGAACCATCCCGCCCGGCAGAACCACCGCATCGTGCCCATCACCATCAACGGCTCCCCCTGGTTTTTGCAGTACTCCCCCTATGTGTATTACAACGAGCACTGCATCTGCCTCAACCGGGAGCACACCCCCATGAAGATCGACCGGGCCTGCTTCGGCAAGCTGCTGGACTTTGTCCGGCAGTTCCCCCACTACTTCGTGGGCTCCAACGCCGACCTGCCCATCGTAGGCGGCTCCATCCTGGCCCACGACCACTTCCAGGGCGGGCGGTACACCTTCGCCATGGAGCGGGCTCCGGTGGAGACCCCCTTCACCTTCCCTGGCTATGAGGACGTGACCGCTGGTATCGTCAAGTGGCCCATGTCGGTGATCCGCCTGACCTGTGCCGACCCGGAGCGGCTGGTGGACCTGGCCGACAAGATCCTGCTGTCCTGGCGGGGCTATACCGACGAGCAGGCCATGGTCCTGGCCGAGACCGACGGGGAGCCTCATAACACCATCACCCCCATCGCCCGGAGGCGGGGGGAGAACTATGAGCTGGACCTGGTGCTGCGCAACAATCTGACCACGCCGGAGCACCCCCTGGGCCTCTACCACCCCCACGCCGAGCTTCACCACATCAAAAAGGAGAACATCGGTCTCATCGAGGTGATGGGCCTGGCGGTGCTGCCCGCCCGGCTCAAGACCGAACTGGCGGCGGTGGCGGAGAAGCTGGCCGCAGGGGAGGACCTGCGGGCCGACCCGCTGACGGCGGCCCACGCAAGCTGGGCAGAGGGCTTCCGGGACAAGTATCCCCTGACGGCGGACAACGCCCTGGATATTGTATATAAGGAGACCGGCCTGGTGTTCGCCAAGGTGCTGGAGCACGCCGGCGTGTACGCCCGCACTCCGGCGGGAAAAGAGGCCTTCCTCCGGTTTTTAAGGCAGGTGTAAGCGATGGCGGAACTGACCCGACAGCCTTTTGGTATCACGGCTGACCGGCGGGAGGTGGATCTGTGGACCCTCCGGGCCGGGCGGTATACCGCCCAGGTGCTGACCTACGGCGGCATCCTCCGCTCCTTCACCGTCCCTGCTCCAGACGGACCCCGGGACATTGTGCTGGGGTGTGAGACCCTGGCCCAGTATGAGGCTCAGGACAAGTATCTGGGCGCCCTGGTGGGCCGGGTGGCCAACCGCATCGGCGGGGCAGCCTTTGACCTGAACGGAAAAACCTATGCCCTGGCCGTTAATAACGGCCCCAACTGTCTCCACGGCGGGATCCACGGCTTCAACGAGGCGGTGTGGGACGCCGGGGAGGAGAACGGTACGCTGGTACTCACCCATGTCAGCCCCGATGGGGAGGAGGGCTTCCCCGGTCGGCTGACCGCTCAGGTGACCTATTCCCTCACGGCTGATGGGGTGCTTACCCTGGACTACCTGGCGGCGAGCGATGCCGACACCCTCTGCAACCTGACCAACCACAGCTACTTCAACCTGCTGGGCCACGCCCACGGCTCTCTGGAGGGCCAGCAGATTCAGGTGTGGGCAGACTTCATCACCGAGACCGATGGGGACAGTACCCCCACTGGAGTCCTGCTGCCGGTGGATGACACGCCCTTCGACCTGCGCCGTCCCAGGGACTTTTTGGCGGGACTGGCCATGGAGCACCCCCAGCTGACTCTGGGCAACGGCTATGACCACAACTTTGTCCTCAGCCGTCAGCCGGTCTCCCCGCTGCGGCTGGCCGCCCGGGTCACCGGCGGCGGCCTGTGCCTGGAGTGCCACACCACCCAGCCCGGCATGCAGCTCTATACCGCCAACTATCTGGACGGCACCCCCGGTAAGGACGGAGCGGCCTACGGACCCCGGTCCGCCTTCTGCCTGGAAACGCAGGCCTGGCCCGACGCCATCCACCACGCCCGGTTTCCCTCTGCTGTTCTGCCCGCCGGGGCCCGCTACCGCCACACGACCGCTTATCGGGTCACGTCGGTGGACGAAGGCCGCAGCCGGTAAGCAGCAGACAAAACGTGGTTCCTGCTCAATGAGCCTATGAAAAAAGCCTGCTGTAGCAGCAGGCTTTTTTTCAGCCCTCCCCGACTATGGCGGGGAGGGCTATTATCATTTTGTGAGGGGTCCGGCATCGGACCTGGACAGGAGCGCCACCGTCTCCACGTGGACGGTACGGGGGAAGAGGTCCACGGCGGTGGCGGTGTCCAGCGTATAGCCCAGGGCGGCAAATCGTTTCACATCCCGGCCCAGGGTGGCCGGGTCGCAGGAGACATACACCACCCGGCTGGGGGCCATCTGGGCGATGGTGGCCACCACATCCTCCGCCAGCCCCTTCCGGGGCGGATCCACACAGATCACGTCGGGGCGCACCCCCTCCCGGGCCAGCTGCCGGGCGGCCTCGCCGGCGTCGGCGCACAGGAAGCGGGCATTGGTGATGCTGCTGCGGCGGGCGTTCTGGATGGCGTCATCCACCGCCTGGGGCACGACCTCCGCGCCCCACACCATGCCCGCCTGACGGGCCATCACCAGGGAAATGGTGCCGATGCCGCAGTACAGGTCCAGCACGGTCTCCTTGCCGGTGAGTCCGGCCAGCTCCACCGCCTTACCGTAGAGCACCTCGGTCTGGTCGGGGTTGACCTGATAAAAGGAGGGAACAGACAGACGGAAGTCGGAGCCGCACAGGGTATCGGACAGAAAGTCCTGCCCCCACAGGGGGCGGTAGGAGTCCCCCAGGATCACGTTGGAGTGGCTTTTGTTTACGCCCAGCACGATGCCGACCAGGCCAGGTTCGGCGGCCCGGAGGGCGTGGACCAGCTCGGTCTCCCGGGGCACCCCTACCCCGTTGACCAGCAGGCAGCACAGGCTCTCGCCCCGGCGGTTGGTGCGCACATACACATGGCGCACCAACCCCGAGCGGGCCTTCTCGTTGTAGGCGGGGATGGAATACTCCATCATCCAGGCCTTCACCGCCCCCCGCAGGCGGGAGGCCGCTTCGCTCTGGAGCAGGCAGTCTTTTACGTCCACCACCTTGTGGGTGCGGGCCTGGTAAAAGCCGATGCGGGGACCGGGGGCGGCGGGGAACTGGGCCTTGTTGCGGTAACGGTCGGGCCGGGCGGCGCCCAGGATCTCGGTGACATGGATGTCCGCGCCCCCCAGACGGCGGAGGCAGTCCTCCACCCGGGTGCGCTTGGCCTCCAGCTCCTCAGCATAGGTGATATGCCGGAAGGCGCAGCCGCCGCACCGGTCGTAGTAGGGGCAGTCCGGGGCGATGCGGGCGGGAGAGGGCTCAGTGATCTCCTTCGCCACCCCCCACAGGGCGGAGCGGCCCACATGGGTGAGCCGCACCTGGCACAGTTCGCCCCGGACGCCGCCCTGGACGAACACCACCATGCCGTCCAGCCGGGCCACGCCGGCGCCATCGCTGCTGTATCCCTCGATGCGCAGGGGGTAAGTATGTCCTTCCAGCGGCTTATTGGGCTGCATACAAGCTCACGTCCTTCAATGCGTCATAGGGGAGGATGACCACCACGGGGGAGTGGATGGCGTTGAGGGTGTTGCCCTGGATCCAGAAGGCGTACCCCTCGCTGGTGAGACAGAACTGCTCCGGCTGATAGGCGGCGGATACCGCCGCCTGGGTGAAGCCGCCGGCGGAGATCTCGGGCGCGGCCATGAGGGCCTGCACCACCCGGCTCTGGACGGCCTTGGCGTCGGTGAAGAAATCGGTGAAGGTCAGCTTGATACCGGTCTGGGGATCAAAGGTCTCCCCCAGCCGGAACACGGTGGGATAGGCCGCTCCGGTGTTGATATACCAGTTGCGGCAGATGCTGATGACCTGGCCGGTGGAGAGCAGCACCTCATAGCTCATCTCCTCAGTCACCGGGGAAAAGGGGAATCCGGCGGCCTTGGACACGTCGTAATCAGCGGCCAGCTGCTCAAAGTTGGCCTCGGCGCTCTCCAGGCGGTCCGCGCCGTCGGCCGCGTACCAGTCGTTGATGACGGCGCCGGCGGGGCAGTCCCCGGCATTCTGCACCATGGGCAGCGTGTAGCGCACCGACATGATCTCCGCGCCGTCCCCGGCGGTAAAGGTCTTGGTAAAGACCTGCTCGCCCCACTGAGGGGGCTGGGCGGGGGGCGTGGGTGTGGGGGTAGGCGTGGGAGTCGGCGCAGGGGTAGCGACGGGAGTGGGTGTGGCGGCGGGGGAGGGGGTGACCTCCGGAGCCGGGCCGCCGCAGGCGGTCAGAAATACGGCCAGAGCCAGGGTGGAGGCCCCGGCCAGAATGGTCTGCTTTTTCATGGTAACCTCCATTGTGCTGTGGGCGGCAGGCCGCCCGGGGTATGGGATGATTCCAATATTTTAACACCATACCCCCCTTGCCGTAAATGGGAAAACCCATTTTGTAAGCATTTGAAACCCTTTGTGTCCTCAGGGCGTGCCGCTGAGCAGGGCGGCCAGCGCTCCCACACAGGGCAGGGTAAGGATGGAGAGCAGGGTAGTGACGGTGACCAGCTGGGCGCTGGTGGACACGTCCTGATGGAATTTCTGGGCGAACATGGCGGTGATGCTGGCGGTGGGTACGCCGGCCAGCAGCACGGTGGCGCGGTACAGGACGGGCTCCGGATGGAGGGGGAGGAGGAGCAGCGCGGTGAGCAGGGGCATGAGGACCAGCTTCACCAGGGCGGCGGCCAGGATGGAGCGGTTACGGAACACCGCGCCCCAGTCGGCGGCGGCCATCTGTGCGCCGATGATGACCATGGCCAGGGGGGTGTTCATGCTGCCCAGAAAGTGGACGGCGTTGCCCACCATAGGCGGCAGGATACTGTTTCCCAGAAAGAGGGTGAGGCCCACGGCGGTGCCGATGATGCCGGGGTTGAGAATGGCCTGCCGCAGGGAGACTTGTCCCCGCCCGCCCATCAAAACCACGCCCTGGCTCCAGTTGTAGAGGTTAAAGACCACCAGGGTGATGACGCCGTAGATCATGGCCTGATCCCCCAGCACCAGTTGGACCAGGGGCAGGCCCATGAAGCCCACGTTGCCGTACAGAGTGCCGAAGCGGAGCACCTTCCCCGCGGCGGGGTCCTGCCGCCGGAAGAGGGGGGCGGTGAGCAGGCAGAAGAGGGCATACAGCACCGCCGTCAGTACTGCGGCCCGGCCCATGGTCCCCAGCAGAGCGGGGGAGCGCTCGATTTGCAGAGAGTCCACCAGCATGCAGGGGAGGACCGCGTAGAGCAGCAGATTGGTGAGCTGGGGGACGGACTGCTGGGTCAGCTTGCCCAGCTTGGCCAGAACGAAGCCCGCTGCCATCATGATAAACATGGTCCCCACCTGGGAGGACACCATCAACAGATATTGGACCATAACAAACGATTCCTTCTTTTTCCTCAATGAAAATCCGCTTCATTCTATCACCAAACCCGGGCGGAAGCAAGCCGACACAACGGTTTTGGACAAAAAGAGGGAAAGATACTGCGTGGGAGATCAGCCCAAAAACGGCGATTGACAGCAGGGATGATAGGGATTATGATAATGTCAAATCTAACAGAAAGCGAGGTGCTTCATGATGAGAAATAGCAGAGTGGATCGGACATCTGAATATCTTGTGAAGGCCTCGGTTGCAGTATGATCGTTTTTAGCAGATTTCTTTTGCCGTGGTTGATCAGCCACGGCTTTTTTACATTTTGATGCAATCATCTGTTCTTCCGTAGATATTCATACAAAATCGACTGTCAATCCAGTTGGGACAATTTATGGAGGAATTTATGATTCAACTCAGAAAAGTTACAGAAGAAAACTTTATCGACGCATTTCATCTGAAACTGGCACCAGGACAGGAGCGTTTTGTCTCCCATCCCATCCGCAGTCTTGCACAGGCCTATGTCTACCGGGAGCAATGCCAGCCGTTTGGTATTTATATAGGTGATATCATGGCTGGGTATGTCATGGTGATTTACGATTACGATATCCCTGAATATGATATCTGGCATATGATGGTGGATGAAGCGTACCAGGGGCGGGGCTATGGCGGCGCTGCATTGGACCAGGTACTTGACTTTATCCGGGCGAAACCCTTTGGCACCTCCAACCGGGTGACCCTAACCTGCAACAGAGAGAATGTCGGGGCGCTGAATTTGTATCAAAGCAAAGGCTTTGCAGAGACCGGAGCAGCGGACGGAGATGAAATCGAGCTGACGCTCCATTTATCGGAGGGATAAGCAAGCCAGCCGATAGCGGCTCCCGTCCTTTTCGAGCAAAAAACGACCGGCAGCCTGCGAAGCAGGCTGCCGGTCGGGATCATTGATACTTTTTGCCCACCAGGAAGAGGGGGAGGAAGAGTCCGCCCAGGGTCAGCGCCAGGGTCACCCATATCTGGGCATCCGCCCACAGGGCGGGACAGAGCAGCTCCATGACCAGAAAGAGCAGGGGCAGCCCGGCCATAATGGCGCAGGACCAGACCCGCCCCACGGTAATGATGTGGGGCCAGTTGCGGTTGTTGAACGTAAGGCCCAGCATATTCATGCGGAAGGGGCCGTCCTGTACAAAGCTCAGGGAATGCTGGTCGTAGAACTCCGGCAGGGTGAGCCGGGCGAAAAAGCAGAACCAGGCGCCAAAGAGGGCGCCCAGGGCCACAGGGGTCCACAGGGATGCCCAGGACGCACCGTTGACGGCCCAGTTGGCCCACAGGCCCAGCGCCCCCGCCGCCAGGGCCAGGGCATACCACAGGGGCCAGCGCCCCTTCTCCTGCCAGGCCCGCTTGGGTTTTCCTCCGGCGTACCGGATCGCGGTCTTGACCACGTCCTCCACTCTCTCCGGCTCCATGGGAGTTGCCTGCCGCTGACAGAGCAGCAGCTCGGTCACCGTCACCCCAAGCAGCTCTGACAGGGGGATGAGCAGGGCGGTGTCCGGGATGCTGGAGCCGGTTTCCCAAAGTTAAGGATATGGATACAGGTTAATCAATTTTGCCGATAAAGCGGTAGTAAATCTCAATCTCCTGATCTCGCATCCCATCCGCACTTTTAGTGGCCTCGTGAATGACGATTTTTTCAATTAGGGTATTGAGAAGTTCAGCAGTCAGTTTCGTGGGATTGGCGTACTGCTTGATGAGAGCGACCCACTTTTCGGCATCCAGAGCAGTCTGCTGTTCTGCGGACAGCTCCGCTTGCAAGCGGCTGATCTTTTCATCCAGCTCCTGCTGTTCTGCCTGGTACTTTTTGGTCAGCAGATTGAAATTATACTCGGTGATGCGTCCGGCAGACCAGTCCTCATACATTCGGACGAATTTTCCATCCACTTCTGCCTTACGCTTTTCTGCCCGTTTCAGTTCGGATTCCTGACGCTTGGCGGCAGTCATGCGTTCCCTGTCACCGTTTTTCAAAATCTGCTGCAAGAGCTTTTCTTCGCTCAGCTGCGCCCGATGGGACCAATACTGGATTCTGGACAGCACATAGACATAGAGCGTATCATAGCGGATATAATGCGCCGAGCATTGTGTACCCATCTGTCCGTACTGACTGCAAGTGAAATGGCTGTACGGCGTTTTGTTCTGCCGGTTCGTGCCGAAGCGCATAGACCAGCCACAATCTGCACATTTTACAAGACCGGCGAAAATCTGCGTTGTGGCATCCTTCTGCTGACGCCGGCGGCTGGCGATCTGCTTCTGCACCTGCTCAAACACATCCCGGCTGATGATGGCCTCATGGGTATTTTCCACCCGAATCCATTCTTCTTTCGGCTTGCGCACCTTTTTCTTGTTTTTATAAGAGATATTGGTCTGCTTATTGTGTACGCTGTTGCCGATGTAGGTTTCATCTTGCAGAATACTTTTCACCTGAGCAATCGTCCAGGCATAGGATTTTTCTTCCGGCGCATTGGCATAGATATTGGCGAAAGTTCCATACCGCTGATAATTGAGCCAACCCGCAGTCGGGACTTTCTCTGCAATCAGGGTCTTGGTGATCTTCGCTGCACCCGCCCCATGAAACGCAAGGTCAAAGATTTTCTCGATGATCCAGCGGGTTTCTTCGTCTATGGCCAAAGTGTTTTTGACTTCGGGATGGCGGATGTATCCCAGCGGGGCATAGGAAAAGGTTCGTTCTCCTGCGGCAAATTTGGCACGGAGTGCCGTTTTTACCTTGCGGCTGGTATCCTTTGCGAACCATTCATTGAACAGAGGTTATTCGGGAAAGGGAAAGACAAACAAGCAGAAATCCAGTATTCATGCGGGTTTGCGGCGGGATGGCTCCCCAAAAGCTGAACACAAATAAGACAAGCAGCAATACAATCGCATATCGTTTCTCAGGGAGAATGTTGATTTATGTCACATTCTCCCTTTTTTTATTCCAGAAACGAGGTGATTGCAAAGTGAACACGCAAATTATCGCCATCGCCAACCAGAAAGGCGGCGTTGGCAAGACAACAACTTGTGCCAACCTGGGGATCGGGCTGGCACAGGCCGGACGAAAGGTGCTGCTGATCGACGGAGACCCGCAAGGCAGCCTGACCATCAGCCTGGGCCACCCTCAGCCGGACAAGCTGCCCTTTACCCTGTCCGACGCGATGGGCCGCATCCTGATGGACGAGCCACTGCGACCCAGCGAGGGTATCCTGCACCACCCGGAAGGCGTTGACCTGATGCCTGCGGACATCCAGCTCTCTGGTATGGAGGTTTCTCTGGTGAACGCCATGAGCCGCGAGACCATCCTGCGGCAGTATCTGGACACGGTAAAGGGACAATATTCCCATATGGAATCTATGGAGATTGACCGTGTTCTGCAAACTCTGCCATTCTCTCAGGGAGATGACCTGTTGGACAAACCGCCCAGTCCCAAGCGCCCCTACCGGCGCAGAAAAAGTGAACAAAACAGCTGACTGCCACAATTCTTTTTACAGGATTGTGGCTTTTTTCATACCCTGAGAAATTTGGAAGGAGTGAGGTCAATGGCCGTATTTCGCATTGAACGAACCAGAGATTATACGCAGGCAAATAATATTTTCTTTGGTTCTACTATCTCTAACGATGGTTTTGCCGGAGAGTCCTTTGACTTTATGCTCTCCAATCCTCCCTTTGGAACTCCTTGGAAAACGGATCTGAAAGCATGGGGTGACATCAAAAAAGACGATATCACAGATACTCGTTTCCGTGTGAATTACAAGGGTGAAGACTTCTCTTTGATTCCGGATATCAGCGATCCACAGATGTTGTTCCTTGCCAATAATATCAGCAAAATGAAAAGGGACACCGTGTTAGGCAGCCGTATTGTTGAGGTTCACAACGGCTCATCTCTCTTTACCGGAAAAGCTGGTCAAGGGCCGTCCAATTTGCGTCAGTACATTCTGGAACAGGATTTGTTGGAAGCAATTGTTGCTGTTCCGGAAAAGATGTTCTATAACACCGGAATTAGTACATACATCTGGGTTCTTGCTAATAAAAAGGAGGAGCGGCGCAAGGGTAAAGTACAGCTGATTGATGCCACCTCCTTCAAAAAACCTCTGCGTAAGAATCTGGGCGAAAAGAACTGTGAGGTTGACAAAGCTATCAGGGATCATATTCTGGAATTATATATGGCTTTTGATCAGGCCGATGAACGTTACAGCAAAGTATTTGATACCTATGAGTTTGGTTATTGGGAAGTACCTGTGTACACCCCTCAATATGATGAAAGCGGAAAGCCAATTCTGGATAAGAAAGGCAAACCTGTAAAGCCAAACAGCGAAAAGGAGATTATTCCATTCACTTATGAGGGTGGTATCGAAGCCTTTATTGAAAATGAGGTCAGACCGTATGCACCGGATGTGTTTATTAAGCCGGGTTCTGAAAAGATTGGCTATGAACTATCCTTTACAAAGTATTTCTATCAGCCGGTACAACTTCGCACCTTGGAAGAAATCAGGCAGGACATCCTTGCAATCGAGCATGAAACCGATGGCCTTCTGAATGAAATCTTAGGAGGCTGATTATGAAGAAGTATGAGGAATATAAAGAGTATTTATATGATTGGCTGCCTACAATACCGAAGCATTGGCAGGAAATATCTTTAAGAGGCCTTTTTTATTTATCAGATGAGAGAAAAGAGAATAGAACAGATCTTGAACTTTTATCTGTGTATCGAGAGTTTGGTGTAATACCGAAATCGTCAAGAACTGATAACAAAAATGTAGAGAGTGAAAACACTTCAAAATATAAAGTGGTTCATAAGAATGATCTTGTTATAAATAAAATGAAGTTATGGCAAGGATCATTGGGAATATCACGGTATGAAGGTTTTGTTAGTCCGGCTTATATAGTTGCACACTGTAACTTTGATGGGGATTTACAATTTTTGAACCTTTTTCTTCGTTCCCCGCTTATAAAAACATATTATAACAGAATTTCTTATGGGATTAGAGTTGGACAATGGGACTCTGATTTTTATAGTTTTAAGCAACTTGTTATTCCTGTTCCTCCTCATAAGGAGCAAGAGAAAATTGTTCAATATTTGGACTGGCAGGTCTCAAACATTAACCACTTAATTCATGGATATCAAAAACAGATCAAACTGTTGCAAGAAAGACGACAGACGATCATTGACCGTGCTGCAACGCAGGGAATCAATCCTAATGTCCAATACAAAGATAGTGGTGCTACCTGGATTCCACAAATCCCAGAACATTGGAACATGGTTTACAGCAAGAAACTGTTTGCCCAAAGAAAAGACAAAGCGTTTCCAAACGATATTCAGCTGACATCCTCTCAGAAATACGGAATTATCTCTCAAGATGAGTTTATGAAAAGAGAGGGCCGTCGTCTTACTGTGGTTGTGACAGGTTCGGATATTCTGAAGCATGTGGGAATTGGCGACTTTGTGATTAGCATGAGAAGCTTTCAAGGGGGCTTGGAATATAGCTATGTTGAAGGAAAAATCAGTTCAGCGTATGTTATGCTGATACCCAATAAGGAAAAGGTGTCGCAGACGGCCTGTTCTGTCGTGAAATAGACGGGCTGTTTTGTCGGTCATC